>NZ_JAWOWJ010000005.1:0-82502 GCF_033340495.1 Vibrio sp. 1249-1
GCCGACTACCGGAATCGAACTGGTGACCTACTGATTACAAGTCAGTTGCTCTACCTACTGAGCTAAGTCGGCACACTTTATTCTTTGTGCTTTTGTCCGTGTTATAACATTTCGTTAAGACACCAACAAATCAAATTGTGGTGCCCGGAGGCGGAATCGAACCACCGACACGAGGATTTTCAATCCTCTGCTCTACCGACTGAGCTATCCGGGCAACGGAGCGCTATTAAACGGATTTTCCCGCGTTGCGTCAACCACTTTTTTTAAATAATTTCAAAAAAGTGGTTGTTCGAACGCTTTTTATTCAACTGTCACTACAAAGTTTGCTTCGAGTTAAATTCCTTTTTGAAATTTGTAACTTTTTCTAGGTAGCGACGCGCTTCTGCGTTCGGGTGTTTCTTGGTTAACGCCCAATAAACTTGGTTGGGTTGCAATGAATTAAGATCTTGCATTGCGCGTTTGCGATCACTGCGATGAAATGTGTTTAAAACTCCTCCAGTACCGCCATTGTAAGCTGAAATCATGCTGTACTCGAGAGAGGTAGGGTGGCGGACTTCTCTTAAATAACGATTTTTTAAGATATAGAAATACGCAGTACCAGTATCTATGTTGTTTTCTGGATTAAACAAATATTCAGGGCTTGGTTGGCCCGAGCGCTTTTTCACGAGTTTGAACACATCTCGTCCCGCTGTTTTAGGTACAACTTGCATTAGGCCATATGCATTTGCCCAACTTACCGCGTATGGGTTGAAACTGCTCTCGGTTTTAATAATGGCGTATATCAAGTCTTCTGGAATGTCGTATTTCTTGGAAGCTCGACGCACGATATCGGCGTATTGGTAGCTGCGAGTTGAAAAGTGGTCTTCAACCATGGGAATTTCGACGTAATACGCTTTCTTGAAATCTACATTTTTGGTTTTTATTTTATTTGCGATGAGGTATTCCGCAAATCGGTTTGCCCGCCAAGACCATTGAATTGGCTTATTGTCTTGGTCGACAACTTGTTTATACAGGAATGGTTGCCCCTCTAACGTGATACCTTTAGAGGAGAATAAGTCGACGTGAGCGGGATCGTCTGGTGTTAATAAGGTGGTGACAATCGCGTCTTTTAGGTGTTTTTGGGGCTCTGTCGGTGATACGGTCTCTATCGTGATCACGCCTTTGCGAAAGTCGACCTCGGCGCGGCTAAGGTAGTTATCGATGTACTTAACGTAATTACTCTTGCCAGCGTACTTGATTTCTTTTTTACCCCAGCGCTTTTGAATATTGCCTGAAAAGCTATTGATTAAGGCATCTAGCGCCGCAGTATCTTTTTCAAATTGTCCTGGTAGCTCAGCTAAGTTATTGGCAAAACGGTTTGTTGGCTCGTAGTTGACGTCATAAATCTTTTCGACGAATTCACGGCTACAGCCTGCCATTAAAAGTGCGGCAGCAATAAAGACAATTTTTTTCATAAGTATCAGAGTTATTGAAGGTAATAGAAAAATGACACCACAAATGGTTGTGATGTCATTGTTTAACTCAAGCGACTTTATTCGCTCGGCGGTGTGTAACCTTCGATATGAACGTCTTTTCCTTCAAAGAGGAAATTTACCATTTCTGTTTCGATCAGTTTGCGGTGTTCTGGATCCATCATGTTGAGTTTCTTCTCGTTGATCAACATGGTTTGTTTGTGTTGCCACTGAGCCCACGCTTCTTTCGAGATGTTGTCGAAAATGCGTTTACCTAGTTCACCAGGGTAAAGTTGAAAGTCTAGACCTTCGCCTTCTTTCTTTAGTCGAGCACAAAATACAGTGCGGCTCATAATGACTCCTTGTATTCAATTAACGAAGTTCGTGGGGTAGCGTTTCCAGCAATAGTTTTACTGGCGCGGCTAAACCGACTTCTTCAGGTTTAGATAAGTTATACCAAAGACCTTTGTTGCCTTCCATTATCACGTCCGGTTGCTTTGATAAATCAATCAAAATTGGCGTGATATCTAGGTGGTAATGGCTGAATGTATGACGAAAGGTAATCAGTGTTTGCTTCTGTTTGATATTGCTGGCTTGAATGCCGCGTTGATCCAGTAGCAATTCAATGTCGCTTTCTGCATCCACATGTTCGGTTTGTGGGAAGCAGAATAAGCCACCCCAAATGCCTGTTTGTGGTCTTTGCTCCAACCACACCTCATGACCATTTTCGGTGTTGTGGTGAAGCATCACGAAACGAGTTTGCTTGATTGGTTTATCTTTCTTCGGTTTTTTGCCCGGGTAGTCGAGCACATTACCTTGTTGTTTTGCCACACACAGGTCAGCAACAGGGCAGAGGCTACATTTGGGTTTGCTGCGAGTGCAGACCATTGCGCCCATGTCCATCATTGCCTGGTTATACTTATCTACATCCGTTTGTGGGGTATGCGTTTCGGCAATTTCCCACAGCTGGTTTTCAACCTTTTTTTGTCCTGGCCATCCTTCGACTGCGAAACAGCGGGATAGGGTGCGCTTCACGTTACCATCAAGAATCGCGTGTGGTTGTTTATACACAGACGATAAAATGGCGGCAGCGGTAGAGCGACCAATCCCCGGTAGGGCGTTCATTTTCTCTATATCAAGAGGAAACTCACCATTGTATGTAGAGGCGACCTCTTGTGCTGCTTTGTGAAGGTTACGGGCTCGGGCGTAATACCCTAAGCCAGTCCAAAGGTGTAGGACTTCATCTTGCTCAGCATTGGCAAGATCGATCACGGTTGGAAAGCGCTCCAAGAAACGTTGGTAATACGGAATAACCGTAGTGACCTGAGTTTGCTGAAGCATAATTTCAGACAACCAGACACTGTATGCGGTCTTATTTTGTTGCCACGGAAGATCTTTTCTTCCATATGCGTCATACCATTCTAGGATGGCACTGGCGAAAGGTGTCACGACTTGCTCTGTATTCTATTATTGGTTAGGTGCAAAATTGCACCACATAATGGACAAGAAGTACAACGGATAAACAGTAGGGATATAAAGAGGTATGTCGTTGCTTTTGGGTTGCCATAGACCAAGAGCTCAACAAATACTTGCACCTAAGTAAATTCTTTGGATAATCCCCGCTTTGATTAATCAATGTGCAGGCAAAATCAATGAGTGAAGTAACCACTAACGAATACAACGAAGACGGAAAGCTGATCCGCAAAATCCGCAGCTTTGTACGCCGTGAAGGGCGTTTGACTAAAGGTCAAGAGAGCGCGATGAATGAATGCTGGCCTACGATGGGTATTGACTTCAAAGCTGAACTTCTCGATTGGAAAGAAGTGTTTGGCAACGATAACCCAGTAGTGCTTGAGATCGGTTTTGGTATGGGTGCTTCATTGGTTGAAATGGCAAAGAACGCGCCAGAGAAAAACTTCATCGGTATCGAAGTTCATAGCCCAGGCGTTGGTGCTTGTCTTGCCGATGCTCGCGAAGCGGGAATTACTAACCTGCGTGTAATGTGTCACGATGCGGTAGAAGTATTCGAACACATGATCCCAAATGGCAGCTTATCGACACTGCAATTGTTCTTCCCAGACCCTTGGCATAAGAAGCGTCACCACAAGCGTCGTATTGTTCAATTAGGTTTTGCGGAAATGGTGCGTGAGAAGCTTATCCCTAATGAAGGTATTTTCCACATGGCGACCGACTGGGAAAACTACGCAGAGCACATGATTGAAGTGATGAACCAAGCGCCAGGTTTCGAAAACATTGCTAAAGATGGTGATTTCGTTCCTCGTCCAGACGATCGCCCGCTAACGAAGTTTGAAGCTCGTGGTCACCGTCTTGGTCACGGTGTTTGGGATATCAAATATAAGCGTATTGCGTAACCAGAGGAGTTCATGGGATGTACCATTACGCGATATTAGCGAATCCGGGTCATAACCGAATTTACTTTGATAGCGCAATGACCATTGCCTGTTCTGAGCTAAAAGCAATTTTAGCTTCACAAGGCGTGGATGTGACAGAAATTGGTAGTAAAGACGTTGGCTTACCTGCTGCGTTGGTGTTTTCTTGTCAGGAAGCGCTAACCGATGAGCAGGCGCGAAGAATCGCAGCCTCTTCGATTTACTATGCGCTATTTGAAGTGCGCGAAGATGGTTTACTTCGACCAGTTCAAGCGCCCGTATTTAACACTTTCCCGGAAAGTATGAGCCAGATTTTGCGCTACACCGGGAAAACAAACGAGCAGTTTACCCGTTTGATGGTGAATATCGGCATTAGTGCGTCCAATACGGGAAGTGAACAACTGACCTTAATGGATCCAATGTGTGGTAAAGGTACAACCTTATTTGAAGGCTTGATCCACGGTTTGAACGTGGTAGGGGTTGAGATCAACGCCAAGTGGGTGCAAGAGATCCAGACCTTTATTGTTAAGTTCATGAAGAATGGCCGCTTTAAGCACAAAGTGAGCAAAGAAAAGCGCACTGCGGGTGGCAAGAAAGTGGCGGATGGTTTCGTGGTTGAAGCTGCAGCAAATAAAGAAGATTACAACCAAGGCAATCTTCAGTTTATGAAGCTGTATTCGGCTGATACTCGTATCGCTGATCAAGTCGTGAAAAAGAACTCAGTTGATGTGATGGTGTCTGATCTGCCTTATGGCGTGCAGCACGGCAGCAAAAATGCCAAGGACAGCAAACTGAACCGCAGCCCACTAGAGCTTTTAAAAGAGGCTCTGCCTGCATGGAAAGTGGTATTGAAAAAGCAAGGTTCAGTGGTGTTGTCTTTCAATGAATTCACATTGAAATGGAAAGATGTCGCGGCATTATTTGAAGAGCAAGGTTGGAAGGTACTTTCAGAAGAGCCTTACATCGGTTATCTTCACCGTGTTGATCAATCTATCAACCGCAATATTATTGTGGCAGTAAAACCATAATCGACTTGAGTCGAACGAACCCTATGGAAAAGCCAACGACACGTTGGCTTTTTTTACCTCTGAGCTCAACGAGTTCTCTTGTAAATAGAAGGTAGAGAATGAAACCGACAGTGGAAATTTTGACAGATATTTTGGCGGAAGTACGCCCTTTAATCGGCCAAGGTAAAGTGGCTGATTACATTCCTGCTCTGGCAAAAGTACCCAGCAACAAGTTAGGTATTGCGGTATACACCAACGAAGGTGAGGTTATTAAGGCGGGTGATGCCGATGAACCTTTCTCTATCCAATCTATTTCAAAAGCATTGAGCTTGACGTTAGCGATGTGCTTGTACAAGCAAGAAGAAATTTGGTCTCGAGTGGGAAAAGAGCCTTCGGGGCAGGCATTTAATTCGCTAATCCAGCTAGAAATGGAGCAAGGTATTCCTCGTAATCCATTTATAAATGCTGGAGCGATAGTAGTGGCAGATTTGTTACAAACTCGCTTATCTGCACCTCGTCAGCGCCTGTTGGAATTTGTGCGTCAGCTTTCTGGTGATACCCATATTGTGTATGACAAAGTCGTTGCGGCATCCGAAATGATGCATGGTGATCGTAATGCGGCGATTGCATATCTCATGCGTTCGTTTGGCAACTTCGAAAATGAGGTGATTCCAGTACTACAAAACTACTTCCACGCTTGTGCGCTGAAGATGAGTTGCGTCGATTTGGCTAAAACGTTTAGCTATTTAGCAAACAAGGGCACATCGGTACAAACGGGTAAGCCTGTAGTTTCTCCTGTGCAAACCAAACAACTTAATGCACTGTTAGCAACGTGTGGCTTGTATGATGGCGCGGGCGAGTTTGCTTATCGCGTTGGTATGCCTGGTAAGTCTGGTGTTGGTGGTGGCATTATTGCGGTAGTACCTGGTGAAATGACCATTTCAGTATGGTCTCCAGAGCTTGATCCTTCAGGTAACTCGCTTGCTGGTACTAAGGCGCTTGAGCTGCTCTCAGAGCGAATTGGCCGTTCAATTTTCTAATATTGGAAATGTGTCAACCTTATTTAGGGTGGTACTGTTTCTAAATAAAAAGCCTCTCAATTGAGAGGCTTTTTTTGTTTTGGGGTTGCGTTACTCTTCGCTTTCTTCGGCCATAAAGGCTTCGAGCAAATCATTAAGGAAGAGCTTCCCTTTTTCAGTAATTTGCCAGTGGGTAGGCGTTTCACTCAGGTAGCCCATTTCTATCGCCCAGTTGATGGTTTCTTGAATCGTACTAATCGGTAAGCCCGTGGTGTCCACGTAATCTTGCTTCGGACAGGCTTCAATTAAGCGGAATCGGTTCATAAAGAACTCGAATGGACGATCTTCATCCGCGACGACATGTTCCGTATGCAGATAAGGTTTGACCATATTTTGATAAGCCGCTAAATAGCCTCGCGGGTGTTTTACCTTTGTCGTTCGAATAATACGTCCGTCGGTAAAACTGAGTTTGCCATGAGAGCCACAACCGATACCAAGGTAATCACCAAAGCGCCAGTAGTTGAGGTTGTGCTGACACTGATAGCCCGGCTTACTGTAACCGGAGATTTCATATTGCACATAACCCGCGGCTGCAAGTTTTTGGTGTCCGAGCTCGAAAATATCCCACAAGTCATCATCGTCAGGTAGCGTTGGTGGCTTGTAGTAGAACATGGTGTTTGGTTCGATGGTCAGCTGATACCAAGACAAGTGCGGCGGTGCCAACTCAATCGCTTTGTCCAAATCTGCCAAGGCTTGTTCGATGCTTTGATCAGGTAAGCCGTGCATGAGATCGAGGTTAAAGCTGTTCAAACCGATTTGGTGCGCCAGCTTAGCAGCATTGACGGCTTCGTCTTGGCCGTGAATGCGCCCCAAACGCTCAAGCTTCTGCTGCTCAAAGCTTTGTACGCCGATAGAGATACGCGTTACACCAGCTTTGCGGTAGCCAACAAAACGCTCTGCTTCGATGGTGCCTGGATTCGCTTCCATGGTTATTTCGATTTCAGGCTTGAACGGGATACGCGCTTCAATGCCCTTAAGTAGACGCTCGATGCCTTCTGCCGAAATCAAACTCGGCGTACCACCACCAATGAAGATTGAATTCAGTGGACGTGGCGCTTCGTTAAGTCGGTATTTCTCAATGTCGGTATCCAAATCTTCTAAAAGGGCACTGATGTACTCTTCTTCTGGAATCTCGGTTTTGAGCGCGTGAGAGTTAAAGTCGCAATACGGGCACTTTTGCACACACCACGGGATGTGTACATACAAGCTGAGTGCTGGGGGCGTTAACATGGTCTAATTCGCTCGTGATTACTGAGACACTTGCTCAGACAGTTGAGCAAACAACGACTTGAGCGCTTTACCGCGGTGAGACAGTTGTTTCTTACGTGCAGGTTCAAGTTCGGCTGACGCACAGTTGTCTTCAGGAACAAAGAAGATTGGGTCGTAGCCAAAGCCATTTTCACCGTGTGCTTCAGTTAGAATTCGGCCTTCCCATTTACCGTGACAGACGATAGGCGTTGGGTCGTTCTCGTGACGCATGAGGACTAATACACAGTGGAAACGTGCTGTACGCTCTGCTTCTGGTACGCCTTCCATTGCCGCTAGCAATTTTTCTAGATTCTCTTGATCAGATGCGCTCTCGCCTGCGTAACGTGCAGAGTAAATGCCCGGAGCGCCTTTTAAGAAATCGACTTCTAATCCAGAGTCGTCTGCAATGGCAGGAAGCCCTGTTTCTTGTGCGGCATGGCGAGCTTTAATGATTGCGTTTTCAATGAAAGTTGTACCCGTTTCAGCTACTTCCGATACATTGAATTCACTTTGCGCTAATACTTCAAAGCCGAAGTCAGACAATAAATCTGCCATTTCACGAACTTTGCCTTGGTTACCAGTTGCTAGCACAATTTTTTTCATGGGAATCTCTTTTAATAGTGATAGAGGAGAACAAATCGTTCTCCTCTAGATATTCTTTAACTAATAAGTGGTTTTTAGCCTGCTTAGATCCAAAAGCTTTTGGAACATCACAACCCAATTACTCTTCAACATAAAACTTCTGGGTGAATTTAAGCTTACCTGAGCCTTTGTTTCCAGCTTTTACGTCAATATCGAAAGTAAAAGTTTCTTCGTGGGTAATTGGCAGTTCGGCTAAATAGTATATCGCATTGCCTTCTTTGACTTCACGAAAGGTCAAGGTCTGAGTTTGACCGATAAGGTTCTTCGCGCGTCCAGCAATTTTTGCTTCTAATGCTGGCTTACCCAATGAAGCTCTATCTAACACGCTAATATTAACCACAGCGAGGTATCCATTACGTTTGATATCGTAGCTACGTGCGACTTTGGGTGTTAGGAATGTTGAGTTAAACGCGACATAGTGTACTTCGATATCTTTCATATTTTTAAACTGATCGGCGAAGCTTGGTAACGACAACAGGCTAATCAGTAATGCGGTAATCCATTTGCTCATTGTTACTTCCTCAAAGCACTTGTTATAAAACAACCATAGCTGCAATTTTACCTTGGTCAGGGGGGTAAAAAATGCGTACTCAGTCGTTGGTATTAGTAAGTGTGGTACAAAATCGTAAATAAAAAGCCATCATAAGATGGCTTTAATTTCTGTCGGTATCTGGGTAGGCGATTCTATCCGAATTTGTTTGTGCCGTCCTAATTCACCTTTTTCTATGTGAACTAAGCCCTTAGCGATTTTAAACTGCTTGGCTAAGAACTTAGTTAGGTGTGCATTAGCTTTGCCATCGACAGGTGGAGCAGTAATGGCGATTTTTAGCTCTTCACCATGCAAGCCAACGATTTTATCGCGGCTAGCTTTAGGTTGAATATAGAGCTTCAGGATGATGTCCTCACCATCTTGCCAAACTGCAGCTGACATTATAGCTGGAACCAAATTGGACCAATGATATCGCCCATTAAGAAGTTCGCGAACTGCAAGCCGATAAATAACACCAGTACGCTTAAATCAAGACCACCAATAGCCGGAAGAATACGACGGATTGGAGCGCACATTGGCTCGGTCAGTTGATGGAATACGTACTCGATAGGGCTGCGGCCTTGGCTTACCCAGCTCAAAATTGCACGGATCAATAGTACCCAGAACAATAGGCCACCTGCGGCTTTGATTAATGATAATAAGCCCAAGAATAAGAAGTCAGCGCTGAAAGAGACGGAACCGTTCGAAGCTATTAGGATAAGCACGACAAATTTAAGCACACACAACACGTAGGCAAACAACACGGTTGCTAGGTCAATATTCCCCACGGAAGGGATAACGCGGCGCAGTGGACCAATGACCGGCTGAGTCGCTTTTACTATGAATTGCGAGAATGGGTTGTAGAAGTCTGCGCGCGCAGCTTGCAACCAAATTCGCAAAATTACGACCATGATGTACAGGTCAAATAGGGTTGAGATGAGAAAACTCATTGAATTCATAAGGTACCCTTAACAAGTGATGGATGATACTAAACGGAGTTCATCCAAATAATTAAAACAGTTTTTCCATTTCTTCCGCGCGAGCCACAGCAGCTTGCATGGCTTTAGCGACAATATCTGAAAGTTGATGTTCGTTGAATGTACGCAGTGCTTCTGCCGTTGTCCCACCTTTCGATGTTACGTTCTCACGCAGGGTTGATAGCTCAGTTTCTGGGTTGCTAACCACCATACTGGCCGCGCCCAGTGCCGCTTGCTGAACCAATAGTCGAGCGGTCTCTTTATCAAAGCCTTGCTCAATCGCTTCTGCTTGCATCGCTTCCATAAACAGGAAGAAGTATGCTGGAGCACTGCCCGCTGCGGCAATCACATTATTGATGCCAGACTCTTGCTCAACCCAGCATACTTTACCGACCGATTCCATTAACTCTGCGGCAAAAGCTTTGTCGTGCTCGGTTACATGAGTTGGTGCGAATAAACCACTCATACCCAACCCAAGTTGTGATGGCGTATTTGGCATAACACGAACCAAGTTCAATTTGGTGGCTAGCATATCATCCAATCGTGAACAGTTGATGCCTGCGGCAATAGAAATCACCAGTTTATTAGTGAAATCGATCGATTGCAGTGGTTTACAGACATCAGCCATCATTTGCGGTTTTACAGACAATACCACCACATCCGCCTCGGTCGCAGCTTGGATGTTATCGCTGGTGGTACGGATGCCAAAATCTTGTTCTAGCAGAAGGCGGCGAGCCTCTGAAGGAGCCGTCGCGGTAATGTTTTGCGCTGGGTATCCGTTAGCAACCAAGCCGGAAACAATGGCTCTCACCATGTTGCCAGCACCAATGAAGGCGATTTTTTTATGTTCCATTTGTCTGATTTCCATCATGATATTTAGAATTTGTTGTGCGCTCAGGTGTATAATGGCGCCGCTGTTACTTACTGCTCCTATTGGCGAGTAAGATGATTGCGCATTTACGCTCTAACGATTGGCGACATAACTTATGTCGCGAGTGAGCGTTTTGTTGATTTAGCTGTAGTCTCGTGCGCCGAAAATAGCGGTTCCAATACGAACCATTGTACTACCAGCTTCGATTGCAGCGGTCATATCACCACTCATTCCCATTGATAATGTATCGATTTCTGGGAACTGTGCTTCGAGTGTTTGCTTCAACGTAGCCAACTTCTGAAATTCACGGAGTTGTGATTCGTAGTCAGACACGTTGGCAGGAATCGACATCAACCCTCTTAAAGTGAGGTTGGGTAGGCGAGAAATCAACTCCGCCAGCTCGAATACTTCCGCTTCAGTGACACCAGACTTAGATGCCTCACCACTGGTGTTAACCTGAATCAGAACTTGTAGCGGTTTAAGTTCGCTTGGCCGCTGATCATTCAGGCGTTGAGCAATCTTGGTTCGATCGATGGTGTGAACCCAATCGAAATGTTCAGCAACAAGTCGCGATTTATTGGATTGAATCGGGCCAATGAAGTGCCATTCGATTCGATTATCTGGATAATGCTCGGCAAAGTGCTGAACTTTACTGACGCCCTCTTGAACGTAGTTTTCACCAAAGGCGGTTTGTCCCGCTTGGTAGGCTTCGAGAATTGCCTCGACAGGTTTAGTTTTGCTTACCGCTAGAAGTTGCACTGACTCTGGAGTTCGACCACATTTTTGCTCGTCATATCGAATTTGAGAGGTGATATGTTCAATATTTTGTTGAATACTACTCATAGCTGTACTTTAGACTTAAGGATTTTAAATGGATATCACTGAGTTACTGGATTTTAGTGTAAAACATAATGCCTCGGATCTACATCTTTCTGCAGGTGTCCCACCAATGGTTCGTATTGATGGGGATGTGAGAAAACTAGGCATTCCAGCGTTTACACACCAAGAAGTGCATCGTTTGGTTTTCGAAATCATGAACGATGCCCAACGCAGTGAGTTCGAAGAAAAACTCGAAGTCGATTTCTCTTTTGAGTTGCATAACGTTGGCCGTTTCCGTGTCAACGCCTTCAACCAATCTCGCGGTTGTGCGGCAGTATTCCGTACCATTCCAAGTAGCATTCCAACTCTGGAAGAGCTAGAAGCGCCAGAGATCTTCAAAAAAATTGCGAACGCTGAAAAAGGCTTAGTTCTGGTCACTGGCCCAACAGGTTCAGGTAAATCGACGACCTTAGCAGCCATTGTTGACTACATTAACCGTAATCACAACAAGCACGTACTCACAATTGAAGATCCGATTGAATTTGTTCACAACAACAATAAATGTTTGATCAACCAGCGTGAAGTTCACCGTGACACCCATAGTTTCCAAAATGCTTTGCGTAGTGCATTGCGCGAAGACCCAGACGTTATTCTGGTTGGTGAGATGCGTGACAAAGAAACCATCAGCCTTGCCTTAACGGCGGCAGAAACGGGTCACTTAGTTTTCGGGACGTTGCACACCAGCTCGGCGGCAAAAACCATTGACCGTATTATCGATGTATTTCCTGGTAGTGATAAAGATATGGTCCGCTCGATGCTATCTGAGTCTCTTCGTTCGGTTATCGCGCAAAAGCTTCTGAAGCGTAATGGTGGTGGACGTATTGCATGCCATGAAATTATGATGGCAACGCCTGCGATTCGTAACTTGATCCGCGAAGACAAAGTCGCGCAGATGTATTCGATCATTCAAACAGGTGCGGCTCACGGCATGCAAACCATGGAGCAAAATGCTCGTCAGTTAATGGCGCAAGGCATGGTTGCTCGTGAAGAGGTCGATAGTAAGATCGGATTAGAAGTGCAGCAATTCTCGTAACGTTCATACAGATAATGGTGAATACGGAAGATGGATCTAGATAAATTTCTCGAAGGCATGCTGGCGCTGAAAGCGTCGGATCTTTACATCACGGTTGGAGCGCCAATTCTATTTCGTGTGGATGGCGAATTGCGTCCGCAAGGGGAAAAACTCACCGAGAGTGATGTGGCTGCATTACTCGATAGCGCTATGGAACCAGATCGGCGTCAGGAATTTCGTAAAAGTCGCGAGTCGAATTTTGCCATTGTGAGAGATTGTGGTCGCTTCCGTGTGAGTGCCTTTTTTCAACGCGAGTTACCAGGCGCAGTGATTCGTCGTATTGAAACTAATATTCCTACTTTTGAGCAGTTAAAGTTACCGTTAGTGTTGCAAGATTTGGCGATAGCTAAGCGTGGTTTGGTGCTGGTGGTCGGTGCTACTGGATCGGGTAAATCGACCACCATGGCGGCGATGACAGGCTATCGAAACAGCAATAAAACCGGGCACATTTTGACGGTCGAAGATCCGATCGAATTCGTGCATGAACACAAGCGCTGTATCGTGACTCAACGCGAAGTTGGGTTAGATACGGAAAGCTATGAAGTTGCGCTTAAAAACTCGCTGCGCCAAGCACCAGATATGATTTTGATTGGTGAGATCCGTAGCCGTGAAACAATGGAATACGCGATGACCTTCGCCGAAACGGGTCACCTGTGTATGGCAACGTTGCACGCCAATAATGCCAACCAAGCTTTAGAGCGCATTCTTCACTTGGTACCGAAAGATCAAAAAGAACAATTCTTGTTCGATTTGTCGATGAACCTAAAAGGCGTGGTTGGTCAGCAGTTGATCCGAGATAAAAATGGGCAGGGACGTCATGGTGTATTTGAGATCTTGCTAAATAGCCCACGTGTGTCGGATTTGATTCGTCGCGGAGATTTACATGAGTTGAAGTCAACCATGGCTCGCTCAAATGAGTTTGGTATGCTGACGTTCGATCAATCTCTCTATAAGTTAGTGATGCAAGGTAAGATCAGCGAAGAGGATGCACTACATAGTGCCGACTCGGCAAATGATCTGCGCTTGATGTTGAAAACGCAGCGTGGTGAAGCATTCTCTACGGGCAGTTTGGCAAACGTTAAGATCGATATGGATTAATCCAATCCAGAAACAAAAAAGGTTGGCAGAAGCCAACCTTTTTTCATTGTGCTTGAAGTGTTTACTCACCCCAAAGGGCTTCAAACCAGCTTTCTAGAATCACCACCGCTGACTGGCAGTCAACATTACCTTTCGATAGGGCTTTGTAGCCGCCCATGCTGAACAACTCCGCACGAGCTTCTGCAGTAGATAAACGCTCATCATGCAGTTCAACTGGCAATCCGTATCGGCCTTGCAGACGCTTAGCAAATTTTCGTGCACGAGGGGTTATGGTCTCAAGGTCTTTACCATGCAGATCGGTCGGTAAACCGACCACTAGCAAATCTGGTTGCCACTCTTTGATTTGCTTTTCGATATCGTCCCAGTTTGGAATACCGTCATTGGCTTTAAAGGCTTTTAATGGGGAAGCTGTACCAGTAATTTCTTGGCCAATAGCGCTACCAATGCTTTTGGTTCCAAAGTCAAAAGCCATAATTGTGCGTGACATAAGGTGTCTCTATCTAATGTAACTGTATATTTGGACTAAGCATGTCCAGAGTCTGCTGAAAGGTGACTTGGGTCGATGCCCAGCTTTTCGACCGCTTTCTTCCAACGCTCGTTGATTGGTGTATTAAAGATAATTTCAGGCGTCGCTTCAATGGTGAGCCAAGAGTTTTCGACCAGCTCACTTTCTAATTGGCCTGCACTCCAACCGGAGTAGCCAAGTGCCACTAAGTAATCACTTGGTTCTGCTTCTGTTCCTAACACCGACAGAATATCACGCGAAGTGGTTACCGCGAGGTCATCGGTCATTTGGACGCTGGACTCGTAGTAATCTTTGGGTTTATGCAAAATAAAACCACGATCTTCCGAGATTGGGCCGCCATTGTAGACTGGTCTATCTAGACTGGCTTCAAATAGGCGCGGGTGTACTGGCTGAACTTCCACCTGCTTGAGCATGTTGCCGACGGTGATATCAACAGGAGCATTGATCATCAGCCCCATAGCGCCGTCTTCGTTGTGCTCACAAACGTAGATCACGCTGTTTTGAAAGTACGGATCTTTCATCCCAGGCATGGCAACCAAAAAGTGATTTGTGAGATTCATACTCATACTGACCCTTAACTCTCGTAAATGCCCTTAAGCAAACATCATACAATTTACATCTAGGTATGTGCATGAGTTTGCTTAAGTTAATGTACTACGCTCTCTATTAACTGTAATACAGTTTGAGTTATTCGCCTTTTACTCGACGCTCAATCGCATCCATCAGCTTGCCTGTGATTGAGATATCAAAAGCTGCTTCAATTTCGCGAATACAGGTTGGGCTGGTGACGTTGATTTCTGTTAGCTTGTCGCCAATTACGTCAAGGCCAACAAAGATAAGGCCTTTTTCTTTCAGTGTCGGGGCAACGGTTTGCGCAATTTTGAGGTCGGTTTCGCTTAGCGGACGAGCTTCACCAGTACCACCAGCGGCTAGGTTGCCGCGCGTTTCGCCTTTAGCAGGAATGCGTGCTAGACAGTAAGGCATAGGTTCGCCATCTACCACTAGGATACGTTTGTCACCGTTGCTGATGTCTGGCACGAAGGTTTGTGCCATTGCGTAGTTTTGACCGTGGTTAGTCAATGTCTCGATGATTACAGAGACGTTTGGATCGTTTTCTTTTACACGGAAGATGGACGCGCCACCCATACCATCAAGCGGTTTCAGGATGACATCACCATGTTTTTCACGAAATTCTTTAATTTTCTCTGCTTTTCGCGTCACGATCGTTGTAGGTGTCAGCTCTGGGAACCATGCTGTAAACAGCTTTTCGTTACAATCACGTAAGCTTTGAGGCTTGTTAACGATCAGTGCACCTTGTTCTTCTGCACGCTCAAGGATGTAAGTCGCGTAGATGTATTCAGTATCAAACGGAGGATCTTTACGCATTAGCACAGCGTCTAGCTCAGACAGTTCAATAGTTTGCTCTGATTTGAACTCGTACCAACCGTTTGGATCTTCTTTTAGTTCCACCACTTTAGTATCTGCAATGGCAACGCCTTGATCGAGATGCAGATCATTCATTTCCATGTAGTGGATTTCATAGCCGCGTCGTTGCGCTTCAAGCATCATGGCAAAGCTAGAGTCTTTTTTGATGTTAATGGACGAGATTGGGTCCATTACGATACCGAGTTTGATCATTATTTTTCTCCGTTTAACCAAGATCGCCGAAACGAACTTGTAAGGCTGTAATTGCTGTCAGAGCCGCTGTTTCGGTACGCAGAACGCGAGGGCCGAGTAGCGTTTCTTCAAATTGGTATTCTCGAGTCATCTCGATTTCTTCAGACGATAAACCGCCTTCAGGACCGATCAGTAGGCGCACTTTTTCAACCGGGGTTGGCAAAGTGTTGATTGAGTATTTAGCACGAGGGTGAAGGTTAAGCTTTAAACCATCGTACTCTTCTTGACACCACTCTTCCAAGCTCATAATTGGACGAATTTCGGGCACGACATTACGCCCACATTGCTCACAGGCACTGATGGCGATTTTCTGCCATTGCGCGAGTTTTTTCTCAAAACGCTTTTGGTCAAGCTTGACACCACAACGTTCAGAAATCAGAGGAGTGATGGTATTGACGCCAAGTTCAACAGACTTTTGGATGGTGAACTCCATCTTATCGCCACGTGAAATGACTTGACCAAGGTGCAGATCTAAAGGGGATTCAATACTGTTTTCTACGCGCTCGGTGATGTTAACCAAAACTGATTTCTTGCTGACTTCACTGATAACCGCTGGGAACTCTGCGCCACTGCCGTCAAAAAGGAGAACGTCTTGGCCTTCTTTCATGCGCAAAACACGACCGATATGGCCTGCTGCGTCGTCACTTAAAGCAAGTGAGCCAAGTTGATGAATGGTTTCTGGATGATAAATTCGAGGGGTACGCATGAGATTTCCAGCAAGAGAATAAACTTAAACCCTAACATGGATGCTTTGCACCGAAAAAACAAGGGGCAAGAAGCGTTTCAATATCAGTAATTGAAACGCTTCGAGGTCGGAGGTTACAGTGCGCGGCAGGCTTCTTGAACAAATGGGTTGTGATTGCCCTGTACTTTTGCAATGCGCTCGTCACGCTCACATTCCCATTTATCGACAGGATAGGTTTTGTTCCAAGCACTCATTAATTGCGTTTGCTGCTTCGACAGTTTGAAACCGTACTCTTTGCTCATGTATAGATAGGTACGAGCAATTGAGCCACGCGCACGGTCTGGTGGCATGACTTTACGCTGCTTAAAGTTCACTTGCATCTCACAGCGACCATAACTCACGCCATCCATACCGTTCCATTGGCTGAAGTTGTAGTTCGAACGGTCACCGTTTACTTCACCAATAGCAGGAGTTAGGTTGTGTAAGTCTGCTTCCATCAAACGAAAAGTTTCGTCTTTTTTCTTACAGTTTTTACGTCCGCCATCTTGCCAGCATTGACGCTGGTGGCCAAATTGCCACGCAGGAACAACGTGCTCCCATTCGATTCGTGCAGCCCGTTTTTCTTGTTTACGGACTTGGTAGCCGCAAGAGGCTAAATCGGGTAAGCCTTTCTTGCCTTGCCATTGAATGTTACAGCCACAGTAGAAGCTTGTTGGATGGTCTTGATAAATTTTGACCGCCTCACGTTTGGCAGCTGAGAATGAGCTCGGTGGCGCGGCAATCGCAGTGCTAGAAAACGCGATAAGCAACAGAGAGAGTAAGTATTTCATGATAAAAGTCTTTATAAAGTATGACTTTATTCATGATAACACGCATAAAATAGCTTTAGTGATGAGTAAGTTAACAATAAGTGGCGAAGGGAAGGTTTTGATCAACTCGATCTTTATTTTGGGAACGCAAGTAACACTATGAGGTAAGGGCTACGATAATTGAATGCCGGTGAAGTTAAGTGGTTGGCGGCATTTTTGACAAGAGTACGTTGCCTCTTTGCGCAGCACTTTATTATGACGGCGAATCGATAGAGGGTAGGTCATACAACCACAACGATACTCAAAGGTTTTACCTTGAACGGATTTTACTTCAAAGCTGTGAGTGGTTTTGGCTGGTACGTTAAATACGGCTTCCATGACGCCTTTCCATTCTTTACCGTGAGGCCTAACTCGCCCGTAAACCTGATAAGTAATCAGGTGCGCTACCTCATGAGGAATGACTTCATCTAAGAATGCTTGGGTGTTTTCGCGAAATAAAACAGAGTTTAGGCGTACTTGATTTAATTGAAGGTAGGCTTTTCCTGCCGCTTTCCCACGGACGTCGAAGGTGATTGTTGGAATCGGGAAAGAACGTTTGAAAGCTTGTTCCGCCATCGCGATACATCCCGCCATCACTTGCTTGGCTTTATAGCTGAGTTCTATATCCACAATTCACCTCGATAAATCAAATAAAAAAGCCCCCGCATTGCGAGGGCCAGATCATAGCATCAGTTAATTATGGTGTGTGTTTTTTCTTGATGGTGGCATGGTAAGCGTGCCATGTACCGTAGCCTAGAATTGGCATGGTAAACAACATTCCGATCCCGTAGGTCGCAAAGCCGATAAGAATACCGCCACAGATGATCGCTGCCCAAACAATCATTGCTGGAATGTTGGATTTCACGGCATTAAAGCTGGTAAACACAGCGGTCATCATGTCTACGCGACGCTCCATCATGAGCGGAATAGAAAAGGCTGAAATGCTAAACACCACACAAGCCAAAACAAAGCCAACTAAAGAGCCGATGACAAGGAAGGGTAGGAACTCACTTAAAGGTGCCCCTTGAACAGAAGGGTAGAGTGCATGAAGTAGAGCGGCAATGCGCATCCAAAATATCATACACACTGCGAGTAACACGGCGAACGCCCATTGAGATGTTGAGTTACGACCGATCGCTTTCATTGAATGGAACAAGCTTGCTTTGTGTCCGCGCTCTCTCTCCCAACTGGCATCATACAAGCCCAGCGCGAGAAACGGACCAATTAACATGTAAACAATCAAACTGGGCATGACGACTAAGTGTGTGCCTTGCCACTGTACGAGCAAAACAATGCCTATCGCAGCTGCCATAAAACAGATGCCATAGAAAGCACTAATAAGCGGCATTCGCACGAAATCATGCAGACCTAATGCGAGCCAATGAAAAGGTGCAGAAAGATTGACCGTATTGCACGGTATGGTTCTGGCGTATTCGTTGTCTGGCACTTCCTTTCGCTTGTTGTGGAAGTCCGATGGATTAACAGTTCGAGGCATAACTCCTCCTTGATTTATTCCCACATTATCCGCTTATACCAACTGACAGCGGTTTTTGTTCAGTCAAACTTGAAGCGACTTTTTCAAGTTTACATCTGAGCATTGGCTTAGTTTGGTATCGGCCATAAAGATGCCTGACTCATGTCTTTACTTAAGTGTTGCTTCCACAGTCGCCAGCATCCGACGTCTCTATTTAAATTGGAGTTAACAATATTTTAACTATTGGCGGAGATGGGATAATTTACAAATAATTGCTTAAAATTTATTCGGTATAAAAATGAGGGAGAAACAGGACTGCTTTGTGGGGCAGGGCGGTATGAGCCGAAATGGCTGGATAAAAGTTGCTGAAAATAAAAAGCCCCCGCCATAGGCGAGGGCTTGATTGATTCTTGCTTGGCTTGATTATTTGATGCCAGCGAAATCGCGTAGAAGTGCAGCTTTGTCTGTCGCTTCCCACGGGAATTCTTCACGACCGAAGTGACCGTAAGCCGCTGTCTTCTTGTAGATAGGTTGAAGAAGGTTAAGCATTTCTTGTAGACCGTATGGACGTAGGTCGAAGAATTGACGAACCGCTTCAATGATGATGTCGTGAGATACTTTCTCAGTACCGAACGTTTCCACCATGATAGACGTTGGATCAGCAACACCGATTGCGTAAGAAAGTTGGATCTCACAACGGTCAGCCATGCCTGCCGCTACGATGTTTTTCGCTACGTAGCGTGCTGCGTATGCTGCACTACGGTCAACTTTTGATGGATCTTTACCAGAAAACGCACCGCCACCGTGACGAGCTGCGCCGCCGTAGGTATCTACGATGATCTTACGACCAGTTAGGCCACAGTCACCCATAGGACCACCGATTACGAAGCGACCGGTTGGGTTAATGAAGAAGTTTGTTTCTTTGTTGATCCACTCAGAAGGTAGCACTGGCTTAATGATCTCTTCCATTACCGCTTCACGCAGGTCTGAAGTTGAGATTGAGTCACAGTGTTGAGTTGAAAGAACAACCGCGTCGATACCAACGATGTTACCTTGATCGTATTGGAATGTTACCTGAGATTTTGCATCAGGACGCAACCAAGGTAGTGTGCCGTTTTTACGAACTTCTGCTTGCTTTTGAACAAGACGGTGAGAGTAAGTAATTGGCGCTGGCATTAGTACTTCAGTTTCGTTACAAGCGTAACCAAACATGATGCCTTGGTCGCCTGCACCTTGTTCTTTAGGGTCAGCTTTATCAACACCTTGGTTGATATCTGGCGACTGTTTACCGATTGTGTTTAGTACCGCACAAGAATCTGCGTCAAAGCCCATATCTGAATGTACGTAGCCGATTTCACGAACGGTTTCACGAGTTAACTCTTCGATGTCTACCCATGCTGAAGTCGTGATTTCACCACCCACCATTACCATACCGGTTTTAACGTAAGTCTCACATGCAACACGAGCCTTTGGATCTTGCTCTAGAATCGCGTCAAGAACCGCATCAGAAATCTGGTCTGCAATTTTATCTGGATGACCTTCTGATACTGACTCAGAAGTAAACAGGTGCTTAGCCATGTTAGCTCCACTATATCTGGTTTAAAACTGGGGAATGATAAACTCTCCAGCGCAAATTAATACTAATTTTTGTAGGTGTATCTACATCTAGACGTCTATTCTAAATTTGATTGCTCGAATTACAAGCTCTTTTTTGGTTTTTGTTATAACCAAACGTTTGCCTGATTTATTGATAATTTTAAGAACTTCGAACGATTTGGCGCGAAAGGTGCAATATTTGTGAGGTTTTGGACTGGAAAACGTTTGCACACCCAACAGGGCTTTGAGAGAATTATGACCTACTTTTCGTTTCGCTTAATGTACTCAGGAGCAGACATGTCGTCTCGTAAACATCTTGCCAATGCAATTCGTGCTCTAAGCATGGATGGTGTTCAACAAGCTAACTCAGGCCACCCAGGCGCACCAATGGGTATGGCTGATATCGCTGAAGTTCTTTGGCGCTCTCACCTAAACCATAACCCTTCAAACCCAGAGTGGGCCGACCGCGATCGCTTTGTGCTGTCAAACGGTCATGGGTCAATGCTTATTTACTCTCTACTGCACTTAAGCGGTTACGAGCTATCTATTGACGATCTGAAAAACTTCCGTCAATTGCACTCAAAAACCCCAGGTCACCCAGAGTACGGCTACGCGCCTGGTATCGAGACAACAACGGGTCCTCTAGGTCAAGGCATCACTAACGCTGTTGGTATGGCGATCGCAGAGAAAGCACTAGCGGCACAGTTCAACAAAGAAGGTCACGATATCGTTGACCACTTTACGTATGTGTTCATGGGTGACGGCTGTCTAATGGAAGGCATCTCGCATGAAGCATGCTCTCTTGCAGGTACTCTTGGTCTAGGCAAGCTGATTGCATTCTGGGATGACAACGGCATCTCTATCGACGGTCACGTTGATGGTTGGTTCTCTGACGATACACCTAAGCGTTTTGAAGCGTACGGCTGGCATGTAATCCCAGCAGTCGATGGTCACGACTCAGACGCGATCAACGCAGCAATTGAAGCAGCAAAAGCGGACCCACGTCCTACGCTTATCTGTACCAAAACAATTATCGGTTTCGGTTCTCCTAACAAGTCTGGTTCGCACGACTGTCACGGTGCACCACTAGGTCACGATGAAATCCAAGCGGCTCGCGAATACCTAGGTTGGGAGTACGGCCCATTTGAGATCCCGGCAGATGTTTACGCTGAGTGGGATGCAAAAGAAGCGGGCGCCGCGAAAGAAGCAGCTTGGAATGAAAAATTCGAAGCATATGCTGCAGCTTACCCTGCTGAAGCGGCAGAGCTTAAACGTCGTCTAAACGGCGAACTTCCTGCACAATGGGAAGAAAAAGCGAACCAAATCATTGCCGATCTTCAAGCAAACCCAGCGAACATTGCATCACGTAAAGCATCGCAAAATGCACTAGAAGCGTTTGGTCAAATGCTTCCTGAGTTTATGGGTGGTTCTGCTGACCTAGCGCCTTCTAACCTGACCATGTGGTCTGGTTCTAAGTCTCTAGAAACGGAGGACTTCTCTGGCAACTACATCCACTACGGTGTACGCGAATTCGGTATGACTGCTATCATCAACGGTATCGCATTGCACGGTGGTTTCGTTCCTTACGGCGCAACATTCCTAATGTTCATGGAATACGCTCGTAACGCAATGCGTATGGCTGCGCTGATGAAAATTCAGAACATCCAAGTTTACACGCATGATTCGATCGGTCTTGGCGAAGATGGCCCAACTCACCAACCTGTTGAGCAAATGGCGTCTCTACGTGTAACTCCAAACATGAGCACATGGCGCCCATGTGACCAAGTTGAGTCTGCAGTTGCATGGAAACTAGCGATTGAACGTAAAGATGCACCAACTGCACTTATCTTCTCTCGTCAAAACCTAGCGCAACAAGAGCGTACTGCTGAACAAGTCGCAGACATCGCGAAAGGTGCTTACATCCTGAAAGATAGCGAAGGTAAGCCTGAGCTAATCCTTATCGCAACAGGTTCTGAGGTTGAGCTTGCAGTGAAAGCCGCTGAGCAACTAACTTCAGAAGGCAAGAAAGTACGCGTTGTTTCAATGCCATCAACAGATGCATTCGATAAACAAGACGCTGCTTACCGTGAATCTGTACTGCCATCAGACGTAACGGCACGTATCGCTATTGAAGCGGGCATTGCGGATTTCTGGTACAAGTACGTAGGCTTCGACGGTCGCATCATCGGTATGACAACATTCGGTGAATCAGCACCTGCTGGTCAGCTATTCGAGATGTTTGGCTTCACGACTGAAAACGTAGTGAACACAGCTAAAGAATTGCTAGCGTAATTGCAGGACCATCTAAACAGTCGAACGTAAACGACAACTGTTAGATGCTAAAGTTAGAAAGGCCATCATTATGATGGCCTTTTTATTTTTGTCAGGTTTTCCAACCTTGTGGAATGCTTTGGTGAATGCAGTCTAAAAGTACGGATAAGCGCAGTGGTGGTCGTCCTGCTGGTGTATAGCAGTTAATGGAAATAGGCTCAGAAACCCAACCTTCTAAGCATGGTGTGATTCGCCCTGGGTGATGTTTCTCATAGCCGCATGCTGTCCAAGTCGGCAGCAGTCCAATACCATGACCATTCGCGATACTGTCTATTTGCATTGCTATGTTGTCGCTGTATAAGCGACTAACAAAGGGTTCTAAAAAGAACTCACCGTGTTGAGGGTGTGCTAGCATCAATCCATTTTCTTGCACTGAACCAAAATCGATCCATGGATGTGCTTCAAGTTCTTTGGGGTGCGGTATAGGCCCATGTTGTTTTAGATAATTTGGAGAGGCAAAAGGCGTATAGCGAAATACCCCCAGCACTTCTTTTCGCCAGTCTAGCTCTTTACGTTCACCGAGCCAGATGAACAAATCTGGGTCATGATGCGCCTCAGAAAAGTCACTGGTAAGTTGAACTCTAACATCGGGATTATCAGCAAGAAAACGATTGAGTACGCCACCGAGCCAGCTTCTAACTAAGGCAGTGTGACAAACAATATGCAGTGGCCCTGAAACTTGGTTCGTTAAACCTTGCAGTGCATCATAACTCTCTTCGCTTAACTCAAGAATCTGGCGGCTGTAGTGGGCAAAGATCTCTCCAGCTCTTGTCAGAACTAATCGATTACCTTGCCTAGCGGTTAGAGCCTGACCGAAGTCTTCTTCTAATTGTGCCAAGCGACGACTTAGCGTTGATTTTGGCTGATTAAGGGCTTTAGCAGCGGCTGTCAAACTTTTATGCTGATTGAGCGCATCAAAGGCTCTAATTGATGCTAAGTCGTGCATATTTCTTTTACTCCTTACTGCGTTATGTACGAGTTCCATAAATGGAAAGAACCGTTCCATAACTCTCACTATGCATCTCATTCTATTTGTGAATAATTCACTTTCGAAAATAATAATCATTATCAATTATGGAGATGTAGATGTCTACTCTTAGACTGCCAGTTATTACCGCAACTGGTATTTTAGCCTTCGTCAGTGTCCCTCATGTTTTTGCCAATGATGCAGTTTCTAAAATGGAAACAGTGGTTGTAACTGCATCAAGCTACGAGCAATCTCAAGCGGACGCGCCTGCAAGTATTAGTGTGATTTCACGTGAGGAGTTGGACTCCCGTTATTACCGCGATGTGACTGATGCACTAAAAAGTGTGCCAGGTGTTGTCGTGACAGGTGGTGGTGATACTACCGACATTAGTATCCGTGGTATGGGTTCTAAATACACTTTGATACTGGTCGACGGTAAACGTCAAAGCACGCGTGAAACTCGTCCAAATAGTGACGGCCCTGGTATCGAACAAGGTTGGTTACCTCCTCTTCAAGCGATTGAGCGAATCGAAGTTATTCGTGGCCCAATGTCGACGCTTTACGGTTCTGATGCGATTGGTGGTGTGATTAACGTCATCACACGAAAAGATGCGCTAGAGTGGACGGGTAATGTTCAACTGGGCACGGTACTACAAGAGAATAGCCGCTCAGGTGGAGAGCAGAGCGCGAATTTTTTCGTTAATGGTCCGTTGGCTGAAAATTTATCTCTCCAAGTATATGGTCAGTACACAACCAGAGAAGAAGATGACATCGAATACGGTTATGAAGATAAAGATATGCAGAGTATCTCTTCAAAACTGACTTACCAGATTAATGATCGCCACTCGGTGCAATTAGAAGGTGGCACGTCGGCACAAAGTCGTCGTGGTAATGTGGGCCTTTCAGTGCCGAGCACTGGGTGTCGTGGTGGGTGTGAAGACTCACTGAATGAATATCGTCGTAATTACGTAACGGTAAGCCACAACGGTGATTGGGATTCGATTGGCATTTCAGATACTTACTTACAGCGAGAAGAGAGCGAGAACAAATCTCGTGAGATGACGATCACCAACACCACGTTCAAATCGAGCTTGGTGACTGGTATCGGAAACCATACGTTGACGACGGGTGTGGACGCCACTCATGCAGAGCTTGAGGATTTCACCTCCAACAAAGCGTCATCGAAGACTGAAACATCGAATACGCAGTGGGCTGTTTTCATTGAAGATGAATGGAGAATCGCTGATCCGTTTAGCGTTACGCTTGGTGGTCGTCTAGATCATGACGAAAACTATGGCGCGCACTTTAGTCCGCGTGTTTACGGTGTATGGCGAGTTGATCCGTCTTGGACGGTGAAAGGCGGTGTGGCAACAGGTTTCCGTTCTCCACAATTACGTGAAATTACTCCTGGCTGGGCGCAAGTCAGTGGTGGCGGTAATATCTACGGTAACCCAGATCTTGACCCTGAAACGTCGCTAAACAAAGAAATCAGCGTCTTGTATCAAGGTGATTCTGGCTTAGATGTCTCTTTGACAGCGTTCCATAACGAATTCAAAGACAAGATCACACGTGTTGTTTGTCCAGACACTATCTGTACTGATGGTCCAAACCAATGGGGCGCAGATCCAACGTACCGTATTAACGTGGATGAAGCCGTCACACAAGGTATTGAAGCGACCTTAGCATCGCCGTTAACGGAAACCATTTACCTTAGCTCGAGCTACACATTTACCGACTCAGAGCAAAAAACAGGTGAATACAAAGGCATGCCGCTGCAGCAGTTACCAAAGCATCTGTTTAATGTGGATGTGACTTGGCAAACGACAACAGATCTAGAGAGCTGGGCGAAAGTCACGTACCGAGGTAAAGAAATGGATCCGGTTACTGGCCCATCAAGAAACAGTATTGTAGAACCAGCTTATACCTTTGTGGACGCCGGTGTGACATACCAGTTAACCGACAATACTCGTATTAAAGGCGCTATCTATAACTTGCTAGACGAGGAAATCAGTTACGAAGAATACGGATATATTGAAGATGGTCGTCGCTACTGGTTAGGTTTAGACGTCGCATTTTAATTATCTATCGTTGTAATAAGGTCGAGCATAGTCTCGACCTTTTTTAATCCTGCTTTACTGTGATTCAACAGGTGCGTTTGTCAGCCTGATCAGGTAGTATCTGTGACACGAAATTTTTGGTAGGGCGAAGGATAAATGCTAAAGGTTGCGATCAATGGATTTGGACGTATAGGTCGTAATGTTCTGCGAGCGGTGTATGAAAGCGGAAAACACCAGCAGATCAAGGTTGTGGCGGTTAACGAACTAGCACAGCCAGAGGCGATGGCACACCTACTGCAATATGACACCAGTCATGGTCGCTTTGGTAAAAAAATTTCCCATGACCAAGAACATTTGCATGTTCATCATGACAGCGGTGAATATGATTCCATTCGCATTCTCCACCTCTCCGAAATCGAATTACTTCCTTGGCGTGATTTAGAAGTTGATATCGTCTTGGATTGCACTGGTGTATTTGGTTCGCAAGCGGATGGGCAAGCGCATATAGAAGCTGGCGCGAAGAAAGTACTGTTTTCGCACCCGGGCGCAAACGACCTAGATAATACGATTATCTATGGCGTGAACCACGAAACTCTGAAAGACGAGCACCGTGTTGTCTCCAATGGCTCTTGCACCACCAACTGTATCGTTCCCATCATTAAAGTATTAGACGAAGCCTTCGGCATAGAGTCTGGCACCATTACCACAATTCATTCGTCCATGAACGATCAACAAGTAATTGATGCGTATCATAACGACTTACGCCGTACCCGCGCTGCAAGCCAATCTATTATTCCGGTGGACACTAAGTTGCATAAGGGGATTGAAAGAATCTTCCCGAAATTTTCCAACAAATTCGAAGCAATTTCTGTTCGTGTTCCAACGGTTAACGTCACTGCAATGGATTTAAGTGTCACAATTAGTACAAATGTGAAAGTTAATGACGTAAATCAAACCATTGTTAACGCATCTCAGTGTACATTACGTAACATTGTTGACTATACTGAATCGCCACTCGTTTCCATCGACTTTAACCACGACCCCCATAGTGCGATTGTGGATGGAAGCCAGACTAGAGTGAGTAACGGGCAACTCGTAAAAATGCTCGTTTGGTGCGACAACGAATGGGGCTTTGCTAACCGGATGCTGGATACTGCCTTAGCAATGCAAGCTTCTTCGCAAGTGGAACAGTAATGACGAAGAAGTGATGGAGAATTTTTATTTCAAGCCTTGAAATAAATCCATAATATCTCCATATCTATAACCAGTTTGAAGAATTAACAGGCTTGGCAGGGTTGCCGAGTTTTCAAAAACTTTAATTATTAAATATTTGAGAGGACACATCATGTCTGTAATCAAGATGACTGACCTGGATCTTGCAGGTAAACGTGTATTTATCCGTGCTGACCTAAACGTGCCAGTAAAAGACGGTAAAGTAACTTCGGATGCACGTATCATCGCATCTCTTCCAACTATTAAGCACTGCCTAGAAGCAGGCGCTAAAGTAATGGTTACGTCTCACCTAGGTCGCCCAACTGAAGGTGAATACGCTGAAGAGTTCTCTCTACAACCAGTTGTTAACTACCTAAACGACGCACTAGATTGCGAAGTGAAGCTAGCAAAAGACTACCTAGATGGCCTAGAGCTAAATGCGGGTGAACTTGTTGTTCTTGAAAACGTTCGCTTCAACAAAGGCGAAAAGAAAAACGACGAAGAGCTATCTAAGAAATATGCAGCACTATGTGACGTATTCGTAATGGACGCATTCGGTACGGCTCACCGTGCTCAAGCATCTACTCACGGCGTTGGCATGCACGCAGACGTAGCATGTGCTGGTCCTCTACTAGCAAACGAACTAGAAGCGCTAGGCAAAGCAATGGACAAGCCAGCTCGTCCAATGGTTGCTATCGTAGGTGGTTCAAAAGTTTCTACTAAGCTAACGGTTCTTGAGTCTCTATCTAAAATCGCTGACCAACTCGTTGTTGGTGGTGGTATTGCTAACACATTCATCGCAGCTGCTGGCCACAACGTTGGTAAGTCTCTATACGAAGCAGACCTAGTTGAAACAGCTAAGAAGCTAATGGACGAGTGTGCAATTCCAGTAGCAACTGACGTTGCATGTGCGAAAGCATTTGACGAGAACGCAGAAGCTGAAATCAAGCACGTTTCTGAAGTACAAGACGACGACATGATCTTCGACCTTGGTCCAGATTCAACTGCTGAACTAGCTGAAATCCTTAAAAACGCTAAGACTATCCTATGGAATGGTCCAGTAGGCGTATTCGAATTCAAGAACTTCGAAGCAGGTACTAAAGGCATCTCTGAAGCTATCGCAGCTTCTGAAGGCTTCTCTGTTGCTGGTGGTGGTGACACGCTAGCGGCTATCGACAAGTTCGGTATCAAAGCGGATGTATCTTACATCTCTACTGGCGGCGGCGCTTTCCTTGAGTTCGTAGAAGGTAAAGTTCTTCCAGCAGTAGAAATGCTAGAAGCACGCGCTAAGTAATTAAAGCAAAGCGGGGGAGTGATTCTCCCGCTTTCTTGTTTGCTGCAACGTGTGAGGAACTCTGCTAGAATAGCCTCAGTTGTGAGCAAACGTTTGCAAGATTTTCAACTTAACAAGTTTTGTTTAAAAACGACAGATAAATAGGATTACATCCATGTCTAAGATCTTCGACTTCGTAAAACCAGGTGTTATCTCTGGCGATGACGTTCAGAAAGTATTTGAAGTTGCAAAAGAAAACAGCTTTGCACTTCCAGCAGTAAACTGTGTGGGTACTGACTCTGTAAACGCAGTACTTGAAGCAGCTGCAAAAGTTAAAGCTCCAGTTATCGTTCAGTTCTCTAACGGTGGCGCTGCTTTCTTTGCTGGTAAAGGTCTAAAACTTGAAGGTCAAGAAGCTCAAATCCTAGGTGCTGTTGCTGGTGCGAAATACGTTCACGCTGTAGCTGAAGCTTACGGTGTTCCAGTAATCCTACACACTGACCACGCAGCTAAGAAACTACTTCCTTGGATCGACGGTCTACTAGACGCTGGTGAAGAGTACTTCGCGCAAACTGGTAAGCCACTATTCTCTTCTCACATGATCGACCTTTCTGAAGAGTCTCTAGAAGAGAACATCGAAATTTCTGCTAAGTACCTAGAGCGCATGGCTAAAATGAACATGACTCTAGAAATCGAACTAGGTTGTACTGGTGGTGAAGAAGACGGCGTTGACAACTCTGATATGGATGCGTCTGAGCTATACACTTCTCCAGAAGACGTTGCATACGCATACGAGAAACTAAGCGCAATCAGCCACCGTTTCACTATCGCAGCATCTTTCGGTAACGTACACGGCGTATACAAGCCAGGTAACGTTGTACTAACTCCAACTATCCTACGTGATTCTCAAGCGCACGTTTCTGAGAAATTCGGTCTTCCAGCGAACTCTCTAAACTTCGTATTCCACGGCGGTTCAGGTTCTTCTCTAGAAGAAATCCGTGAATCTATCGGCTACGGTGTAATCAAAATGAACATCGATACTGATACACAGTGGGCTACTTGGGATGGTATCCGTAAGTTCGAAGCTGAAAACCACGATTACCTACAAGGTCAGATCGGTAACCCAACTGGTGAAGATGCACCAAACAAGAAGTACTACGATCCACGCGTATGGCTACGTGCAGGCCAAGCTTCAATGGTTACTCGTCTAGAGCAAGCATTTGCTGACCTTAACGCAGTTGACGTACTATAATCGTTACTGATTAAGTTACTTAAAAACCCGC
Source organism: Vibrio sp. 1249-1 (assembly GCF_033340495.1). Taxonomy (NCBI): domain Bacteria; kingdom Pseudomonadati; phylum Pseudomonadota; class Gammaproteobacteria; order Vibrionales; family Vibrionaceae; genus Vibrio; species Vibrio sp. 1249-1. Next base: position 29,173 of record NZ_JAWOWJ010000005.1, read on the forward strand.
TCTTTGAGCGGGTTTTTTTATGTCTATCACTTTCTTCCCCGCTGCTTTCTCCCGATATTTTTATGCGTTAGGTTGTATTTGCTAGTGAGATATCTCACCTTTAACGTTTTTTTAAAGAAAACATGGGAATATCAGTCTTAAGAGTGGCGAAATCAGAGTGCATTGCGTAACCTGTAACAAGTCAGTGTCAGAAAGCTCTGATAAAGTCTTGTTTTGCATATCTTTGCGAAACTCTGACTTTGAAAAAAGTCAGAGTTGGGATATTGTGCCAAAAATCTGACACTGTTCAGTGGAGCAATAGGGATGTTGTTTTAGAAAAGAGCCTTTAAAAAACAAGGTTCATAAATTAACGGCAATTGGATTTATATCTCTTTATTTTTGAGGATAAGAATTATGGCAGGTGAATCGGTGGGTATCGATACCACTTTAACGGATGGTCTAACTCAGGCTGAAACTTGGCTGACAAACAATTCAGATCTACTGGTTCAGTACGGTGTGAACATTATCTCTGCGCTGCTTATTCTGTTTATCGGTAATCTTATCGTTAAGGCAGTCGCTGGTAGTGTTTCTAAAGTACTAGAAAAGAAAAACATGGATAAGGCCGTCGTTGAATTTATTCACGGTCTTGTTCGTTACTTGCTATTTGTAATCGTGCTAATCGCGGCTCTTGGTCGATTAGGAGTTCAAACCGCTTCTGTTGTTGCTGTGATTGGTGCGGCAGGTCTTGCTGTTGGTCTTGCACTACAAGGTTCACTATCAAACTTTGCAGCAGGCGTACTTATTGTTGCGTTCCGTCCATTCAAATCAGGCGACTACGTAGAAATCGGTGGTGTAGCGGGTAGTGTTGAAGCAATTCAAATCTTCCAAACCGTTCTAAATACACCAGACAACAAAATGGTTGTTGTGCCTAACTCTTCAGTTATCGGCGGTGCCATTACTAACTACTCTCGCCATGCGACACGACGTGTCGACCTAGTGATTGGTGTTTCATACAAAGCAGACCTTAAACTAACGAAGAAAGTGATTCGTGAGACGCTAGAGAAAGATCCACGTATCTTGAAAGACCCAGATATCACAATTGGTGTACTTACGTTAGCGGACTCTTCAGTTAACTTTGTGGTTCGTCCATGGGTGAAAACTGCAGATTACTGGGGCGTATACTTTGATGCAATGCAAGGTATTAAAGAAGCATTGGATGAAAATGGTATCGAGATTCCATTCCCACAAATGGATGTTCACCTGAACAAAGTCGACGCTTAATCAAAAGCAGTCGATATTCAAAAGCGAGGCCAATAGGCCTCGCTTTTTTATATTTCGTAAAGGGTGTGATGACCAGCAAGTAAGAGGCGTTTTAGATGTTTACCTGCAAATCCAAATGTGAACTCAGGTAAGCCAGGCGTATACAGCAACTCTTGATGTTGATAGAGATTGGTATCAACAATGATAGTGATGTATTCCGGTAAGCCTATTGGGCAAACCGCGCCGGGTACGCAACCTAACACTTCGACCATTTCATCGTCATTACAAATAGAGGGACGTTTACCTGTAATCGCTTTAATCTGCTTGGCATCGAGGCGCGAGTCCTTATCTGTCAGATAAACTGCGTAACCTTGTCCTTTGAGTGTTAAAAAGAGGCTTTTGGTATGCGTACCCGTCCAACCAAGCTCTCTCGCAATGCGTATATCTGTCTCAAAGTCTAAGATGGCTTCGTGCTGCCATTCCCGAAAAGGAATAGAGAGCGCGTTGAATCGCTCTCTATTGTTGTTATAAATACGTTTTAGTGACTCCATGTCTTTGCTGCCTTACTACCTGGTGATTACCAATACTTATCAATAAGCTCACTCGCTAAGATATACGCTATTGTGAACATCATCATTGCGATTGCAATGTCGATGGTTTTTTTCACTTTTGGTTTAGAGAGTGTTGGACCTAGTTTGGCTGCTCCTATCGATAAAGTGTAGAACCAAACAAAGGAAGCCAGAATCGTACCTAGTGCAAAAGCAATGCGATCATGGCCTTCAAATTGTCCACCGATCGAACCTAGAATAACGACAGTATCTAAATATAAGTGCGGATTAAGCACAGTTACAGCTAGCGCACCTAGAATAACCGTTCGACGACCTCGAGCTACAATCTCCCCTTTTGATTCCGATTCACTCTCTGGCTTAAAAGCACTTTTTAGCGAGAGCAGTCCATAGAAGCTCAAGAAGGCAATACCACCAAGTGTCACCGACGTCAGTAAGATTTCATTTTGAGACAGAATTGCACCACCACCAAAGATACCTAGAGAGATGAAAATCATATCTAGCACGCTACAAATAGTGGCGGTTGTTAGGTGGTGATTACGCTTTATGCCTTGATTCAAAACATACGCATTTTGCGCGCCGATCGGAATGATCATTGATGCTCCTAAACCAAAACCTTGCAATAGAACCCACAAGCTCACACTTCACCTCACTTCAAAATAACAAATACATTTACAGAGAGGGGAAAGATAAAGCGTTTATCTAAATAAGTATAATTAATGATTTTAATCTTACATTAGATAGACTAATTTAACGGGAGGCGTTTGATCAGGAGGGAGAGGAAAGGTATGCGAGGGTTAGATTACAAATGGATTGAGGCATTAGACGCTATAGTTTATCAGGGTAGCTTTGAGCGTGCTGCCGAGCATTTATTTGTTTCTCAATCCGCCATTTCTCAACGTATCAAGCAGTTAGAGAAGTTTCTCGCGCAGCCTGTTTTAATTCGAAGCCAGCCACCTAAGCCAACGCCAATTGGTAAAAAATTGTTGGGTCTTTATCGGCGAGTACGCTTGCTAGAGCATGAAATTCTCCCCGAACTAAAAAATGATACCAGTACGCGACCTGTGCAACTCTCTTTAGCGACTAATGCAGATAGCCTTGCAACATGGCTACTGCCAGCGCTGCAAAATGTTATGAAGCAGCGTCAAGTTGAACTAAAACTGACTATCTATGGTGAATACCGCTCTATTGAAAAACTCAAAAGTGGCGAAGTGACAGGAGCGATCAGCTTGGAGCCCCAGCCAATCCCCGGATGCAGAGCAGACTATTTAGGTCGCATCGATTATGTTTGTGTCGCGAGCCCAGAGTTCTATCAGCGTTATTTTTCTAAAGGCGTAAATAATCAGACATTGGCAAAAGCACCGGCCGTTTCATATGACCAATATGATGATCTACATAAAACATTTCTTACCGAGCATTTTAACGTCAATCCTGACAGCGTTATTCATCACAACATCAGTAGTTCTGAAGCGTTTCTAAAAGTGGCGTTAGCTGGTGTTGCTTATTGCTTGATCCCCCGCTTGCAAATTACCGACGAATTAGACAGAGGTGTGTTGGTTGATGTGACTCCAGGTTTTTTAATGTCCCATCGGATTTATTGGCACCACTGGCAGTTAGAAACTGGGGTATTACAAGAAATCTCACACGCGATAGTGGGGTATGCGCAGCAGCATCTACCTCAATAAGTTTGTCAGAGCTGCATATCGTTAACTTAAGTGTGTTTTGTTTAAAAATTACGCCAATGTTACATAGTCAAAGTTGTGTTAGAAGTCACTATGGGTGCTTGGATAATCGGCGGAAGTTTCTATTATGAAACCACACGCTTTCTCAGCCATGATAGTGATGTTGGAATCTGAGATTAAGTACTTAATTTTGTATGGATGGATTTATTGAATGAAATTGTATTCATTTTTGCTGGCTTCAGCACTCAGCCTTACCAGTGCTTCAGTTTTGGCGAATACGCCAGAGTTTGCTCATGTTACGACAACGGGGTATGGCGAAGTGACGGCCACACCTGATATGGCTACGTTTTCTGTAAAAGTAGTCGATACGACAATGACGGCCGAACAAGCGAAATTGTCCGTAGATAAAACCGTTGAAGAGTTTCTAAAAAGCTTATCGGATGCCGGCTTGTCAAAAGACAATATTACTAGCTCGAATTTATACCTTGCTCCTCAGTACCATTACCCTAAATCAGGAAAAGCAGAACTTGTTGGGTATCGAGCATCTCGCAGTATTGATGTCACGGTGACGGATCTGAAAAACCTTAACCAATACCTAGATATGGCGTTAGAAGCGGGAATTAATCAGGTTGATAATATTCAACTTAAGGTAAGCAACCAAGCCGAGTATCAGCAAAAGGCACGAATGGCTGCGATTAAGGACGCAAGAGAAAAAGCAGGGTCATTAGCGACTGGTTTTGAGAAAAAGTTGGGCGATGTATGGCAGATCAATTACAGACAGATGCACGTTCAGCCTGTGTTAATGCGTTCAATGGCGATGGATAGTAAAGAAGGAGCGAATAGCTACCAAGATTCAACCATGATCATTCGCGATCAAGTCGATGTCATTTATAAGCTAAAGTAAGGCTTAGCAAACAGTAAAAAGCAAAAGGCAGGGAGTTACAACCCCTGCCTTTGTCATTTCTATTTCACAGTTTAATGCAGGATACGAGCACGGATTGTGCCTTCAATGTTTTTGAGCTTTGTTAGAGCTTCTTCTGAGCGTTCAGTTTCAACGTCGATCACTACGTAGCCTATTTCAGCGGCTGTTTGTAGGTACTGCGCGGCAATGTTAATGCCTTCTTCAGCAAAGATGGTGTTGATCTGAGTTAGGATACCAGGACGGTTCTTGTGGATATGAAGCAGACGAGAGCACTCACCACTGTGTTCTGGTAATGACACTTCAGGGAAGTTTACGCTTGAAAGTGTCGATCCGTTATCAGAGTACTTAGCCAGTTTACCCGCCACTTCTAAGCCGATATTTTCTTGTGCTTCTTGTGTTGAACCACCAACGTGTGGAGTGAGGATGACGTTATCGAATTTTTGTAAAGGAGACTCGAACGGGTCAGCATTCGTTTTTGGTTCAGTTGGGAATACATCAATTGCAGCGCCAGCAAGGTGACCAGCTTCTAAGCTATGGCAAAGTGCAGGAATATCCACAACGGTGCCACGTGCCGCGTTGATAAAGATGGAACCTGGTTTCATTCGAGCAAATTCAGCTTCACCCATCATGTTTTTCGTTTCCGGTGTTTCGGGAACGTGCAAAGAAATCACATCACATTTGTTCAATAGTTCACTCATGGTATGTACTTGCGTCGCATTACCAAGGGACAGTTTGTTCTCAATATCGTAGTAGTAAACGCGCATACCTAAGTTTTCGGCAATAATACCAAGCTGCGTACCAATGTGACCGTATCCGATAATGCCAAGGCACTTACCACGAGCTTCGTAAGAGTTGTCTGCACTTTTCTTCCAAATACCGCGATGTGCAAGTGCATTCTTTTCAGGAATACCACGCACTAGTAAAAGGATTTGCCCAAGTACAAGCTCTGCCACGCTTCGAGTGTTAGAGAATGGTGCATTAAAGACAGGAATACCGCGTTTTGCTGCTGCATCTAGGTTTACTTGGTTAGTACCAATACAAAAACAGCCAATTGCAACCAGCTTGTTCGCCGCATTGATTACCTCTTCGGATAGGTTCGTACGGGAGCGGATACCAATGAAGTGCACGTCTTTTACTGCTTCAATTAGTTCTTCTTCCGGAAGGGAACCTTTATGGTATTCAATGTTGGTATAACCAGCTGCTTGAAGAACTTCAACTGAAGAAGGGTGGAGTCCCTCTAACAAGAGGATCTTAATCTTTTCTTTTTCCAGTGAAACTTTGGCCATTTTTTCTCGTCCTTAAAATGGAAAGGTGGGCTAATGTGGCGCACATTGGGCAAAACTATTAAAAAGGGGATAATTAACAGTTTTGTAGGAAGACAAACGTTTCCCTGTGCGTCTTCTGTTCAATAAAGTAACAAAAAAAAATTGCTTTGGGTAAGAAAATTACGGAATAAGAGATAATTTTCTTATAGAAAGGAATAAAAAACGGTGCCTTGCAGCACCGTATGTAATGAAATAACAGAAAAGTGAACCAGATAGGTTCATTTTGGGCTGTTATTTATTCTTCAATTTTTGCACCTTCTGGTGTGCCAGTGATCACTACGTCTGCACCACGATGAGCGAAAAGACCCACAGTCACCACACCAGCGATGCCGTTTATTTTGTCTTCCATTTCTTTCGGGTTGGTAATTTGCATATTGTGCACATCCAGAATCACGTTGCCGTTGTCAGTCACAACGCCTTCACGGTAAGCTGGATCACCACCTAGTTTTACCAATTCACGAGCCACGTAAGAGCGTGCCATTGGGATTACTTCAACAGGCAATGGGAACTGGCCAAGTACGTCAACTGCTTTAGTGCCGTCAACGATACATACGAACTTATCAGAGATTGCTGCGACAATTTTCTCACGAGTCAGAGCCGCGCCGCCGCCTTTGATCATTTCACGTGCTGGGTTGATCTCATCTGCGCCATCAACATACACATCCAGCTTCATTACATCGTTACACTCGTATACTTCAATACCAAGCTCTTTAAGGCGCTCAGTTGAAGCGACAGAGCTAGACACTGCACCTTTAATATCATCTTTGATAGTGCCTAGTGCATCGATGAAGTGATTCACGGTAGAGCCAGTACCAACACCGACAATGCTGCCTTTCTCAACATATTTTAGTGCTGCCCAACCAGCCGCTTTTTTCATTTCATCTTGAGTCATGCCAATCTCCTGAATAGATGTTCGTTAACGTTTGCGGGCGTGATTATAGCGGCTTACTTGTCACTTTCCCATTGCCATATTTGGCTTGGGGTCACGATCTTAGGTAATGGAATGTCCCAGCTTTCAATTGGTAAGCGTTCTACATGTTGGCAGTCATGAGCGATACCAACAGGTTTAGCTCCCTCTCCAGTTATAAACCAACGTGACAGAGTACGATCGTAGTACCCTCCGCCCATGCCTAAGCGGTGTCCGATACTGTCGAACCCAACTAAAGGCGTGCAGATTAAATCAAGCTGGCGAACGGGTTTGAGGTGTCTGATATCGAGCTTGGGCTCTAAGATGCCGTACTTGTTGTAGACGAGCTGTTCATCACTTACATACTGAAGAAACAGTAACTGACCTTTAGAAAAGGGATGGATGACGGGCAGATAAACCGATTTTCCCTGTTGCCATAACCATTCAATGAGCGGTTTAGTATCAAGCTCACCGTCTGCAGAAAGGTAGATGGCAATATGTTGCGCCTGATCGATTTCAGGAAGTTGGGAAAATTGAGTAATAAGGTCGATTCCCGCTTGGTATTGCGTATCACTGCACAGAGCGTTGCGCTTTTCACGAATCAGTTTGCGGAAGTCTTGTCGAGAGAGGTCTGACATAGAGAGAATACCCCAGGGTGCCGTTGAGGATTGTGGCCCTTGAACCAGCTGGTTCAAGGCGGATCAGCAATGACAACCGTAGGCTTCTCGGTGCATGCCGAGCTTGCTCAATAGTTACCAAATACTAACCCTTAGGTATTGCTTATCGGCTCAGGGACTTAAATCCTGCTGACGCACACCCCAGGGTAAATTTTGTATTTACTGCTGTCCTTGCGTAACTTTGCTTAGTGCGTTCTCTAAAGACGCGGTGAGCTTTTCCATTCGCTCAGTAATTTCTTGCTGTTGACCATTGGATTCGTATGACTTGGTGTGCAACTCATAGCAAATATTCAATGCAGCAAAGGTCAGCAGTTGGATTTCATTGGTTACCTTAGTACGTTCGCTCATTTCTTTCAATCGGCGATCCAGATCTTTTGCCGCTGCAACAAGAGACTCTTCTTGTCCTGTCGGACAATTCACTCGTGTAAGTTTGCCTAATATTTCAACGTCGATCGCTTGATTGCTCATGATGAATAAACTCTATATTCGCGCTATCTAAGGTGTTGCTTCATACAACTACCGAGGAGCAAACTATAGGAAAACCGCTATTAAGATTCAAGCATTTCCCATCACAGAAAGAGAAATGATGACGAGATCACACAGGAATTGGGCAAATTGAACAAATGCTGTCCAAAATTGAATTTGATAGCCGTTTCAGACCACTAACCTTGATGGTAGGATATACCAATACATTATTACGTAAGAATGAGCCAAGTTATGAGTGAAATCACCCTTCCTGAATACCAATCTATTGCTGCTGAACTGCAATCGGCAAGCCTAGCAGTGACACCGGCGGAGTTACATGGCTTATTTGTTGGCATGTTAAGTGGTGGATTGGCGATCAATGATCAAACTTGGCAGCCGATTCTTTTTGACTACACCAATGATGGGATGGGGTGGCCCTCGACAGCACTCACTTTTGCTCAGAGCATATTCAACGTTACTGTTAATGAGCTTACTGGCACGTCAATGGAGCTGTCTTTACTATTGCCAGATGAGCCGGGCGAAGAAGGCTTATTCGCATTAGCTGACAGTGTGTCCGACTTTGTAAACCACTTTATTTCTGGGTTAGGTCTAGCAGGCGTTGCGCTTAATAAAGCATCTGATGACGCTAAAGAAGCACTGGCTGACTTAGAAGAGATTGCCAAATTAGGCATCGATGAAGATGACGATCTTGGTGAACAAGCGCAATTGCTAGAGCAAGTGATTGAGCACATCAAAGCTTGCGTACTAACGATTCATGCTGAATTTGGTGTTCGTCCTGAAAGCAGCGACAAAAAACCTACTATTCACTAATCGTAGACCGTCCAGAGGTTAGTATGAAGCAATATGATGTAGTCATTGCTGGTGGTGCCATGGCTGGTGCAACGTTAGCATTGGCGATTGACCATTTGTCTCAGGGAAAGCTCCGCATTGCCGTCGTTGAGCCTTTTAAAGCACAATCAGATATGCACCCTGGTTTTGACTCTCGCTCAATCGCATTGTCTTACGGTACTGTCAATCTGTTGCGTCAACTACAGCTCTGGACGTCAGTAGAACCGTTTGTCACACCCATTGAACATATCCACGTTTCTGACCGTTCTCATGCTGGGATGACGGAGATTACCAAGCAAGAGGTTGGGGTTGAAGCTCTAGGGTATGTTGTAGAATTAGCCGATGTTGGGCGTGTATATCAAGAATTATTAGACAGTAGCGAGTCAATTACGCTGTTTTGTCCTGACTCCGTTACCGATATCGAGCGCGAGCAAAACTGTACCCATGTGACGTTGAAAAGTGGTGAGCAACTTGAAGCAAAACTGCTGGTGGCTGCAGATGGTGCTGTTTCGACCTGTTGTCAGAAAATTGGTCTAGAACTTTCTGAGCAAGATTTTGAACAAGTGGCTGTCATTGCCAATATTGTGACTCAAGAACCTCATCAAGGTAGAGCCTTTGAACGTTTTACTGAGAATGGCCCTGTTGCTTTATTGCCAATGAGTGACAATCGAATGTCCTTAGTTTGGTGTTTGCACCCTGAAGAAGCCCAAGCCGTTCTTGAGTTATCTGATCAAGCATTTCTCCAGCGTTTACAGAACGATTTTGGTTGGCGTTTAGGCGCGATGAAAAAAGTGGGGCGCCGTGCAAGTTACCCATTGCTTCTTCGCCATCGAAAGCAAAATATTTCACATCGCTTTGCGATTGTTGGAAATGCGGCGCAAACGCTGCACCCGATAGCTGGACAAGGCTTTAATCTCGGTATTCGCGATGTAGTCTCACTAGCAGAAGAAATTGTGCAGCAAAGTGAGGATGTGGGTCTTTATCAAGGCCTGATGCGCTTTAGTCAACGTAGAGAAGCAGATCGAAGCGAAACTATTTGGCTAACCAGTGCCTTAGTGCATGTTTTTTCAAATGATTTACCCGCGATGCGAATTGGCCGAAATACTGCCTTAGCAGCGATGGATAACCTTTCTATTTTTAAGCAGCCGCTACTACGCCATACACTTGGCTTGGTAAAACGATGAACGGCCGCACTGAATTAGGTAATAAAAAGCAATGATGCAAAGTGTAGATATCGCCATCATCGGCGGAGGGATGGTTGGGTTGGCACTTGCTGCCGCGTTCAAAGACAGTGATCTGCGTGTCGCCGTTATTGAAGGTAAAGTGCCAGATGATTCGTTGAAAGAATTACCCGATGTTCGTGTGTCTGCGCTGAGCCGCTCTAGTGAGACGATTTTGCGTAAACTTGGTGCTTGGCAGGGCATAGAACAGCGCCGAGCTTCACCTTACCATGGCATGGAAGTATGGGAACAAGATAGCTTTGCCAGCATTGAATTTAATGCACAAAGTATGGCACAACCTGATTTAGGGCATATTGTTGAGAATCGTGTGATTCAACTTGCGCTGCTTGAACAAGTCCAAAAGCTCGATAACGTCACTATGTTTATGCCTGCACGTTGCGCGACTCTCGCGGTCGGTGAGCAAGAAAGCTGGCTGACGCTCGATAATGGCCAAGCCATGACCGCTAAATTAGTGGTCGGAGCCGATGGGGCGAATTCGTGGCTTCGCCATCAAATGGATATTCCATTAACGCATTGGGACTATGGTCATCATGCTTTGGTCGCGAATGTCAAAACTGCTATGCCACACAACAGCATTGCGCGCCAGATATTTACTCCTCACGGACCGTTGGCATTTTTGCCAATGTCGCAACCAGATATGTGCTCTATTGTTTGGTCCACGGAGCCAAATCGAGCAGATCAGTTAGTGGTGATGAGTGAACATGATTTCAATAAAGCGTTGACGAGTGAGTTTGATGCTCGACTTGGTCTATGTGAAGTAGTGGGAGAGCGTGCTGCGTTTCCTTTGAAAATGCGCTATGCGCGAGATTTTGTTGTCGAGCGAGTCGCGCTGGTTGGTGATGCGGCCCATACCATTCACCCATTAGCGGGGCAGGGTGTGAATTTAGGTTTATTAGATGCGGCCAGTCTTGCTCAAGAAGTATTAGCACTTTGGAAGCAGGGACAAGATATCGGCAGTAAACGCAACCTAAGAAGCTACGAGCGTTGGCGAAAAGCGGAAGCGGCAAAGATGATCGCTACTATGCAAGGGTTTCGAGATTTGTTCTCTGGCGAGAACCCTGCTAAGAAGCTTGTTCGTGGCATTGGCTTGAGTTTAGCGGGGCAACTGCCGGGAGCGAAAGATGAGATCATGAAGCGCGCGCTTGGTTTAAAGGGACACTTGCCGGATCTGGCGCGTCAGTAAGTGCAAAGCGAACTTCAAATACACAAAAGGCTGGTTAATCCAGCCTTTGTTTTATCAACATTTTGCTAAGCATATGCGCATCGGAGTTTCATTATTTCTTGATTGATCTCTTTGACCGCTCGGAAATGGCGTTGCTCTGCTTTCTCCGGCAGTATTAACTTACCGTTATCAAACTCGAATCTACCGACCCCGTAAATATAAATTCTTCCTTTAAAAAGACGACTTATATGTTTAGCAATCATACTTGGTGTATAGCGCTTAAACAGTCTCATATTTACTTTCCTTTTATCTAACCTAGCCTAGGTATTCTACGTTCTGGACGCGAAAATTATTGTGACAGCAATAGTATTAAATACAGATGTAGGGTGTTGCGTCAGAGAATTGTGTTGTCTTAGACAATTTGACAGTGTCATCTCTTAAATAGCGTGAGGATTACCCCAAAAATAACCTCTCTAAAGGAACCCTTACGCCAATACACTCCTTTTTACGTGACGCATTAAGCAATAGTTTTGTTACAGAATTAAGAATAGAACGAAAACGGTTGTTTGCTAGTTGTTCCTATTAAGGTCGTGCCTCGCGCAACACACTTTACGTTCTAACGATTAGAGGAAATGAAAGAGAAAAAGTTCCACGTAAAAAAAAGCCCGCTTCAGCGGGCGAATAGTCACAGATGCATTACACAAAAGTGGATAACTAACTGCATGAATGCTGTCACTCAGCTAGCTGACTCACTTTATATCGGTTAAGTGCTTGTTTGAAACTTAACCAACAAATTCAGCATATACGAGTTTTATCTTTGTGACTATTTATGTTTTATATGTGATTAAAAATTCTCATGTCTATTTTTGTAGATATGAGCGAGATCACGCAGTGATAGAAACACTACATGTCATTACATTGTTTTTAGACGATTAACGACAGATCTCAGCTACGGTCGGCTGACACAATTGGATAAGATCTTTAATAGAAAGCGCCAGTCCAGCCATGCGATCGCCACTGCTGATCGTGACTTCCTGTTCTTCTAGTAAGCTAGGGTCGAACACGATTGGCATATGACGTTTGAGTAGCAGAGGAGTGACAGTACCAATTTTGTAACCAGTGATGGACTCAACATCGGCTTGATCAACACAAGTCATCCGGCGATATTTCAGTAACGAGCGCACTTTTTTGGGATCAACGCTACGATCACCTGGCGCACAGGCGAGTGCATATTGATTACCCATGTCTCGTAGCAAGATTGCTTTCACCATTTGAGAGGGGCGAATGCCGCGTTGGTGCGCGGCATCCTCAATGGTGGTTGCTGGTCTTTGATGCGGTAACAGACGAAACGGAATGTGTTGGTCTGTGAGAAATTGCATCAAAGGAGTATTGATTGTATTACTCATCATCAAGACTGTAAGGCAGTGATTCGATTGTCCATTCACATTCTGGTTGCGCAACCAAACGAAGACGAGTGTCCTCATCGAGATTATTAGGCAGTACGATCAGGCCAATCGCGTGATTGTCACTGAACTGGTAGTGATTTAATAAAGCACCTACTGAACGCCAGTTTTCACCTACGCTGCGTTCGAGCTCAATTGGTTCGTCACTGAATGGAGCAGAAGTTGCACCTTTTACGATATACATCGCACGTTTATTGGTACCGCGATACTTCGCTCGTGCTACCGTTTCTTGTCCCGTGTAGCAGCCCTTTGTGAAGCTTATGCCTCCTAAAGCTTGCACGTTAAGTGCTTGTGGAATGTGAGCATTCTGCGCGGATGCAGAGACAAATGGTAAACCTGCCTCAATATCGAAACGATTCCAAAGCTCATTTGTCGTAAAGACAGCGTCGGTAGTTTCAACGATTTGCTGTGCTTCTGGCGCACTTAATATCAGTAACCAGCGATCTTGTGCAACTTGCACTGCTGTGCCACCGTCAACTGGGCGAACGCTGCCAGTTGTCTTGCTCATTGTTGAAATGAATTCGTCGGCTTTGACGCCAGCAACACCTAAGATAACGTCATCAGAAGCTTCAATCGTTACTTTAGAGAAAATAGCGTATTTCTTTATTTCATTAAGTTCTACGTCAATCGCCGATTTTGGTTGGATCATGCCGTAGCCATCATGATGATGGAAAAGGCGGAACACGCTCCACACTTTTCCTTTCGCATCACAATGTGCGCCCAGTGTTGATTGGTCTTGTTCTAAAGAAACAACATCGCAGGTAACCTGACCTTGTAAGTATGATTTTTTATCATCACCGATCATGGTGATCATGCCGAAGTTATCCAGCAGTGAGATAGATAACTCTGGAAGTACGTCTTGAGTTGAGAGAGGTAATGCTGAAAAACGAGTTTGCCATTCCATAATTACAATGCCTTTTGAAGATATTTTTCCGCTATGGTATACCCAAATAACCTTGAGATACTAGGGGAGCGATTTACGAATCAACATTTGTCTGCTTTCACTATCGTATTGTGACCCGCACACTAGTGACGTAGCACATCCCTTGTTACACTCCGCACTAACAACAAGACATCTATGAAGGAATAGTGAATGTACACTCCGGAAGAAAAAGCGCGTATTAAATGGGCTTGTCGTCGAGGCATGCTTGAGCTTGACGTAGTAATTATGCCGTTTTTTGAAGAGTGCTTTGATACTCTGAGTGAACAAGAGCAGCGTGACTTTGTTTCTTTACTTGAATGCGATGATCCTGATCTGTTTACTTGGGTAATGGGGCATGGCCGTAGCGAAAATTTAGGTCATGCAGCAATGGTTGATAAAATTGTCGCCCATAACCTCAGCAAAGTTCGTTAATTTTACTGCTTCTCCCTCTCTGACTGCCCGAGTCTTCAATGTTGTACTTTTCTTATTGATGACTTGGGCTGTTATCCTCTCTAGCATTCCGCTCGTATTATCGACTTATTTGTTATTACTGATTGTTAAGGCTCTCTCAAGCCAAGGCCTTGTTCAACCTACAAGTCATGGGCATTGGTATGTGCACTGCGATGGCTCGGTTAGGTTTGATGCCCTTGAATATGGCGAATACTCGGAAGATATTGAGTCCGAAAAGGGTCATTTACAGCGAGTCGATACATCGGCATCACCATTCAAGATAACATTCCAATTGCAATCTGGCCGTAGTGTTACGATTTGGCGTGATAGCTGTGACGATGAGCAGTATCGTCAACTATCTTTGGTATTACGCCAATGGGAAATGAAACAGGGAGCTAATGCTCCCTGCTGATTTAATAGTTTACTTGGCAAAGTTAAAGCTGTTTAGCTGGAACCAAAATCGTTGGTCCGCTGTTTTCCAGTTGGTTCGGATAATCAAGTGTGTAGTGCAAACCTCGACTCTCTTTACGCTGCATCGCACAACGAACCATCAACTCTGCGACTTGTAAAAGGTTACGCAGTTCTAATAAGTTGTTCGACACTCGGAAATTGCTGTAGTACTCGTGTGTTTCTTGTTGCAACAGTTGGATACGGCGTAAGGCGCGCTCTAAACGCTTGTCAGTTCGCACAATGCCCATGTAGTCCCACATAAACAGACGAAGCTCGTGCCAGTTGTGCTGAATGATCACTTCTTCATCACTATTGGTTACTTTGCTTTCATCCCAACATGGCACCTGTGAGGGTAGCTCAACGTTAGTGTGATGTTTTAGAATATCTTTTGCCGCAGACCAAGCATAAACCACGCATTCGAGAAGTGAGTTTGATGCCATGCGGTTAGCACCATGCAGCCCGGTGTAGCTAACTTCACCAATCGCATACAAATTTTTCAGATCGGTGCTGCCATTTCTATCCACCATGACACCGCCACAAGTGTAGTGTGCAGCAGGTACGATTGGGATTGGCTCTTTAGTCATGTCAATGCCCAAGTCCATCAAACGTGAATAAATGGTTGGGAAGTGTTTCGTAATAAAGTCAGCAGGCTTATGACTGATGTCGAGATACATACAGTCGGCACCTAAACGCTTCATTTCGAAGTCGATAGCACGAGCCACGACGTCACGCGGAGCAAGCTCTTTACGTTCATCGAAATCCGGCATAAAGCGAGAGCCATCTGGACGACGCAGGTAAGCACCTTCGCCACGCAACGCTTCAGTCAGCAAGAAGTTACGTGCTTCTGGGTGATATAAACACGTCGGATGGAACTGGTTAAATTCCATATTCGCTACACGACACCCTGCACGCCAAGCAATCGCAATACCATCACCAGACGACACATCTGGGTTAGAGGTGTATTGATAAACCTTTGAAGCCCCACCTGTAGCGAGAACCACAAATTTGGCTCGCACGGTTTCGACATGCTCTTCGTTGCGGTTCCAAATATAAGCACCGATAACTTTGTTTTTATCACCGCCAATTTTGTCTTCGGTGATTAAGTCCAGAGCATTATGACGTTCGAGAACATGAATGTTTGGATGGTTATGAGCGTTATCTTGCAGGGAGGTTTGCATCGCCATACCTGTCGCATCTGCCGCGTGAAGAATACGACGACGGCTATGACCACCTTCACGAGTTAAGTGGTAGCGAGGTTCATCGTCAGAGTCATCTTCTTCACGATCAAATGGGACACCACCGTCAATCAACCACTGTACACACTCTTTTGAATGCTCAGCAATGAACCTTACGGTCTCCTCATCGCAAATACCATCCCCGGCGATTTGCGTGTCTTCAACGTGTGAATCAATGGTGTCTGACTCATCAAATACGGCAGCGATACCGCCTTGAGCATAGTAGGTCGCCCCTTCGCTGCGTGGTCCTTTACTCAGCACCATCACCTTACAGTGGTTAGCAACGCGCAAAGCCAACGACAAACCTGCCGCGCCACTCCCTACCACTAATACATCACACTCATGTTCACGATTTGTGTTCATATAACTTTTATAATCCCAAGCTAAGGTAACAAAGTTACCTTGTGTATTATTTGCACACCATGTGCATTCCATTATCGCGACATCTGTCGCTAAGGGCTAAGTTGGGAGACCTATCGACGTCCGTGTTACTGCGGTGACTGAGCCACTCTTCTTTTTCATGCAGAGCATGAGCATGCTTCCTAAGTTATAATTTGTAACGCGGTGTTCAGATAGCCATTAGCCATGCAAATGAAAAGTAATAGTTTGTCAATGCCATTGCTTTTCCATGCTCGACCCAGCACAATCTGGGACAGAGATCATTCATTATACCCATTTCCCTCCAAGATGCTCGCTTGTCAAACTTAGACTAAAGTCAGGCAGCGGTGGTCATTTGGGTACAGACATCACACTGTGAAAAAACAATGACAAAAAACTTGAGAAACCATGGAACTTTCTCATTCACGTTAGGGTCACAATAGTGCTCAAGTAAGCAGTGGTGTCAATACTACGTTTTGCATAATTAGTACCCATATCTGAGAAGAGTAGGGGCATAACAAATAGGAGTATCCGCTCGAATGAACGAGCAGCTGACCGATCAAGTATTGATTGAGCGAGTTCAGAATGGCGATAAGCAAGCATTCAACCTGTTGGTAACAAAGTACCAGAATAAGGTATGTAATCTTATTTCCAGATACGTTAGTAATCCTGGCGATGTACCAGATGTAGCACAAGAAGCGTTTATTAAAGCTTACCGAGCTATCCCTAGCTTTCGTGGGGAAAGTGCGTTTTATACGTGGCTGTATCGCATTGCAGTGAATACTGCGAAAAATCACATTGTTGCTCAAGGGCGTAGACCTCCAGCGACAGATGTCGATGCTGAAGATGCTGAATTTTACGAAACAGGTAGTGCACTTAAAGAAATATCGAACCCTGAGAACTTAACGTTGTCCAAAGAATTGCAACGGGTGGTGTTCAGTGCAATCGAAGCTTTACCTGAAGATTTAAAAACCGCAATGACATTACGAGAGCTCGATGGCTTGAGTTATGAAGAAATTGCAGAAGTGATGGATTGCCCGGTAGGAACGGTACGATCGCGTATCTTCCGTGCTCGTGAGGCGGTGGAAAAGAAAATCAGACCTCTTTTGCAACGCTAGTACAAGTAATAACTATGGTGAAAATAATGGCTGACAAAGAAAAACTTTCAGCTCTCATGGATGGAGAATTGGTCGATAAGGCTTTAATTCAAGAGTTAGAGCAAGACCAAGAGAGCCGTGATGCTTGGCAGAACTATCACCTGATTGGTGATGTGATGCGAGGCGAAGCGCCAGCAAAACCTGAGTGGAATATTGCTGAAAGCGTGGCGTTAGCGTTAGAAGATGAACCTGCACACCGTGCGTTTGATTCGCACAGTGCAAATGTTATCTCAATTGCGGATACGCCAAAAGAGTCGCAACCAGAACCGCAAAAAGCAAAACGTCAGTTGCCAGGTTGGTTGACGCAGTTTGGTCAAGTTGCTGTTGCTGCATGTGTATCGCTTGTT
This sequence comes from Vibrio sp. 1249-1, assembly GCF_033340495.1. NCBI lineage: Bacteria > Pseudomonadati > Pseudomonadota > Gammaproteobacteria > Vibrionales > Vibrionaceae > Vibrio > Vibrio sp. 1249-1. The sequence continues at coordinate 46,610 of NZ_JAWOWJ010000005.1, forward strand.
GTTATTTTAGGTGTACAGCAGTACGGTGGTAGCGATTCAATGTCGCCGCAAACAGATCAATTACCTGTATTGCAGACGGTTCCGTTTGCTGGCAGCGCAGAACCAGTGAGTTTGACTCGTGAGTCTGTAGAACGTTCTGTAGGCGAGGCAAATATGCAAGAGCAGCGCAAGCGTGTTCATGCTATGCTGCGAGACTACGAATTGCAGTTACGAATTAACAGTGATGCATCTCAACAAGATGCAAATCTGAATCCGGATATTGAATGAAAAAATTTCTGATCAGCGCTTGCGCTCTGTTCAGTATGATGTCTTCTCAAGCCTTTGCTGGTGATAAGCCAGCGGAGGCTTTATTGCATCAAATGAGCGAGGCGAGTAAGAATTTAAGTTACGAACTCTCTTATATCCTTATCAAAAAGAACAGCATTGAGCCGTTGCTGTATCGTCATGCCACGCATGGTGACGATCAATATGCTCACCTTGTCTACTTAAGTGGCCCCGTGCGTGAAGTGATTCGTCGCGGAACTGAAGTAAGTTACATCGAAACGGGTTTAGAACCGTTCACCATCGAGTCAGGTAAAATGGTCGCTCCGACTATGCCTATGCTCAACACCAATATCGATGAGCTAAACTTGTATTACGACTATGTAAAAGTGGGTAGAGCTCGTGAAGCTGGTGTGGCAACACAAGTGCTGCGTATTGTTCCTAAAGACGGTCTGCGCTATTCATACGTACTATGGATCGATGAGAAGAGTAAATTGCCGTTACGTGCCGACCTTGTGGACCGCGATGGTGAGATGCTTGAACAATATCGCACTATTTCTTACACGGTAAACCCAAAAATCGCAGAGTTAATGAGTGGCCTGCAAGATGTTCAATTACCTGCTGTTCTCACCATGCCAAAAGGCGATATTGGGACCAGTAATTGGCAGGTTGGTTGGATCCCTGAGGGTTTCGAGCCGAACGAGCTCAACCGCTATCGAATGGCCGTTACTAATCAAATGGTGGAGAGCCAGCTGTATTCTGATGGTCTGTTTAGCTTCTCTGTTTACGTAGCAAACAAAGATGAGCATTCGTTAAAAGGGCAGTTGGTTCGCCAAGGCAGAAGAACGCTACACAGTTTTGTGAGCGGTCAACATGAAATCTCTGTTGTAGGAGACATTCCACCGACCACAGCACAGCGTATCGCCCAATCTGTCACATTTAATGTAACAAAGAGTAAATAACAATGATGACCGCGTTGGCTACCGTGACAGACGTGCATCGTCGCGGCAAGCAATTCGAAATTGATTTAAGTTGCGAACAGCAGACCAGTTGCAGTAGTTGCTCTTCACAGAAAAGCTGTGGAACGGGCGTTGTTACTAAAGCCATTGGTAACAAGAGTTTATCTTGGCACCTGCGCACGGATAAATCGGTGAAAATAGGTCAAGTCGTCGAGATTGGTTTTCCTGAGTCAAGCCTAATAAAATCAGCAATGGCGGTTTATTTACTGCCATTGTTTGGTTTGATTATCGGTGCGATGTTTGGTCACTTCCTATTAGCGCCGCTGACAGCCGGCGGGGAAGGCATCATCATATTGGCATCGGTATTGTTTGCCGCTGGTGGAATGTGGATCGCAAAACGTGTTTCTCGTCCGTTAGAAGATGAATCCAAGCGCCAAGTTACCCTCGTTCGGGTACTTGGAGAGCCAATCCAGTAAGTGCTGTCCCCCTCCACTAAAGGTTATTTGGGTATGTACTTTAAATTACGTGCGCCCGTTAACGAAATTCGGTAGAATCTGCCAACTTGATTGAAATGCCGTCAGTAGATGGCGTTTCTTACTGTCCCTATTTGTAAAGAGTTAGTCACCCTAAATCTATGAAGCACATTCGTAACTTTTCGATTATCGCCCACATCGACCATGGTAAGTCGACCCTATCAGACCGTCTAATCCAAGTTTGTGGCGGGTTAACCGATCGTGAAATGGCCGCACAGGTTCTGGATTCTATGGATCTTGAACGTGAGCGTGGCATCACCATCAAATCTCAGAGTGTGACGCTAAACTACACCGCTAAAGACGGTGAGACGTATCAGCTGAACTTCATCGATACTCCGGGGCACGTTGACTTTGCATATGAAGTATCACGTTCTCTAGCGGCTTGTGAGGGTGCGCTATTGGTTGTGGATGCGGGTCAAGGTGTTGAAGCTCAAACACTGGCTAACTGTTACACCGCGATCGAAATGGATCTAGAGGTTGTGCCAATCTTGAACAAGATTGACCTACCAGCAGCCGATCCTGAGCGTGTAGCGGAAGAAATTGAAGAAATCGTTGGTATCGATGCAATGGAAGCAACCCGCTGTTCTGCGAAGACAGGCATTGGTGTTGATGACGTTCTAGAGAACATTGTGTCAGCGATTCCAGCACCGGAAGGTGATCCAGATGCGCCACTACAAGCGCTGATCATAGACTCATGGTTTGATAACTACCTTGGCGTTGTTTCTCTAGTGCGTATTAAAAACGGCGAACTGAAGAAGAACGATAAGATCAAAGTGATGAGTACGGGCCAAGTTTGGGGTGTAGACCGCCTTGGTATCTTTACGCCAAAACAAGTAGATACCGATACCCTTCGTACTGGTGAAGTAGGTTGGGTTGTTTGTGGTATCAAAGACATTCTTGGTGCCCCTGTTGGTGATACGCTGACTCTAGCGAAGAATGGTTGTGATAAACCGCTACCAGGCTTTAAGAAAGTTAAACCTCAGGTTTACGCAGGTCTGTTCCCTGTATCTTCTGACGATTACGAGAACTTCCGTGACGCACTAGGCAAACTAAGCCTTAACGACGCATCGCTATTCTACGAGCCAGAAAACTCTGCGGCACTTGGCTTTGGTTTCCGTTGTGGTTTCCTTGGCATGTTGCACATGGAAATCATCCAAGAGCGTCTAGAGCGTGAATACGACTTGGATCTTATTACCACAGCACCAACGGTAGTTTACGAAGTTGAGAAGACGGATGGCGATCTGCTGTATGTTGATAGCCCAGCAAAACTACCAGCGATCAATGATATTGAAGAAATTCGTGAACCGATTGCACGTTGTAATATCCTTGTGCCTTCAGAGTACCTCGGTAACGTAATCACCCTGTGTGTTGAAAAGCGAGGCAGTCAAGTTGATATGGTTTACCACGGTAACCAAGTCGCTGTGACTTACGATATTCCAATGGCTGAAGTGGTACTGGATTTCTTCGATCGTCTGAAATCAACATCACGCGGTTACGCATCTTTGGATTACAACTTCCAGCGTTTTGAAGCTTCGAACATGGTACGTGTAGACGTTCTTCTTAACGGTGATACTGTTGATGCATTGGCGATGATTACACACAAAGATCAGTCTCAGACTCGCGGTCGTCAGTTGGTAGAGAAGATGAAAGAATTCATCCCTCGCCAAATGTTTGATATCGCAATCCAAGCGGCAATTGGTAACCACATTATCGCTCGTTCAACGGTAAAACAGTTGCGTAAGAACGTTATTGCGAAATGTTACGGCGGTGACGTAAGTCGTAAGAAGAAACTTCTGAAGAAACAGAAAGAAGGTAAGAAACGCATGAAGCAGATCGGTAACGTTGAGCTGCCTCAAGAAGCGTTCCTAGCCATCCTTCACGTAGGTAAAGACTAAAGTTGAACTTTGTCTCACACTTGTCGGTCTTAAGACGTTAGATATTAAAATAAGTGAAAGGGTTTCGGCTCTTTCACTTTCGTATTTTTAGATAAGGGAATTTAATGGCGAATACATTCTCACTGATGTTGGTTATTGCGACTTTGGTAACTGGCGTGGTTTGGCTATTGGAAAAGCTGGTTTTCGCGAAAAAGCGTCAGGAAAAACTGGCTGAGATTCAAGCTCAGACGTCTAATGGTTTGGATGCAGTGACCTTGCAAAAAGTAGAGCGTCAGCCTTGGTGGGTTGAAAATAGCGTCTCTATTTTTCCTGTGATCGCGTTCGTTTTAGTATTACGTTCTTTTATCTACGAACCATTTCAAATCCCATCAGGCTCAATGATGCCTACCTTGCTAGTTGGCGATTTCATTTTAGTTGAGAAGTACGCGTACGGTCTAAAAGACCCAGTATGGCGTACTCAGCTAGTGGAAACTGGTAAGCCTGAGCGTGGTGATATCGTGGTATTCAAATACCCACCACAACCAAGTGTGGACTACATTAAGCGTGTAGTTGGTTTACCTGGTGATATCGTGCGTTATTCAAGTGATAAGCAGCTTTGCGTGCAAAGCCTAGGCGAATCGGCATGTAAGCCAGTTAAACTGAGCAATGTTGAAGAAAGTCAGTTTAGCTCGAACGGTATTCCAATGATCCAACTGGATGAAAAATTGGGTAACGTTGAGCACAATATTTTGGTTAACCCTCTTGTGCGTAACCGCGTGGAGCAATATTTCCCACGCAGCGGAACGACAGAGTGGGTTGTACCACAAGGTCAGTATTTTGTGATGGGTGATAACCGTGACAACAGTGCTGACAGCCGTTACTGGGGCTTTGTTCCAGAAGCAAACTTAGTCGGTAAAGCTGTCGCGATCTGGATCAGCTTCGAGTTTGATCGTGGCGCAGATAGTGTTCTACCTTCATGGATTCCAACTGGTGTGCGTTTTAACCGCATCGGTGGCATTCACTAACCATTCAAATATCGAGAGAGTATGAATTCTCCAATTGATAAACTAGAGAGAAAGCTCGGCTACCAGTTTCAAGATGCCGGGCTTATCAATTTGGCGCTGACGCACCGCAGCGCCAACAGTAAGCACAATGAACGTCTTGAGTTTCTGGGCGATTCAATTTTAAGTTTTGTCATCGCCGATGATCTGTACCATCGTTTCCCAAAAGTGAACGAAGGTGACATGAGCCGCATGCGTGCTACTTTGGTTCGCGGACATACATTGGCGGAACTGGGTCGTGAATTCGATCTAGGAGATTATTTAAAATTAGGTCCAGGTGAATTGAAGAGTGGCGGTTTTCGCCGAGACTCTATTTTAGCCGATGCGGTTGAAGCCATTATTGGCGCAATTTACCTAGACAGTGATCTTGAAGTTGTGCGAGGCATTGTACTGAGTTGGTATCAGTCACGCCTTGAAGCCATTAAACCAGGCGTTTCACAGAAAGATCCGAAAACTCGCCTACAAGAGTTCCTACAAGGCAGAAGAAAACCGCTGCCTGTCTACACAGTGACTAATATTAAAGGTGAAGCGCACAACCAAGAGTTCACGGTTGAGTGTGAAGTAGCAGGTGTGGATAAGCCTGTAATCGGTAAAGGCACCAGCCGCCGCAAGGCAGAACAAGCGGCTGCTGAAACAGCACTTGAGCAATTAACAAATGGCTGATAACGAATTCGATATCGATGCGTTTTTCGCATCACAGGGTGAGCCAAGCTCGCCAGAAAACCAACACTGTGGCTTTATTGCTATTGTTGGTCGTCCAAACGTAGGTAAGTCGACACTTTTGAACAAGATTTTGGGTCAGAAGATTTCGATCACCTCTCGTAAGCCGCAAACGACACGCCACCGTATTATGGGTGTGGATACGGACGGCGATTACCAAGCGATTTACGTCGACACGCCTGGACTTCACATTGAAGAAAAGCGTGCGATCAACCGTTTGATGAACCGTGCAGCTAACTCGTCATTGAGTGATGTAAACCTTGTGTTCTTCTTAGTCGATGGTACGCATTGGACTAAAGATGATGAGATGGTGCTGACCAAACTTCAAAAATCGAACTTCCCAGTTGTGCTTTGTGTAAACAAAGTCGACAACGTACAAGATCGTAACGACGTGATGCTACACATGGCGGAGATGTCTAAGAAGATGGACTTCGTGGATGTTGTGCCAATCTCTGCCAAGCAAGGTAAGAACATTGACGTACTGCGTAAGCACGTGCGTAATCACTTACCTAAAGCAACGCATCACTTCCCAGAAGAATACGTGACTGACCGTTCTCAGCGTTTTATGGCGTCTGAGATTGTGCGTGAAAAGCTGATGCGCTTTACTGGTGAAGAGCTGCCATACTCAGTAACGGTTGAGATTGAACGTTTTGATTACAACCCAGAAACCGACGGTTTCCACATCAATGCCTTGATTCTTGTTGAGCGTAATGGCCAGAAGAAAATGGTGATTGGCAAAGGCGGCGAGAAGATTAAAACCATTGGTCGCGAAGCGCGTTTAGATATGGAAGAATTGTTCGGTCGTAAGGTTTACCTAGAAACTTGGGTAAAAGTGAAATCTGGCTGGGCAGACGACGAACGAGCGTTGCGATCGTTGGGTTATATAGACGATTTATAATCTTGGCTGCGAAGGTGCTTCGCTCCAACATCGATGAAAAATCAGTATCGATTAAAATAAGGAGCCGCTCGGCTCCTTATTTTTTATTTCACACTTTTTAGGCACAATGACTTAGATGAGTAATCTGTCTTCCGAAGGTTTACAGCGCTGTTTTGTATTGCACCGACGCCCTTACAGTGAATCGAGCTTAATCCTTGATGTATTTAGTGAGGAATATGGCCGAATGACTTTAATGGCCAAAGGCGCGCGCAGTAAGCGTTCGAACTTAAAAGGCGCATTGCAACCTTTTACCCCGCTATTACTTAAATGGTCGGGGAAAGGCTCAATGAAAACTTTGCGTCAAGCCGAGCCGATAAGTCTAGGTTTGCCGTTAACGGGCATTAATCTCTACTCAGCCATGTACGTCAATGAACTGATTGGCCGTATTTTGATGGCTGAAGTGCCGATGCCAGCACTATTTCATGATTATTTGCATGCGTTAACCGAGTTGGCGCACAACGAGAACCCTGAGCCTGCACTGCGTCGTTTTGAGTTAGCCTTGCTGTCTTCGATGGGGTATGGCGTGGATTTTTTGCATTGTGCAGGTACCGGCGAGCCCGTCGACCCAGAAATGACCTATCGTTACCGGGAACAGAAAGGGTTTATTGCTTCTGTTAGGCGCGATAACCTCACGTTTTTAGGGAATGAACTGATTGCTATCAGTGAGCGGCGGTTCGTCACTAAAGAGCAGCTAAAAGCGGCAAAACGCTTTACACGTATAGCCTTAAAGCCGTATCTTGGCGGCAAACCTTTAAAAAGTCGTGAATTTTTCATTCAGACCCCCAGAGCACGGAGTAACGGAAAATGAGCTCAATTTATTTAGGCGTCAATATCGACCATATTGCCACTCTACGTAATGCACGTGGTACAAAATACCCAGATCCTGTTCACGCTGCTGAAATTGCTGAGCGTGCAGGCGCGGACGGTATCACTATCCACTTACGTGAAGACCGTCGCCATATTTTGGATCGTGATGTACGTATTCTGCGTGAAACCATTCAAACGCGTATGAATCTAGAGATGGCAGTGACGGACGAAATGGTTGAGATTGCGCTGCAAACTAAACCAGAGTTTGTGTGTTTAGTGCCTGAAAAGCGTGAAGAACTGACGACGGAAGGTGGCTTAGATGTAGTAGGGCAGCTTGAAAAAATTAAAGCTGCGACGAAAAAGCTGACAGATGCAGGCATCAAAGTTTCGCTCTTTATTGATGCTGACCGTCAACAGATTGAAGCTGCGAAAAAGTGTGGCGCTCCGTTTATTGAGCTACATACTGGCCATTATGCAGATGCGACGACAGAAGACGAGCAACAAGCTGAACTGAAGAAGATTGCCGCTGGTGCTAGTTATGCACATGATCTAGGTATTATTGTTAATGCCGGGCATGGCCTGACTTATCACAATGTCGCACCAATTGCTGCATTACCAGAAATTTACGAACTCAACATTGGTCACTCAATCATTGGTCGCGCGGTATTTGATGGTTTAAATAAAGCGGTTGCTGACATGAAAGCATTGATGATTGAGGCTCGCCAGTCATAGGGCTATCTAGATGGCGATTATAGGGTTAGGGACCGACATTGCAGAAATTGAGCGTATTGAAAAAGCGTTAGCTCGTAGTGGTGAACCTTTTGCTCAGCGGATTCTTTCAGAAGAAGAAATGGCCAAATTCTCACAGCTTAAGCTGCAAGGTCGTTATCTTGCTAAGCGCTTTGCTGTTAAAGAAGCTGCCTCAAAAGCATTGGGGACAGGGATCGCAAAAGGGGTCACGTTTCACGACTTTTCCATCTCGAACGATGAGCTTGGAAAACCAGTACTCGCATTGACGGGCACAGCCAAGCAAATAGCGGATGCGATGGGTGTTAACCACATTCACCTGTCCATTTCCGATGAGCGTCATTACGCTGTGGCGACGGTCATTTTTGAATCCTAGCTTGTAAGTCTTAAACAAAATACTAAAAAGCCAGAGCATTTGCTCTGGCTTTTGTTTCTCTTCAATAGATCACTGTTCAAGGTATAACTTTGCGGTTGTTGTTACTTTAATCATTTCATCTTGCAGCTCGAACATTTCAGGCTCAACCTCCTCAAGACTGATCCCTGAGCGCAGTGCTTGCTCAAGCGTCGCACAGAGTGACTTCAGTCTTGGAACGCCACAATATGAACTACTGCCGTGCAGCTTATGTATGACATGAATTAGGTCATCACGAGAGATATCTTCTTGCTCCAGAGCTTGGTCAACGACTGCTTCTACTTCAGGGATGAACTCAATCAACATGCGTAGCATGTCTTTAGCGAGATCCTCTTTATTCGCGCTCTGTTTCAAGGCTGCTTGCCAATCAATAATCACATCCTGCTGAGGCGAAGAAACGGATTGTGGTGCGCTTCCTTCAGGTTCATCAACGTATGAAGGGGCGACTTTGCCAATGCTCTCTGTACAAGCATTTGGGTTCCAGTGAACCAAAACCTGTTGTAGCACATGCTCTTCAATAGGTTTGGTCAAGTAGTCATCCATTCCTGCCGAGAGCAAGCGGTCTCGTTCCCCTGCCATGGCATGTGCCGTTACCGCAATCACTGGCGTGTCTTTATTTAGCTCCAACTCTTTAATGTGCTTACAAGCGGTCACCCCATCCATTTGTGGCATTTGAATATCCATGAAGATTAAATCGTACTTTTTCTCTGTCGCCAGGTTCACCGCTTGCTGGCCATTGCTACAGGCGGTGACGGTTTCTACTCGTTCGCGGAGCAGTGCAGAGATCAGCTTCAAGTTTGCAGGGTTGTCATCCACTGCTAGTACAGTGAGAGGTAAACGGTCCCCTTCGCTTGGCGTAATTGGAGCGCTTAATACCGGTGGCGATTCTACATGTTCGCTAATCAGGCTTTGTAGCAACTTACGGCGAGACAATGGTTTCGTCAGGCACTGGACGTGATGCTCTGTCATTATTTGGTCCGCAAGCGCCAATTCGGTACTCGGTGTCCCTAGGAGAACACTCGGAGCCATGCGTTTCGCTTGTTCTATCCAAGGTGTAATAACTTCCGCATCGTGAGTCTGGTTGGCCGCTAAATTCAACAGTACATAATCATATTGTTCTTCGTTGTTTGGTAGCGAAGAGCGGTAGGTTACTAAAATACCCTCCTGACTTAGAATCTGTTGGGTTACGGATGCGGCTTGCATGTTTGGTTCAATCAGCAGTAACTGCTTCCCAGTCAGAAGTTCCACTTCAATCAGTTCGCTCATTGGCATCTCAGTTGAGTGCAAGCGCACCGTAAACCAGAAGGTTGAACCTTGGTGTAGACGGCTGGTTAAACTGATTTCGCCGCCCATCTGGCTCACCAGTTTCTGAGTGATAACCAGACCAAGACCAGTACCGCCGTAACGACGTGAAATACTTGCATCTGCTTGGCTAAAGGCTTGGAACAACTGCGCTTGCTGACGCTCAGAGATACCAATACCGGTATCACGCACCATGAATTGCAGTTCGACGGAGTCTCCTGATTGAGAGCGCATTTCTACGCTAACATCAATGTTGCCTCGCTCGGTAAACTTGATTGAGTTACCGACTAAGTTCGTCAAAATTTGCTGGATACGTAGTGGATCCCCAACTAAACCTGGTGGAATTTTAGGGTCCACTTTTAGGGTGATTTCTAACCCTTTCTCATGTGCACTTGTGGCTTGTAGGTTAATTACCTCTTCTAAACTTTCTCGGAAATCAAAAGGAATGTTTTCGAGTGCCAGCTTACCCGCTTCAAGTTTCGAGAAGTCGAGAATGTCATTGATGATATTCAGCAGGTTGTTCGCCGATTTCTCAATCGTCTGTAGGTAATCCGTTTGGCTGTTAGAAAGCTGCGTTTTAAGCATTTGACGAGTAAAGCCAATCACCCCATTGAGCGGAGTACGCAGCTCGTGCGACATGTTCGCCAAGAACTCTGACTTAACCCTGGCCGCTTCTTGCGCGCGTTTCTTCGCGATATCCAACTCAACGTTCTGAATTTCTAGCTGCTCAAGCGTTTCACGTAAGTCGGACGTGGCTTGGTCTATACTGTGCTGCATCTCCACGTGATATTCTGATAACGATACCGCCATGGCGTTGATGCCATTTTTTAGCTGGTCTAACTCACCGTGCATTTTGCCTTCGATACGCACATCCAGATGACCACGGCGAATGCGGTCAACGACATTCTTCATGTGGGTGATAGGTTGGGTCACATCGTGCATTAGACGTGAAGCAAACACACTTGCTAAGCCAAGACCGAGAACCAGAACTAAAAAAGCAGAGAAGACTTCTTGATACTGTTGCAGCCTCAAGGAGGAGAGATCTAACTCGACGGCGATGTAACCAATCGCTTTTGTGCCTTGGCTTTCGTTCGACAACTCCGCTAAGTAGTGACCTTCTGACAAAATGGGGACACGCAATATCAGTGAGTTTTCGTAGATTTCCGAATTACCCAGTTGCGGGATCGGTTTATCTTTGGGAAACATCAAGGCTTCAAAATTAGGATGAAAGTTAGAGGTCACAAAGAGCTCATGATGTTCATCAAATACCGCGATACTACGAACCAGTTTGGAGTTTTTGCGGTGCGCGTAGCTTATCAAGCGACGTACCGCCTCTCGGCTTTCTGATAGTAGATGAGTTTCACTGGCAATCGCCAGCGGCTCAATAATGCTGTTACCAGTGGTGATAACTTGTTTCTCAAGGTCTTGGTAGCGGTTAAATGAGAAAAAGCCGCTCAGTAATAAACCAATAATGAGAGTGGGAGCGAGAGTTAGTGTAATTACACGTGCTCGTAAGCCATATCTGGTCATGTTATCTAATTACATCGGAGTCTGGATATGGGAAAATAACGCATTATTTCTCAAGCGCACGATAAAGCCTTGAGCAAAGAAGTGACGTCACCGAATAAACGGTAAGCATAATCAAGTCACTCGAATCACACAACGGCTGCAATCAAGAATAGTGAAGCCGAAGAGCAATTACACATAAATCAGGCATAGAGCATGGCACGCATCTTTCAACCGAAAAAGAAAACCCAACTCAATACTCGGCACCAAGCAGTGCAAGTAGAGCGTTTAGATCACCACGGCGCAGGCATTGCTTACCTCAAAAAGAAGCCATTGTTTATTGATGGAGCACTGCCGGGTGAGGAGGTGGTCACTCAATTGGTGGAAGAAAAGAGCAAATACGCTCGCGGTAAGTTGATTAAAATCCTTAAGCCGAGTGAAGCTCGTGTGGAGCCATTTTGCCCACATTATCATGAGTGCGGTGGCTGTGATTTGCAGCATCTAGATTATGACCAACAATTGACGTACAAACAGCAAACGTTGCGTCAGCTAATGCGAAAATTTTCAGGCAGTGACATTGAACTAGATGCCCCGTTATTGGGATATTCGCAGGCCTACCGTCGCCGTGCGAGAGTGAGCTTGTTTGTTGATAAAAAAACACGTCAGCTACATTTTGGTTTCCGTAAAAAGCAGAGTAAGCAAATTGCGCAAGTGACCGATTGCCCAGTGCTGGCACCGGAACTGAATGTTTTGCTGCCAGAGATTTACTCAGCCCTAAAAGCGTTCAAAAAGCCGGAACAATTAGGTCATGTAGAGCTGGTACTTGGTGATAATGGGCCGTGTATTACGCTGCGCCACTTGAGCGCTCTGACAACGAGTGAAACTCAATCTCTAACGGAGTTGGCAAAACGTCATGGCGCATCGTTGTACTTAATGCCATCGACAGAACAATTAGACCTTATCGAAGGCGATATGCCTTTTTATCAAGAAGTTGGAGTGAAAATCCCTTTTGCACCAAATAACTTTATTCAAGTAAACCAAGGTGTAAACCAACAAATGGTCAAACAAGCGGTTGAGTGGTTAGACCCACAAAAGAGTGACCGAGTGTTAGATTTGTTCTGTGGTTTAGGCAACTTTAGTTTACCAGTTGCGAAATTAGCTAAGTACGTGGTTGGAGTAGAGGGTGTTGCAGAGATGGTAGAAAAAGCCACAAACAATGCATCTTTGAACCAAATCAATAACGCGCAATTTTATCACGCTAACCTTGAGCAAGATTTTGAAGGCCAAGCCTGGGCCGCAGAGCGGTTTGATAAAGTATTATTAGACCCGGCACGCGCGGGAGCGAGTGGGATCATCGATCAAGTTTCTGAGCTTGGCGCACAGCGTGTAGTTTATGTTTCTTGTAATCCTGCTACCCTTGCTAGGGATAGTCAAAGCTTGATAGAGCAAGGCTATAAATTAACTAAATTAGGTATGCTGGATATGTTCCCTCATACCAGTCATCTAGAATCGATGGCATTGTTTGAAAAGTCCTAACTTTAGGACTTTGACCCCTTATTTGTGGTGGGTGGTCATAAAGCCAGCGTGTACGCGCGGTAAAAAGAACTAACCTGGACGGTGTTAGTCAAACCACACGAATATAATAATTAGGATGATGAGATGGTTGCGGTAAGAAGCGCGCATTTAAACCAAGATGAACAGTTTGAACTCGAAAACTGGGTGGCTAGCCTAGGACAAGAGAAAAACACAGCCTCACGCTTAATCGAAGTATATCGAGATTGCCAGACAGTATTAGCTGATAACGAGCAAGCGGAACTGTTGTTGTGGCGTGGACGAGAAATGATCGAAATTTTGATCACCTTGTCTATGGATCAAGCCACTTTAGTGGCTGCTCAACTGTTTCCTTTGGTTTCAAGTGGTGCTTTTAACAGAGAAATTCTGGAAGAGAAATACAGCAAAGAAATCATAAAATTAATCGACGGCGTTGAAGAAATGGCTGCTATTGGCCAACTCAACGTCAACATGGAAGGCAGTGCAGCGTCATCTCAGGTAGATAACGTACGCCGCATGCTGCTTGCCATGGTGGATGACTTCCGCTGCGTAGTTATCAAGCTCGCGGAACGAATTTGTAACCTTATTGAAGTTAAAAAAGCGCCAGATGAAGTTCGACGTGCGGCGGCAAAAGAGTGTGCCAACATCTATGCGCCGCTAGCAAACCGATTAGGCATCGGTCAGCTGAAATGGGAAATTGAAGATTACGCTTTCCGCTACCAACAGCCGGAAACTTACAAACAAATTGCCAAGCAGCTTTCTGAGAGGCGCATCGTTCGTGAACAGTACATCAAAGACTTTGTTGAAGACCTCACGCACGAAATGGAAGTGTCGGGCATCAATGCCGAAGTGAGTGGTCGACCTAAGCACATCTACAGCATTTGGCGAAAAATGCAGAAAAAGAGTTTGGCCTTTGATGAGCTGTTTGATGTGCGAGCAGTGCGTATCATCGCAGACAAACTGCAAGATTGTTACGCGGCTTTGGGTGTAGTTCACACCAAATACAAGCATCTACCGAGCGAGTTTGATGACTACGTTGCTAACCCTAAACCAAACGGTTATCAATCGATCCATACAGTAATTCTAGGGCCAGAAGGCAAAACCATCGAGATCCAGATTCGTACCAAGCAAATGCATGAAGAGTCGGAGCTGGGTGTTGCCGCGCACTGGAAATATAAAGAAGGGGCAAGCAGCCGAAGCGGTTATGATGAGAAGATCACGTGGCTGCGTAAGCTACTGGATTGGCAAGAAGAAATGTCTGACTCTGGCGAAATGCTCGATGAGTTACGTAGCCAAGTCTTTGATGACCGTGTTTATGCCTTTACACCACGTGGTGATGTTGTCGATTTGCCAATGGGGGCAACGCCGCTAGATTTTGCCTATCACATTCACTCCGAAGTGGGACACCGTTGTATCGGTGCCAAAGTCGGAGGTCGTATTGTGCCGTTCACGCATAAATTACATATGGGTGACCAAGTCGAGATTATCACTCAGAAAGAACCTAACCCATCACGTGACTGGTTAAACCCATCATTAGGCTTCGTTCATTCTGGTCGTGCGCGTGCCAAAATTAACGCCTGGTTCCGAAAACAAAGCCGTGAGAAGAACCTTGAAGCAGGTCGTGAAATCCTTGAGCATGAGTTAGCCAAAATTGGCGCAACGTTAAAAGATGCAGAGCATTACGCCCTCAAGCGGTTTAACGTCAAAACACCAGATGAATTGTATGTTGGTGTAGGTAGCGGTGATTTGCGCATCAACCAAATCATTAACCATATTAACGCGTTAGTTAACAAGCCAACGGCAGAGGAAGAAGACCAGCAAGCACTGGAAAAACTGCAAGAAGCTGAGCATAAATCACCCGCGCAAAGCCGACCGAAAAAAGACGCAGTTGTAGTAGAAGGCGTCGATAACCTAATGACACATCTAGCACGTTGCTGTCAGCCAATTCCAGGTGACGATATCTCTGGTTACATAACGCAAGGTCGTGGGATTTCAGTACACCGTAGTGACTGTGAACAGCTAGAAGAACTGCGCCATCATGCGCCAGAGCGCATCATCGATACGGTCTGGGGCAGCGGCTTTGTGGGGTCATACATCCTCACCGTGCGTGTTGAAGCGATGGAGCGAGGTGGTCTACTCAAAGACATTACGACACTGTTCGCCAACGAAAAGATCAAAGTGACCAGTATGAAGAACCGAGTCGACTACAGACGTCAACTTGCCATCATGGACTTTGACCTAGAAGTCACCAATATTGAGGTGCTTTCGCGGGTTTCGAAGCGTGTGGAACAGATCAAGGATGTCATGACGGTGAAACGCCTCGGCTAAAACTCTCGTCATAGTTATCGTTGTAGCGTTGTTGACTGCACGCACTCGCTCCATCACATGGTGAACCATGCTCAGGAGTCGCGAAAACTTGTTGCCTTGTCAAAGTAACAATTACTTAGTGAAAGCTGCTAAGAAAATATAATGTAGAAGGTGAGTGGTTTTGGCTGCTCACCTTTTTCTTTAATAGAAAGGTTTAAAGGAACAAAAAATGAGTCATCCAATTGAACAGTTAGAACAAATCATGGCGAAGCTGCGTGACCCAGAAAACGGTTGCCCTTGGGACTTAAAACAAACCTTTGACACCATCGTTCCGCATACTATAGAAGAAACCTACGAAGTGGTGGATGCGATTCAAAATCGAGATTGGCCCAATCTAAAAGAAGAGCTAGGGGATTTGTTGTTTCAGGTGATTTTTTACAGTCAGCTAGCGAAAGAGCAAGAGCTGTTTGACTTTTCGGATGTCGTCGAAACCGTGAACGAAAAACTGACTCGTCGCCACCCGCATGTTTTTTCAGATGTTGAGTTTGAATCTGACGAGGAAATTAACGCGAACTGGGAAGCGGAAAAAGCAAAAGAAAAAGCCCTAGTAGGCAAAGCGGAAGAAAGTATCCTAGACTCAATACCAAACTCTTTACCGGCACTTTCTCGTGCTACAAAAATTCAGAAAAAATGTGCAAAATTTGGGTTTGATTGGGATTCACTTGGCCCGGTTGTCGATAAAGTACGAGAAGAAATTGACGAAGTCATGGAAGAGGCACTGCAAGTTCAGCCCGATGAAGAGAAAGTTGAGTTGGAGCTCGGTGATTTGCTATTTGCGACTGTCAATTTGGCTCGCCACCTTGATAAAAACCCAGAAGTCGCGCTAGGAAAAGCAAACGTAAAGTTTGCGCGACGTTTTAAACAAGTTGAAGGCAAGGTCCAGCAGTCAGGCAAAGTACTTACAGATTGTTCTTTATCAGAACTTGACCATTTTTGGGATGAAGTAAAACAAGAAGAATCGAGGCAGAGGTAAACTGGCAGAATACATAATATAAGGTCAGCTTGTTTGGTTACACGAAAACGGACTTTGGTTTGTCTTTGCTCACTTTGATTTGAAGCAAAAAATAAAAAATTACGGTGTGATAGATTTCACGTTGTGGCGGTAAGGAGCTTCTGGTATATTTATCTCCCGTCCAGAAGCACTCCATTTCCCTCATTCAACCAATTTCAGGTTAAACATGACGACAAATTACATTTTTGTTACTGGCGGGGTTGTATCCTCTCTAGGTAAAGGTATTGCAGCAGCATCTCTTGCGGCTATTCTAGAAGCTCGTGGTCTTAAAGTGACTATGATGAAGCTTGACCCTTACATCAACGTTGACCCGGGCACAATGAGCCCTACTCAGCACGGTGAAGTGTTCGTTACAGAAGATGGCGCAGAGACTGACCTTGACCTTGGTCACTATGAGCGTTTCATCCGTACCAAGATGACCAAGCGTAACAACTTCACTGCAGGTCGTGTTTATGCCGACGTACTTCGTAAAGAACGTCGTGGTGACTACCTAGGCGCAACTATTCAAGTTATCCCTCATATCACTAACGCAATCAAAGATCGCGTTATTGCAGGTTCTGAAGGCCATGATGTGGCTATCGTTGAAGTTGGCGGTACTGTTGGTGATATCGAATCACTACCATTTATGGAAGCGATTCGTCAGCTAGCTGTTGAGCTAGGCCGTGAGCGCGCAATGTTCATGCACCTAACACTTGTTCCTTACCTAGCGGCAGCGGGCGAAGTGAAAACTAAGCCGACGCAACACTCTGTAAAAGAACTTCTATCTATCGGTATTCAGCCAGACATCCTAGTTTGCCGTAGCGATCGCGTTATTCCTGCGAATGAGCGTAAAAAAATCGCACTGTTCTGTAATGTTCCAGAAAAAGCAGTAATTTCAATGAAGGATGTAGACTCTATCTACAAGATCCCTCAGTTGATTAAATCTCAAGGTCTAGATGACCTTGTGTGTGCTCGCTTTGGTATTACTGCTCCGGAAGCAGACCTTTCTGAATGGGAACAGGTTATCTACGAAGAAGCAAATCCTACTGGTGAAGTAACCATCGGTATGGTTGGTAAATACATTGAATTACCAGATGCATACAAATCTGTGAACGAAGCGCTTAAACACGCTGGCTTGAAAAACCGCCTAAGCGTCACAATTAAGTATGTAGACTCACAAGATATCGAAACAAAAGGCGTTGAACTTCTAGAAGGTTTGGACGCAATCCTAGTACCAGGTGGCTTCGGCGATCGTGGTATTGAAGGTAAGATCCGTGCGGCTCAATATGCACGTGAAAATAACGTGCCTTACCTGGGTATTTGTTTGGGTATGCAAGTTGCACTAATCGAATACGCGCGTAACGTTGCGGGTATGGAGGGTGCACATTCAACAGAATTTAACAAAGAGACGAAGTACCCTGTGGTAGGTTTGATCACAGAGTGGGTAGACGAATCAGGTAGCGTAGAAGAGCGTACTGAAAAGTCTGACCTAGGCGGTACGATGCGTCTTGGTTCACAGTTGTGTCACCTAGAGAAAGGGACTAAAGCTCGTGAACTGTACGGTAGCGCGACGATCCATGAACGTCACCGTCACCGTTACGAAGTGAATAACGTGCTTCGTCCGCAAATCGAAAAAGCAGGCCTAAAAGTATCAGGTCTATCTGCGGACAAGAAGTTAGTGGAAATGATTGAGAACCCAGCTCACCCATGGTTTGTAGCGGCTCAGTTCCACCCAGAATTCACCTCGACTCCTCGCGATGGACATCCATTGTTTGCAGGTTTTGTTAAGGCTGCGGGCCAAAACGCACGCGGCGAATTCGAGAAGTAAAAGGATACGGGCGGCGGCGAAGGTTGTGCTGCAGCCCTTTAAGATTGACATTTATATTTGAAACGAGAGGAAACATTAATGTCTAAGATCGTTAAAGTTCTAGGTCGTGAAATCATCGACTCACGTGGTAACCCAACTGTAGAAGCTGAAGTACACCTAGAAGGCGGTTTCGTAGGTATGGCGGCAGCTCCATCTGGCGCATCTACTGGTTCTCGCGAAGCTCTTGAGCTACGTGACGGTGACAAAGCACGTTTCCTAGGTAAAGGTGTTCTTAAAGCAGTTGAAGCTGTAAACGGCCCAATCGCTGAAGCTCTAGTTGGCAAAGACGCTAAAGACCAAGCTGCAATCGACGCAGTAATGATCGAACTAGACGGCACTGAAAACAAATCTAAATTCGGTGCTAACGCTATCCTAGCTGTTTCTCTAGCAAACGCTAAAGCTGCTGCTGCTGCGAAAGGCATGCCTCTATACGAGCACATCGCTGAGCTAAACGGCACTGCAGGTCAGTTCTCTATGCCTCTACCAATGATGAACATCATCAACGGTGGTGAGCACGCAGACAACAACGTTGACATCCAAGAGTTCATGATCCAACCAGTTGGCGCTAAGACTCTTAAAGAAGGTCTACGTATCGGTGCAGAAGTATTCCACAACCTAGCTAAAGTTCTTAAGTCTAAAGGCTACAGCACTGCAGTTGGTGATGAAGGTGGTTTCGCTCCTAACCTTAAATCTAACGCTGAAGCTCTAGAAGTTATCGCAGAAGCTGTTGCAGCTGCTGGTTACGAACTAGGTAAAGACGTTACTCTAGCTATGGACTGTGCTGCATCTGAGTTCTTCGACAAAGAAGCTGGCATCTACAACATGAAAGGCGAAGGTAAAACTTTCACTTCTGAAGAGTTCAACCACTACCTAGCTAAGCTAGCTAACCAATTCCCAATCGTTTCTATCGAAGACGGTCTAGACGAGTCTGACTGGGATGGCTTCAAGCACCAAACTGAACTACTAGGTGACAAGCTTCAACTAGTAGGTGACGATCTATTCGTTACTAACACTAAGATCCTTGCTGAAGGTATCGAGAAAGGCGTAGCTAACTCTATCCTTATCAAGTTCAACCAAATCGGTTCTCTAACTGAGACTCTAGCTGCAATCAAGATGGCTAAAGACGCAGGTTACACAGCAGTAATCTCTCACCGTTCTGGCGAAACTGAAGATGCAACTATCGCTGACCTAGCGGTAGGTACAGCTGCAGGTCAAATCAAAACTGGTTCTATGAGCCGTTCTGACCGTGTTGCTAAGTACAACCAGCTAATCCGTATCGAGGAAGCTCTAGGTGAGCGCGCTCCTTTCAACGGTCTTAAAGAAGTTAAAGGTCAAGCTTAATTTTTAATTGAATTAACCGCTTAACTTAAAGCTTTTGAAAACGCCTCGCACTTGCGGGGCGTTTTTTATATGACGGAAGCGCTAAGTGAGCGCGCTCCTCCATGTTTCAAGGAAGCGGTCTTAAAGAAGTTAAAGGTCAAGCTTAATTCTTATTGAGTAAAGTTTCGCTAAATAGCTTTTTGAAACCATCGCTACGGCGGTTTTTTTGTATTTATAAGTTTGTATTTTTGGCTCTTACTTTGGTCATGGGTAAGGAGCGCTTCCTATGAGCTTGTTTCATTTTGCTGCTTATTTCTTGTAAGGAGCGTGTGAGTCTCCCTTTCTCCCCTAGAGGCAACCTCGCATTTATGCTATATATGTCACCTTATCTAATTCCTTCCGGTACAGAATGTTAGCAGCGATATGCGAATCTTTGTTATAGCCCTTACGCTACTGTTTGGCTTGCTTCAATACACTCTATGGTTTGGTAAAAACGGAGTGTCTGACTACTACACAGTAAAAGATGAAATTGAAGTTCAGCAACAAGTGAACAGCAAGCTACAAGCTCGCAACAATGAAATGTTCGCTGAGATTGATGACTTAAGGCAAGGTCTTGATGCGATTGAAGAACGTGCGCGTCATGAGCTCGGTTTAGTTAAAGATGGCGAGACTTTTTACCGCATTATAGGTGAGGAAAACCATTAAAATGTTGGATATGAACTCATCGCATATCGCAATTGTGCCTGCTGCTGGTGTGGGTAGCAGAATGAAGGCAGATCGCCCTAAGCAATATTTATTGATCGAAGGTAAAGCGGTACTGGAACATACCGTAGAGAAACTGCTTTCTCACCCAAATATTTCTAAGGTTGTCGTTGCCGTTACTGACGGCGACCCATATTACCCAGAATTGTCCGTTGCTAAGCACCCAGATGTGATTCGTGTAGCTGGTGGTAAAGAAAGAGCAGACTCTGTGTTATCAGGGCTAAACTATGTCAATGAGCATCTGGAAAGCGAGTGGGTATTAGTTCACGACGCTGCAAGGCCATGTGTATTAACATCCGACATTGACCGTTTGATTGATGTTTGCTGCGCCCACTCAACGGGTGGCATTCTCGCATCTCCTGTGAGAGATACAATGAAGCGAGCAAACGCAGTGCAAGATATCGATCATACGGTAGATAGAGAAGCATTGTGGCATGCACTGACTCCACAAATGTTTAAAACTCAGCAGCTTACTCAAGCACTGGCTGACGCATTAGAACAGGGTGTAACTATTACTGATGAAGCCTCGGCTTTGGAGTGGTTAGGCGAGAAGCCAGCCTTAGTTCAAGGGAATGCGAACAATATAAAAATCACTCAGCCAGAAGACCTTGCGTTAGCCGAGTTTTATCTAAGCCGTGAGCGCGGCGAATAAAGAAAGGATAGAAAATGATTCGAATTGGTCATGGTTTCGATGTACATAAATTCGGTGGTGAAGGCCCAGTCATTATTGGTGGTGTA
Source organism: Vibrio sp. 1249-1 (assembly GCF_033340495.1). Lineage (NCBI taxonomy): Bacteria > Pseudomonadati > Pseudomonadota > Gammaproteobacteria > Vibrionales > Vibrionaceae > Vibrio > Vibrio sp. 1249-1. The sequence continues at coordinate 67,325 of NZ_JAWOWJ010000005.1, forward strand.
GCAATCCCTTATGAGCAAGGTTTGATTGCACACTCAGATGGCGATGTAGCGTTGCATGCGTTAACGGATGCTCTGCTGGGCGCGATTGCTGCCGGCGATATTGGTCGTCATTTCCCAGATACGGATGATAAATGGAAAGGCGCAAACAGTCGTGAATTACTGAAAGACGTTTACCGTCGAGTTAAAGAGCAAGGCTACCGTCTTGGCAATGCTGATGTAACCATCATGGCACAAGCGCCTAAAATGGCACCACACATTGACGCAATGTGTGCGGCGATAGCCGAAGACCTAGAAACCGACATTAGTAACATTAACGTAAAAGCGACGACGACAGAACGTCTCGGTTTTACTGGACGCAAAGAAGGCATTGCAACGGAAGCCGTTGTACTTCTGTTTAAGCAATAACTAGCAATTTGCTCCTCTAAGCTGTGATATCAGCGGAAACACATCATGTCAGACATTTTATCTTCATTGGCTTACCTAACGGGTAAGCCAGTTGCATCGGCAAAAATTAAAGCGCAGCCAGAGCATTTTCAGGTTCGCGAAGATTTAGGTTTTGCCTTTACGGGCGAAGGCGAGCACTTAATGGTTCGTATCCGTAAAACGGGCGAGAACACCAGCTTCGTTGCTAACGAGTTAGCAAAAGCCTGTGGTGTTAAGTCGAAAGACGTTAGCTGGGCGGGTCTTAAAGACCGTCATGCGGTGACGGAACAGTGGTTAAGTGTCCATTTACCAAAAGGTGAAACGCCAGATTTTTCAGCGTTTTTGGCTCAATACCCAAGTATCGAAATCCTTGCAACAGATCGTCACAATAAAAAACTGCGTCCTGGTGACCTAGTAGGGAACGAGTTCGTGGTTACTTTGTCTGAAGTGACAGATATAGCGGATGTAGAGCAACGTCTTGAAAAAGTGAAACAAGTTGGCGTGCCAAACTACTTTGGTAGTCAGCGTTTTGGTAACGATGGCAACAACCTTGAAGAAGCACGTCGATGGGGACGCGAAAACGTTCGTACCCGCAATCAAAACAAGCGAAGCATGTATTTATCAGCGGCTCGTTCGTGGATTTTCAACCGCATCGTTTCAGCTCGTCTAGAGAATTGTGTGTTTGATAAGTTCATTGATGGTGACATTGCACAGACGAATTCAGGCACTCAGTTGATTGATGCAAACAACATCACTGATTTGCAAGTGCAATTTGCACAAGGTGAAGCGGCAATTACCGCTGCGCTTGCTGGCGATAATGCACTGCCTACTCAAGCCGAGGCTCTGGCATTAGAGCAACCGTTTTTAGACGAAGAGCCTGACCTCATGGCGTTGATTCGTGGTAATCGCATGCGCCACGATCGTCGCGATATTGCGCTGAAGCCAAAAGATTTAGCTTGGACGGTTGAAGGTAACAACATTACGCTGACTTTCTCACTGGATGCGGGATCTTTTGCGACCTCTATTGTTCGTGAGTTAGTTAATGAGGTTGAAGTAGAAAGAGAATACTAATGGAACAGGATTCACGAAACCCGAAGCCCTTAAGAGTCTTAATCAGCAATGATGATGGTGTTCATGCTCAAGGGATTCATGCCCTCGCTGATGAGTTGAGAGATATCGCTGAAGTGACCATTGTCGCACCTGATCGAAATCGTTCAGGTGCTTCGAATTCACTCACATTAGAACAACCATTACGCGTGACTGAAATTGCCCCAAATATCTACTCAGTGCAAGGCACGCCCACGGATTGTGTGCATTTCGCGCTGAATGAGCTAATGAAAGATGATTTGCCTGATCTTGTTCTGTCAGGAATCAACCATGGCGCTAATTTGGGTGATGATGTTCTTTATTCTGGAACAGTAGCAGCAGCCATGGAAGGTCATTTCCTTGGTGTTCAGTCGGTGGCTTTTTCTCTAGTGGGTAAGCGACATTTCGAATCCGCCGCTAAAATTGCACGTCAAATTGTACAACAGCATTTAGCGTCGCCGATTCCAACGAATCGTCTACTGAACGTAAACGTGCCTGACTTACCATCAGAGAATTTAGGTGAAATTGAAGTTACGCGTTTAGGTGCACGTCATCACGCAGAGAATATGATCAAGCAGAAAGATCCGAGAGGCCATGACATTTATTGGTTAGGGCCACCAGGAAAGGAGCAAGATGCAGGAGAGGGCACGGACTTTTATGCAATTGAGCATGGCCGAGTTTCAATGACGCCTCTGCAAGTTGATCTCACCGCTCACGAGTCGCTGCGTGCTATGGATAGTTGGTTAAAGGAAGAGAAGTAATGAGTAACCCACATGCTGACAGGTTGATAGCGTTTCTTATCTCCAGTGGCATCAAAGACCAAAGAGTTCTGGATGCTATCCAACGCTTGCCACGAGAAAGCTTTGTTTCTCAAGCGATGATGCACCAAGCCTATGATAACAATGCGTTACCAATTGGTCAGGGACAAACTATTTCTCAGCCTTATATCGTTGCGCGTATGACCGAGTTGCTTGAGCTAGAGCCGGCGAGTCGTGTTCTGGAAATCGGAACGGGATCGGGTTATCAAACCGCGGTACTGGCGCAAATTGTTGATCATGTATACTCCGTTGAGCGAATTAAATCGTTGCAATGGGAAGCAAAGCGTCGCCTGAAGCAATTGGATATTTACAATGTTTCAACTAAGCATGCTGATGGGTGGCAGGGCTGGGAAGCGAGAGGTCCTTTCGATGCTATCATTGTTACCGCTGCCGCTGAAGTGATTCCCCAAGCTCTTCTCTCACAATTAAGAGATGGCGGCAAAATGGTCATTCCTGTTGGAGATACGGAGCAACAGTTATTAAAAATAGAGCGTAAGGGAGACGAATATCTCTCTACCGTTGTAGAAATGGTTCGGTTCGTACCTCTGGTTGCGGGTGATTTAGCTTAAGGGTTAGGGATAGGTGAATAAGTTACTACGTCATATTGGTATTAGCTTTGTGTTTGCTGCAGGACTAGTTGGTTGTGCAGCGCATTCCCCTGCACCTGTCTCTAGCCTAAAAAAAGACTATTCAAGCCTTGAAAGAGGGAGTTACAGAGGGAGTTATTATGAGGTAAAAAAAGGCGATACGCTTTACTTCATAGCTTATGTCACAGATAAAGATGTAAATGATCTTGTTCGTTACAATGAGTTAACTCAGCCTTACACTATCTACCCAGGACAGAGGCTAAAACTTTGGGCTCCGAAATATGTCGCCCCTAAATATGGTCAAAAAGTTGAACCCGTTGTGGCTCCTGTTGTTACGACCCCCCCAGCTCCAGTGACGAAAACATCAACAGCCTCTAAACCTAAACCTTCGAGTAAAAACTCTAGTCAAAAACCTACAGAGACTAAGCCTAAAGTCGTACAAAAACAGCCTCCAAAGAAGGTTGAACAATCGAAAACAAAGGAGTATGTTGGTTCAAAAGATAACCAAAAAGTGAAGCAAAAAGCGCCAACTACCACAGCAAAGAGTGATAAAGTCTCAAAGTGGTTGTGGCCAACAAAAGGGAGAGTAATCAAGAACTTTTCGGCGGGAGAACAGGGAAATAAAGGTATCGACATCGCAGGACAGCGTGGTCAACCTATCGTTTCAACCGCAGCCGGCACAGTCGTTTATTCAGGCAATGCGCTACGAGGTTATGGCAACTTAATTATAGTAAAGCATAACGACAATTATTTAAGCGCATACGCACATAATGACAAACTGCTGGTCACAGAAGGACAAAGCGTAAAAAGCGGACAAAAAATCGCCACCATGGGTAGTTCAGGTGCAAAGTCGGTCAAACTACACTTTGAAATTCGCTATCAAGGTAAATCAGTGAATCCAAAACGCTATTTGCCTTAAAACTTTGAAAAACAACTTGCGACATCATTTAGCGACATATTGAGTTGTCATGTCTTGCTAACTCGCCAGGGGGAGGCGTTATGAGTATCAGCAACACAGTAACCAAAGTTGAAGAGTTTGCATTTGACAATGCGTCAGTGAAGACCATTGATAACGAACTCGAAAGATCATCATCCACAGAAAGCAAAGCGACTGCGCGTGAAGAATTTGACGCGAGCAGTAAAAGCTTAGATGCAACTCAGTTGTATTTGGGCGAAATTGGCTTCTCACCTTTACTTACTGCCGAAGAAGAAGTGCTTTACGCAAGACGCGCCCTACGTGGCGACGAAGCGGCACGCAAACGTATGATCGAAAGTAACCTACGTTTGGTTGTTAAGATTTCTCGTCGATACAGTAACCGTGGTCTAGCACTACTCGATCTGATTGAAGAAGGTAACCTCGGCTTGATCCGAGCGGTCGAAAAATTCGACCCAGAACGTGGTTTCCGTTTCTCTACTTACGCAACGTGGTGGATCCGACAAACGATAGAGCGAGCGTTGATGAACCAAACTCGCACGATCCGTCTACCTATCCACGTAGTGAAAGAGCTGAACATTTATCTGCGTACTGCGCGTGAACTTTCTCAAAAGCTCGATCACGAACCGACCGCAGAAGAAATTGCTGCTCAATTAGATATTCCAGTCGAAGACGTAAGCAAAATGTTACGCCTTAATGAGCGTATTAGCTCTGTCGACACGCCAATCGGTGGTGACGGTGAGAAAGCGCTGCTGGATATTATTCCTGATGCAAACAACTCTGATCCAGAAGTTTCGACTCAAGATGACGACATCAAATCATCGTTGATTCATTGGTTAGAAGAGTTGAATCCGAAACAGAAAGAAGTGCTTGCACGTCGCTTCGGCCTACTAGGCTACGAGCCTTCGACGCTGGAAGAAGTTGGTCGAGAGATTGGTCTGACACGTGAGCGAGTACGTCAAATACAAGTGGAAGGTTTACGTCGTCTTCGTGAAGTCCTAATCAAACAAGGTTTGAATATGGAAAACTTGTTTAACGTAGAAGACGATTAAGTAATCCGTATTTCACTAGATACACAAAAGGCTATGGTTCCCCATAGCCTTTTTTCTTTTTTGCTCGTCGGTGTGAGTCTGTTTACAGCATCTTCTTCAAGCGATACAGCTCTTCAAGAGCTTGGCGTGGCGTTAAGTCGTCAGGATCAATACCTGACAGAGCTTGTTCGACCTCGCTAGGCTCTGGAATCAGGCTCAACTGGTTGGCCACATCTACTGCACTTGGACGCGGTGTGTCACTGTTTTGCCCCAGTTGCTCTAGCTGAGATAGCTTGTTACGCGCATTTTTGATGACCGTTTTTGGTACGCCAGCTAAGCCCGCAACAGCCAAGCCGTAAGACTTACTTGCCGCACCTTCTTGAACTGCGTGCATAAAGGCAATGCTGTCTCCATGTTCTACGGCATCCAAGTGAACGTTCGCTAAGCTTGGCAGTTGGTTCGGTAACTCTGTTAATTCGAAGTAGTGAGTTGCAAATAGGGTCATCGCACCAATTTGTGTTGCGAGCCATTCCGCACTTGCCCAAGCTAAAGAGAGACCGTCGTAAGTACTAGTACCGCGTCCGATTTCATCCATTAGCACCAAACTGTTCTTAGTTGCGTTGTGAAGAATATTGGCTGTTTCGGTCATTTCTACCATGAAGGTCGAGCGGCCAGATGCAAGATCATCTGACGCACCAATACGAGTAAATATACGATCTAAAGAACCAATCTGTGCGGATTCTGCCGGTACATAAGAGCCGATATGTGCCATCAATGCAATCAGCGCAGTTTGACGCATGTAGGTTGATTTACCACCCATGTTTGGACCAGTGATGATCAACATCTTACGGGCTGGGTTAAGCTCAATTGGGTTCGCGATGAACGGCTCTGTTGTTACTTGTTCTACGACTGGATGACGACCAGCTTGAATGTGAATTCCTGCGTCTTTCACAAGCGTTGGGCGGCAGTAATCTAACGAATCTGCACGCTCTGCTAGGTTTTGTAATACATCCAGTTGAGACAGGGCAGAAGCTAGGTTTTGCAGCTTCTCAAGGTTTGGCATCAATAGATCAAACAGTTCTTCCCACAACTGTTTCTCAAGTGCTAACGCTTTAGATTTCGAGTTAAGTACTTTGTCTTCGTGTTCCTTAAGCTCTGGGATGATGTAGCGTTCAGCGTTTTTGAGTGTTTGGCGACGTACATAATGCGGTGGAACCAAATGGCTCTGGCCACGGCTTACTTGGATAAAGAAGCCATGAACGTTGTTGTAGCCTACTTTAAGCGTATCGATACCGTGTCGTTCACGCTCATCTCGCTCAAGCTGCTCAAGATATTCTGTTGCACCGTCTGCCAATTTTCGCCATTCATCGAGCTCCGCATTGTAGCCTTCAGCGATGACGCCACCATCACGAATAACAACCGGCGGATTTTCTTTAATCGCGCGCTCTAACAGGTCACATACTTCGTCAATCGGAGCTGCATACTTCGCCAATTTCGTTAGGTACGGATGGGTCAAAGAAGCGGTGACAGATTCTAGCTCTGGTAGCTGTTGCATGGCATTGCGAAGTCTAGCCATATCGCGAGGGCGAGCAGAGCGTAATGCAAGGCGCGCTAAGATACGTTCAATATCACCAATTTGCTTTAACGTTGGTTGAAGATCGGCAAACAGAGCTTGTTCTTTAATCTCACCAATCGCATCAAGGCGATTGTTTAACGTTTCAATGCAACGCATAGGCTGATGCAACCAACGCTTCAGCATTCGGCTGCCCATCGGAGTTGCACAATGGTCGAGTACTGCAGCGAGCGTGTTATCGGTTCCGCCTGCTAGATTTTGAGTAATTTCCAGATTACGTCGGGTAGCAGCATCAAGGATGACGGATTGATCCTGATGATCAAACGTTAAAGAGCGAATATGAGGTAAAGCCGTACGTTGAGTATCTTTTACGTACTGGATCAAACAACCAGCAGCACATAACCCTAAGGACGCATGTTCTACACCAAAACCAACCAGATCTTTTGTGCCAAATTGTTGATTGAGTTGTTGCTTAGCCGTATCAAGCTCAAACTCCCAGACTGGGCGACGACGGTTGCCATTGCGGCTCGCCATTAAATGTACAGGTTCAAAATCTTCTGGGAACAGTAGCTCACGTGGTGAGGTACGTTGAAGCTCAGCTGTCATCGCTTCTTCAGTTTCTGGTTCTGTCAGTTGGAAGCGACCAGAGGTGACATCCAGCGTCGCATAACCGAACTTATCGTTGTGATGGTAAATTGCTGCGATTAAGTTATCGACACGCTCAGAAAGCAGCGCTTCATCCGTCACAGTACCTGGTGTCACGATACGCACAACTTTACGTTCTACCGGGCCCTTGCTGGTGGCCGGATCGCCAATCTGTTCACAGATCGCCACAGACTCACCAAGCTGAACAAGTTTTGCCAGGTAGCCCTCTACGGCGTGAAATGGCACACCCGCCATTGGGATAGGTTCACCTGCAGACGCACCACGTTTGGTCAATGAAATATCAAGAAGCTGAGAAGCTCGCTTGGCATCATCGTAAAAGAGTTCGTAGAAATCGCCCATGCGGTAGAACAGCAAAATCTCTGGGTTCTCAGCTTTTAGCTTGAGGTATTGCTGCATCATCGGAGTGTGTTTTTGTTCAGCTTTCACAGGTAAGTTCTTTTGTTTATTTCCGTAGCGGCTTAGGATACGTGAATCCCTATCAAGTAAAAAGAGACAAAGGGCATTTTGGCTATGGAAAAAACAACAAAATTGAGTGCCGATTTAGGCGCATTATTGGCTAAACACGGGCATGTTTTAACAACCGCAGAATCATGCACAGGTGGTGGTGTTGCAACCGCCATTACTGACATTGCTGGTAGTTCAGCTTGGCTTGACCGTGCGTTCGTCACCTACAGTAATGAAGCGAAAATGGAGATGCTTGGTGTGCAAGCTTCAACGTTAGAAGCGCATGGTGCAGTGAGTGAGCCAGTTGTGATTGAAATGGTGCAGGGTGCAATTAAAAACTCCAATGCCACCATCGGTGTGTCCATCAGTGGTATTGCAGGGCCGGGTGGTGGCAGTGAAGAGAAACCAGTCGGTATGGTCTGCTTTGCTTTTGCTGATAACCAAAGTTGGCAGCAAGTCGAAACCATGCATTTCTCTGGTGACCGTGCAGAAGTTCGCAAAAAAGCGGTCGAGCATGCGCTGACTCAATTGTATCAACATCTACTCTAGAATTTCTTAAATTGTTTTAGCCCAGCATTGATAAGGGCTAGAGCAAATCATGACTTTAGGTCAGCCAAATTTTTTTCATACAGGTATGGACACTGTATGAATCAACAGTATAATAACTTTCATTGCTGAGCAGTTCTTCTGCTTAAGAAAAATGAATTACTATTCGTCGCCCAAAGAAGATGAATAAATCGGAGAAAGTAATGGACGAGAACAAACAGAAAGCGCTCGCCGCTGCGCTAGGTCAAATTGAAAAGCAATTCGGTAAAGGCTCCATCATGCGCCTTGGTGATAACCGCGCAATGGACGTAGAAACCATCTCAACGGGTTCTCTTTCTCTTGATATCGCTTTGGGTGCTGGTGGTCTACCAATGGGTCGTATCGTAGAAATCTACGGCCCAGAATCTTCAGGTAAAACAACATTAACGCTTGAGCTTATTGCTGCTGCGCAACGTGAAGGCAAAACGTGTGCGTTTATCGATGCAGAGCACGCTCTAGATCCTGTATACGCGAAGAAACTTGGCGTTGATATCGATGCATTGCTAGTTTCTCAGCCAGACACAGGTGAGCAAGCGCTAGAGATCTGTGACGCACTTGCACGTTCTGGTGCTATCGATGTTATGGTTGTCGACTCTGTCGCAGCACTAACACCGAAAGCAGAAATCGAAGGCGAAATGGGCGATAGCCACATGGGTCTGCAAGCACGTATGCTTTCTCAAGCAATGCGTAAGCTAACGGGTAACCTAAAGCAGTCTAACTGTATGTGTATCTTCATCAACCAAATCCGTATGAAGATTGGTGTGATGTTTGGTAACCCAGAAACAACAACAGGTGGTAACGCACTTAAGTTCTACGCTTCTGTTCGTCTAGATATCCGTCGTACTGGCGCAATCAAAGAAGGTGACGAAGTCGTAGGTAACGAAACGCGCATCAAAGTTGTTAAGAATAAGATTGCAGCACCATTTAAAGAAGCAAACACACAAATCATGTACGGCCAAGGCTTTAACCGCGAAGGTGAACTTGTCGATCTAGGTGTGAAGCACAAGTTAGTTGAAAAAGCCGGTGCTTGGTATAGCTACAATGGAGATAAGATTGGTCAAGGTAAAGCGAATGCATGTAACTACCTGCGTGAGCACCCTGAAGTGGCTAAAACTATCGACACAAAACTGCGTGAAATGTTGCTAGCGCCAGCACTTGCGGAAGCGCCTGAAGCTGGTGAAGCGCCAGAGCAAGCTGAAGAGTTTTAATCTCTCATAGATTAATAAATGACAAAGCCCTGCAATGCGGGGCTTTGTTGTATCTATTGAAATCAAAAATCGAATTATCACAAAGGCCATTGAGAGCCTGTACAGCAAAAATACTTTTAGGATCATCATGTACCAAAAACGCCAGGCGCCGACATTATCGAGCAAAGAGGCTGCTATCCAATTGCTTAGCCGTCGCGATCATGGTCAGTATGAGCTTTACCAAAAATTATCGATGAAGGGCTATGAAGAATCAGACATCGACATCGCAATTAATTTTTGCCTAGACCATAACTATTTAGATGATTTACGTTACGCGAAGAGTCAAATTAGACAGCATGTATACAAAGGACATGGAGAGCGTCGAATTCGTCAAGAGTTAAACCAGAAGCGTGTTGCGGAGTCGGTGATTGAGCAAGCTATGGCTGAAGAGCCGCAAGATTGGTTTGAACTGGCTAAACAGGCGGCAGAAAAGAAATTCAAAGGTATTAAAGCCAAAGACCAAAAAGAGTACGCAAAACAAGTTCGTTTTCTGCAATATCGTGGCTACAGTTTTGACCAAATCAGCTACGCGCTGAGCTTTGAGGACGAAGATTAACGGTCAGTCGTCCGCACTGATTTTTGTTTTGCTTCAAATTTTTTCTCCTACTCCCTCTTTTCCTCAAGAAAACTAGTCTCAGCTGTTTGCATGATCTACAATACGGCAAAATTCTAACTCGACTATTTTCAGGAAGAGCTGCATGTACATGAGCACTGATGAGGTTCGTAACGCGTTCCTCAAGTTCTTTGAGAGCAAAGGACACCAAATCGTAGAAAGTTCATCGTTAGTTCCACATAACGACCCAACCCTGCTGTTCACAAACGCAGGTATGAACCAATTTAAAGATTGTTTCTTAGGCTTAGAAAAACGAGCCTACACTCGAGCGACTACGGCTCAGCGTTGCGTACGTGCTGGTGGTAAACATAACGACCTAGAAAATGTTGGCTTTACTGCTCGTCACCACACATTCTTTGAAATGTTAGGCAACTTCAGCTTTGGCGATTACTTCAAAGAAGATGCGATCTCCTTTGCTTGGGAATTCCTAACCGAAGTTCTTAAACTGCCAGCGGATCGTTTATTGGTAACTGTTTACGAAACCGATGACGAAGCGTTTGACATCTGGAACAAGAAAGTTGGCGTACCCGCTGATCGTATTGTTCGCATTGGTGATAAAGAAGGCGGCAAGCCGTACGAGTCTGATAACTTCTGGCAAATGGGCGACACTGGCCCTTGTGGTCCATGTACTGAAATCTTCTACGATCACGGTGAGCACATCTGGGGTGGCCGTCCTGGCACGCCTGAAGAAGATGGTGACCGTTTCATCGAGATCTGGAACAACGTATTCATGCAGTTCAACCGTCACGCAGACGGGACTATGGAACCGCTACCAAAACCATCGGTAGATACTGGTATGGGTATCGAGCGTATCTCTGCAATCATGCAGGGCGTTCACTCAAACTACGAAATCGATGTATTCCAAGCTCTTATCAAAGCAGCAGCAGAAGTGATCGGTTACGAAGACCTATCAAACCAATCACTACGCGTTATCGCTGACCACATCCGTTCATGTTCATTCCTGATCGTGGATGGCGTTATGCCTTCAAACGAAGGTCGAGGTTACGTATTACGCCGTATCATCCGTCGTGCAGTTCGTCACGGTAACAAGCTGGGCGCACAAGATGCATTCTTCCACAAGTTGGTTGGCGTTCTAGCTGACATCATGGGTACGGCTGGTGAAGAGCTGAAGCGTCAACAAGCTGTGGTTGAAAAAGTACTGCGTATCGAAGAAGAAAACTTTGGTCGTACACTTGAGCGCGGTATGGCGATTCTAAACGAAGCACTAGATAACCTAGACGGTAAAGTACTAGACGGCGAAACCGTATTTAAACTTTACGATACTTACGGCTTCCCAGCTGACTTAACTAACGACGTAGCACGTGAGCGTGAGTTCGCAATCGACGAAGAAGGTTTCGAGAAAGCGATGGAAGAGCAGCGTCAACGTGCGCGTGAAGCGGGTAACTTCGGTACTGACTACAACGCAGCAATCAAAGTTGATACGCAAACAGAATTCTGTGGTTACACAGGTACTAAAGGCTCTAGCTCTGTAGCGGCGATGTTCGTTGAAGGCAACGAAGTAGAATCTCTATCTGCAGGCGACAAAGCAATCATCGTGCTTGGTGAGACACCATTCTACGCAGAGTCAGGTGGTCAATGTGGTGACGCTGGTGAAATCCGTACTGAAGCTGGTGTATTCTGTGTTGAAGACACTCAAAAGCTAGGTAACGCAATCGCACACCACGGTGTAATGGCAGAAGGCGTTCTAGCGAAAGGCGACGAAGTAGCAACTATCGTTGACGCAGAGCGTCGCGCAGCTATCTCTCTAAACCACTCAGCAACGCACTTGCTACACGCAGCACTTCGCCAAGTTCTTGGTGAGCACGTAACGCAGAAAGGCTCTCTAGTGAAAGCTGACAGCCTACGTTTCGACTTCTCACACCTAGAAGCAGTAACTGCAGCAGAACTGAAAGAAGTTGAGCGTCTAGTTAACGCGCAAATTCGTCGTAACCACACGATTGAAACCAACGTGATGGACATTGAGTCTGCTAAGAAGAAAGGCGCAATGGCTCTATTCGGCGAGAAGTACGACGACGAAGTACGCGTACTGTCTATGGGTGACTTCTCGACAGAGCTTTGCGGTGGTATTCACGCATCAAGCACAGGTGATATTGGCCTATTCAAAATCACTTCAGAAAGCGGCATTGCTGCAGGTATTCGACGTATTGAGGCGGTAACAGGCGAGGCTGCATTAGACGCGATTGAAGCTCAAAACGCGAAGTATGAAGAGAAACTGGCAGAATCTGCACAGAAAGCAAAAGCGCTAGAGAAAGAAGTGCAGAAGCTAAAAGATAAGATGGCAGCAGCAGAAAGCGCTAACATCATGGGCAAAGCGGTTGAAGTCAATGGTACAAAAGTTCTAGTCGCAGCTCTTGAAGGCGCTGACAGCAAGAACCTACGTACTATGGTTGATGACATCAAGAACCAAATGGGGTCTGGTGTCGTACTGCTTGCCAACGTAACAGGTGACAAGGTTGGTCTGATTGCTGGTGTGACTAAAGATCTAACTGGTAAAGTAAAAGCTGGTGATCTAGTTAAGATGATTGCTGAGCAAGTCGGTGGTAAGGGCGGTGGTCGTCCTGACATGGCTCAAGCTGGTGGTACTGATGTAGCCGCACTACCAGAGGCAATTAAAACAGTTCAGCCTTGGTTAGAAGAGCGCTTATAAGCTTTTAACTACTAAAATTACGCTCAATCAAGTTTCTTTGATTGAGCGTAATTTTTTTTAGCAGCCAAGTGGTTTAATTGACCAAAAGTTAACCGAGTCATTTAGGCTATTTGGTTTTTGTTGTAACTACTGCTTATATAATTTTTCTAAAAGGAAATACTGAAGATGTAAGCAGTTCTAAAGAGACTTCGGTCTTGGGAAGGTGAAGACTGGTGAAAAAGCCCCTTATCGTGCAAAAGTTTGGCGGAACCTCAGTGGGTTCAATTGAAAGAATCCACCAAGTTGCTGAACACATCATTAAGGCGAAAAATGATGGCAATCAAGTTGTTGTTGTCGTGTCTGCAATGTCAGGCGAAACAAACAGACTGATGGACCTCGCTAAACAGATAGATAGCGTGCCTACAGCTCGAGAACTTGATGTTTTGCTCTCTGCTGGTGAGCAAGTGTCAATGGCACTGTTAGCAATGACACTCAATAAATTGGGTCATGCTGCACGCTCGCTTACCGGAGCACAGGCGAATATTGTGACGGATAATCAACACAATGACGCAACGATTAAACACATTGATACTAAGACAATTCTGGGATTGCTTGAGCAAGACCAAATCGTGATTGTTGCAGGCTTTCAAGGTGTGAATGAGAACGGGGATATCACCACATTAGGTCGAGGTGGCTCAGATACGAGCGCAGTGGCACTGGCAGGCGCATTGCGCGCTGATGAGTGTCAAATCTTTACCGACGTTGATGGTATTTATACTTGTGACCCACGTGTAGTGAAAAACGCGCGAAAATTGGCGGTTATCGATTTTCCTTCCATGGAAGCGATGGCAAGCCGAGGCGCGAAAGTATTACATTTACCTTCAGTGCAATTTGCATGGAAGAATAATGTGCCACTGCGCGTGCTTTCGACATTTGATGTTAATGAAGGCAGTCTGGTAAAGGGGGAGTTAGGCAATCAAGCCGTCTCTGGTATAGCCATTCAACGTGACCTTGCCATAATCGAAGTCGATAAAGAACATTTATCTAGTGCTACAAAACAATGTCAGATGTTGGGTATCGACATTTGGAATGTGATCGAGGAAACAGAACGGGCAGGTATCATGATAAAACAAGATGCATGTGCCAAGTTCGATCTGGTGTTCAGCGACAAAATCCGTAATAGTGAAGTGGTAAGCCTGTTGACCGCAGTGGGGCTTGAGGCCAATGGAATGGTAGAGCACGCATGCGATTTGTTGGCAAAGCGAGATATTGAGATCAATTTCAGCGCAACGAATGCACTCACTATGATGCTAGTTTTAGCACCCGAATGTGTGGATACAGCAGCAAACATTCTGCATGATGCTTACATTACGTCTAGTGAAGCATTAAACATTCAACAAAAACATGCCTTTTTAGGCTGATTTTCGCTAACAAGGTAGTTTACGAAAATATAACTTTTGTTGGATAATAGCTTTGTAGCAAGAAAATTTAGAGATTACTCAAGGAGCAAAGAATGCTAATTTTGACTCGCCGCGTAGGCGAAACACTGATGATTGGTGATGAAGTGACTGTAACTGTACTAGGTGTTAAAGGTAACCAAGTGCGTATCGGCGTTAACGCTCCGAAAGAGGTTTCAGTTCACCGTGAAGAAATCTACATGCGCATTCAAGCTGAAAAAGGCAATGGCAACGTTGCTTCAGGTAACTACTAAGTCGCTCCTGTTTACAGAGCTTAGTTTGAATGAAAAAGGCTAACCGAAGGGTTGGCCTTTTTAGTTTTTACTGTTTTTGAAAATTTGCAGAAACTATTGTGTTGAGTATGGCTGTGAATTCATCAATAATGTTGATTCGAACTTCAGAAAGTTATTTGAAAATAAATGTCTTTTTTTCAGAGAAGACTCTCTTTTTTTCATCATAATAGAGTGATAAAGTTCGTTTAATAGTCACTTTGATTAAATCAGCAACGGTTAAGCCAGTTTCGTAGATTTTTTCAAAGAAAGTGTTTGACATATTTTCGGTAAAACGTAATATGTGCCTCCGCAAGACGGTGAGGTGGCCGAGAGGCTGAAGGCGCTCCCCTGCTAAGGGAGTATACGGTTTATCCCGTATCGAGGGTTCGAATCCCTCCTTCACCGCCATTCTTGCAACGTTGATTTATCAACAAAAAGTGCGTCCTTAGCTCAGCTGGATAGAGTACCTGGCTACGAACCAGGCGGTCGGAGGTTCGAATCCTCCAGGACGCGCCATATCTCTTTTGAGATATAACAATGAAAACGGTGAGGTGGCCGAGAGGCTGAAGGCGCTCCCCTGCTAAGGGAGTATACGGTTTATCCCGTATCGAGGGTTCGAATCCCTCCTTCACCGCCATTCATTGACTGGCCCGATGGCCTTTTTTTTGTTTCGTAAGAAATGAATGTGATTTACTTCACAACTTCTTAGCAAGAAGATCTGCGCGTCCTTAGCTCAGCTGGATAGAGTACCTGGCTACGAACCAGGCGGTCGGAGGTTCGAATCCTCCAGGACGC
>NZ_JAWOWJ010000005.1:82602-385018 GCF_033340495.1 Vibrio sp. 1249-1
GCGTCCTTAGCTCAGCTGGATAGAGTACCTGGCTACGAACCAGGCGGTCGGAGGTTCGAATCCTCCAGGACGCGCCAGTCATTGAAACAGCCTCGCAATTGCGAGGCTTTTTTGTATCTAGACATCTGAAATATGGCGTAGGATCACTAGAGCCTATGTTCCTCTTTTTTAAAAGCGAATATGTGCGTATCTAAGCAATTTGCTACCAAGCTTCTGTCGCATCGTGTGAAATCATCCTGATTATCCCTCCTATACACTGACTTCCATTTTTCATTTCAATCACTCTCATGTAGTCACTTTGTTTGTTATTTGTTTATTTATTGTTAATCTTGTTCATCTTTTTGTTTTTGTTGGTTTTTACTGCGTGAGTCCCGATTTGATTTTGAAATCTAAATCGCAGTTTTTATTTATGTCCTCCTTTACTCTGTTCGTAAGGTGATAGCGATTTGAAGTGATTATTTTGTCATGAACTGTGATCTGGGTAGTGAATAAATAATCATTTATCAGGATTACTACAAACCTTCCTTAAACAAAATTGACAAAATTTAACCAATCGAGATAATCCATGGGTCGGGATTTGACACTATTAAAGTCCTGCACGTTGTCAGGATGACAAAGAAAGGAAGCAACATGACTAATATAGGAAGCCTGCTAGTAGATGCGGCCACCCTGATGCTAACGGGGATGGCGGTCGTATTTATTTTCCTCACTATTCTTGTTTATCTCGTTCGGTTAATGTCGAAATTGGTACCAGAAGAAGTACCAGAGCCGATCGCAGCACCAAAAACAAACACTAATATTCAATCAACCTCTTCAGCTGTTAGTCCACAAGTAGTGGCGGCGATCTCGGCTGCGATTCATAAACATCGCGCCTCATTCGCGAAGTAGCCGAACTAGGATTAAAAAGGAGTTTAAGAGCATGTCTAAACCACTAGCTATTACTGATGTGGTCCTTCGTGATGCCCATCAATCACTATTTGCTACGCGTATGCGTATTGAGGATATGCTGCCTATCGCAGCTGAGTTGGATAAGGTTGGTTACTGGTCTCTAGAGACTTGGGGTGGTGCAACATTTGATTCTTGTATTCGATTCTTAGGAGAAGACCCTTGGGAGCGTTTACGTGAACTAAAAAAAGCGATGCCTAATACACCAATGCAAATGCTACTGCGTGGTCAAAACCTTTTAGGATACCGCCATTATGCCGACGACGTAGTAGAGAAGTTTGTTGAACGCGCGCATGCTAACGGCATGGATGTATTCCGTATTTTTGATGCAATGAATGACGTGCGAAACTTCCAGAAAGCCGTTAAAGCAACGGTTGATGTTGGTGCGCATGCTCAAGGTACGTTGTCTTACACAACGAGCCCAGTGCATAACGCAGACACTTGGGTTGACTTGGCAAAACGCCTAGAGGATTTAGGTTGTCACTCGCTGTGTATTAAAGATATGTCTGGCTTACTTAAGCCTTATGAAGCGGAAGAGCTTATCACGCGTATCAAAGCGTCTTGTGATGTGCCATTGGCACTTCATTGTCATGCAACAACGGGGCTGTCTACAGCAACAGCGGTAAAAGCAGTAGAAGCCGGTATTGATATTCTCGATACTGCGATTTCTTCAATGAGTTGTACCTACGGCCATACACCGACTGAAACGGTAGTCGCTATGCTAGAAGGTACCGAGCGAGATACCAATTTGAAACTCGAGCAACTGGAACCTATCGCCGCATATTTCCGTGAGGTACGTAAGAAGTATGCGAAGTGGGAAGGCCAGTTAAAAGGAGTCGATTCACGCATCCTGATTGCTCAAGTGCCTGGTGGTATGCTGACCAATATGGAAGGCCAGTTGAAAGAGCAGGGCGCTGCGGATCGCATTGATGAAGTATTAGAAGAGATCCCTCGTGTACGTGAAGATCTTGGTTTCATTCCATTGGTGACTCCAACTTCACAGATCGTCGGTACTCAAGCGGTGATTAACGTGCTTACTGGCGAGCGCTATAAGAGTATTACCAAGGAAACCGCAGGTCTATTGAAAGGTGAGTACGGTCAAGCACCAGCCGAGTTAAATGCAGAACTGCAAGCGAAAGTGCTTGATGGTAAAGAGCCAATTACCTGTCGTCCTGCCGATTTACTTGAGCCTGAAATGGAGACGCTTACGGTTGATCTGATGGAGAAAGCGAAATCAGAAGGCATTAAGCTAGCAAGTGAGCGTGTTGATGACGTACTCACTTATGCACTTTTCCCTCAAGTTGGGCTTAAATTCCTTAAGAATCGTGAAAACCCAGAAGCATTTGAGCCTGCACCAACGCTAGAAGCTGCGAAGCCTGCTGTACCTGCAGCTCAACCAGCAAATGGTGGTGTAGAAACTTATAGTGTACGTGTTGACGGGCAGGTGTATGAGGTGGAAGTTGGCCCTCAAGGTGAACTGACATCTGTTGCTCCTTCTAATGCACCGGCAAAATCGGCTACACCTAGCACACCTTCTAATGCTTCAGCTGAAGCGGTGCCTGCTCCTCTTGCAGGTAACATCTTCAAAGTGAATGTTCAACCTGGTGCTGAGGTAGCTGAAGGCGATGTATTGCTCATCCTTGAAGCGATGAAAATGGAAACTGAAGTACGAGCGGCGCGTGGTGGTGTGGTTCAAGAGCTGAACGTTAAAGAAGGCGATGCTGTCACAGTAGGTGCGCCTCTGTTGAGCCTGGCGTAAGGGAGTATCATGGACGGATTGTTAACCCTTTGGGCAGAAACAGGGATCGCTAACTTCGAGTTCGGCCAAATCTGTATGATGCTGGTTGGTTGTACCTTGCTGTTTTTGGCAATTAAAAAAGGATTTGAACCTTTACTGTTATTGCCGATTGGTTTCGGTGCTATTTTGGCGAATATTCCAAATGCTGGCTTTACTGAGCCTGGTGGCTTGCTCTACTACGTTTACTACATTGGGATTGAATCGGGTGTGTTCCCGCTATTGATCTTCATGGGTGTGGGCGCGATGACTGACTTTGGTGCTTTGATCGCAAACCCAAAAACGTTGTGGTTAGGTGCGGCTGCGCAGTTTGGTATTTTTGCAACACTGTTTGGCGCTATTTTGCTCAACTATGTACCTGGCATGGAGTTCTCCATGGCAGATGCTTCGTCTATCGCGATCATCGGTGGTGCTGATGGGCCAACAGCGATTTTCTTGGCGAGTAAGCTCTCTCCAGATCTGTTAGGTGCGATTGCAGTCGCGGCATACAGCTATATGGCATTGGTGCCGATCATCCAGCCACCAATCATGAAAGCACTGACAACCAAGGAAGAGCGTCAAATCAAGATGGCTCAGCTTCGTCATGTTGGTAAATGGGAGAAAGTCATCTTCCCGCTTGCTGTATTACTGATGACGATTCTGTTCTTACCTTCAGCTACGCCATTGGTTGGTATGTTCTGTTTGGGTAACTTGATGCGTGAAGCTGGTGTGGTCGATCGTTTATCGAAAACTGCTCAAAATGAATTGATCAACATAGTGACTATCTTTTTAGGTCTTGGTGTTGGTTCTAAGCTGCAAGCTGAGCAGTTCTTGAACCTAGAAACGTTAGGTATCTTGGGGTTAGGCGCAGTTGCATTTAGTATCGGTACTGGTGCGGGCGTCCTGATGGCGAAACTGCTTAACAAGTTCTCGAAAGAAGACATCAACCCACTTATTGGTGCGGCTGGCGTTTCTGCGGTACCAATGGCCGCGCGAGTCGTAAACAAAGTTGGTTTACAAGCTAACCCGCAAAACTTTTTGTTAATGCATGCGATGGGACCAAACGTTGCTGGTGTGCTGGGTTCAGCCGTTGCGGCTGGTATATTGTTAGCACTTGTTGGTTAGACATTATTGAAAATGGAATTATCAACCAATTTACAAAATCACGATTAACTTAGGTTAACAAAATGGTTTATAGTCAAAGGGATGCTTTCGCATCCCTTTTTGTTTTCTTGCAGGGAATGGTTTATGGAACACAAACAGATCGTTATCACTGAGTTTGGTGATGCCAACGTACTCGCGATTCAACATGCTTCTACACCATCACCACAGCCTGGTGAAGTCTTAGTAAAAGTCGCTTTTTCAGGCGTAAATCCTATTGATGTCAAAACTCGAGCTGGGCTCGGTTGGGCAGCAGCGCAGAATAAGGATAATTTACCTTGGGTGCCAGGTTACGACATCTCAGGAAAAGTGATGTCTTGTGGAGAGGGGGCATCACGTTTTAATGAAGGTGATGAGGTGGCTGGATTTATTGGTTTCCCAGTTCGAGGCGGTGGTTACAGTCAATACATATGTGTTCCAGAAACTGAGTTAAGTCATGTTCCTAGCTCCGTAACTTTGGAGGCAGCTGCTGCATTACCGTTGGCGGGACAAACTGCGGCACAAGCTCTCAGTAAGGCTAATGTGACGGAAAACGATCGCGTACTTATCCTCGCTGGAGCCGGTGGTGTTGGACACCTCGCGGTACAAATTGCGATCGCGACGAAAGCGGAAGTCTTTACAACCTGCAGTGAACGAAATTTAGATTACCTTGCGACGCTCGGTGCTCATGCAGTGAACTATCAATTTGCACCAGTGTCAGAACGTGTTGAAGATGTTGATGTTTTGATTGATTTAGTAGGCGGAGATGCTGCGTTAGATGCGCTTAAATGCCTGAAAGATAATGCGAGAGTCATCACCGTTCCAACCATAACTGCTGAGCTGATTTGTGAAAAAGCCAAACTCCTAGGCTTTGAGGCTAGTGGCATGTTGGTTGAACCAGACCCTGCGCAGTTAGATACCTTGTTGTACATGGTCGGCGTCGGCTTACTGAAGACTGAAATTCAACAGGTTTATCCTATGAGTGATGTCATTGGTGCTCACCAGCAGGTCGAATCAGGAAGAACCAGAGGCAAGGTGTTGCTTGATATGACATGCTAGAAGCATTTAACACGAGTTTTGAAAGTTTAGCGCTTTGGTTTTCAGATTCAGCATTATGGGTGCTTTTCATGACCGGTTTTCTCAGTGCCACGTTGTTGCCTGGTGGTTCTGAAGCGGGCTTAGTTGCCACTCTCTCATTAAATCAATACTCCGTTTCTTCAATTGTTATGGTCGCTACTATCGGTAATACGCTTGGTGGCTTAACAAATTATTGGCTTGGCTTGTGGATTCCCAACAAAGCACAAGAGGAAAAGCACGGTCATACCGCATTAAAGTGGCTCTCTAAGTATGGCTATTGGGGGTTATTTTTTAGCTGGTTACCTGTAATAGGAGACCCGCTGTGTTTAGCCGCAGGGTGGCTAAGAATGAAGTTTCTGCCTTGCGTGATTTTAATATTTTTAGGAAAGGCTGCTAGGTATAGCTTACTTGCGGCCATCTATCTCGGATTATTTTAAGGAAAGTACATGAAGATGTTTTGGGTTGGCGCGTGTTCACTGTTGGTGATCACGGGCTGTGCATCAAATACGCCAGTTTCATCACTGCCGAAAGGGGTAACTTTCGTTGAGTCATCGAAAGCTGAAGAAGGCAAAGTTAAGATTCCATACCAAAAGTATAAACTCGATAATGGTTTAACGGTGATCTTAGCTCCTGAAGATTCTGACCCATTGGTCCATGTGGATGTGACTTACCATGTTGGTTCAGCTCGTGAAGAAGTGGGTAAGTCTGGTTTTGCGCATTTCTTTGAGCACATGATGTTCCAAGGTTCAGAGAACGTTGGTGACCAAGAGCACTTCAAAATCATCACGGAGGCTGGCGGCACATTAAATGGTACTACAAACCGCGATCGTACTAACTACTTTGAAACTGTCCCTGCTAACCAGCTCGAGAAAATGCTGTGGTTAGAGTCTGACCGTATGGGCTTTTTGTTGGATGCGGTTTCTCAACGCAAATTTGAAATTCAGCGTTCGACTGTAAAAAATGAGCGAGCTCAGCGTTACGATAATCGTCCTTATGGCTTAATTTGGGAGCGCATGTCCGAAGCGCTATATCCTGAAGGTCATCCGTATTCGTGGCAAACCATTGGTTATGTTGAAGATCTTGATCGTGTTGATGTGAACGACCTCAAAGCGTTTTTCTTGCGTTGGTATGGCCCAAACAATGCGACTATCACGATCGGTGGTGACTTAGACGTTGAACAAACTCTAGAGTGGGTAAATAAGTACTTCGGTTCGATTCCTCGTGGTCCTGAGGTTGAAAATGCGCCGAAACAACCTGCAAAACTGCAAGAAGACAAATACATCACGCTAGAAGATCGTATTCAACAACCTATGGTGATGATCGCGTGGCCAACAACCTACAACGGCGAAGAAAGCCAAGCGTCTCTCGACACGTTATCAGAAGTATTGGGTGGCGGTACCAACAGCGTGCTCTATCAAGACCTAGTGAAGACTCAAAAAGCGGTCGATGCTGGTTCATTCCATGACTGTGCTGAACTGGCGTGTAACTTTTACGTTTACGCAATGGGTGATTCTGGAGACAAAGGCGACCTATCAAAACTGTACGACGAGCTTTTACAATCACTGAATCAGTTTGCGGAAAAAGGCGTGACAGAAGATCGCCTTGAGCAGTTGAAGGGTAAAGCGGAAGCGGATGCTATTTTTGCTCTAGAAAGCGTTAAAGGTAAAGTGACTCAGTTGGCTTCCAACGAGACATTTTTCGGCGATCCTGATCGTCTTGAGCAACAGCTTGAACAAATCCGTGCAGTTACGCCGACTTCGGTAGAAAAAGCGTATACGGACTTTATCCAAGGTAAGAACAAAGTGACCCTAAGCGTGGTCCCAAAAGGAAAAACAGACCTTGTCGTAAAACCTGCGACCTTTGTGACACCAAAGCGTACGCTGCCAGAATATGAGAAGATTTCCGATGACCAATTGGCGTATCGTCGTGCGACCGATAACTTCGATCGCTCAGTGCAACCGCCAGTAGGAGAACCAGTGAAAGCGACGATGCCAGAGCTGTACGAGTTACATTTCAAGAATGGCTCAGAGCTGCTTGGTGCAGTTAGCGATGAAACGCCGACGGTGATGATGCAATTTAGTCTACCTGCAGGGACACGTTTTGTTGAAAAGGGTAAAGAAGGTCTTGCCCAATTGACCGCTGCGATGTTGCAAGAAGGTACAACGAAACGCAGTGTCGAAGAGATTCAAGCTGAGCTTGATAAACTGGGTAGTGTTATCTCTGTTAATGCCACAGGTTATACAACAAACATCAGTGTTTCTGCTCTAGAAAAGAACTTAGAGCCGACGTTAAAAATTGTCGAAGAGATGTTGCTGTCTCCTGCATTTAATCAAGATGATTTCGAGCGTGTAAAAATGCAAGCGCTAGAAGGCCTGGTATATGAGCACCAAAATCCAAGTTGGATGGCGTCACAAGCGAGTCGCCAGGTGCTCTATGGGGATTCGGCTTTTGCTCGACCAAAAGACGGCACGCAAGCAGGTGTCAGTGCATTAACGTTGGATGATGTCCGTGAATTCTACTCGAAGCATTACACGCCACAAAGTGCGCAAATCGTCGTTGTTGGTGACATCAATAAACAGGAAATTGAGCAGCAACTGACGTTCTGGAAAAACTGGCAAGATGAAGCTGCGCCATTGTATGCACCGCAAAGCATTGCTGCATTAGGTGAGCAAAAGATCCATCTTGTTGATAAACCAGGAGCGCCGCAAAGTGTGGTCATGATGGTTCGTCAAGGTATGCCTTACGACGCAACGGGCGATTTTTACCTAAGCCAACTGGCAAACTTCAACTTAGCTGGGAACTTCAATAGCCGCATCAACCAAAATCTACGTGAAGACAAGGGGTACACATACGGTGCTTACGGCTATTTCTCTGGTAATCCAGAAACAGGCTCGGTGGTTTTCACCGCGCAAGTACGAGCGGATGCAACGGTTGCTTCGATCATTGAGATGGAAAATGAGCTAAATGAATACTCGCAGTCAGGTATTACTGATGAAGAGATGAAATTTATGCGTCAAGCGGTCGGTCAAAAAGATGCACTGAAATATGAAACGCCAACACAAAAAGCGGAGCTCATCAGTGATATTCTTAAGTACAACCTCGATCATGATTACTTGCAGCAAAGAAACGCTATCGTAGAAAAAGTTGATAAGCAGACGTTGAATGCGCTGGCTCAGAAATGGTTTGATCCAAATGACTATCAAATTATCGTCGTTGGTGATGCTAAATCGTTGCGTCCTCAATTAGAAAAGTTGGGGAAAGACGTAGAAGAGCTTGAAATCATTCGATAGAGTACACATTTAATAGCGGAGAAACGTTTCTCCGCTATTCATCTAGATAAGCAACTTTTCGTGGGTTATTTATCTAGATGCATTAACTATCAATAACTTAGCTTACACTTGTGTTATGTAACAAGTGTCCTGCTCCCAATATAAGCGAACCTCATTTTGACTGATTTTGCTGCGCGACTAAAAAAAGTTGCATCAAACCCCGAAGTATTTAAGCAGTTTGGACGCGGTGTTGAGCGAGAAACTTTGCGCTATCGTCAGGATGGACATCTAGCTACAACTCCTCATCCTGAAGGGTTAGGCTCTGCGTTCACAAATCAATGGATCACAACGGATTTTTCGGAATCATTGTTAGAGTTCATTACGCCTGTGTCACATGAAATTCCAGAACTGATGGCACAGCTGAAAGATATCCATCATTTCACTCAAACCAAAATGGGTGAAGAGAAAATGTGGCCACTATCAATGCCTTGCTACGTAGGCTCAGAGGATGATATTCAGTTAGCCCAGTATGGATCTTCGAATGCAGCGAAAATGAAAACGCTGTACCGAGAAGGCCTAAAGCGTCGTTATGGCAGCCTGATGCAAATTATTTCAGGTGTCCACTTTAACTTCTCGTTTCCTGAAACATTTTGGGATGCGCTCTATGGCGAGCAAGATGAACAAGCCCGCCAAGATGCTAAGTCTGATGCGTACTTTGCGTTGATCCGTAATTACTACCGCTTTGGCTGGATGATTCCCTACTTCTTTGGTGCATCACCAGCGTTATGTGGCTCTTTTATTCAAGGTCGTGAAACCGATCTGCCATTCGAGAAGATTGGCGGGACATTATATTTGCCGAAGTCGACGTCTTTGCGTTTGAGCGATCTTGGCTATACCAATAGTGCTCAAAGTGTGCTGAAAATTGGTTTTAACAGCATTGACCAATACCTCGATGGTTTGAGTGATGCGATTCGCCACCCATCAGAAGAGTTTGCGAAAATTGGGGTAAAAGTGGATGGTGAATACCGCCAGCTTAATTCCAATATCTTACAAATTGAGAATGAACTGTACGCTCCGATTCGTCCAAAACGTGTATCGAAAAGTGGTGAGAAGCCTTCAGATGCGTTACGACGCGGTGGTGTCGAATACATTGAAGTTCGTTCTCTAGATGTTAACCCATTCAGCGCAGTGGGCTTAAATGAAGAGCAAGTACGATTCTTGGATCTCTTCCTTACCTGGGCGGCCTTGTCAGACTCAGATCCTATGGATAACTGTGAATTAGAGTGTTGGCGCGATAACTGGAATAAAGTCATTGTTTCTGGCCGTGAAAAAGGTCTAATGCTGCAAATTGGTTGTCAAGGTGAACGTCTATCTCTACAAGATTGGGCACACCGAGTTTTCGTCGAGTTACGTCAAATAGCACAGCAAATGGATATGACCGCTGGTGGCAGTGCATACCAAGATGTGTGTAATCAACTCGAGACATGGATTGATAACCCAGAACTAACGATCTCTGGTCAACTATTAGAGCTAACGAAAGAGCTGGGTGGGCTAGGTAAAGTTGGTTGTACTCTTGGTATGAAGTACCGTGATGAAAACCTAGCTCACGGTTATCAGTACTATTCACAAGATACGATGGAAACGGAAGTAGCGTCGTCCGTGGAAAAACAAAAGCAAGCAGAGCAGAGTGACACGCTTTCTTTTGATGATTTTTTGGAAGATTACTTTGCTTACCTGAAGCAGTAATGACTAACTAAGGATTGGTGGGGTTGAACATTAAGTCGTTAGTAGTAGCGGTACTTGGAAGCGTGTTACTTGCAGGTTGTGCTACGGCACCGCCAAAGCAGCAGAATAACTTATGCGAGATATTCCGAGAGAAATCCGGTTGGTACGATGATGCCAAAGATATGGAAGCTGAATGGGGGACCCCTATTCATGTCGCTATGGCCATCATTAAACAAGAAAGCAGCTTTCGGCACGATGCAAAACCACCTAAAGATTATTTGCTAGGGTTTATTCCTTGGGGACGAGTCAGCAGTGCGTATGGTTACGCTCAAGCTCAAGACCCTGCTTGGGAAGACTTCCAAGATGCCACAGGTCAGGGTGGCTCTCGTACCAACTTCGATGATTCTATGATGTTTGTCGGTTGGTATACTCATGAAACACGGCGTCAGCTGGGGATTTCATTATGGGATCCCTACAACCAGTATCTGGCTTATCATGAAGGGCGAGGTGGGTATAAGCGAGGTACTTATAATCGAAAGCCTAGTTTAATCAAAGTCGCTCGACGTGTTGAACAAACAGCGAAAACTTATGGCTGGCAGCTGAAGCAATGTCGTCAGGAATTAGAAGACAACAGCAGCTGGTTCTTTTAGCCCACAGTCAGTTCATGTGCTGTAGGGATGAATGACATTTATCCATTACCGAAAGGTACTGGAGTTACAATCAGGAGAGATGTAATGCCTTTACTCGATAGTTTTACCGTGGACCACACTCGTATGAATGCACCGGCAGTGCGAGTGGCGAAAACCATGCAGACCCCAAAAGGGGATACGATTACTGTTTTCGACTTACGCTTTACTGCGCCAAACAAAGACATTCTTTCTGAAAAAGGTATTCACACCCTAGAGCACCTTTATGCAGGCTTTATGCGTAATCACCTAAACGGTGATTCTGTTGAGATCATCGATATTTCGCCTATGGGTTGCCGCACAGGTTTTTACATGAGTCTGATTGGCACACCATCAGAGCAGCAAGTCGCAGATGCTTGGATTGCAGCAATGGAAGACGTGCTGAAGGTAGAAAGTCAGAATAAGATCCCTGAACTTAACGAATACCAATGCGGCACGGCAGCAATGCACTCTTTAAAAGAAGCACAACAGATCGCAAAGAACATTTTGGATGCTGGTGTTTCGGTGAACAAAAATGATGAACTTGCTTTGCCTGAGTCGATGTTAAAAGAGTTGCGCATCGACTAGGTGCTCATTAAGAAGCATATTGCCCCAATAAGTAAAAAAGCCTGACATGAGTCAGGCTTTTCTTTTGTTTATTTGGATGTCGATTTTTTCTTCTTCGGATAAACACGAACGAGCTTGATTCGGTTCTCTTCAATCTCAACAAGTTCCATTGGGTGACCCGCTACTCTCACGCTTAAATGGCTCTCTGGAATATCTTCCAGGTGCTCCAAAATAAGACCGTTTAACGTTCTTGGGCCATCCGTTGGTAAATCCCATTTCAGGCCTTTGTTAATATCTCGAATATTGGTGCTGCCTTCAATAAGAAAGCTTCCGTCACCTTGAGGACTGATTTCATCAGAGAGGCTTGGAGAAATTGACGTCGTGAACTCACCAATGATCTCTTCCAGAATATCTTCAAGAGTGATTAGACCGATGATATCACCGTACTCATCCACGATCAGACCGATACGTTGCTTGTTGCGTTGGAATTTCAACATTTGCACGTTCAGTGGTGTGCCTTCTGGGATGTAATAGACCTCATCAGCAGCACGTAATAGCGTTTCTTTGTTGAATTCGTTCTTTTCCAACATCAGACGATAAGCTTCACGCAAGCGCAGCATGCCAACCACTTCATCAATTTGGTCACGATAGAAAACTATGCGTCCATGTGGTGAGTGTGTTAGCTGGCGAACAATGGATTTCCAGTCGTCGTTAATATCAATACCGGTAATTTCATTGCGTGGGACCATAATGTCGTTCACGGTGACGTGCTCAAGATCTAAAATAGACACTAGCATGTCTTGGTGTCGGCGAGGAATCAAACCGCCAGCTTCATTTACCACCGTACGCAGCTCATCGGAGCTAAGATGATCTTCTGCTGAGTGATCCGCTCTTACACCAAGTAAGCGGATAAAGCCATTCGTAATAAAGTTAACAAGCATCACTAAAGGCGACAGTAACTTCATCAGTATGGTCAATAATATACTGCTCGCGTAGGACACACGTTCAGGGTAAAGCGCTGCAATTGTTTTAGGGGTAACCTCGGCAAAAACCAATACAACCATAGTTAGTGCACCGGTTGCGATAGCGACACCTAAATCACCATACAAACGCATACCAATAATGGTCGCGATCGCGGACGCGAGAATATTAACGAGGTTGTTGCCGATAAGAATAAGACCAATCAAACGATCTGGACGGTCTAATAGTCTTTCGACTCGCTTAGCACCCTTATGCCCGTTTTTGGCTAAGTGTTTTAAGCGATAACGATTCAGAGACATCATCCCTGTTTCTGAACCGGAAAAGTAACCTGATATGACGATAAGACACGCGAGTAGCGCAAACAAGATACCCGTAGAGATGTCGTCCAAAACGTTGCTGTTCCTTGTAAGTATTGGGTTATATAACGGTTGAGTAAGTCCGTTAAGTCAAAGAGTTAAGGCGTACTGTATTTTATCTAGCCTAAAATATAAAGGATAGGAGCCCTAGAGCTCCTTAATTCAAGATGATTTCTTTTACAAAGCGACTGCCAAAATATGCCAGAGTTAACAGTGTTGCTCCTGCAACAGCGAACCATGTGACTTTTCTACCACGCCAGCCTTTTTGATAGTGACCCCAAAGTAGTATTGAGTACACCACCCAAGCGATGAAAGAAAGAATGCCCTTATGCGCCTTACCTTGGGCAAACATATCCTGCACAAAGACAAAGCCAGTAATGAGCGTGGCAGTTAACAATAAGTTACCGATCAAAATAATTTTGAAGAGTTGACGCTCCACCATTAATAGAGGCGGCAGGTTTGGGTTAATCGCCAAAGATTTTTTTGCTTTCAGTTTGTGATCCAGCCAAGCCAACTGAAGCGCATAGAGTGCCCCGATAGTTAAAGTCGCGTATGAGAAGAGCGCAAATGAAATATGAATGAGTAGCTTAGGGTCATTCTCTAGGTGCTTTATAAACGTGCTTGGCAAAAATGTGGCAGCAGATAAATTGATGGCAGCAAAGCTATAAACGACTGGCAATAAAAACCACAGTCGGTTTTTCAACATAGCAAGGCTCATGACCAGAGAAATAATAAAACTGATCAAAGAAGCCACGTTGAGAATACTCAGGTTTTGACCTGAACCATCAAAGATCAGATCACTCAAAATCCACGCATGAAAAACAAGCGCACAGGCAGCACTAGCAAACACTGTTTTTGCTTTGATTCCTGACTGTTGTGAGAGTCCGGGTATGATGGTCGCAATCGCCAAGACATAAAGTATGGCGGCCGCGATGGCTATTAAGCTATCCATGAATCCTAAATATTATTGTGCACGATGGAGAAATTATACCTTGCATTACACTTTGGGGCTACGTTATATCCGACATCAATCGTGAGAGATGAGATATTGAAATTAATAAGTTACCGCACCATATATAAATAGAGACAAGAATAGGACAGCGGTACGGGTATGACTCAGACCTTGGCTAATGTATACTCACACTAATTAATCGCCATTTTAGCGAAGAGACAAAGATGTTTGAGAATTTAACGGATCGATTATCCAAAACGCTGAAAAATATCAGTGGTAAAGGTCGTCTGACCGAAGACAACATTAAAGAAACCCTACGTGAAGTCCGAATGGCTCTACTTGAAGCTGACGTTGCGCTTCCGGTCGTTCGTGAATTTGTGAACCGCGTTAAAGAAAAAGCGGTGGGCGTAGAAGTTTCTAAATCTCTGACTCCAGGTCAGGAATTTATCAAGATCGTTCAAACAGAACTTGAAGCCGTAATGGGTGAGTCGAATGAGGCACTAAACCTTGCTGCTCAACCACCTGCTGTGCTTCTTATGGCAGGTCTACAAGGTGCGGGTAAAACCACATCGGTAGGTAAGTTATCTAAGCTTCTAAAAGAACGTGACAAGAAGAAAGTTTTGGTTGTGTCTGCCGACGTTTACCGTCCTGCGGCAATCAAGCAGCTTGAAACACTGGCATCAGACATCGGTGTTGACTTCTTCCCATCATCACCAGACCAAAAGCCTATTGATATCGCCAATGCAGCGATTGACCATGCGAAGAAAAAATTCTACGACGTACTTATTGTCGATACCGCAGGTCGTTTGGCAATTGATGAAGAGATGATGGGGGAGATCAAAGATCTTCACTCAGCTATCAACCCAGTAGAAACGCTATTTGTTGTTGACGCCATGACGGGTCAAGACGCAGCAAATACAGCAAAAGCCTTTGGCGATGCGCTACCTCTTACCGGTGTAGTTCTAACTAAGGTTGATGGTGATGCTCGTGGTGGTGCGGCACTTTCAGTACGCCATGTCACGGGCAAACCAATCAAATTCTTGGGTGTCGGTGAAAAAACTGACGCGCTAGAACCGTTCCACCCAGATCGTGTTGCTTCACGTATTCTTGGCATGGGTGACGTTCTGTCTTTGATTGAAGACCTACAACGCAACGTTGACCAAGAAAAGGCAGAAAAGTTAGCGAAGAAGTTCAAAGAGAAGAAAGGTTTCGACCTTGAAGATTTCCGTGAACAGCTAGGCCAGATGCAAAACATGGGCGGCATGATGGGGATGATGGATAAGCTTCCAGGAATGTCCCAGCTACCAGACAATGTGAAAGATAAAGTCGATGACAAGATGTTCAAACAGATGGAAGCGATCATCAGCTCCATGACAATGAAAGAACGTCAACGCCCAGAAATTATCAAGGGCTCGCGCAAGAAGCGTATCGCGGCTGGTTCTGGTGTGCAGGTTCAAGATGTAAACCGCTTACTAAAACAGTTCACCCAAATGCAGAAAATGATGAAAAAGATGCAAAAAGGTGGCATGAAAGGCATGATGCGCAACATGCAAGGCATGATGGGCGGCATGGGTGGTGGCGGTGGCTTCAACCCATTTGGTCGTTAATTAATCGATCACGCATAGATTCAGGGTGTTAGGTACGTCACAAACTTTAAATTCAATTTATGTTGGTGAAAAAGTAACTAAACTCCTTGCATTGCTCCGGGAGAAGAGTAAAATCCCGGAGCTTTATTTTGGCACGAGACCCCAAACTGTTTAATTTCTTGAATGGTTTTTGGGGTTAATTTTATTTTTGAGAAAGCAAAGAGGACGACATGGTAACCATTCGTTTGGCACGTCACGGCGCTAAAAAGCGTCCATTTTATCAAATCGTAGTAGCGGACAGCCGCAACGCTGCAACTGGCCGTTTCATCGAGAAAGTTGGTTTCTTCAACCCAACTGCTAAAGGTCAAGAAGAAGGTCTACGTCTAGACCTAGACCGCGTTAACCACTGGGTTGGTCAAGGCGCGTCAGTATCTGACCGTGTTGCTAAGCTAGTTAAAGACGCTCAAAAAGCGGCTTAATTTTTTACTTGAAAAGTAGAAACTAGTTTATGTCGATGAAAGGTAAAGAAACAATGAGCAACGAAAAGATTGTTGTAGGCAAGTTTGGTGCTACTTACGGCATTCGTGGTTGGCTTAAGGTTTTTTCCTACACAGACAATGCTGAAAGCATTTTCGATTACAGCCCTTGGTACATTAACCAAAAGGGCAAGTGGGTTGAGTACAAAGTAGAAAGCTGGAAGCGCCATAACAAAGGTATGGTGGCTAAGCTGGAAGGCATGGATGTTCGTGAAGACGCGCATCTAATGACGAACTTTGAAATTGCTATTGACCCTGCGGTACTTCCTGAATTGTCAGAAGATGAGTTCTACTGGCGCGAATTGTTTGGGATGCAAGTTGTAACCACTAAAGGTTACGATCTAGGTGTCGTTACTGACATGCTAGAAACTGGCTCAAACGATGTTCTGGTTGTTAAAGCAAATCTTAAAGATGCTTTCGGGCAGAAGGAACGATTAATCCCGTTCCTTGAAGAGCAAGTGATCATTAATGTTGATCGCGAAGCTCAACGGATCGAAGTTGACTGGGATCCTGGATTCTAATCTCCAAAATTACAGAGCGAGATAAACATGTGGGTTGGCGTTATTAGCCTTTTTCCAGAAATGTTCCGTTCTGTTACTGATTTTGGAGTAACAGGTCAAGCGGTTAAAAAAGGTCTTTTGTCGATTGAGACTTGGAATCCTAGAGATTTCACTCACGACAAACATCGCACAGTCGATGACCGACCTTACGGTGGTGGCCCTGGTATGTTAATGATGGTTCAGCCTTTGCGCGATGCCATTCATACCGCGAAAGCAGCCTCACCGGGCAAGACGAAAGTCATCTACCTTTCTCCTCAAGGTCGCAAGCTCGACCAGAAAGGAGTGGAAGAACTGGCAACGAATGAGAACTTGCTTCTGATTTGTGGTCGTTATGAAGGGGTAGATGAGCGCATCATTCAATCTGAAGTCGACGAAGAATGGTCGATTGGTGATTTTGTGATGACGGGTGGTGAGATACCAGCCATGACGTTAATCGACTCTGTTTCTCGGTTTGTTCCGGGTGTACTAGGGGATTTCGCGTCAGCAGAAGAAGACTCTTTTGCAAATGGCTTGTTAGATTGCCCTCACTATACGCGTCCAGAAGTATTGGATGACAAAGAGGTACCAGCTGTACTGATGTCAGGCAATCACAAGGACATTCGTCAATGGCGACTCAAGCAGTCGTTGGGCCGTACTTGGCTAAGAAGACCAGAGCTCCTGGAAAACCTAGCTCTGACTGACGAACAGGAACAATTACTTGCTGAGTTTGTTAATGAGCATAAAGCCATTAAAGAACATAACGCAAAGTAACCTAATTTATTTAGTATCAGTTTATTCTAGGAATTTAAAAAATGAGTAACATCATCAAAGCTCTTGAAGAAGAGCAAATGAAATCAGACCTACCTAAATTTGCACCAGGTGACACTGTTGTAGTTCAAGTTAAGGTAAAAGAAGGTGACCGTGAGCGTCTACAGGCTTTCGAAGGCGTTGTAATCGCAATCCGTAACCGTGGTCTACACTCTGCTTTCACTGTACGTAAGATCTCTAACGGTGAAGGTGTTGAGCGTACGTTCCAAACACACTCTCCAATCGTTGATAGCATCGAAGTTAAACGCCGTGGTGCAGTACGTCGTGCCAAGTTGTACTACCTACGTGAGCGTTCTGGTAAGTCTGCTCGTATCAAAGAGAAACTTGCTAAGAAGTAATGCTATAACTAGCGTTCTCATCTTAAACGGAGTCCTTTTAGGGCTCCGTTTTTTTATTTGTGTAATTAGCTTGCTCGTTTCTTTTCACCCGACCTGAACTGTCGATGCTCATGCACTGATGTACACTCCACGCCTCTGCCTTGCTGTGAATAGATTCCTGATGTCGCTATGGCTCCTCGGAATGACGGGAAATGATGATCAAATATTACTGGGTACTGTGGTTAAAATTCGTCATTTTGAATAGCGACGGAGGAGCGTGATTCAGAATCTACTAGTCGAGCATGCAAGTGTTTACGTTGTTAGCTTCATCCTTGCTATGAGTAGATTCCTGATGCCGTTATGGATCCTCGGAATGACAGGAAATGATGGTCAAAGATTATAGAGTACCGTGGTTAAAAGTCGTCATTCTGGATAGCGACGAAGGAGCGTGGTTAAAAATCTACTCGCTGAGAATGCTAGTGTTTCAGTTGTCTAACAGTATTCTTGCTATGAGTAGGTTCTTGATTTCGCTATGGCTCCTCTGAATGACGGGAATTGATAACCAAAGATTACAGGGTACCGTGGTTAAAATTCGTCTTTCTGGACAGCGACGAAGGAGCGTGATTCAGATTCCCCAAGAAGGAACCTAGGGTATTCCTTTACCCTAGGTCTCAATTTAATACTGGTCTTCAGACCAGCCATCACTATCGGACATATCGGGTGCGCCTGGGATGGTGTTTTCTTCATCTGCCCATTCACCAAAATCAATCATTTGACATTGTTTACTGCAGAAAGGGCGATGAGGACTTTGTTCTCCCCATTCTACGTCGGCGCCACATTGTGGACATTGAACGATGGTAACTTTAGACATAGTTGAGCGTCCCATTACTAATTGGTGTTAAAGGGTAGTATACCTAAACGAATTAAAGATGGCTTATTCAACGCGCTATTGCTGCTACGAAATTTTATCAAATATAAGCGCAATAAAGCGTTGAATTTTAGATTATGGAGGCGAGGCGTAGTGTCGTCTTAGCTGCACACAGCAAGTTCAAACTCAATATCTTGTGTGCACGCTTGGCCGTTTTCAAACGACATAAACTTGATCGCAAAGCGATTTTTATGGCCTGAAATCATAGGATACACGCCATATTCCATTGGGATGTGAAGTCTTAGAATGTTGGCTTCATCAGCGTCACTTTGGAAGAAACCTGCACGACCGATTTGAGCTTTGAAATGTCCGGTCTCTCTAGTGAGCTTTAACCATAACGAAAGCGCATCAGATAAGGGCTTTAAGCTTGCTTGCCACTGTTGTGCATCACGCTTTTTACGTTCAATAGGTAGATGAAGCCAGTAGTGTAATGCTGGCAGATCAAAACAGCATGAACCACCCGGTAGATTAAAGCGTTGGCGGATAGAGCTTAAGAAGCGATCTTCTTTTAGTGCTTGACCAAAACGCTCTGCACCCATCAGTTGGCTATGAACGACATCTATCTCTTGTAGTAGGGTATTTAATGCGTCTTGATCGACGCCATCAACATTGAGCCAATGGCGGTACGACAGCCGTTGCTTCTCTAAATCTTTGGCCAGTTCACTTTTCAGCTGGATCTGTTCGAAGATCTCAACCATATCGAATAACGCACGGAAAAACAGTTGGTACTGGTGATTTTCGCTAAACCCAGAGGCCAAGTGAGCCTGACGCAGCAGAGACTCCACTCTTAGATAAATACGAGTTTTCTCATTTAACGGATGTTCAAATTTGTGCGTGGTCATCGACATAAGCCTTTGTGAGTTTCGTTCCTATTTTCGCAGATTTTTCTTACACATGGCTAGGTACTTTTCGTGCAAATCTGTGATTTGAAGCAAAAGATCAGGGTCACTTGGATTATTCTTAACCACATCGTCTGCAAGCGCGAGCCTTTGCTCTCTTGATGCTTGAGAGGCAAGGATGGCGCGAACTTGATCTTCACTCACATTGTCTCGTTTCATCGTGCGAGATATCTGTGTATTCGGTTCAACATCGACGACAAGAACGCGATCACACAAACTATCTAGCTTGTTTTCTACGAGCAACGGCACCACAAGTAACGCATACTCTGAAGTGACTTGCTGCAAATCTTCGATCATCTTTTCACGAATTATCGGGTGCAACAGTGCGTTGAGCCATGCTTTTTCATCTGAATTCGAAAAGATTTTTTCTCTCAGCTTTGCGCGATCTAAAGTTTGGTCTTCACGAACGATATCGTGACCAAAGTGTTCAATAATCGCGTTTAGGCCGGGAGTACCTGGCTCGACAACTTCTCTTGCTACAATGTCGGCATCGACGATATCGATTTTAAATTGTTGTTTGAACAGATTCGCAACGGTTGTTTTTCCACTAGCGATACCACCTGTTAAACCAATAACCAAAGCCATTTACACTCCTAGAACTGAAGTAAAGTACCAGTTTAAAATCTGCTCGCCCCAAATTAAGCTTATCCAACCAGCAATTGCTAAGTAAGGACCGAAAGGGAAAGCTTTTTCAATTCCCTTCTTTTGCAAGCGTAGTTGAATGATGCCAAATACGATGCCAACCACAGAGGAAAGTAGAATGATCATCGGCAGTGACTGCCAACCTAGCCAAGCCCCTAGTGCTGCTAGTAGTTTAAAATCACCATATCCCATTCCTTCTTTACCAGTAAGTAGCTTAAAGCCCCAGTAAACGGACCAGAGACATAGGTAACCAGCAATAGCACCAATGACAGAATCTTGTAGAGTAACAGGACTTATTTCGACTAATGCTAAGGCAATGCCAGCCCAAGTTAATGGTAATGTTAATTGGTCAGGTAACAACATAGTATCGAGATCGATAAATGTTGCGGCGATTAAGATAAAAGTAAAAAAGAGTAGGGCAACGGTAAAGTAACTAAAACCAAAGTAATAAGCTATAAAGCCTGAACAGAACGCGGTGAGCAGTTCAATCAGTGGATAGCGTGCACTAATGGTTGCCTGACAGTTGTGACATTTGCCTTTTAAAAGCAGCCAGCTAATCACAGGAATGTTGTCGCGAATACGTATCGGTGTTGCGCATTTCTGGCAGGAGGAGCGTGGGACGCTCAAGGTCAGCACTTCTTTAGGAGGTTCTATTTTGTATTCAGGAAATGACTCGGCACATTCGCGTCGCCATCCTAGTTCCATGATTTTAGGTAGTCGATAAATAACCACATTGAGGAAGCTACCCACGATCAGACCGAAGATGGTGGCAAACACAACGAATAGCCAAGGGTAGTACTGGAATACTTCCATATTTGTCTCTTGAGCGATGAGTGAAATCAGCAAGATGCTGTTTTAAAGGAGTTAACAGCTCATTCTAGCCCAATACACTCATTAAGTTAAAGATTGGCAAGTACATTGCTGTCACTAATCCGCCAACAACGATACCTAAAAATACGATAATTAGTGGCTCTAGAATTTTACTAAGGTTGTCGACGGTGTTGTCGACTTCAAACTCGTAGATCGTTGCAACTTTATTGAGCATATCGTCAAGTCGACCAGACTCTTCACCGATCATGACCATTTGTAACACTAATTCAGGGAACACATTACAGTTACGCATGGCAACATACATTGGCATACCTGCGGCGGTATCACGGTAAACTTCTTCTATGGCGAGTTGATAGTGTAAGTTTCCTGAGGTTTTTGATGTGGTTTTTAAACTGGTTAGAATTGGAATACCCGCTGTAAAGCTTGTGGCGAGTGTTCGACTAAATTTGGCGATAGCGGCTTTTGATAATACAGGGCCCAGGACAGGAAATTTAAGCACAGAGCGGTTGAGCATTAAGCGAAAAGAATCTGAACGCTTAGAGAGGATTCTCGCCGAAATGAATAAACTAATGGAGCCTAGTGCGATAAACGGACTCCAGTTTTGTGTCCAGGCGGAAAGATCTAATACTTGCCTGGTAAACCACGGTAAGTCAGCACCAAAACCAACAAACATTTTTTCAAACTCGGGAATGACTTTGGTGAGCATGATAAACGACACGCCTAACGCTACTAGCACTACCATGGCTGGGTAGATCAGTGCTTTGATCACTTTCGCACGGAGTTGTTCATTTTTTTCTCGGTAGGTGGCTAAGCGCTCGAACACTTCTGCTAAGTTACCGGATTGCTCACCTGTGGCGATAAGATCGGTATAGAGTGGGTCAAAGTGTTCACTTGCAGTGCGCATGGCTTTTGACATGGGCGTCCCTGCTTCAACGGCGCGTGTCACGCTCATCAAAATGGATTTCATCTCTGCTTTTTTGTGATTCTCTGATACCAATTTTAAAGCCTGAACCAAGGGCACACCGGTTATCAACATCGTCGAAATCTGACGGGTAAACACCGTGATGTCTCTGCCTTTCACGCGATGGCTGAGTTTAGTGAGAAACGAGATACTGCTTTTCTTTAACTTCTTGATCTTGATGTGCTGTGCGTCTAGACGCTCGCGTACTTCAATTTCTGTCATCGCGAGGGTTTGCCCAGATGTCTTTTTGCCTGAACTGTTGATGCCTTTCCAGCGGAAGTTTTTAAGTTGTGGTGTAGTGCTTTTCATGGATGTGACTGCTGATTAAAGGATTAAAAATAAAGTACGCGCTGTAGTTCACTAAAACTTGTGATCCCTTGTTTGAGTTTTTCTATGCCCGACATTTGTAACGTGCTCATACCATTTGCGATGGCGAGTTTTTCTAGTTCATGTACAGAGGCGCCTTTAATAAGCGCTTCGGAAAGAAATTCATCAAAGCGCATCACTTCATAAATCCCCGTTCGGCCGGAATAACCATGAGTACACTCATTGCATCCATCGGGATTGGCTTTAAAAATGTTGTCGCTTGCTTGAATACCGAGATGTTGCAACTGAACGGTAAGCTCTTGTGGTTGCTTGCAGACCGAGCACAGTTTACGGGCTAAACGCTGGGCAATAATCAAACTAAGAGAGGAGGCCAAGTTAAAGCTTTCTACGCCCATGTTTGATAAACGAATCACCGTTTCAGCTGCAGAATTGGTATGCAAGGTTGAAAGTACTAAGTGACCGGTTTGCGATGCTTTTATGGCGATTTCCGCAGTGTCTAAGTCACGAATCTCACCGACCATTACCACATCCGGGTCTTGACGTAAGAAAGAGCGCAGGGCTTCGGCAAAACCAAAACCAATCTTAGGCTGAACTTGAACTTGGTTAATGCCCGATAAGTTAATTTCTACTGGGTCTTCTGCCGTGGAAATGTTGATTTCTGGCTTATTGAGGATACTCAGCCCAGTGTACAGAGAAACGGTTTTTCCGCTCCCGGTTGGACCTGTCATCAGAATCATGCCTTGTGGGCGACGCAGCGCATCCAAGTACAATTGTTTTTGTTGTTCGCTATAACCAAGCTTGTCGATATCCAATGACGCAGAGCTGCTGTCGAGCAGTCGTAGTACAATTTTCTCTCCGAATAGAGTCGGTAGCGTGGATACACGCATATCAATTGCGGTGTCTTGATTCAACTTGAGCTTAATACGCCCATCTTGTGGTAAACGTCGCTCTGCAATATCAAGTTTAGAGAGGATTTTGATACGAGCGGATAAGCGGCGACTTAAGTGGCTTGGTGGCTGCTGTGTTTCAATTAAGATGCCATCACAGCGTAGGCGCACACGGTACATCTTTTCATAAGGCTCAAAGTGGATATCGGATGCGCCTTTGCGCACAGCGTCCAACAGAATTTGGTTGATGTAACGGCTAACAGGAGACTCATCTTGGCTCAAGTCTTCAATGTTGTCGATTTCATCTGCGCCCACATCAACCAGATTGGCTAACTCTTCTTGGTTGATCTCTTTTAACCCGGACTTCTCATGACTCAATGAACGACCATATAAGCGTCGAATTGCCGCGCTGAGTTGACGAAAATCCGCCAACACCAATTCAATCTGTAAACCAGTGGCAAAGCGAAAATCATCTTCTGCTTGTTGGTTGGTGGGGTCGGCAACCGCTAATAATAACGTTGAAGACGTACGCTGGAGTGGGAGTGCGTTATGCCGCGTGATTAATTCCCTAAGGCCAAGTTGCTGACAAAGCGAAGCATACTCGTACTGAGATAACTCGGGCTGATTTAAACCAAAGAGAGAACTTAAGTGCTCAGCGAGTTCGCTTGATGTAAATAATCCAGAACTGAGTAAAGCCTCTGGCATCGAAATACCAGAAGCTTTGACTTGCTCTATTAACGATTCTTCTTGGGAAAAAGTCAGTAACCCTTTTTGGCGAAGAACCGTGGAGAGGTTAGTTAGCACTGCTTAACTTCTTACGAGCATGCTTTAGGCTTTACACCTGTAGCAGCAATGCCAGAGGTACAGTTCCATTGACCTGTTCCATCACGCCCTAGAGTAACGTCTTTACTGATAACGTCTGGACTTACACCGGTGCTATTAAATGTGAATTTTATTGCACCTGACGACGTACTTGCTCCTGAAGCTGAAGCTGTATAGCTAATTACACCAAGTGGAGAAGTCGGAACTGGTAGCTGGGCTGCTGTTGGAAATGAGCCATTTTCAACAACATAAGTTTCAACATTTATTCTATGCCCAGTGATGGATGCTAGTGCAGACGCTGCCTCACTTTTAGCTACATATTTTTGGTATTGTGGAACTGCAATTGCAGCTAAAACACCAATTACCGCCACCACAATCATTAACTCAATCAGAGTAAAACCCTGTTGTTTTTTCTGTTTACTGTTTTTCATTTTTAACCCTTTCCTAAAAATTAATAATGCTCTTGCATTGGCGAAAGATTATGGAGAGTTAAGGTGGGTTGAAAATGGGGAAGGGATGGGCTCTCGAGTGAGATAAAACTCTTTGGTGAAAAGTTGCATATCGCATGCAGAGTTTTGCGAGTAGTACTATTTTTTTAGTGGATAAAAAGAAAGGGCCAATTGGCCCTTTTAAATGATTAGTTACTCACAACTCACTGAGTTAGTTGAAGTAATTGAGATTGTGTTGCTTTTATTATTTGAAGCGCATCGAAAGATCCATCGCTTTTAGATGCTTAGTCAACGCGCCTACCGAAATGTAATCGACACCGGTTTCTGCGTATTCTGCGATGGTCTCTAGCGTAATGTTGCCGGAGTTCTCTAAAGCGGCACGACCTGCGTTAATCGCTACGGCTTCACGCATCATTTCTTTTGTGAAGTTATCGAGCATGATGATGTCGGCACCAGCCTCTATCGCTTGTTTCAACTCTTCTAAGCTTTCCGTTTCTACTTCTACCGGTTTGCCTGGGTTAAGCTCTTTCGCTTTTTGGATGGCTTGAGTGATGCCACCACAAGCAATAATGTGGTTTTCTTTAATGAGGTAAGCGTCGAACACACCGATGCGATGATTAAAGCCACCACCGCAGGTCACGGCGTATTTTAGTGCGCTACGCAGACCAGGAATGGTTTTGCGTGTGTCTAGTAGACGGCACTCAGTATGCGCGATTTTTTCAGCGTACTCTGCGGTAACTGTTGCGCAGCCAGACAGCGTTTGGATGAAGTTCATTGCGTTACGTTCACCAGTCAACAAGTCACGAGCAGGGCCTGTCAGCGTGCAAAGGGTTTGGTTAGGCTCGACTTTATCGCCGTCCTTTACGTGCCATTCAATACTGACCTTGTCACCGAGCTGTTTAAAAACTTCATCAGCCCATGCTTGACCACAGAACACACCATGCTCACGAGTAATAATCGTTGCGGTATTAACCGCATCGGCAGGGATCAAAGATGCAGTAATGTCGTTATCTGCGTCGACACTGCCACCTAGATCTTCTTTTAAGGTATCAGCGACAGAGCGAGTGATCTCTAAAGGGAGTTGTTGTTTAAGGTATTCTAGGCGTTCTTGAATGTTGTGTGTGTTCTTCATCGCAAATCTTGTCTTGAAAGGGAGATGGCAACGAATGATACTCTCCGGTGTCAATAATTTCAGCAGTTAATTTGCAAAGTAGAGAGGTTGATATGCGCCCAATTATCGAGAATGGCTGGCTGACACAGGCAAAGCATGTTCCGTCACCATTTTTTGATGCTCGCTCTGATACAAACGACATCTCTCTGCTGGTGGTACACAACATCAGTTTGCCTCCTGGGCAGTTTGGTGGAACGTATATTGAGGACTTCTTCACTGGCAAGCTAGACCCAAATGCACATCCATTTTTTGAAGTTATTCACAAAATGGGCGTTTCTGCACATTGCTTGATTAAGAGAAACGGCGAGGTTGTTCAATTTGTTTCTTTTCTCGATAGAGCATGGCATGCCGGTCAATCCAGTTTCGCGGGCAGGGAGCGTTGTAATGACTATTCCATTGGTATCGAGCTTGAAGGGACAGAATTTACTGCCTACACAGAAGCGCAATATCAATCACTTGCAGAGATAACTGAGGTGATTATGCAATCTTATCCTCAAATCACCCCGCCACGAATTACCGGTCATCAATATATTGCGCCCTTGAGAAAAAGCGATCCTGGTCTAAGCTTTGATTGGGTGAAATATAGACTGCTTATACAGCGTTGATTTGTAGCGAAAGTGTAAATTCAAAAAAGCGAAATAAATAAGGCATACGATCAGGTATGCCTTTTTTTGATACCAGAAATATTAATGATTGTTAAAAGTTAACTACATTTTTACGCTCGTACATGCCGTTTTGGTGAATAAATAGACTGATAATTTTGTCATTTTCTGTATTTCTTTTCCAAAACTGCTAGCACGTCGACTTCCCATTTGTATGCTTTATGTAATTGGTCATACCAATTCTATTGCTGTTTTAACAGTCGATTGTTATCAGAGTGTTGGAAGTAAGCTCGTTCTATGATTTAGGTCAATTTTCGGCTGGACAGTGGCGTTTTAATTATGTTAATTTCTGCACCAACTTAAAATTGGTATTACCAATTACCTGCAAGAGTAGAAGAACAATAAATTATGGCTTATCAAAGGATTCGTCAGCCAAAACTCTCTGATGTTATAGAACAAGAGTTAGAAAGGTTGATAGTGGAAGGAACATTGTCTCCGGGGCAACAACTGCCTCCAGAGCGTGAACTGGCAAAACAGTTCGATGTGTCTCGTCCTTCAGTCCGAGAAGCCATTCAACGCTTGGAAGCGAAGCGTTTGTTGACTCGTCGCCAAGGTGGCGGAACATTCGTAAGTGAGAATATCTGGAAGAGCTTTTCAGATCCCTTGTTGAATTTGTTGTCTAGTCATTCTGAAACCCAGCTTGATGTGCTTGAGTCTCGTCATGCGATGGAAGGAATTTCAGCCTACTTTGCAGCTTTACGTGGTACCGAAGAAGATTTTGCGCGTATTCAAGGTTGCCTTGAGCGCATTAGCCAAGAGCAAGCAAACAACGATATCGAAGCTGAATCTGCGGAAGTAATGCAATTTTTGATCGCTTTGACAGAGGCCGCGCACAACGTGGTTTTGTTGCACATTGTTCGAAGCTTAGCACCTTTGCTTGAGCAAAATATTCTACAAAATTTTAAATTACTACGTCGCCGCCCAGAAGCGGTCGAGAAAGTCAGTAAACACCGAGCCAATATCGTGGATGCGATTGTTTCTGGTCAGCCTGAAAAGGCGCGAGAAATGTCCCACTCGCACTTGGCTTACATCGAAGAAACATTGTTGGATTTGACTCGAGAAGAGTCTCGACGAGAGCGTTCTCTACGTCGAATTCAGCAGGGTAATGACTCGTAAGAGCGTTACTTAAATAAGTAGATCCAACCAACAGAAGGATAGATCGCCATGTCTGATATGAAGCATGACGTAGATGCACTGGAAACTCAAGAATGGCTACAAGCGCTTGAGTCAGTTGTACGTGAAGAAGGTCTAGAGCGTGCTCAATTCCTATTAGAGCAAGTTCTAGATAAAGCACGTCTAGACGGTGTTGATATGCCAACAGGTATCACAACTAACTACATCAACACGATTCCTGCAGACCAAGAACCAGCATACCCAGGTGACACAACACTTGAGCGTCGTATTCGCTCAATTATTCGTTGGAACGCTATCATGATCGTTCTACGTGCATCTAAGAAAGACCTAGAGCTAGGCGGCCACATGGCGTCTTTCCAGTCTTCTGCTGCGTTCTACGAGACATGTTTCAACCACTTCTTCCGTGCACCAAACGAGAAGGATGGTGGCGACCTAGTTTACTACCAAGGTCACATTTCACCAGGTATCTACTCACGTGCATTCGTTGAAGGTCGTCTAACTGAAGAGCAGCTAGACAACTTCCGTCAAGAAGTAGACGGCAAAGGTATTCCTTCATACCCGCACCCTAAACTGATGCCTGAATTCTGGCAGTTCCCGACAGTATCGATGGGCCTAGGTCCAATCGCTTCTATCTACCAAGCCCGTTTCCTTAAGTACCTAGAAGGCCGTGGTCTTAAAGATACTTCAGAGCAGCGCGTTTACGCGTTCCTAGGTGACGGTGAGATGGATGAGCCAGAATCACGTGGTGCTATCTCTTTTGCTGCGCGTGAGAAACTAGATAACCTATGCTTCCTAATCAACTGTAACCTACAGCGTCTAGATGGCCCTGTAATGGGTAACGGTAAGATCATTCAAGAACTTGAAGGTCTGTTCAAAGGTGCTGGTTGGAACGTAGTGAAAGTAATCTGGGGTAACAACTGGGATTCACTACTAGCTAAAGATACGACTGGTAAGCTTCTACAGCTTATGAATGAAACGATCGACGGCGACTACCAAACATTCAAATCAAAAGATGGCGCGTACGTACGTGAGCACTTCTTTGGTAAGTACCCAGAGACAGCTGCACTTGTTGCTGACATGACTGATGACGAAATCTTCGCACTTAAGCGTGGTGGTCACGAGTCTTCTAAGCTATACGCGGCATACAAAAACGCGGCAGAAACTAAAGGTCGTCCAACAGTAATCCTAGCTAAGACTGTTAAAGGTTACGGCATGGGTGAAGCGGCTGAAGGTAAGAACATCGCGCACCAAGTTAAGAAGATGGACATGACTCACGTACTACACCTACGTGATCGTCTAGGTCTTCAAGACATCCTAACTGACGAAGCAGTGAAAGAACTTCCGTACCTGAAACTTGAAGAAGGTTCAAAAGAGTACGAATACCTACACGCTCGTCGTAAAGCGCTACACGGCTACACGCCACAGCGTCTACCAAAATTCACTCAAGAATTCATCGTTCCTGAGCTAGAAGAATTCAAGCCACTACTAGAAGAACAGAAGCGTGATATATCTTCTACTATGGCATTCGTACGTGCACTAAACGTTCTACTTAAGAACAAGAACATTGGTAAGAACATCGTTCCTATCATTGCTGACGAAGCACGTACATTCGGTATGGAAGGTCTGTTCCGTCAAATCGGTATCTACAACCCGCACGGCCAAACATACACACCAGAAGACCGTGGCGTTGTTTCTTACTACAAAGAAGCGACTTCAGGTCAGGTTCTACAAGAAGGTATCAACGAGCTAGGTGCTATGTCTTCATGGGTTGCTGCTGCGACTTCATACTCGACAAACGACCTACCAATGA
Organism: Vibrio sp. 1249-1; assembly: GCF_033340495.1. Classification (NCBI taxonomy): domain Bacteria; kingdom Pseudomonadati; phylum Pseudomonadota; class Gammaproteobacteria; order Vibrionales; family Vibrionaceae; genus Vibrio; species Vibrio sp. 1249-1. Next base: position 111,383 of record NZ_JAWOWJ010000005.1, read on the forward strand.
TTCCGTTCTACATCTACTACTCAATGTTCGGCTTCCAACGTGTTGGCGACATGGCGTGGATGGCTGGTGACCAACAAGCACGTGGTTTCCTACTAGGTGCAACTGCGGGTCGTACAACGTTGAACGGTGAAGGTCTACAGCACGAAGACGGCCACTCGCACATTTTGGCGGGTACGGTTCCTAACTGTATTTCTTACGACCCAACGTTCGCGTACGAAGTAGCTGTAATCATGCAAGACGGTATCCGTCGCATGTACGGTCCAGAACAAGAAAACGTGTTCTACTACCTAACGCTAATGAACGAAAACTACGCAATGCCAGCAATGCCAGAAGGCGCTGAAGAAGGCATCCGTAAAGGTATCTACAAGCTAGAAACTTACACGGGCGACAAAGCGAAAGTTCAGCTAATGAGCTCTGGTACTATCATGAATGAAGTACGTAAAGCAGCTCAAATCCTAAGCGAAGATTACGGTGTTGCTTCTGATGTTTACTCTGTAACGTCATTCAACGAACTAACTCGCGATGGCCAAGATGCAGAGCGTTTCAACATGCTTCACCCAGAAGCGGAAGCGAAAGTACCTTACATCCAAACAGTAATGGGTACTGAACCTGCTATCGCAGCAACTGACTACATGAAGAACTACGCAGAGCAGGTTCGTGCATACATTCCTGCTGAGTCTTTCAAAGTTCTTGGTACTGATGGCTTCGGTCGTTCAGACAGCCGTGAAAACCTACGTCGTCACTTCGAAGTGAACGCAGGTTACGTAATAGTAGCAGCGCTAACTGAACTAGCGAAACGTGGCGAAGTTGAGAAATCTGTAGTTGCAGAAGCAATTAAGAAATTCGACATCGACACAGAGAAAACAAACCCGCTATACGCTTAATTAAGAAGGTAGATAAGAAATGGCAATCGAAATTAATGTACCAGACATCGGTGCGGATGAGGTTGAAGTTACTGAGATTCTTGTAAGCGTTGGCGACAAGGTTGAAGAAGAGCAATCTCTGATCACAGTTGAAGGCGATAAAGCTTCTATGGAAGTTCCTGCTTCTCAAGCGGGTATCGTTAAAGAAATCAAAGTTGCAGAAGGCGACAAGGTTTCTACTGGTTCTCTAATCATGATTTTCGAAGCCGAGGGTGCAGCTGACGCTGCACCTGCTCCTGCGGCAGAAGCAGCTCCAGCAGCGGCTCCAGCTCCAGCAGCAGCGGCAGAACTAAAAGAAGTTCACGTACCAGACATCGGTGGTGATGAAGTAGAAGTTACTGAAATCATGGTTGCCGTTGGCGACAGCATCGAAGAAGAGCAATCTCTTCTAACTGTTGAAGGCGACAAAGCTTCTATGGAAGTTCCAGCGCCATTCGCAGGTACTCTAAAAGAGATCAAAGTTGCAACAGGCGATAAAGTATCGACTGGCTCACTTATCATGGTATTCGAAACAGCAGGTTCAGGCGCTCCAGCAGCACCAGCGGCAGCTGAAGCTCCTGCGGCAGCAGCTCCAGCAGCGTCTGCGGCAAAAGAAGTGAACGTTCCAGATATCGGCGGCGACGAAGTTGAAGTTACTGAGATCATGGTTGCGGTTGGCGACACAGTGGAAGAAGAGCAATCTCTAATCACTGTTGAAGGTGACAAAGCTTCTATGGAAGTTCCTGCACCATTCGCTGGCACAGTTAAAGAAATCAAGATTGCAGCTGGCGACAAAGTGTCTACTGGCTCACTAATCATGGTATTCGAAGTGGCGGGCGCAGCACCTGCTCCTGCAGCAGCTCCAGCTCAAGCGGCAGCACCTGCAGCTCCAGCTCCTAAAGCAGAAGCTCCAGCGGCAGCAGCTCCAGCAGCGACTGGCGATTTCAAAGAAAACGATGAGTACGCTCACGCGTCTCCAGTTGTTCGTCGTCTAGCGCGTGAATTTGGCGTTAATCTTTCTAAGGTTAAAGGTTCTGGTCGTAAGAGCCGTATCCTAAAAGAAGACGTTCAAGCTTACGTGAAAGATGCACTTAAGCGTCTTGAGTCTGGCGCAGGTGCAGCAGCATCTGGCAAAGGCGACGGCGCGGCTCTTGGTCTACTACCATGGCCAAAAGTGGACTTCAGCAAGTTTGGTGAGACAGAAGTTCAACCGCTATCTCGCATTAAGAAGATCTCTGGCGCAAACCTACACCGTAACTGGGTAATGATCCCGCACGTTACACAGTGGGATAACGCAGACATCACGGCTCTTGAAGCATTCCGTAAAGAGCAAAACGCGATTGAAGCGAAGAAAGACACTGGCATGAAGATCACACCACTTGTGTTCATCATGAAAGCGGTAGCTAAAGCGCTTGAAGCGTTCCCAGCGTTCAACTCTTCTCTATCAGAAGACGGTGAGAGCCTAATTCTGAAGAAATACGTGAATGTTGGTATCGCGGTAGATACACCAAACGGTCTAGTTGTTCCTGTATTTAAAGACGTGAACAAGAAAGGCATCTACGAGCTATCTGAAGAGCTAATGGCGGTTTCTAAGAAAGCACGTGCTGGTAAGCTAACTGCGGCTGACATGCAAGGTGGCTGTTTCACTATCTCTAGCCTAGGCGGTATCGGCGGTACAGCGTTTACTCCAATCGTAAACGCACCAGAAGTTGGTATCCTAGGTGTGTCTAAGTCAGAAATGAAACCGGTATGGAACGGTAAAGAGTTCGAACCGCGTCTACAACTTCCACTGTCTCTATCATACGACCACCGTGTGATCGATGGTGCTGAAGGTGCGCGCTTCATCACTTACCTAAACTCATGTCTATCTGACATTCGTCGTCTAGTTCTGTAATAGAAATTAGATGAATGAGAGGCGGCAACTTAGCCGCCTCTGCTAATCATAATTACCGACAATTTGGTTATCAGCCTTGCTTCGTTCAGGGTTTTCACAATCGAATTGTTGTCTAGCTCACAGGCTAAATTGATTTACTTTTCACACCATTAACATCTCTGTAAACTGTTAGCGGTCTGAAAATAACTGTTTAAAACAAATCTCTCTTAAACATAAAAAATCGATACCCACTCAGCCTGTTAGGGATAATGACTACAAGAGGTCAAAATGAGCAAAGAAATTAAAGCCCAAGTTGTTGTACTTGGTTCTGGTCCTGCTGGTTACTCCGCTGCATTCCGTTGTGCGGACTTAGGTCTTGAAACTGTACTAGTTGAACGTTACAGCACGCTTGGCGGTGTATGTCTGAACGTGGGTTGTATCCCATCTAAAGCACTGCTTCACGTTTCTAAAGTAATTGAAGAAGCGAAAGCGATGGCTGACCACGGCGTTGTGTTCGGTGAGCCTCAAACAGACATCAGCAAAATCCGCATCTGGAAAGAAAAAGTTGTTAACCAACTAACTGGCGGCCTAAGCGGTATGGCTAAGATGCGTAACGTAACAGTAGTTAACGGTTACGGTAAGTTCACTGGCCCTAACTCTATCCTTGTAGAAGGCGAAGGTGAGCCAACAGTTGTTAACTTTGACAACGCAATCGTTGCGGCTGGTTCTCGTCCAATCAAACTGCCATTTATCCCGCATGAAGACCCACGTATTTGGGACTCTACTGACGCTCTTGAACTAAAAGAAGTGCCAGAAAAACTGCTTATCATGGGCGGTGGTATCATCGGTCTAGAAATGGGTACGGTTTACCACTCTCTAGGTTCTAAAGTTGAAGTTGTTGAAATGTTTGACCAGGTAATTCCTGCAGCAGACAAAGATATCGTGAAAGTATTTACTAAGCGTATCAAAGACAAGTTCAAGCTAATGCTAGAAACGAAAGTAACAGCAGTTGAAGCAAAAGAAGACGGTATCTACGTTTCAATGGAAGGCAAGAAAGCGCCAGCTGAAGCTGAGCGTTACGATGCGGTTCTAGTTGCTATCGGTCGTGTACCAAATGGTAAGCTAATCGACGGTGAAAAAGCGGGTCTAGAAATTGACGAGCGCGGCTTCATCAACGTTGATAAGCAAATGCGTACTAACGTTCCTCACATCTTCGCGATCGGTGATATCGTTGGTCAACCAATGCTTGCTCACAAAGGTGTGCATGAAGGTCACGTAGCTGCTGAAGTTATCTCTGGTAAGAAGCACTACTTCGACCCTAAAGTTATCCCTTCAATTGCGTACACTGAGCCAGAAGTAGCTTGGGTTGGTAAGACTGAAAAAGAAGCGAAAGAAGAAGGCATCAAGTACGAAGTAGCAACATTCCCATGGGCAGCATCAGGTCGTGCAATCGCATCTGACTGTGCAGACGGTATGACTAAGCTAATCTTCGACAAAGAAACTCACCGCGTAATCGGTGGTGCTATCGTTGGTACTAACGGTGGTGAACTACTTGGTGAAATCGGCCTTGCAATTGAGATGGGCTGTGATGCAGAAGATATCGCTCTGACTATCCACGCTCACCCAACTCTACACGAGTCTGTAGGTCTAGCTGCTGAAGTATTTGAAGGTTCAATCACTGACCTGCCAAACAAAAAAGCAGTTAAGAAGAAGTAAGCTTTTTCTGACTGAATGATAGAAGCCGCTGCATTGCAGCGGTTTTTTTATGCTTGTTATATAGAAATATAAATGTGTGCTTAGCTGACAGCAGACAATAAAAAGCCCACCAAACGGTGGGCTGACATATATTACGAGCTAAGCTTTAGTGTTCACGGTTGTAAATGCAAAGCATATCTAAGTATGAATTCACTAGGTGTTTCAGCTCCGCTTCACCTTTAGCGCGGTTCGCTTGGACAAACAGTGAGTAACAAATACCGTGGAACAGGTTTGCCAAGTGTTCTGAATCGTGCTGGTCACACACTTCGCCACGTTCAATTGCTTTAATGAACATGTTTTGTACCAGCAACTGGTTAGTACGGTTAGTTGAAACAAACAATGGCCATACTTCGTCACGTGTTGAAGCACTCCACTCGAACCATACTTTTAGCCAGTGGCAGTCTTGGCTGACAAGCTCGATCATCGCATTAGTAATATTGGCGATGTTTTCACGTGCATGTAAGTCTAGGTCTATGTTATCCGATAGGAAGTTTGAGAACTGACGTACGACGTGATTGAGAACTTCATCCACCAAGTCTTCGCGTGTAGGGAAGTAGTTAAAAACAGTCGCTACAGAAACTTGAGCAATTTCTGCGATATCTGCGTGACCACCACGACCGATGCCGCGGCGCGCAAATACTTCCAATGCGATTTCCATTAACTGTTGCTTACGCTTAATTGGAGAAAGCCTAGTTCTAGGTCTCTTTGCAATTGAGTCCATATCCATTTTCCTTGCCATTTGAGTTGATATTGGGGGTAACCCCCTAATTGATTATTTTAATAGTTGCTTAAAGCAGTGATGAGTGTAATGGTGCATATGCACAAGGTCAACATCTGTAGAACAATTTATATACAGTAATGTCATTATTATTGATAAATTTAGCTATGAACTTTATAAAACTAAGACCTTCTTCCAAGATTTTTTGGCAACAGGATGCGACTTTCAACCCAATGAACGTGGTGATACACTACACGCCGTAAGATTAGGTGATCGTTTGCGTGCGACTTACCTCAACCCACAAATTTAGATTGAGCACAGTATGAAACATACAATAGAAGTCATGATTTCTGAGCAAGAAGTTCAGGAGCGAGTTCGTGAATTAGGCAAACAAATTACAGAGCGTTATCAAGGTAGTGAAGATCTTGTGTTGGTAGGCTTATTGCGTGGCTCATTTGTATTTATGGCAGACTTGGCACGTGCTATCGAACTGACTCACCAAGTTGATTTTATGACTGCGTCAAGCTACGGCAATACGATGGAAAGCTCACGTGACGTTCGTATCTTGAAAGATTTGGATGATGACATCAAAGGTAAAGACATTCTGCTTGTTGAAGACATCATTGACACTGGTAACACACTAAATAAAATCCGTGAGATTCTTTCGCTACGTGAGCCGAAGTCTATCGCGATTTGTACGCTCCTAGATAAGCCATCTCGTCGTGAAGTGAATGTTCCTGTGGATTGGATTGGTTTCGAAATTCCAGATGAATTTGTCGTTGGGGTGGGTATTGATTACGCGCAGAAATACCGCCACTTACCATACATCGGTAAAGTTGTACCTCAAGAATAATCATTGAGTTCAGCATTAAAAATATAAAAAAACGCCCATCTAAGATGGGCGTTTTTTGTCCAGTTTTTAGGTATGACTTAGCGACAAAGCAGCTTGTTGTCTGTATTTAGAATCGTCGAAAGAGCTTTCTGGTAAGACGCTTCTACGGTTTCCTTAGAGTTAGAACGAATGCCTAAGTACTCTAAGCGACCATCTTCAATTCCGTATACCACACCATGAATTTCAACATCTTGCCCACGCTCCCAAGCGTTTTGCAGGATGGTTGAGTTACCCAAGTTGTACACTTGCTCTGCAACATTAAGCTCGCCTAGTTTATCCGCTCGATCTTGTTGCGGCATTTGATCTAGGTAAGTGCGGTGTTTGAAATAGATATCTCTGATATGTAACAGCCAATTATTAATAAGACCTAGCTTAGGGTTATCAATGGCTGCGTTTACGCCACCACATCCATAGTGTCCACAGACAATGATGTGTTTAACCTTAAGAACGTCTACAGCGTACTGGACGACCGATAGACAGTTGAGATCAGTATGGATAACTTGGTTTGCAACATTCCGATGAACAAAGAGCTCACCTGAGTATAGCCCGGTTAGTCGCTCGGCAGGAACGCGGCTATCAGAGCAGCCAATCCAAAGAAAATCAGGCTTTTGCCCCTCAGCGAGTTTTGCGAAGTATTCAGGTCGATCAGATTTGATCTCTTGAGACCATTTCGAATTGTTTTCAAATAACTGTTTTATTTCCGGCATTTTGCAAACTACTTCCCTTAAAAGACAAAATCGCTGCCGCTGTTTGTGTGCACATGCAAGCGATCAGTGTTGTAACTATACACAATGTTACAATTTCGATCTCGTTAAATATTCGTCAGATAGGACTCATCTGACTAGTTTTCATTAAGAAAAAAGTAAAATCTGGTGAAACTATTTGTGGTGTGAATTTAGCCTTAATCTATTTATGGTTTAAATTTTCGCCTAGCTCGTTAAAGTAGTGATATTTTACTTTTTAAAATTGAATGCAGGGAAAATCAGCAGTGTTCGGTAGTCGTTTTGAAGATATCAATTTCAAAGGGGATGTATTTGGCGGGGTAACCACGGCGATTATCTCTCTCCCTCTGGCGTTAGCGTTTGGTGTTGCATCCGGAGCCGGTGCTGAGGCCGGCCTTTGGGGGGCAATAATGGTCGGTTTGTTTGCCTCGTTATTTGGTGGTTCTAATACGTTAATATCAGAACCGACAGGGCCAATGACGGTAATCATGACCGCAGTATTAACCAGTATGATGGCGAAATACCCAGAAACGGGCATGGCTATGACTTTCACGATTGTCATGATGGCTGGCGCGTTCCAAATCCTATTGGGGACGTTAAAACTGGGTAAATACGTTACCTTGATGCCTTACAGCGTTATTTCCGGGTTTATGTCTGGCATTGGTGTGATTCTTATCATTCTACAGTTATCGCCTTTGATGGGGCATGCTGCGCCTTCAGGGGGAGTACTCGGAACGTTATCTGCTTTGCCGGAGACCATTTCTAACCTTAAGTTCAGTGAGTTGTTTTTGGGACTACTGACTTTGGGGATTCTTTTTTTCTTCCCTAAGCAATATCGTAAATACGTTCCTGCACAGCTCGTGGCATTGGTCGCGGTGACTTTATTGTCTGTGATTCTCTTTGATACAGAAGATATTCGTCGTATCGGTGAAATTCCTGCTGGGTTACCTTCTCTCGTCGCCCCTTATATTGACACAGATATGTTTGTCGAGATGGTCATTGATGCATTAGTGCTCGGCACATTAGGTTGTATTGATACTTTGTTAACGGCGGTTATCGGTGACTCATTAACTCGTAAAGAACACGACTCAGATAAAGAGCTGCGAGGTCAAGGGTTAGCTAACATGATCTCAGGCTTGTTTGGTGCGCTGCCGGGGGCGGGGGCTACCATGGGGACGGTAACGAATATCCAAGTTGGGGCTCGTTCGCCATTATCTGGTGTGATTCGTGCACTAATGTTGGCGTTGGTTGTACTGGTTGCTGGCGGATTAACAGAGCCAATCCCGATGGCTGTGTTAGCAGGCATTGCGGTGTATGTTGGCTTTAACATCCTAGACTGGAGCTTTATTCAGAGGGCACATAAGGTAAGCTTTTCCGGAATGGCGGTGATGTATGGCGTTATGTTGCTTACAGTATTCGTTGATCTTATCGTTGCGGTGGGTTTAGGCGTCTTTATCTCGAACATTATCATCATCGAGCGTTTGAGCCGAGAGCAGGCGCGACAAGTAAAAGCGATCAGCGACGCGGATGAAGATGATGTGCCGCTGACTGACAGCGAGCGTGGTTTGTTGGATCGTGCTAATGGTAAAGTGCTGTTCTTTTATCTTTCCGGTCCGATGATCTTTAGTGTTTCTAAAGCCATTTCACGTCAGCACTCTAGTATTTCGGACTATGACGTGATGATTCTCGATCTTACGGATGTACCAATGATTGATGTAACCGTCGGTTTGGCGTTAGAGAATGCGATTAAGGATGCTCTCGATGCCAATTGTGCCGTGTATTTATTATGCCCGAATGAGCGAACACGAGAACAGCTAGAGAAATTCCATGTGATTGACCTTGTCCCGGATGAAAATATGTACCAATTCCGTTACGAAGCATTGAATGCGGCGGCGGCACATGTTGAGGCAGACCAGTATCAGCGCATAACGGCGTAATCATTCTGACAGTTAAAAACGCAACAGTTTCCTGTTGCGTTTTTTTATGCTCTATTTTGTCTTACTTAGAGATAACCTTTACGAGGTAAGGGTTATATTTCCAATATTATCGAAAGGTTTATTTGTAATCATCGTTATTCAACGATAAACTGATGGACCTCCAGTACGATACCCAAGGCGATTTTGTAGTAAACCGCTGCTAAATATGAGTCGGTATTAGTAATCACAAACAAACGGCAATCAAGACCTTATGTACGCATTAGAAATTGAACAATTGCGCAAGACGTATGCAGGTGGCTTTGAGGCGTTAAAAGGTATAAGTCTCCAAGTGAAAAAGGGTGACTTCTACGCGCTTCTGGGTCCCAATGGTGCAGGAAAATCGACCACGATTGGCATCATTTCCTCCTTAGTGAATAAAACCTCCGGAACGACGAAAGTTTTCGGTTATGACATTGATACCGACCTCGAATTGGCCAAGCAGAATTTAGGCTTGGTGCCACAGGAGTTCAACTTCAACCAGTTTGAAACCGTTGAGCAAATTGTGATGCAGCAAGCTGGCTATTACGGTGTGTCTAAAGTATTAGCCAAAGAAAGAGCAGAAAAATACCTGAAAAAATTGGATTTATGGGAAAAACGCCAAGAGCGTGCTCGTAACCTATCCGGTGGGATGAAGCGTCGTTTAATGATCGCAAGAGCTTTGATGCACGAGCCGCAATTACTCATTTTAGATGAACCAACGGCTGGAGTGGATATTGAACTACGCCGCTCAATGTGGGGGTTTCTGAAAGAGATCAACCAAGAGCAAGGAATTACGATTATTTTAACGACACACTACCTAGAAGAAGCGGAGATGCTGTGTCGAAATATCGGCATTATTAATCGTGGTGAGCTGATTGAAAATACCACCATGAAGGCGTTACTAGGTAAGCTAAGCGTCGAGACATTTATCTTGGATATTGAGTCAGAAGTCGAGGTGCCTGAGCTTGAAGGTGTTAATCGACAAAGTATTGTTGATGGCTCTTTAGAGATAGAACTAGATAAGAGCCAAGGATTGAATTCGGTATTCAGTCAGTTAACAGAGCATGGCATTAAAGTTCTCTCAATGCGTAACAAAGCCAACCGACTTGAAGAGTTGTTTGTCAGCATTGTAAGAGAGGGGAGTAATTAAATGTACGGTTTATATTGGACGGCATTTCGCAGCTTGCTGAGCAAAGAAGTCACTCGTTTTACACGTATTTGGGTGCAAACCTTAGTGCCGCCAGCCATTACGATGACGTTGTACTTCATCATTTTCGGCAATCTTATTGGCTCTCGAATTGGTGAGATGAGCGGCTTTAGTTACATGGAGTACATTGTTCCAGGTTTGATCATGATGTCGGTGATCACTAACTCATACTCGAACGTGGCGTCGTCATTCTTTAGTGCAAAGCTACAGAAGAATATTGAAGAACTGCTGGTGGCACCGGTACCAAACTATGTGATTATTGCTGGCTATGTGATGGGCGGCGTGACTCGAGGTTTGTTGGTCGGTGCAATTGTTACTTGTGTGTCACTTTTGTTCGTTGATTTGCAAGTGGAGCACTGGGGCATTATTGTCGCGACTGTCTTCATGACGTCGGTTGTATTTGCTCTCGGTGGCTTGATCAATGCGGTTTACGCAAAAACGTTTGATGATATTTCGATCATCCCTACGTTTGTATTGACTCCTTTAACTTACTTGGGAGGAGTCTTTTATTCGATCAGTCTGCTGCCTGAATTTTGGCAAGGCGTTTCTAAGATCAACCCAATCGTCTACATGGTGAATGCGTTCCGCTACGGCTTTTTAGGTGTCTCGGATGTGGGCATTGTCACTTCATTTAGTGTACTTGCAGTGTTTGTTGTTGCACTGTATGTCATTGCGCATTATCTAGTAACCAAAGGGATTGGGCTAAGAAGCTAAGCCATTCTCATAAAGCAAAGAGCGGCGATTCACGCTGCTCTTTCGCGTGCATAACAATACATACCCATACAATTTTTCGGTTTTTATCATGGTAGGTTTCAATCATTTGTAATAAATGAGTGATCCTATGAATATTGTCCCGCCGCCGCCTTTCTCCTATCAGTTACTTAAGCCCAAATATTGGTCTGTATGGCTGGTATTTGGATCTTTAGCGATTCTTGTTAATGTACTGCCATACGTAGTATTGCGAATCTTAGGTAGAAGCATCGGCTGTATTGCGATGCATGTAATGAAGCGCCGACACAAGATCGCTCTGCGTAATCTCCAGCTGTGTTTCCCTGATTTTACGGATTGGCAATGTAAGGACGTAGTACGAAAAAACTTTCAATATACTGGAATGGCTATCATCGAAACCGGTATCGCTTGGTTTTGGCCAGATTGGCGGATACGTCGGATAACCTCTATTGTTGGAAAAGATCGTTTACTCGCTGAGGAAAAGAATGGACGTGGTGTGTTGGTGGTGTGCAGTCACCATTTAAACTTGGAGATAACCGCTCGTATTTTTAGCCAGTTTGCCCAAGGTTATGGCGTTTATCGCCCAAATTCGAATCCTGCTTATGAGTTTATTCAACATCGAGGTCGAACTCGTTTTGGACATCAAATGATTGATCGAAAAGACGTGAAATCAATGCTCAAAGTTCTGAAGAATGGTCATCGACTTTGGTATTTGCCCGACCATGATTATGGCGTTAGCCATTCTGTTTTTGCGCCGTTTTTTGCTGTTGAACAAGCGGCGAGTACCGTCGGGTCTAGTGTTCTCATTGATGCAACAAAGTGCGCGGTTATATCTGGCGTTACAGTGAGTAAAAATCACCATTACACGCTGTACATTGGAAAAGACATTAGCGAGCGTTTCGAGAGACGTAATGCGGTTAAAGCGGCAAGCATCTTGAACCAAGAGCTTGAGAAAATGATAAAACGTGATATTCCAGCGTGGATGTGGCTGCACAAGCGGTTTAAAACTCGCCCTGAAGGGTTAGATTGCGTCTATACGTAGAGTATAAAAAAGGTCGACTAAGAGTCGACCTTTTTACTTTTATGGCTCAGAGCTTACTCTGCGTTCTCTGAGTTTGTATTGTTAGATTCAGCTTCTTCCTTCGTTTCGACAACCATATCTACCGTTTGGTTATCGATAAGACGAGCTTTGCCTAGGAACGCAGACATCAGAATAACAGCTTGTGTCGTTTCTGGTGTGATCACTTGTAATGTACGAGCATCACGAATGAAGATCTCATCAGGGTGCAGACCTGCAGCTCGAAGTTGGTCGCTTGCATCTTCGATGATCGATGCGTAGTCATCGCGGCCACCGCGAATGGCACTACTGATCCAACGCATTGTACGAGCAAGTACAGGAGCACGTTGACGCTCGTCCAGCGTAAGCAAGCCATTGCGTGAACTCATTGCTAAACCGTCCATTTCACGTACGGTTGGTACACCGATGATTTCAATGTCCATTGCTAGGTCATCAACCATCTTGCGGATAACAGCAAGTTGTTGGAAGTCCTTCTCGCCGAAGCACGCGACATCCGGTTGTACGATGTTAAACAGCTTATTCACAATCGTCGTCACGCCACGGAAATGACCTGGTCGAGACGCGCCTTCGAGAATTGTTGATAGGCCAGGGACATCGACGAAGGTTTGCTTATCCAGACCTTCTGGGTAGATAACTTCTGGTGTTGGCGTAAATACCACATCGACCCCTTCAGAGGTTAACTTGCTTAAGTCTTCCTCTAGCGTGCGTGGGTAATTATTTAAATCGTCAGCACGATCAAACTGCATCGGATTAACAAAGATGCTTACGACAACGATATCAGCGTATTCGCGTGCTTTACGCACTAAAGTTAAGTGGCCTTCGTGAAGGTTGCCCATGGTAGGGACAAACGCCACTTTACGACCTTCACGTTTAAAGGTTTTAAGGTGTTCACGAACTGCTGAGATTTCCGCAAAAGTTTGCATGCATTTATCCTCTAGGCAATGGTATGAGCGTCGTCTGGGAATACACCGTTGGCTACATCTTCAATGTATTTAGTAACGGCTTTGCGCATATCACCTGTTTCAGCAAGAAAGTTTTTGGAGAATTTCGGCATGTAGTTGGCAGAAATACCAAACATATCATGCATTACGAGAATTTGACCATCTGTTACGTTACCTGCACCAATACCGATAACAGGAACGTCAAGCACTTGCGTAATACGTTCAGCAAGCTCAGCTGGTACGCATTCTAGTAAGACGATTTGAGCGCCTGCTTCTTGCAGCGCTAATGCGTCTTTTACCATGCGGTCTGCTTTTTCTTGATCGCGACCTTGGATTTTGTAACCACCAAAAATATTAACAGCTTGAGGAGTTAAACCAAGATGAGCACAAACTGGAACTGATCGTTCAGTGAGCATTTTCACCGTGTCGACAAGCCAGTCACCACCTTCAATTTTTACCATATTGGCACCAGCACGCATCAGTTTAGCCGCATTTTCGCAAGCTTGCTCTGGCGTGGTGTAGCTCATGAATGGCATGTCTGCCATCAACAAACAATTTGGGCTACCAGCACGTACGCAACGAGTATGGTAAGCGATATCATCGACCGTTACTGGCAGAGTATCGTTGTGACCTTGCAAAACCATACCTAGAGAATCACCAACAAGAAGTACTGGCATTTCTTGGCTTTCAAACAGTTGGGCAAAGCTCGCATCATAAGCGGTTGAAGTAGCAAATTTACGACCTTCTTGCTTCCACTTGATTAGGTCGTTGATGGTCATTTTTTTCATGGTTTTATCCTTACTAGGAGTTGGCTATGACTGCCAGATACTGAGGCCGTTTCTATCTACTTGTTCCAGTAGTTCAGAGACCTCGGTCCCATCAGGGAGTTGTAAACTTGGTGCAATTTCCGCAAGAGGGTAGAGTACGAATTCACGCTCTTTCATTCCATAATGAGGAACGATCAGCCTCTCGGAATTAATCACCTCATTGCCATAAAGCACAATGTCGAGGTCCAAGGTTCTTGGTCCCCAGCGTTCGTCTTTACGGACACGCCCTTGTTCTTGCTCTATAGCTTGTGTGCAATTGAGCAATTCAATAGGCGTCAAACTGGTGTTAATAGACACAACCGCATTGATGTAATCCGGTTGGTTTTGTGGCCCCATTGGCGTGCTGCTGTATAGCGAAGAAGCTTGAACAAACTCTGATTTAGGCAGCGTTTTTAATGCTTCAATCGCTTGCTTTGCTTGGCTGACAGGATCAGCCAAGTTACTGCCTACCGCAATGTACGCTGTAATCATGATTTGGGCTTACTCTTTTTCTTGCGATAAGTTTTACGGCGGCGCTGGCCTGTTTTCGGTGATTGACCGTCTAAGTCGGCAGCCATTGCTTGACGCATTTCTCGGCCTGCATTTTGAAAAGTTTCCCACCACTTGGCAAGCTTCTGAGTGTCACCACCTTCAATTTCACCGCGCATTTCAAGAAAATCAAAGCCAGCTCTAAATTTATTGAGCTCCATAAGACGGAATGCACGTTTACCGTTACGTCGTGGAAGACGAAGCTGTAACTGCCAAATCTCGCGAATGGTTGCGGTGTGGCGTCTTGGAATGGCAATTGTGCGAACTTGCTCGTCAAGAATGATGTTGCTCGCTTCCATAATGGCGTCGTAATGGCCTAAGTTGCGCTCTTCCATCAGTTCATCGGCTTTCGCACACAGTGGGTACCACAGCATTGCAGCAAACATAAATGCTGGATTGATGCGTTTCCCATCTTCGATGCGCATGTCGGTAGAATCTAGGACAAGATCCAACATCTGCTCAGTGTGAGAGGAGTAATCTTCTGTAAAGTGCGCTGCAATCGTCGGGAATAGTTGCTGGAATAGGTTGTACTCACGCAGTAGGTGGTAGGTTTCTAAGCCATGACCGGATTGCAATAATTTGAGTGACTCTTCAAAAAGACGCGCTGACGGAATGTCACCGAGCAACGGTGCCATGTGTTCGATTGGCGCTGCGGTGTCTTCTTCAATATCGAAGTCTAGTTTTACCGCGAAACGAACCGCACGCAGCATGCGCACAGGGTCTTCACGGTAGCGTGTTTCTGGATCACCAATCAGTCGAATTAGGCGATCTTCTAAATCTTCAATACCACGTGCGTAGTCGTGAATCGAGTAATCTGCGATGTTGTAGTACATCGAGTTAATCGTGAAATCACGGCGCTCAGCATCTTCATCGATGGTGCCGTAGACGTTGTCACGCAGCAGCATACCCTCTTTTGATTGCTGAGAAATGCTCTTATTCTTTTGCTCTTGGTGGTGACCACGGAATGTCGCAACCTCAATGATGTCTCGGCCAAACATAATATGAGCCAAGCGGAAGCGGCGACCAATCAAACGGCAGTTACGAAATAGCTGTTTGATCTGTTCCGGCGTTGCGTTGGTCGCAATGTCAAAATCTTTTGGTTTTTGTCCAAGCAGTAAGTCTCGAACCCCGCCACCCACAAGAAAAGCATCGAAACCAGCACCATTTAGGCGGTACAGTACCTTCAGCGCATTATCACTGATCTGCTTACGCGAAATGTTGTGCTCTTCACGAGTTATTACATTGAGAGCGAGCTCTGGAATTGTGGCAGGTTCGCTTGGTGTATAGTCGTTTGTATTCATGTGCATCTGGCAATAACTGGGTTTAATCCAATCTTGCTTTGGTTAGTTTTATACGCCTCTAGGGCCTAATTTGCGGCTAATGATAGCCTACACAATGCCATTTGAGAATCACGGTGTGATCTCGATCTCTGCTGGAAGCTGTTCCAACCGCCAGTTTTCGCAGCCCCAACGAAGAATATCTTCTATGTTGGCCGCCCTTACGGTTTCAGGTATCTCGAAACCTAAAAATGTCATGGCGCGCAATAGAGTAGGTTTTGGTGTATCTATATCAATAGCCGTCGCGTGATTTTGTTTCGACAATTTATTGCCGTTGTTGTCCATCGCCAATGGTAAATGCAAGTAGCTAACTTCAGGCTGACCAAGTATTTGGTACAGGCTAATTTGACGCCCTGTCGGCTCGATTAAGTCTGCACCTCGCACGACTTCTGTGACGCCTTGGTCGATGTCGTCCAATACTACCGCAAGATTATAAGCAAATAATCCATCTCGACGTTTAATAATGAAATCTTCATTAACGAGTTGCTCTGGAATCGTAATGGTTCCCTGCTTTTGGTCGAGGAAATGAGCGACAGGCTTGGTCATTTTTAGGCGAATCGCGCCGTCTTTCAAGTTTTTATCGCGGCAAGTGCCAGGATAAAAACCGCCATGCTCTTTAATTTGCTTACGAGTACATTGGCAATAATAGGCTTCTCCATTTTCGAGCCATTTGTTTATTTGAGCTTGGTAAAGGTCGTGACGTTCGCTCTGGTATACCACTTCTCCATCCCAATGCAGCTGATAGGCCTTGAGTGCCTCTAGGATAAGTTGCGCTGCACCTGGCATTTCTCTTGGTGGGTCTAAGTCCTCAATACGTACTAACCAAGCTCCGTTTTGTGCTTTCGCTTGAAAATAACTGCCAAGAGCGGCAATCAGTGAACCAAAATGCAGTGGACCAGAAGGAGATGGGGCGAATCGACCTACATAGCGTGTCATGCGTGTATCTCGAATTTAGTAAACAAATAGGGTGCGAAGATAGCCAAAACAAAAAGGGAGCCTGAGCTCCCTTCAACAATCATAATGCTGGGTGATTAACCTTGCATTTGCTTCTCTTTGATTTCTGCAAGTGTTTTACAGTCAATACAAAGGTCAGCGGTTGGACGTGCTTCAAGACGGCGAACGCCAATCTCTACGCCACAAGACTCACAGAAGCCAAAATCGTCTTCTTTGATTTTATCCAAAGTCTTTTCAATCTTCTTGATCAAACGGCGTTCGCGGTCACGGTTACGCAGTTCTAGGCTGAACTCTTCCTCTTGAGAGGCGCGGTCAACTGGATCTGGGAAGTTTGCTGCTTCGTCCTGCATGTGGTGAACAGTACGATCCACTTCAGCTCTTAGCTGGTCGCGCCAAGCTGTTAAGATTTTCGTAAAGTGTTCAACCTGCTCTGGTGACATGTACTCTTCACCAGGTTTTTCCTGATATGGCTCCACGCCGGCAATGGCTAGGATGCCTATCGTTTTCTTCTTTGATTCTGGCATACAGCATCTCCTACTTACACCTAGTCAACTGCTACGCAGTCAATTTAAGGCGGGTATCTATAGCAAAAAGAGGCGGTGCAAGCAAATACTGAATCGCAAAGTTATCGTCAATGTGAAGACGACATCATTTTTTCTCTTAATTGATAAAATCAATAGCGGAAATCAGCTTCATTCCAGTATCGCTCAGTTCAGCTTTGTAGCAGAGAACTTCCACTCCAGCGTCTTGTGCTTGTTTGAGTAATAGTGAATATTTCGCGTCTATATGGTGCGCCGCGGATACTTTTTCAATACCTGAATGTAAAACAGTGAATAAAAGTATGGCTCTACTTCCATTTTGTGCCATTTCTGTGAGCTCTCTCAGGTGTTTTTGTCCCCGAGTCGTGACCGCATCTGGGAAGTATCCTTGTCCAGTAGAGTCGGTCTCATCAAGAAGAGTGACGCTTTTCACTTCTATATAGCACTTTGGCTTGTCGTCTGCGCTGAGCAAGATATCAATTCGGCTATTTTCATTGCCGTATTTCACCTCAGTTTGAAGTGTGTCATAACCACAAAGCTCTGAAATGACATTATTTTCAATAGCCTCTACGGCTAATTGATTGGCGCGCGCGGTATTGATACAAATACGGTGGCCTTGTTCGGTTTCACTCAACTCCCAACTATTGGGGTATTTTCGTTTCGGGTTGTCGGAAGTAGAAAACCAAACCTTGTTTCCGGGCGTAGCACAACCCGTCATTGCACCTGTATTTGCGCAGTGGATTGTACGGATTTCACCAGTATCGAGCTCGATATCGGCAAGAAAGCGTTTATAACGTTTGAGTAGAGTGGCGGACTCTAAAGCGGGTGTGAAATGCATTTGCTTATTTAGACAAAAAATTTTTTATGTACAATGTTGCCACCATTACACCATAAGGTATTTCCTTTGTCACAATTGCCGATTGAAGCCGTGATGCCTGAGTTGCTGACGGCGGTCAAAAATCAACATCAAGTGATCTTAAAAGCGGCGCCAGGTGCCGGTAAGTCGACTTACTTCCCTTTGCAGTTACTCTTAAATCATTCGGTTGCTGGAAAAATCATCATGCTTGAGCCAAGACGACTCGCGGCGCGTAACATTGCCCGTTATCTTGCTGAGCAATTGGGAGAACAAGTTGGTCAACGCGTGGGTTATCGAGTTCGTGGCGAGGCAAAGGTAAGTTCTGCAACGCAGCTGGAGATCGTGACCGAAGGGATCATGACCAGGATGATCCAAACTGACCCTGAACTGGATGGGGTTGATCTACTGATCTTTGATGAGTTTCATGAACGCAGCATTCATGCCGATACCGCTTTGGCATTCAGTTTAGAAGTTCAAGAGGCATTGCGAGACGATCTCAAGCTGGTGGTAATGTCGGCAACGCTTGACCAACAAGCATTACAATCGTTGTTGCCGGAAGCCAGTTACATTGAATCTGAAGGGCGCAGCTTTGATGTGGCAATGCGCTACCAGCCGTTAGGTGTGAACGAGCATTTACCTACGAGTATGGCAAAAACAATAGAAAGTCTTATGAACAAAGAGTCTGGATCTTTGTTAGCTTTCCTACCGGGTGTTGGTGCCATAAAACAAGTTGAAGAGCGGTTGTCTCATTTAGCGGATGATATCGACGTATGCCCACTTTATGGTCAACTGAGTTTTGCAGATCAACAAAAAGCGATTACGCCAGCAGAACAAGGTAAGCGTAAAGTCGTTCTAGCGACCAACATTGCAGAAACTTCACTAACGATTGAAGGCATTCGCCTCGTCGTTGATTCTGGGTTAGAGCGTGTTGCCCGCTTTGATTTGAAAAACGGTTTAACACGCTTAGAGCAAACACGCATTGCACAGTCTTCAGCGATTCAGCGTGCAGGACGAGCGGGACGAATAGAAGAGGGCATTTGTGTTCGTCTTTATTCTGAAAGCCAGTTCAAGCAGCAACCGCTAGTTCCCCAACCCGAAATTTTGCATTCCGATTTGGCTAGTTTAGTTATGGAGCTTGCCTTTTGGGGAGCGAGTGATATCCACGATCTAAAGTGGCTTGATGTTCCCGCTAATGCGTCATTGGAACAAGCGAAGCAGCTATTGGTGTCATTGGGACTACTGACGGAAAAAGGGCAATTAACGTCCGAAGGAAAACAGGCGCATGAACTAGGCGTTGAGCCTCGTGCGGCTGCGATGCTAATTAAAGCGCAATCTTACAGTGATAAGATGTTAAATGCTGCTTTGGCGGCGGTCGCACTGATTGAAGAGCCAGAGAGGAGTGTTACCAATATCGCTCATAGCTTGCATCGTTGGCTTGTTGGTACTCATCCAAAAAAGTCGATGTTGTTCAAGCGTGCTCAATCTCTAGCGTACAAATTGGATACGGTATTTGACCTGAAAGGCGTGGATGAAGATGCATTACCGCTGGTGTTAAGTTTGGCATTTCCAGATCGCATTGCGCAGCAGCGCACAAATCAATTTGGGCGATTTACTTTGGCTAATGGTCATGGTGCAGAATGTCGTCAGGAAGACATGCTAGGTGGCTGTGAGTATTTGGTTGCCGTTGACTTAATGCGTTCTCATTCTAACTCAAGTCAAATTCATTCGGCATGTGAATTGGATGTCAATATATTGCGAACGACCTTTGATACGCTATTTTCGTCTGAAGAAGTAGTGGACTGGGATGAAAAAAGAGGCCGTCTAATAGCTGAGCGACAAACAAAACTCGGTCTGCTGGTCGTTGAACGCGAGCCGTTGCCAAGCCCGGGCAAAGAAAAAATGACACAAGCTTTACTCACGTATGTCCGCCGCCAGGGCTTACAGAGTCTAAACTGGACACCGGCAGCGGAGAGCTTGTTGGCTCGGATTCGTTGTGCGGTGGAATGGTTACCTGAGCAGTCATGGCCAGTGTTTGATGAAGCCAGTTTGCTGGATTCATTAGAGGAGTGGTTAGAACCATACATGACGTCTGTCAGCTCGGTTAAAGACCTGAGCAAGATAAACTTGGTCGAAGCGCTTAATGCTCTATTAGGTTGGCCACTCAATCAACAACTGGATGAATGGTTACCTGAGCATTACCAACTACCCACAGGTTCAAAGAAGCGTATCCGTTACCAATATGGCCACGAGCCGATATTATCGGTGCGTATGCAAGAAGTATTTGGGGAGAGTGGTTCCCCAACGGTGGCTCTTGGCCGCAAGCGTTTGGTGCTTGAACTGCTTTCACCGGCACAACGTCCATTGCAAGTCACGTCGGACTTGGCGGCTTTCTGGAACGGAAGCTACAAAGACGTTCAAAAAGAGATGAAAGGGCGCTACCCAAAACACGTTTGGCCAGATGATCCTGCCAATCATGTAGCAACAACGAAAACAAAAAGACAATTGAATAATGACTGACAGCAAGAAGCCTAGCGCGAAAAAAGCGCCAGCGAAGAAAAGTACAACCAATAAAGGAACCGCAAAACAGACTCGACGTACGCCGAGTAAAAAACCGACTAACGAGAAACGTTCGTGGTTGAAAGTTCTGTGGTCGTTTAGCTGGAAAGCTGGCGTTGCACTTGCCGCTGTTTTGCTGTTTGTTGGGATTTACTTAGATAGTGTGGTGAAAGAACGCTTTGAAGGCCAGCTGTTTGAGCTGCCAACGGTGGTTTATGCCCGTATCTTGAATCTAAGCCCTGGTGAGAATATCACCATCCAAGAACTGCGCAACGAGCTAGATGTGTTGAATTACCGTAAAGTGAGTCAACCTCGTTACCCAGGCGAATATTCCTCTTCTTCCACTCGGATTGAATTGATTCGCCGTCCATTCGAGTTTGCCGATGGTCCCGAGCCGGATCGTCACATTATGCTGCATTTCTCTGATTCCGGCTTGCAACGTATTCAGTCTTTAGAATCTCGAGGAGACCTTGGTTACTTGCGCCTAGAACCGAAGATGTTGGGCATGCTGGAGAAAGACCGTGATGAACAGCGTCTTTTCTTACGTCGTGATCAGTTCCCTGAAATTTTAGTGGATGCACTGCTTGCGACCGAAGACCGGGATTTTTATCAACATGACGGGGTGTCACCGCTGGCGATTGCACGTGCATTGGTTGCGAACATTAAGGCCGGTCGTACTGTTCAAGGTGGTAGTACGCTGACTCAGCAATTGGCAAAAAACCTGTTTTTGACTCGTGATAAAACACTGTGGCGTAAAGTTCGAGAAGCGTATATCGCGCTAATTTTGGATTACCGTTACAGCAAAGATCGTATCTTAGAAGCCTACCTCAACGAAGTGTACCTAGGTCAAAGTGGAGGTGAAGCGATCCACGGGTTTGGCTTGGCGTCGCGTTACTATTTTGGGCAGCCAATTCAGGAGTTGCGAATCGATCAATTGGCGATGTTAGTTGGGATGGTAAAAGGACCGTCTTACTACAACCCAATTCGTTACCCTGAGAGAACGAAAGAGCGTCGTGATCTCGTTCTGCGCCTGTTAATGCAGCAAAACATGTTGACTTCAGAGCAGTATGAACAAGCTGTAAGTCGTCCACTCGATACGCAAAGCAAGCCACGTATTGCGAGCCGTCAGCCAGCTTATTTCCAACAATTGAGCATTGAATTAAAAGAAAAAGTTGGGGAGCGATTTAAAGCAGAGACCGGACTGCGCGTGTTTACGTCTCTGGACCCAGTATCGCAAAGCAAAATGGAACAAGCTATCGCGAAAAAGATCCCAGAACTAGCTAAACGGGGTGGTAAAGAGTTAGAAGCCGCTGCTGTGGCCGTTGATCGCCATAGTGGTGAAATCCGTGCGATGGTTGGTGGTAAACGTGTCGGTTATGAAGGCTTTAACCGAGCGCTCAATGCCAGTCGTCCAATTGGTTCTTTAGTGAAACCAGCGATTTACTTAACGGCTCTAGAACAACCGGATAAATACAACCTAGGCACGACGCTACACGACACGCCGTTAAGTCTGAAGAGCAGTAAAGGTAACGTGTGGACGCCGCGCAACTACGATAGAAAATATCGTGGTGATGTGCCACTTTACATTGCTTTAGCGAAATCACTTAACGTACCAACCGTGCGCTTAGGTATGGCACTTGGCATTCCTGAAGTCTCCAATACTTTAGAGCGTTTGGGCGTGAACAAAGACGAAATTCGCCCAGTGCCTTCGATGTTTTTGGGTTCGTTTTCTTTGACGCCATTCGAAGTCGCACAGATGTATCAGACTCTGACGAATTCAGGTAAGCGTGCCAAACTGACCGCTCTGCGCTCAGTCATGGATATGGAAGGTAATGTGCTGTATCAATCCTTGCCTCGTTCATCAAGAGCCGTGGATGAACAAGCTGCATGGCTAACGACCTACGCGATGAAACAAGGGGTTGCTCAAGGCACTGGCCGCTTCTTACAAAGCCAGTTTGGTTGGGCTGCATTGGCAGGAAAAACGGGTACCAGTAATGACAACCGCGATAGTTGGTTTGTCGGTGTTGATGGTCGTGAGGTGACGACAATTTGGCTAGGCCGTGACGATAATAAACCCGTGAATCTAACAGGGTCGAGTGGTGCATTACGAGTGTACGCAGAGTACTTGAAGCAGCGTATTCCTGAGCGTTTAGAGCTCCCATGGCCAAGAGAAATCACCACATTAGGGTTCAAGCCTACATCTGATGGAGGTTTAGAAATGAACTGCCGTAGTGATTACAAACTGCCGGTTTGGGATAAAACCGGTCAGATAAAGCAACAGTGTGAGAAGAAATCAAACTGGTTAAATAGCATATTTGATTGGTAGCATCGCCAAATCAACAACATTAGCTTGTTTATCTGATTAATTCTTAGTACATATTAGGGCGTGTTAGTACAGTACTGCTAGCACGCCCTACTTGATCAGATATTCAATAAAGGAAGAAGTGAATGTTCAAAAAGCTGTTATCAAGCCCATCGGTTCGCAACTTTGCGCTTTGGGTTAGTACCTTTTTGATGATCACTCCTTCTGTTTCCCTCGCAAACTCTCTAACAAAAACGGATGACTTGGAACCTCGACCAAAGGTGGCGGTTGTGCTCGCTGGTGGCGGAGCGAAAGGGGCGGCACACATTGGGGTTTTAAAAGCATTGGAAGAAATGCAGATCCCTGTCGATATTGTGACCGGTACCAGTATGGGCGCCTATGTGGGTGGGCTCTATGCCACGGGGATGAGTGCTGATGAAATTGAGAGTTTTATCTACACCGTCGATTGGGGCAGCGGTTATCGAGATCGTGTTGACCGTAGCCAACGTCGAGTTCGTGACAAAGAGTATGAAGACCGCTATCAAATTAATACCGATCTCGGCTTAAGGTTCGGTGAGGTACGAGCACCAACGGGTGTGGTGCAAGGCCAGAACATGTTGCGAGTATTGCGTGAGACTACAGGGAACTTAGGGCGATTCGATTCTTTTGATGATCTTGCCATTCCTTATCGTTCTGTTGCGACAGATATTCTTGCTTTAGAAGAAGTCGTATTGGGCAATGGTTACCTTGTGGACGCCATGATGGCTAGCATGTCTGTACCAGGAGCGCTTCCTCCCTATAAGCTCAATGGCCATATGCTTGTTGATGGCGGCGTCGTCAATAACATGCCTGTCGATGTGGCTCGCGCCATGGGGGCTGATGTCGTTATTGCCGTCGATATTAGCACCGATTACAAAACCGAAGATGAATTTACGGGGCTGTTTACTGTCGCGGACCAACTCTCTAACTATCTCGTTCGTCGTAGTACACAACAGCAAGTGGACGAGCTTGAACCTCAAGATATCTATATTCGTCCCAATGTGGGCACCATGGAAACTGTCGAGTTCGACAAAATGCCTTGGGCTTTTCAAGCTGGGTACGATATTACCAAGCAGTTAAAAGACAAGCTGAAAGGGTTGCGCTTGTCCAATGCGGACTATCAAAAATACATCGATCGCAAACAAGAAGTTCGTAAAACTTTGATTTATGGTGATCAGCGTGTGGTTGATGACATAGTGATTGTTAATAACACGCACTACAGCGATGTGTTGTTGACGAATCGTATTGAATTAGAAACCGGACGTCGTATTTCAACGGCCGAAATTGAGAAAGCCGTTGAAAACCTCTACGCGTTAGATAGGTTCGAGCTCATCACTTATCACTTTGAAGAGGTGGATGGTGAGACATTGTTGGTTTTTGATGTTAACGAGAAGTCGTGGGGGCCTAATTATCTCAACTTCCGATTTTTTCTTGAAGATGACTTCGATACAGATAGCCAGTACGGCATAGGAATATCGACCAACTTTACCAATTTAAACTCTCATGGCGCGGAGTTGGCGTTCAACGTAGAAATGGGCACGGATAAGCTGATTGAAGCTGAGTTGTATTCCCCTGTTTTATCTAGCCAAGAACTTTTTGTATCGGGGCGAATTTCCTATGGTAGTGAGAGCCGAAACTTACCTTTAACAGAGCCTCAAGCACCAGATTTAGAGTCAGTAAATGACTTTTTTCCGGTCACTTACGATGATTTTACAACAGAGTTAGCGATAGGTATCCAACCCACATTGTGGCAAGAACTTCGATTTGGCGCTCGCTACTCAACCGGAGATATTGAGCTTTCTACTTTGGCTTCTGCTGGTAAATTGGATTTTGAACGTCGTGGCCTGTTTGCCAATTATCGCCTAGATACACTTGATGATTTCGCATTTCCGACTCGTGGGCTTTTAGTCGATCTCGAATATTTAGTGTCTCATGATCAAAGTCCTCAAGGCGTTAGCCTTTTAGAAACTGACAAAATTATTGAAGATACCGTTTATGAAATCTCTGCACGATTTAAAGGTGCAGTGAGTCATCAGCGTCATACTTTAGTCGGACATGCTGAATATAGTTTTGTAGAGAGTAAAAACTCATCTTTACCGCTTGATCCCAGAGAGTTGGGCGGCTTCTTAAGCCTATCGGGAATCCCAAGAAATAGCCTGATCGGACAGAACTTATTTTTCAGCAGTTTGGTGTACCGATATAAGTGGTTTGATAATGATTTCGGATTGTTTGAAGCTCCAGTCTACCTGGGCGCATCGGTCGAATATGGCGGTGTTTGGTCTGATAATGATCTGAAACTAAACGAAGCGCCGCTTTACAATGCTGGCTCCATCTTCTTTGGTGTTGACTCACCAATAGGACCAATAATGTTGGCATACGGTCGTACCGAGCAAGATTTGGATGCTGTGTATTTGATCGTAGGAACATCGTTTAATTAATCGGGTATGAGAAAGCAAAAACTTGGCATATTTGGTCAAAATTAGCAGAACTTTAGTCGTAAGTTGCTATGTTGGTCAAAATGATAAGATTTTAATTTAAGGTTAAATTTGCTATTATTTTGCCCACAGTTTGGCCTCTACGGCGCTGTTTCTCAATCATAATTGAATGAAAACAAGGGCAATGGAGAGCCAAGTTTCCAAGGATGTTCACTCCTTTACTTTAACAATAGTAATAATAGAGGAGGAACCGCAATGAGAGGAAAAAGTCGTGCTTGAAGCCTACCGTAAACACGTCGAAGAGCGTGCTGCTGAAGGAGTTGTTCCTAAACCGCTAGACGCAGAACAAGTTGCTGGACTTGTAGAACTTCTGAAAAATCCCCCGCAAGGTGAAGAAAAAGTCATTCTTGACCTACTTGAAAACCGTATCCCTCCAGGTGTTGATGAAGCTGCTTATGTAAAAGCGGGTTTCTTAACAGCAGTAGCAAAAGGTGAAGTTAAATCACCATTAGTGAGTCGTGAAAAAGCGGCTGAACTGCTAGGCACTATGCAAGGTGGTTACAACATCGAACCGCTAGTTGAGCTATTGGATGATGAAGCACTGGCAGAGATCGCAGTAAAAGCGCTGTCTCATACGCTGCTGATGTTTGATGCTTTCTATGACGTAGAAGAGAAAGCGAAAGCAGGCAATGCGCATGCACAGAAAGTACTTCAATCATGGGCTGATGCTGAGTGGTTCCTTTCTAAGCCTAAGCTTGAAGAAAAAGTCACTCTAACCGTATTTAAAGTAACAGGTGAAACGAACACGGATGACCTTTCACCTGCACCTGACGCTTGGTCTCGCCCTGATATCCCAGTACACGCACTGGCGATGCTTAAAAACGAGCGTGAAGGAATAAACCCTGATCGACCGGGTACTATTGGCCCGATCAAGCAAATTGAAGAGTTAAAAGACAAAGGCCATCAATTGGTTTACGTTGGTGATGTTGTTGGTACTGGCTCTTCACGTAAATCTGCAACCAACTCAGTGCTTTGGTTTATGGGTGATGATATCCCTTACGTTCCAAACAAACGAGCTGGTGGGTATGTGCTTGGTGGCAAAATTGCCCCTATCTTCTTTAACACAATGGAAGATGCTGGCGCACTACCAATCGAAGTTGACGTAACTAAGCTCAACATGGGCGATGTTATCGATGTTTACCCATATGAAGGTAAAGTTTGCAACCACGAAACTGGTGAGGTTCTAGCTGAGTTCTCGCTAAAAACAGAAGTACTGATTGATGAAGTTCGTGCTGGTGGTCGTATCCCATTGATCATCGGTCGTGGTTTGACAGACAAAGCGCGTCAATCGCTAGGTCTTGAGCCTTCGGACGTATTCCGCAAACCAGGTGAAATCGCAGATTCTGGCAAGGGTTACACGCTTGCACAGAAAATGGTTGGTAAAGCATGTGGCGTAGAAGGCATCCGTCCTGGAACCTACTGTGAGCCGAAAATGACGACAGTAGGTTCGCAAGATACTACTGGCCCTATGACTCGTGATGAACTTAAAGACTTGGCGTGTCTCGGCTTCTCTGCTGATCTTGTCATGCAGTCTTTCTGTCACACATCGGCTTATCCAAAACCAGTAGACGTTAACACTCACCATACACTTCCGGACTTTATTATGAACCGCGGTGGTGTATCTCTTCGTCCTGGTGACGGTATTATCCACTCATGGCTAAACCGTATGCTACTACCGGATACTGTCGGTACGGGTGGTGACTCACATACTCGTTTCCCTCTGGGTATTTCATTCCCAGCCGGCTCGGGCTTGGTTGCCTTTGCAGCTGCGACAGGCGTTATGCCGCTAGACATGCCAGAGTCAATCTTGGTTCGTTTTAAAGGTGAGATGCAACCGGGTATTACACTGCGTGATCTTGTTCATGCCATCCCTTACTACGCGATTCAGCAAGGTCTACTAACGGTAGAAAAAGCGGGCAAGATCAACGAATTTTCTGGCCGTATCCTTGAGATTGAAGGCTTAGAAACGCTAACGGTTGAGCAAGCATTTGAGCTTTCTGATGCATCTGCAGAGCGTTCGGCGGCAGGTTGTACTGTGAAATTGTCTCAAGAGTCGATCGAAGAGTACTTAAACTCTAACATCGTGATGCTGAAGTGGATGATCTCTGAAGGCTACGGTGATCGCCGTACTATCGAGCGCCGCATTACAGCAATGCAAGAGTGGCTAGCAAACCCTGAGCTGATGCAAGCAGATAAAGACGCTGAATACGCACATGTGATTGAAATCGATATGGCTGAAATCAATGAGCCAGTACTATGTGCACCGAATGACCCAGATGACGCTCGTTTGTTGTCTGAAGTACAAGGCACAGCGATTGATGAAGTGTTCATCGGTTCTTGTATGACGAACATCGGTCACTTCCGCGCAGCAGGTAAATTGCTTGATAAGTTCAATGGCCAGTTAGCAACGCGCCTTTGGGTAGCGCCACCAACAAAGATGGATAAAGACCAACTGATTGAAGAAGGCTACTACGGTATCTTCGGACGTGCAGGGGTTCGTATTGAAACGCCAGGGTGTTCACTTTGTATGGGTAACCAAGCACGTGTTGCAGATAAATCAACAGTAATGTCGACTTCAACGCGTAACTTCCCGAACCGTCTGGGTACTGGGGCGAATGTTTACCTATCGTCAGCTGAGCTAGCTGCAGTAGGTGCAATTCTAGGTAAGATTCCAACCAAAGAAGAATACCTAGAATACGCGAAGCAAATCGACGCTACGGCAACGGATACATACCGCTACTTGAACTTCCATAAAATGGATCAATACACCAAGAAAGCGGACGAAGTGATCTTCCAAGAACCGGCATAATCAGAAATGCACAATTCAAAAGCACCTCATATGAGGTGCTTTTTTTATGGGAGCAATTCGCTATACTCGCACCAAATTGATACGAAATAGGCAATCTCGGTGGAATTTGAATTCATTCGTAACACGTTGATGGGCGAGTACTACGTAAAATGTAGCATGGGACATGAGATTGTAGGGCGCTGGTTGCAAGAAGAAATTGGCAAAGATCCGATGAAGATTGCACAGGTTGAAAAGCTAATTGAGCGGTCATTTTCAGCGCCTTCTCAGGAGCATAACCTAACAGGCACGGAAATTAGCTTGATGATTCAGGGCGACGAAGTTCTTGTACAAGAAAACGCATTAGCCCATGAATATGATGTCGAGATGGAAAGTGAGTTCGACTTCTACAATGCAGAAAGTACAGCAAGTTGTGGGATAGAGGATTTCATGGCACTTATCGAACAGTGGAAAGACTTTTTGAACATTTAATGCACAGTTTTGGGTAACTTCTCTGCCGTTGCTTTAAATTTGTGAAAAGGGCGCACCGATATGGTGCGCTCTTTTTGTTTATAGATATGTAAATTGAGGTTAGTTTTTATTATTCAATAACTTAAAAACTTGGCACGTAGATTGGATTATAAGAAGTGTTTCAGGATGAAAGCTTCGGAGATAACTCAATGAAAATAATCAATGCCATTATTAAGCCGTTTAAATTAGACGATGTACGAGAAGCATTGGCTGATGTCGGTATCGAAGGGATGACAGTATCAGAAGTTAAAGGGTTCGGTCGTCAAAAAGGTCACACGGAATTGTATCGCGGTGCAGAGTATCAAGTCGATTTTCTACCAAAGGTGAAAATTGAAATCGCGACTCACGCAGACAATGTAGATCGCGTTGTTGAAGCAATTACAAAAGCTGCGCAAACCGGAAAAATCGGCGACGGTAAAATTTTTGTTTACGATCTGAACCAAGCGGTGCGTATCCGAACTGGCGAAATGGACGCAGAAGCACTTTAAGAATTCAAAGGATTGGAGATACTTATTATGGAATTAACAACAACAGTAACCGAGTTACGTTACGCACTTGACACCTTTTTCTTCCTCATTTCCGGTGCGTTGGTAATGTGGATGGCAGCAGGCTTTGCGATGCTAGAGGCTGGCCTTGTGCGCTCTAAAAACACAACAGAAATTCTTACGAAGAACATCTGTTTGTACGCCATCGCATGTACGATGTTTCTGATTGTCGGTTATAACATCATGTATGTCGATAATGGAGAAGGAGGCTGGTTACCTTCATTTGGTACGTTAATTGGTACTCAAGGTGAAGGGGCCGACCACTCTTTAGAGTCTGACTTCTTCTTCCAAGTTGTCTTCGTTGCAACTGCCATGTCCGTCGTTTCTGGTGCGGTAGCTGAGCGCATGAAGCTTTGGTCTTTCTTGATTTTCTCAGCGATTTTAACTGCGTTTATCTATCCAATGGAAGGTTACTGGACATGGGGTGGAGGCTTCCTAGCAGAAGCTGGATTTAGTGACTTTGCGGGTTCTGGTATCGTACATATGGCAGGTGCTTCTGCTGCTCTTGCTGGTGTGTTACTGCTTGGCGCGCGTAAGGGTAAGTACGGTAAAAATGGTGAAATTTATCCGATTCCAGGTTCTAACATGCCTTTGGCAACGTTGGGTACTTTTATCCTTTGGTTTGGCTGGTTTGGATTTAACGGTGGCTCTCAGTTGATGGTTTCAGATTTTGAGAATGCTACAGCGGTAGGTCAGATCTTTCTAAACACTAACGCAGCAGCGGCTGCCGGTGCAATTGCGGCGCTATTCGTTTGTAAAACTACTTGGGGTAAAGCCGATTTAACGATGATTCTCAATGGCGCGCTAGCTGGCTTGGTTGCCATCACTGCAGACCCTCTATCGCCATCACCACTGTACGCGGTTGCGATTGGTGCGGTGTCGGGTGCACTAGTTGTATTCAGTATCATTGCTCTAGATAAACTTAAAATTGACGATCCAGTAGGTGCTATCTCAGTTCACGGTGTGTGTGGTTTCTTCGGCCTAATGGTAGTGCCACTGAGCAACGGTGATGCAACGTTTGGTGCACAGCTTTTAGGTGCCGTAGTTATCTTTGCTTGGGTATTTGGTGCCAGCCTAGTTGTGTGGGCAATCTTGAAAGCAACCGTTGGGATTCGCGTTACAGAAGATGAAGAAATGGAAGGTATGGACATGCATGATTGTGGTGTTGGTGCTTACCCAGAGTTTGTTACGGTGAAATAATCATTAGCTTGTAATAAATGGTTACACACTTAACACAATAAAACCTGCTCCGATGAGCAGGTTTTTTAATATTCGTCATTGTCTTCTTATTGAACATACATATAATAACGCAACTGATAAACGTTATCATTAGCATGGTAAAGGATTAAACAATGAAAAAACTGCTAACTCTTTCAGCACTAACTTGCGCTACTCTAGCTCCAACAGCAATGGCTGCTGAAGAAGTGAACGTCTACTCTTACCGTCAACCTTTCCTAGTTGAACCTATGTTCAATGAGTTCACTAAAGAAACTGGTATCAAAGTAAACGTAAAATTTGCTAAAAAAGGCTTAGCAGAAAAGCTAGCTCAAGAAGGTGAGTACAGCCCTGCTGACGTTATTCTTACGACAGACATCAGCCGTCTAGCTGAACTGACAAACAAAGGTTTAGTTCAGAAAGTCGATAGCAAAATCATTGAAGAAAACGTACCTGCTCAATACCAAGATAAAGAGAATGAGTGGTTTGCTCTAACTCTACGTTCTCGTAGCGTTTATTCATCACGTGATCGCGTAGGTAAACTAGGCGCAGATTTCAACTACGCAGACTTAGCTAAGCCAGAGTTCAAAGGTAAAATTTGTACTCGTAGCGGTAAGCACCCGTACAACGTTTCTCTAGTTTCAGCAATGATTGCTCACAATGGCGAAGCAGAAACCAAAGAGTGGTTGGAAGGCGTGAAAGCAAACCTTGCTCGCAAACCACAAGGCAACGATCGTGCACAAGTTAAAGCGATCAAAGAAGGCCTATGTGATGTTTCTCTGGGTAACAGCTACTACCTAGGTAAAATGGTTAACGACAAAGAGCAAAAGGCTTGGGCTGATGCAGTTTACATCAACTTCCCTAACCAAGAGACTACAGGCACTCACGTGAATATCTCTGGTATGGCGATGGCGAAGTACTCTCCAAACAAAGACAATGCTGTGAAGCTAATGGAATTCCTAACGGGTGACAAAGCGCAGCAAATGTACGCAGAAGTTAACTATGAGTACCCAGTTAAAGAAGGCGTGAAGCGTTCTGAGCTTGTGGAATCTTGGGGTGACTTTAAAGCAGACAAGCTTTCTCTAGACGATATTGCAGCCAACCACGAAGCGGCAATTAAGCTATTAGACGAAGTGAAATTTGACCTTTAATTCCTTGTGGGGGTATAACAGTCCCCCCATTTGATTAAAGGATATGAGATGTATTTGCAACAGCATTTGTATTTCATACAGCCTTGCAGTAATTAGGCGATGAAAGATAAACACTCTTTATGGAAAACCAGTAGTGGGGTAATAACTCTGCTACTGGTTTTGCCGATCTTAGCGATCTTCTACACCGCGATTGGTGAAACGGATGATTTGTTTGCTCATTTAATGGCAACAGTCATGCCGACTTATATTTTTAACACGGTTGCGCTAACTGTTGGCGTAATGGTGCTGTCCTTAATTCTTGGTATTCCAAGCGCTTGGATAATGGCCATGTGTAAACTGCCGACCGAAAAATGGTTGCAGTGGGCATTGGTGCTACCTCTTGCAATGCCAGGTTATATCATTGGTTATATTTTTACTGATTGGTTTGATTTTGCAGGCCCGATTCAGATCTTTTTGCGTGATGTAACCGGATGGGGACCTGGCGAGTATTGGTTCCCTGACATTCGTACGTTGCCTGGTGCGACCTTTGTGTTGGCTTTGGTGTTGTATCCTTACGTGTATTTATTGTGCCGGGCTGCGTTTATGGAGCAAAATGTCTCTTTATTGCAAAGCGCGCGTTTGCTCAAGTGCTCTCCATGGGAAAGCTTTTGGCGCATCTCGTTGCCGTTAGTAAGACCCTCTATCGCAGTGGGTTTATCATTGGTCGCAATGGAGACCATCGGTGACTTTGGTACGGTAAGTTACTTCGCGGTGAATACGTTAACCACAGCGGTCTACGATACTTGGTTGGGGTACTCTAATCTTAATGCGGCAGCCAAGATCTCTGCCATGATGCTTGTCATCGTGGTATTGCTTCTTAGTGCAGAACGATACAGCCGCCGTAAACAAAAGCTTTTTCAAAGCCAATTTAACAGTCACGAAGATTTTCGTTACGAGTTGACGGGCTGGAAAAAGTGGACCGCACTAGTTTGGTGCTGGGGCTTGGTTTCGGTCGCGTTTATTTTGCCGCTACTACAGCTGATTGATTATGCGATCACTTATTTTGCGCAGAGTTGGACCTCAGAGTTTCGTGAATACGCATGGAACAGCTTAGTTGTGTCTGTTATTGCTGCGATTATTGGTGTTGCTGTCGCACTGATCGTTAACTTTACCCATCGAGTCAATGGTAAACGAGAAAGCTTGGCATTTATGCGTCTTTCTTCTATGGGCTATGCAGTACCAGGAACGGTACTAGCCATCGGTGTGATGGTCGCTGTGCTGTTTATGGATCATCGTGTCAACGACGTTGCTAAAGCCATGGAGTGGGGAAGACCGGGACTTATTTTTTCTGGCTCCATGTTCGCCCTGGTTTTTGCCATGGTTGTGCGCTTTTCAGCGGTGGCGATTGGTAGTATCGAAAGTAATTTAAATAAAATTTCTCCGTCGTTAGATATGGCATCGCGCACTATGGGTTGTAAGCCCAATGTCATGCTGTGGCGCGTGCACTTTCCGCTGGTTAAGCGCGGTGCACTGATTGCGGCTTTATTAGTGTTTATCGAGTCGATGAAAGAGCTTAATGCGGCTTTGTTACTTCGTCCGTTTAACTTTGAAACACTAGCCACATACGTTTATAACTTCGCCTCGGATGAGCATTTAGAATTGGCCGCTTTGCCAGCGGTTCTGTTGGTTCTTGTTGGGTTGATCCCGCTTGTTGTTGTTAACCGTTCACTGGAGCAAAATCACTGATGAGCTGTGCATTATCAATTAAAAACCTAACGTGCCAATATGATGATCAAACCGTACTCGAATCATTGTCTCTTGAGGTAGAACAAGGGCAGATTGTCTGTTTGCTAGGAGCCAGTGGCTGTGGGAAAACAACACTATTAAAGGCCGTTGCGGGATTATTGCCGTTAACGTCAGGCGAAATGAGTCTAAATTGCGTCACAATTGATGATGGGGAAAACTGGTTGCCGCCAGAACAGCGTAACATAGGGATGATTTTCCAAGATTACGCACTTTTTCCTCACTTGACGGTGGAGCAAAACATTGCCTTTGGCTTAAAGCAGTGCTCGACAAAAGAGAAAAATGCCAAAGTTCAAGAAATGTTAGAACTCGTGCACCTTCAAGGTTATGGCGATCGTTATCCTCATCAATTGTCTGGTGGACAGCAGCAGCGTGTTGCGATTGCTCGCTCATTAGCTTACAGCCCAGACTTACTGTTACTGGATGAACCGTTTTCTAATATTGATACGCAAGTTCGCCATGAGTTGATAAGTGAGATCCGTAAGATTTTTAAGGCCCAAGGTGTGACTGCCATTTTTGTTACGCATAGCCGTGAAGAGGCTTTTGCTTTCGCCGATAAAATGGCAGTGATGAACAATGGAGTCATCGAGCAATATGGCACAGCATCTGAGCTTTACTACCAGCCTTCAAGTAAATTTGTCGCTGATTTCTTAGGTGGTGGCAGTTACCTTGCTGCTAAACGGGTTTCGAATTCAGAATATGAAACCCACTTGGGCGTGGTTGAAGCCACGGCTCAACAAGATATTCCAGTACAGGCGGAGTGCTCTTTACTGCTAAGACCGCAGCATGTGCAAATTCAATCCGATGAAGATAGTTCGGTAACCGTATTGGAACAGCATTTTATGGGTGATCACTGCCGTTATGTGATTAACGCGAATGGTGACCGTTTGTTAGCTACAGCTTCGCAAGCATTAAATATAGGTGAGTCCGTCGCGGTGAAAATTGAAACGCAAGGCGTCCTGGCATTTGCTTAACGCTCCTGAGTATCTTTGCTATCTCGTTTACGACTTTCCAACATACAATAAAAAAGCCCGGCAGTGGAGCCGGGCAAGTGCTCTTCTCCTGTTGATGAGCGCCTTTTCAGACAGCGTTGACTCTCATCATAGTGCTCGAAGCGGGCACAAGGTTCAGTTATAAAGACAAGAAGTCTTTAAACTGTTGAAGAACACGTTCCGCAGTGTCCTTATCTTGCATCTCTGCAAAAATTCGTAGCAGTGGCTCAGTGCCAGAGAAGCGAGCGATGATCCAACCGCCGTTTTTGAAGTAGACTTTCGCACCATCTTCATAGCTGACTTTTTCGATTTCAAACTCAAACTCAGGCAACTGCTTTTCAACATAAATCTTGTTGAACAGTACGCCTTTTTGCGCTGGTTTGAACTTGCAATCGCCTTCTGCCATGTAGGCATAGCCGTACTTGCCGTAGATTTCATCCAGCAACTCAGACAGCTTCTTGCCGGTTACTGAAATCATTTCTACCAATAGGCTTGATGCGAATACGCCGTCTTTACCTTTGATGTGGCCGCGAATGGTTAGGCCACCAGAGCTTTCCCCGCCAATCAGTGAGTCATCCGCTTCCATTTGGGAGCTGATGTGCTTAAAGCCTACAGGAACCTCAAAGCATTTCTCGCCATGATCTTCGGCGACTTTATCGAGAAGGTGGGTGGTTGCGATGTTACGTACCACGGAGCCTTTCCAGCCTTTGTATTCAAGTAGGTAGTAGTAAAGCAGCAGTAGCACTTCATTTGGATGAATGAAGTTACCTTTTTCGTCGATAATACCAAGACGGTCCGCATCGCCATCAGTACCGATGCCGATATCGTAACCTTGCTCTTTCACTAGGTGCATCAAACGGTAGAGTGTTGCAGCGCTTGGCGAAGGCATTAACCCACCGAAGTCTGGGTTTTTGCCATCGTTAATCACATCAACGTCACAGCGGCCGTTGATTAATACGGTTTGCAGTGCGTTTTTCGCGACACCAAACATTGGGTCGATCAAAACACGTAAATTCGCCTTCTTGATCGCTCCGATGTCGATAAAGTCGATGATTGAGTCAACGAATTCGTTCATTGGATTGATGATTTCAATCAGCTTATCTTCAACCGCTTGTTCAAAATCGACG
Source organism: Vibrio sp. 1249-1 (assembly GCF_033340495.1). Taxonomy (NCBI): domain Bacteria; kingdom Pseudomonadati; phylum Pseudomonadota; class Gammaproteobacteria; order Vibrionales; family Vibrionaceae; genus Vibrio; species Vibrio sp. 1249-1. The sequence continues at coordinate 146,716 of NZ_JAWOWJ010000005.1, forward strand.
CTTTTTACATCTTGTGTTGTGAGCGTAGCGATTTGTGACTCGATCTTTTCCGTGATGATTTCATCTGCGTCACGACCGCCTTCAACGAAGACTTTAATGCCGTTGTAATCGGCAGGGTTGTGTGATGCGGTAATACATGCCGAGTATGCGCAGCCCATTTCTTTCGCTTTAAACATTACGATAGGTGTTGGGACAAATTTGTCGATAAAGCTAACCATAATGCCGTTTGCTGCCAGAACTTCAGCGAACCAACGACCTGCTTTATCGGAAAGAAAACGACGGTCATAGCCAATCACAAAACCGCGATCAGCAACCGATTCGTTATTCGTGATGTTTGCAACTGCTTGGGCAACCAAGCGTACGTTATCTTTGGTGAACTCCTCACCAATAAATGCACGCCAACCGCCTGTACCAAATTTGATCATGATTCGAACCTCAATAAGGGCGGCAATACACCGCGCCTTAAAATTTTGCTAGCGAACCCAATGCACAAGCTAAAGAGCAAAAGTGCATTGGGGCATTTTTAAGCGATTAACCTAGTGTTACGATCACTTCGTTCACGGAGCCTTCCGCTTGAACTGGTACTGATGCGCCAGTGATAGCTTCGCCGTTCAGAGTGATAGATTTCACGCCTTTGCTGACTGAATCAGGGTTAACAACTTTGATGTTGTAAGTCGCGCCTAGCCACTGACGAGTGACTTCAAATCCAGGCCAGTTAGTTGGAATACATGGATCGATAGTGAGACCATCAAAACCTGTGCGCACACCAAGGATAAAGTTGGTCACTGCGAAGTAAGCCCAACCAGATGTGCCAGTTAGCCATGGGTGGTTTGCACGACCGTGATCTTGGTGGTCTCGACCCATAATGAACTGCACGTAGGAGTACGGTTCTGCGATACGTTTTTCGATGATGTCGTTTTGGTTGTATGGGTTGAGTGCATCGTAGAACTTCATCGCACGGTCACCGCGCCCCAATTTTGCTTCAGCAACCCAAGCCCATGGGTTTGGATGTGAGAAGATCGCACCGTTTTCTTTTACGCCTTGGTAAACACGCGTTACAAAGCCGATATCATCATTTGGTGTTGCGAATGATGGTGAGTTCAGATGTAGGCCGTATTCAGAGAATAGATTCTCGTCGACTGCGTCCATTGCCTTTTCACCGCGCTCTTGAGATACCGCACCAGACAGCACCGCAAGAGAGTTTGACTCAAGGTGCACACGACCTTCTTTTTGTTGCGCTGTACCAATCTTGTCGCCGTTTTTCGTTAGACCACGGATATACCAGCCGCCTTCTTCGTCCCAAAGGTGTGTTTCACACGCTTCACGCACGTTTGCTGCCATCTCGGTGTATTTCTCAACGTCAGCTTCTTTGCCTAGGTATTTTGCAAGGTCGATGAACTCTTGTAGCGCCCAGAAGTGTAGGAAAGACACCATTGAAGACTCGCCGCCACCTAGGTTTAGACAGTCGTTCCAGTCGGCACGTAGACCTTTACAGATGCCCGTTTGACCCACGTATTCAGCTGAGAAGTCTAGCGCAGCTTTCATGTGGTCATACACGGTTGCATCACCGCCATCCGCGTAAGGAATCACTTCGTCGAAGAAGCTGTGCTCACCGGTTTCCATCACGTATTTACAGATGGTTGGTACTAGCCATAGGTGATCATCAGAGCAAGTGTCTTCAATACCGTGGATCTTATCTTCATCGGACGGAGTAGGAACAACCGTTGGAGACTTAGATGGTTTAACATCTGCTTTTTCAGGATCGAACCAATCAGGATCGAATAGGTGTAGGCCGTAACCCGCTTTTACTTGACCACGCAGTAGATCAACGATGCGCTTACGAGTCATTTTCGGGTTCGCGTGAGGAACGGAAATTGCGTCTTGCGCCGTATCGCGGTAACCAAGACCAGTACGACCACCCACTTCGATGAACGAAGCAAAGCGAGACCAAACCACACATGTTTCTGCTTGGTATAGCGTCCAAGCATTGATCATGGTGTCTAGGCCTTCGTTTGGCGATTTCACTTGGAACTTGCCACAACGCTCATCCCAGTGTGCTTTGATGCCAGCAAATGCATTGTCGACTTCTGCAAGGTCTTGGTACTTAGCACGTAGACGCTCACCGTTGCCTTTACCGATACCTAGAATGTAAGCAAAGCGAACTTCTTCTCCTGGTTGGATAGTAAATTGCTTATGCAGAGAGCCACAGTGGTTGTAACACGTTTGTGCGGTGTTAAAACACTTACCTTGTTCTACTGCTAGTGGGTTTGCTTCGTCGCGGTATAGACCTAGGAAGCTATCACGTTGACCGTCGTATGAATCTGGATCAAACGTTGACGCTAGGTAGTAGAAGCCTTCGAAATCGTTAGTGTTGTAGTACAGGTCGTATTCAATCACGCCTTCGTTGTATGACGTACCAGCAGAGTAGAGAGACATCTGGTGGTTTTGGTTATCTGATTGAATGTGGCTGAACGAGAACTCAACAAATGAGAATGCACTGATCGTACGCGGTTTGTCAGAGGTGTTCTTGATGACCACATCCCAAATTTCTGCATCTTCGCCTTTTGGTACAAAGAGCGTTTTGGTTGCGCTAATGCCGCTGTATTCACACTTGAATTTAGAGTACGACAAACCATGACGAACTTCGTAGTTCGCTTCGTCTAGGCTTTTGGCAACTGGTTGCCAAGAGATTGACCAGTAATCTCCCGTCTCATCATCACGTAGGTAAACGTAGTGTCCTGGGCGATCGAATGTCGCATTTGGACGGAACTTAGTAACACGGTTGTATTCTGGAGAGTTGTAGAACGAGTAGCCACCCGCGTTGTGCGAGATAACCGTACAGAACTTCTCAGTACCTAGGTAGTTGGTCCATGGTGCTGGTACGTCAGGGCGAGTGATGACGTATTCGCGATTCTCGTTATCGAAATAGCCGTATTTCATTTGTGTCTTTCCTTTTTACGAAGCTGCATCAGCAGCCAAAATTTAAAAACTCTTCAAGCGTGATGTTTCGACATCAGTTTTGTATTACTTCCACGGTTTACGGTAATTCACTCCCTGCAAATCAAGCAGAGGTAGATGGCCTTTCAAGCGTGATAAATAGTCGGTCCAATCTCGGTGTTGTTTGTCTGTCCAACATGCTTCTGCCATTGCAGTTAAACGAGGGAAGATCATGTAGTCCATGCGAGGTTGGTTATTGATAATTTCGCACCATAATGCTGTTTGAATGCCCCAAATGCGTTTTCTGATTGGGTCGTCAGCAGGGACTTCTGCTAACGGCTCGTAGTTGTAAGCTTTTTCTAGTGGCAGTGGGTTTGCCCAGTCCACGCCCGGTTCTTCAGGTGCGTAGTCTTGGGTCATATCTAGGTAAGTGGTTTGTGCCGGTTGCAGCACCACATCAAAGCCTTGGCGAGCACAGTTCAATGCCGCTTCTTCGCTTAGCCATGAGTAGATCACCGTATCTTTACTGACCTTATTGCCGTGTTGAGCTTCTTCCCAACCCAGCATGCGTTTACCCAGTTTGCGAAGTTTGTCTTCTGCATGGCGAAGGAAATGGCCTTGTAGTTCCTTGTAATCGGTGTAACCCAACTTCTCCATAAACGCTTGGCAAGCAGGACTTTTCGACCAGACGCCGTTAGGCACTTCGTCAGCACCAATGTGGACATAAGGGGCAGGGAAGAGCCCTGCGATTTCCTCAAGCACTTTGTCGATAAACTCGTAACTACCCGGCAGAGCAGGGTTGATGACGTTGTCGTTGTAGTGCTGAATGCTGCGATATTCCGTCGTATCCTCTGCTTCAACTAATAGGTGTGGCAGAGCCTTAATCGCGGCACGACAATGACCAGGTACATCAATTTCAGGAATGATGGTGATGCCACGTTGTGCTGCAAATTCGATAACGTCTTTGATTTCTTCTTGCGAGTAGAAACCGCCGTAGCGTTGAGACAAATGGGTGTATTGTGGCTCGATGGTTTCATCAATACCGCGCCACGCACCAATATCGGTAAGCTGAGGAAGAGATTTGATCTCGACACGCCAGCCTTCATCGTCAGTGAGGTGCCAATGGAACGTGTTGAACTTGTAGTGTGCCAATAAATTGATCAGGCGTTTTACTTGCTCTACCGAGTGGAAATGGCGAGCGCAATCCAGCATCATGCCGCGGTATCTAAAACGAGGGCTGTCTTTGATAGAGCAGCACACCACTTCCATGGTGTTGGTATTCTCGTCTCGTTTTAGTAGTTGCAATAAGGTTGCACAAGCATGGGTAAAGCCAGACGAAGACCCTGCCTCAATCTTGATCGACTCTTCTGATACTTTTAACTTGTAAGCGCCTTCATCTAGCGTTGGGTTACTTTTGAACAGGATTTTTCCGCTGTTGGATGAAGAAAGCTCAAACTGATGAATACGCTGGAGTTCTTCCAGTAACCACGTTTTTGCTGAGTTGGCTAAGTCAGTATAGATTGCCACGCCAGCGTGCTCGTCAAACGTGAACGAGTGGTCGCTGACCTCAATATGATTAGGCTTTGGCAGCAACGGCTGTGCATGGGTTAAGCTTGCAGGAATCTCACTGCGTTCACGGTAAGGTGACGCTAAAACGATAGGGGGCACATCCACTTGTGCGCGCTGTGGATTTCCATCAACGACAAAGTCGATCATCGCTTCATTAAAGCCATCCGAGTAATAACGGAATGGGTTTGAACCAATACTGAATTCACAGTAATAGTGATGGTTGGCAGCCAGTACCATACCTTCCGGTTTTAGTGTGCAAAAGCTACCAATTTGAGTCAGTTGACCATTTGAAACGCTGTCTGGAAGAATGTAACGATCGAAAGCGAAAGTTAAGCTCCAGCTGTTTAGGTCTTGGTCGCTCAAGTTATGAAAGGTGAGGCCAAAGCGGCAGTTTTGTTTCTGCTCAGAAAGGACTACGAGATCAACACGATATTCCATATCTACTCCTACGCCGCACTGAGCGAGTAAAGGTTATGTTCTGGTTTGCCAGCAAACATAATTGCGCCTTCAATCGCGTCAAACTGTGGCTCAACAATCCATTGCTGAACTGGTGGTGAAAGCCAACGTACAATGCGTTCAGCTATGCTGCCCATTAAACAAATACGTGTTGCGCCGCGCTTGTTTAATGCCACGAGAAACATTTCTATATCCGCTGCGGTTTGCTTCAGCATTTCAATGGCCAGTGCATCGCCTTGTTCCGCATGTTGGAAAATAGCAGGAGAAAATTGACCGTAATCGCGAGGCAAAGCTTGTTTAGACCACGCCACTACGTTGTCGATGTCATTTTCAAAATGATTCATAACGTGCGCGGCTAGAGGTGTTTTTTCACGGATGCCATCTTCTGCTAGCAATACCTGTTGGATCAGGCGCAACCCCATGACTGCGCCGCCACCTTGATCGGAGATTGGGAACTCGCGACCACCAACGACATGTTGCTCGAGACCTTTAAGGAAAATGCCGCATGAACCGGTTCCTGCAATCATGATTGCGCCATCTTCACCGTTATGCGCACCAATACATGCTCCGTAAGCATCGGTATTGAGTGTCATACTGGCAAATGGGTGCTCTAAAGCCATGAATGCTTGCCAAGAGGTTTTATGTTCAGCGCCCGCAAGTGCTAAGCCAACGTGCATAGAAGCAAACTCTTGTTGAGAGAGACCGCCTTGTTGTGCCGCTGAAGCGATGGATTCAAGAATCGACGCCATCGCGACTTCTGCACCTAACATAATGTTAGCGCTGCCGCTTTTAGCTTCTCCAACGAAGTTGCCTTGCGCGTCTTTGATACGGGCGCGACAGGAAGTGCCACCGCCATCAATACCTACAAAATACATCCCCATGTTTATTGCTCCTTGAAGGCTTGAGAGTTCGCTAAAGTCGAGATGTGCTGAGCCTGACTCATTACTGCGAGTAGGTACCACGCACCATGCGGGATCCATTGTTCTCCCCAGCGCCAGTTTTGAAGCATGTCGTCTTTCTGTGCTGGTGGATTGAATGCAATGTCTTCCTCATCTTCGAAACCGCCGGTGATGCCGTTGCACACACCACCTTTTGCATTGAAGAAACCATATTGAGGAAGGTAGTCCGGATTGTTGCGACCATGACCATCCAACATGCACATGTCGTAAGGGTTCAGACCTACAATCCAGTTGATAGAATCTTGTGCGAGTTTAGAAAGCTGCTGCTTTAGAGTTTCTGACTCGATAAATGGTTGCGCCAAATACGCCATGGTTGCCAGTGAACCTAAGCGAGCATTTTCACCTTGCCACCAGTAACCCGATTCATTGTTGTGTGCCACAAAGAACGCATCACGTTTTGCTTCGTCCACGCCTTTTACATATTGGCGCGGGTAACCAAATGGGTTCTTTACTCTATTGGTGATAGAGACTTCAAACTCACAAGCTTGAGTGATGATTTGTTTTGCTACTGAAGCGCGCTCAGAGTCGTCTTCAATCGCCAAGTATTCGCACAGCGCGATAACAGGAAGTCCTGCTTCTGCCGCATGGAAGTAAGGGCGGCTACCATCTTGATTGGCTGCCCAGAAATGTTGAATATGCTCATCATTCATTTGACGAGCAGAAAGGCGGTTTGCCCACACGCGGCTTTCTTCTAGGTAGCGGGTTTCTTTGGTGGTCTTAAATAGCTCAACGGCTGCAAGTAATGCGCAGTATTCATCGATGATGTTCTCTTCACCATCGTTTAGGTATTGGGTGTTGTGCTCTTTTAAGTGCCAGTAGCCGTTTTCCGCGGCATTACGGTATTTTTGTTGGTCGAATTCACCATGAAACTCTAGGCGTGCTGCTGAAGCTAATGCTGCAATGCTAACACCAGCTCCTTGTCGGTAACCGGCTTGGTAGTCATCAAACTTATGACCAAGTTGGGTTTCGTAGGCGCAGATTTCACGTTGAGCTGTGTCTTTACTCCACTTGTCGAATACGGTCATGTAGAAGAAGCCTTTTTCGTTTTGCATACGAACAAGGAAATCTGCACCGAACAGGGCTTCTTCAATAAGACGAGTAACAGTGAATTTAGCCAGTTTGTCGTTGCCTTCAAGTAGAGACAAACCTTTTAACATGTTCCACACCACCATAGGGGTCTGCTGTGGGTTTAGGTAGTTTGCGTACGACAAATGGCTCAGATATTTGCTGACATCGCCTGAAGCGTCATACCAACCGCCATGAACATCTGCGGTTTCGTCGGAATTTAGCAGTGGAGCCTGACGATCTTGCTGATCGAAAATGCCTCCGCAACGCTGAGATTTAAAATAATGGATCACATCTGAAAGCGTGCGATCGAAAAGAATATGTTCGCCAATCTCAAAGTGAGATGAACGCAAATGGTCGAAACGAAGGTAATAGTTACCTGGAGTGTTAAATGAGGAAAAGTCGATAAGGTAGAAATGACCTTGATGCCAGCTCGCTACTTTGCCTTGCTTTTCTACCGTCAAGGTTGCAACGGTTTGATGGCTATCGGCACAAACCAACAAAGCCGTATAAGAAGACAGACGTGGTCGGCTCGTCTGGATGATCGCTTTCTTAGGGCCCAGACGCTCGTAACCAATGTGGTTAGTCAGTAGCAGCATTCAATCTCTCCGGGAAACAATAAAATATAAAGGGAAAAAGGGGTCAGATTGATACCTGACCCTCGTTATGATTAATCTTCGAATAAGTAACAACGAACAAAGTGGTTATCAGACAGTTGCGTCACACCAGGCAGTCGCTCGCGACATTTTTCTGTGGCATGAACACAGCGTCCTGCAAATGGACAACCGACTGATTCTGGCGTCCAAAGTGGGATCTCACCTTTGTTGCCTTTTAACTTCTCGTGAATTGACTTTGATGGATCTGGCACGGCTGAAACCAGTAGTTGCGTATATGGGTGTTGAGGATCGTGAATGATTTCCTCTGTGTCACCCCACTCAACCATGTGGCCCACGTACATAACCGCAAGATCTTCAGCGATGTAACGCGCTGTCGCGATGTCGTGAGTGATGTAAAGAAGAGACATTTTTTTCTCAAACTTCATCTCTTCCATCAGGTTAAGAACACCAGCACGGATCGATACGTCAAGCATTGATGTTGGTTCGTCAGCTAGCACTACTTCTGCACCAACTGCAATGTTACGAGCCAAGTTCACGCGCTGACGTTGACCACCAGAAAGTTGGTGCGGGAACTTTTGCGCCGTTTCTTTTGGTGGAATCAGACCAACTTGTTCTAATAGGTCATACACGCGCTCTTCCAGTTCCTTCTTGTTGCCTGGAGAAACCTTCTTGTGGATCAGCAGTGGGCGAGCAATATGGTGGAAGATGTTGTGTGTCGGGTTTAGCGAGCCAAATGGGTCTTGCCATACCATTTGCACGCCTTCACGGTAAGTCATCAAATCGTGACGAGAGGTGATGTCTTGAATATCACGACCTTTGTACTCGATGATGCCATCCGTTGGTGCGTACATTTTCGCAATCATTTTTGCGGTAGTAGATTTACCTGAGCCAGACTCACCTACTACTGATAAACCGCGGCTTTTGTACATTTTGAAAGAGACGTCGTTGATTGCGCGCATCTTAGATTGTTTGATTGAGTTACTGTTTAAAGGGAAGTCCTTAACGACATTTTTACCCTCAATCAGCAGTTCGCCGAATTGTTTGCTCATAATTCTCTCCAGTGTAATTTTTGTTCTTAGCTAGCGTTTTTTTGTTGTTAAACCTTAGCTTGAGCAATGGTGTCGCCGTACAAATGGCAATTTGAGAGGCGACCTGGTTCAATTTGACGTAATTGGGTTGGTACACGTGTACATGCTTCATGTACGCGATCGCAACGAGCTTGGAAGCGGCAGCCTTGTGGAACTTCTAGCAAGTTCAACGGGTTACCTGGAATACCAGTCAATTTGGTCTTTGGTCCAGTTAGTGGAGGGAAAGAGCTACCCAAACCTTTGGTGTAAGGGTGGTAAGGACTTTCCAGAATTTGCTTAGAAGGCGCGACTTCAATCAACTCACCTGAGTACATGATGCCGATACGATCCGAGAACTCGACCATCAATGACAAGTCATGTGTGATGAATAGAATTGAGAAACCAAACTCTTCTTTAAGCGCGTAAATTTTTTGTAGAATTTCACGTTGAACCACTACATCCAATGCGGTAGTCGGTTCGTCCATGATGATCATTTTTGGGTTCAGAGCCAAAGCGATTGCGATTACTAGACGTTGACGCATACCACCAGAGAACTGGTGCGGGTAATCACTCAATCGGCTAGGGTGGATATCAACGATTTCCAGCAGACCTTCAGCGCGTGTTTTTGCTTGAGCGCGAGTCATATTGGTATGACGCATGATGACGTCACAGAACTGCTCTTCCATGGTTAGAACAGGGTTCAAAGCGTTCATCGCACTCTGGAATACCATCGACATTTCACTCCAGCGGAACGCTTGCATGCGATCATCGCTGTACTGAAGGATATCTTCACCGTTGAAGATAACCTCACCACCTGTGATAAACGCTGGCGGCTTATGAAGGCGCATTAGTGAGAAGGCAACAGTGGATTTACCACAGCCAGATTCACCAGCCAGACCGAATACTTCACCTGGTGCAATGTCGAAGCTCACGTTGTTACAGGCGCGGACATCGCCCGCGTCTGTGATGTAGTCTACGCATAGGTTACGGATGGAAATTAGTGGTGCAGTCATGATTATTTATCTCCGCTCCATAGTGCATTTTGTGGTGCCAGTTCAGGCTCACGTTCTTTCTTGTCTTTTGCAGCTAGTTTTTTCCAGCGTTTCATGCCTTTGTGAGAACGAAGTTGAGGGTTCGCAATTTCGTCAACGGCAAAGTTCAACAGAGCAAGACCAGTAACCAGTAGTGTTAGGGCAATACAAGGTGCTAGTACTTCCCACCATGCGCCAATCAGCATGGCTGATGAGGTTTGCACGTTGTAAAGCATGATGCCCCAACTGATCGTGTTGGCATCACCCAAACCTAGGAACGAAATGACCGCTTCAGTGTTGATCGCCAGCATTACTGAGCCAATGAAGCTCGCACCGACAATTGGGATAAGGTTTGGTAAAATCTCAACGAAGATGATGCGGAATGAAGACTCTCCCAATACTTCGGCAGCTTTAACGAACTCTTTCTCGCGTAGTGCCATAGTTTGAGAGCGGACAACACGTGCACCCCATGCCCAAGAAGTACCAGCGATAATCAAGGCAATGGTGAGTGGGCCAGCTTCACCGATAAAGGCCGCCAACACGAATAGCAATGGATACTGCGGAATTACTAACATGATGTTCATCGCGGCACTCAATACGTCATCCACTTTGCCGCCGAAGTAACCTGCCGATATACCAATGACTGTTGCTAAGAAGCACACGATGATGCCAGCGCCAAAGCCTACACCCAGTGATACTCGTGCACCGTAAGCCACTTGCGACCAGATATCGCGACCCATTCGGCTAGTACCTAATACGTGGTCGGCCTTTTTAGACATAATCAGCGTACGACGATCGTCTGCTAGGTTTTTAGCGACCCAACCATCAGGATTGTTTTGTGCCTGTTTTACAACAAAGCTTGGGTATTCGTGTGGGTTACCGGTTCGCTTGTCTGGCGCATGCTTTGTAAGTAAAGGAGCGGCGATCGCAACGAATACGAATACGGTAACAATACCAAGACCGATTCGAGCGAATGCGTTACCTAAAATAAGTTTGAATAGTTCTTTCATGATTATTTGCCTCCCGTACGTAGGCGAGGGTCTAGAATCATGTACAGCATGTCAGCCATTAAGTTGAAGCACAGCATGAACATCGTCATGATAATTAACTGACCTTGAAGTACTTGGTAGTCACGAGCGTGAATTGCGTTAAGTAGCACGGTGCCTAAACCTGGGTAGTTGAAAATCATCTCGATGATCAATTGACCACCAATGGCCATACCCAAAGACATAGACAGTGCGGTAACACTTGGAAGTAGTGCGTTACGTGCGGCGTAATTAAAGACGACGCGGTTTTCACTCAGCCCTTTACCTTTAGCCATCGTGATGTAGTCTTCGGCGAGAAGGTTGATCATGTTGTTACGCATGTTAACTAGGAAGCCACCAATTTGAACGATGGTTGCACAGAATAGAGGTAGTACAGCGTGGTAACCCACGTTCTTGATGAACTCCCAGCTTGTCCAATCAGGAATAGTACCTGGCGTGTAAGCATAGCCAGATGGGAACCATTTCAGGCCAATCGCAAAGGTAAACAGCGCTAACATTGCGATAACCATTTGTGGAATAGCTTGAATGATCAATGTGCCAGGCGTTACGAATGCATCGTACTTACTACCGCGCTTCCAGGCGGCAAAAATACCAAGGACAGAAGCGATGGAGAAAGAAAGTACAACCGCAGTACCAGCTAGAAATAGTGACCAGCCAAATGCACTACCTAGTAAAGAATTAACTGAAAGTGGGTAGAACTGGATTGAGGTGCCCAATTCCCAACTTAGAATGTTTTTAATGTACGAGAAGTACTGAATGTAAATTGGCCCATCAACGAAACCGAGCAGTTCTTTCATTGCTGCGATTCGTTCTGGAGTCACCTGTACTGAAGCATTAGCAAACATCATGGTAACTGGGTCACCAGGCATTGCTCGCGGAATAATAAAGTTTAACGTCGCTGCAACTAAGAGCGCGACAAGATAGAACGACAAACGTCTTAAAAAATAACCCATAACTCACACCTTACTCACCCAGATTTTTTCCCTGTTTCTGGTTTCAGGTCGCTCCTAGCGAAATTTAGAGCGAAAAATCCCCTGACGACGAGCGCCACATATTGGTTTCGTTAACAAGGGATTTTTATAGGCGGCACACGGGATGTATGCCGCTTGAAATGAACTTCTACTTATTTAACTGGTTTTAGGTCCAGTACGTGAAGTAGACGCTCTGGGATACCTGCCCAAATGTTTGGACGGCCCTTAGGGTTTTCTTCGTTCCACCAACCAGTGAAGCGAGTTGTGTTGTATTGGTACATGTACGCGCCAGATAGCACAGGAATAGTTACTTGGTCCTGAGCAATGATCTTCTGAATGCCATGAGCGATCTCTAGCTGTTCTTGCTTATCTGCTGTCTTGTAGAAGCTGTTAAGAAGACCGTCTAGCTTATCGTTCTTGTAGAAGTGCATTGCAAAGCGAGGCATGCCGTCACCAGCTTGTAGCTTCGAGTTGTAGCCACTATCCCAGTACAAGTGTGGATCTGCACCGTGGAAGTAGTTGGTGTAAGCAACGTCGTAAGTACCTTCTAGCATTGCTTGGTTGTATACCGAGAAGTCCGGTGTACGAGCACGAGCTTTAATGCCCACTTCTGCTAGTTGCTCAACGGCTAGTTGTACTGTGTTGTTGAAGTCAGTCCAACCGTTTGGTGATTGAATTAGAAGCTCGAAAGACTTGCCAGATGGTGTATCCACAAAGCCATCTTTGTTTACATCTTTGAAGCCAGCTTTAGCTAGAAGCTTTTTCGCACCTTCCGCGTTGTATGTGTTGTAGCCTTTGTACTTGTTGTGCGTCTCTTCATCAGACCAAGCTTCGAATGCGTAGCCAAGGCCAGATGCGAAGTCGTTCACTGTACCGCCGCCGTAGAAAGCGATATCAATGATAGTTTGACGGTCTAGCGCCATAGAGAACGCACGACGGAAGTCAACGTTAGTTAGTGCTTCGTTTTTCGCAGCGTCTGGGTTTTTGAAGTTCACTACAAATGCTTGAGTACCCGCTGGTGGGTACCAGTAGTGGTGATTCGGACTTGCTGCAGCGTACGTACGGTCGATGTCTGGTACGAATGAAGACGTCCAGTCCATTTCGCCGTTAACGATTTTGCCCAAGAATTGGTCGTTGTTCGCGATTTGTGGCACACGCAGACAATCTACATCTAGGTTGTCAGCATCCCAATAATTCGGGTTCTCACACTGGATATATAGCTGCGGTGTGAAAGTGTCGATTTCAGTAAATGGACCACTGCCTACTGGATTTTCGTTTGTGAATGTTGCTGGATCTTTTACTTTGCTCCATACGTGCTTAGGTACGACTGGTACTTTCGCAATTTCGTAAGGAACGTTTGAGTTTGCTTCGCTTAGACGGAATTTAACTTGGTAGTCGTTAACTTTTTCTACGCCAGTCACCCAAGAGTTGATACCAGATTGGTCTAGCTCTGGCTTCTCTTTAACTAGGTTGAAAGAGTAAACAACATCATCAGCGGTAAACGCTTTGCCATCAGACCATTTTACGCCCTTACGGATATCGAAGGTTACGCTCATCAGGTCATCAGCCATGGTAAAGTTTTCTGCTAGACGAAATACAGGCGTGTTACCGTGCATTTCGTTAAAAACAACGAGCGGCTCGTAAATAAAGTCGGTTGTTGTGTGCAGGTTAGTTGCACCCAAGAAAGGGTTAAAGTTACGAACGAAAGTTGTAAACTCTTTAGGGTGGATAGTCAGTTCACTGCGTTCAGCCGCAGTAGCTACCGATGCAAAACCTGTAGTAGCCGTTGCAATAATTGCTGTTGCTAGTGCTGTTTTTTTAATATTGGCAAGCATAGCTGTTCCTTACTATTTGCTTTCATTTCACTAAATGGAATTGAATGTCATCAATTGATAAACACTCTCTAAGACCTACCTCTTGTACATGCCTTACTCATTACAACATTGAGTTTCGCCAAGAGTGGCCTGTAGGCCTTAGGCAGGAGTAAGAAAACACCTTATCCATAAAATAATCAAACTTGATTCCCGTTAAAAACGTTAAAATCTCTGAGCTCTCCGTTATAAACGTTATTTTGGCTAATTTTAACCAGTAGAGGGACAAAAAATAAACGTTGATATGCGTCGCAGTTTATATCCTTGTTAATAATGAGTGTTGGTGATTACTAACCTGGTGATCCATTTAAAATATACGTTTCTTGCTTGGTTTCTAGGTTCGGAGATCTCGCTCACATGCAGAAATGGTGTTAATTAATCAGCTAAAAATTAATCTGCCGTTCTGTTGTGATTAAGTTCGCAATCTCTATCAATAGTTCGTCAAAATCCGCTTGTTATCTGAAAAATGGCCTTTTTTATCGACAGTTTTCTTCCGTTTGTCGTCCTTTTTTTATTGTATGAATGAAGTTTTTTGGTTGCTCGAACTTACCTAATTAAGGCCAGTTAAATGGATAAGATCGTACGTTTTGAAGACCAACAATAGATAGCGATGTCTAACCGAATGTTCGTTATTGGAAATATGTTAATGGGGTAGGAAGAGGCGGTCTCTTTTATCTCTAGGAAGGGAATACTCGAATAACAAAAAAGCCCAGCATGCACGCTGGGCTAGTTTTTTTGATAAATATTAGCTGGTCAATAGTCGCTGTAGTTTATCTCGTTGTGCTTCTATGTATGCTCTCTCGGGGCTCTGTTCTTTGCAGTGTTCGAGAATGAACTCTATCGAGCTTAGCACCGTTCTCCAACGTGGTGTTTTGGGTAATGTTTCTATACGCATGTATTTATCTAAAGTGCGTGTTTGCAAAGTACTACGGTCTAGATAAACGCGCCACAAGCCACTTTGCTCTGCAAATGCGAACTTACTTTCACCCGTTACAGATTCCCAATACTCTAAAGCATGTGTCATTGCGTCTACTAGAACTTCTCGCATAAGTTCTTGCTTGTCTTTTTTATTACCGAGCGCTTTGTCTGCAAGGCGCGTAAATTCTCCGCCAAGCTCTTTTAGCTTTTGCAATTGGTCTTTGTCACCATCAAATGCATAACTTGAAAGCACTTCTACGGCGGTTTCTAGATTATGTATGCGAGCGGCACTGGCTCCACCGCCGACATTAAAGATGTACATGATATCTAACCCTGAACCTTCAGGGAGCTTAAGAATGTCTGCTTCGATGTTCTGACGAATATCTTCAATATAGATATCAATCTTGCCACAGTAATGAGGTTGTTTGACGGTCAGATATTTAGGGGCAATCAGCTCATCAGCAGATGAACGCTTTAGCTGTTCTAAGCTGCGCTTGAATAGCTTACAAGCAGCTTCGTTAGCAAAGCGAATACGCTTGTCTTCACGTAGACAGATGATAGCTTCAGGAGCCGATTCTAGCTGTTCCAACAAACGACCTTGAGTCTCAAGTAAGCTTGCTTCAACGACTGCTCGCTGTCTAAGTTCAGACTCTAGCACTTTGTTTTCCATATGGCGCATTTCTGCTTTACTTGCCGTTAAATGCGCTTGGATACGTGCCGCCAACTCTTGTTTATTAAATGGTTTCGATAAATAGTCGTTGGCTCCTGCCTCAAAACCTCTTACACGATCTTCTGTTTGACTGAGTGCGGTGAGCATAATGATTGGCAACTCGGCATGATCATAGGTTTCACGTAGTTCACTACAAACTTGGTAGCCGCTCATGCCTGGCATCATGATATCCAATAACAGAAGTTCCGGCTTCTCTTGCTCGACGAGCGCTAACGTTTCTGGCCCATCGGAGACAGTACGCACACGATAGCCCTCTAAACGTAAAAAGCTTTCAAGCACGCGTAAGTTTACTGGTTCATCGTCAGCAACATACAGTAACGGGCCGTCTGGGTTCTCTGGAAGTGATAAGTCTTCACTGTTCTCTACATTAACTTCAGGAATTTGGAAGTGCCCGTGCGCAGCTAGAGTCTGGGTTGCTTGGATTTCTTCTTCACTGGCGAGCGGTAAAGTGAAACTGAAGGTAGTTCCGACCATTGGTTGGCTACTGACGTATAACGAGCCTCCCATTAATTCGATCAATTGACGGCTAATGGAGAGCCCAAGTCCTGCACCTTGACGATAACGGCTCGCGTCTTGCCCTGCTTGGATAAGTGGTTCAAAAATATGTTCAAGTTGTTCTGCGGGAATTCCTTGTCCAGTATCCACGACTTGTACGCGTACATGATCATCTACCACATTAGCGGAGATAACAATTTTACCTTCTGAGGTGTATTTAATCGCATTGCCAATCAGGTTATATAGCACTTGTTCAAGGCGTTGCGGGTCAGCTGACACTGCTTTTAAATCCGCTGGGACTTGGTTGATGATGCGGATGGTTTTACTTCCAAGTAAATGGCTAGAAAGCTCTAAAACCAATCGTGTTGCACTGCCCAAACTCACTGCTGATTTCTGGATATCCATGCTTCCATAACGCATTTTATGATAATCCAACAAGTCATCGACTAGATTAGCGAGACGCTGACCACTTTTAATGATGATATCAAGCTGATATTTCTGGCTAGCGGGGATCGCGCCATTGGCGCCGGACGCTAAGGTTTCAGCAATCCCGACCATGCCGTGTAACGGTGTACGAAGTTCATGAGAAGTCGTGGCTAAGAACTCATCTTTTAATTTATCGGCCAATTGCAGTTCTTCATTCTGTTTCTGAATGATCTGTATGTTGCTTTCTAGTTCTTCATTTTGCTTCTTAATGGTTTGAATCTTCTCTCGAATAGAGCGTTGCATTCGTTCAAAGCTTAACGCAAGCCGACCAATTTCATCTTTACGAACCGTATTAAAAGACGTGTCATCAAGATCCCCTGCAGAGACCTTTTCGGCAACCCAAGTCAATTTCAGCAACGGAGAAGTGATAAAGTTTGATAAATAGTGAGAAGCGATCACCACAAGGATAATGGCGATCAACATAGCGATAACGAATAGTTTTTCGAGTTGATGGATACGAGCGAAAGCTTCGTTTTCT
Organism: Vibrio sp. 1249-1; assembly: GCF_033340495.1. Classification (NCBI taxonomy): domain Bacteria; kingdom Pseudomonadati; phylum Pseudomonadota; class Gammaproteobacteria; order Vibrionales; family Vibrionaceae; genus Vibrio; species Vibrio sp. 1249-1. Next base: position 163,412 of record NZ_JAWOWJ010000005.1, read on the forward strand.
GGTAACTGTACGACGAGCGCCCAAATCACACCACGAGTTTCAATCGGTGCATAAGCCGCGATGATCTCTTCACCTAAACCGTTTGTGTAAGTGCCGACACCAAATGCACCAGAGAGTGCTTTATCGATCACTTCTAAACTGTTCTTAATGTCGTCTTGTTTCGTGTTAATTGTGCGAGGTTGGTGATCATTTCCAACCAGCAAGGTGTTAATTGATGACTCTCGGTTGGCGTCTGCGGCTAACTTAGTGATGCCATTATTTGGCAAGCGGAACATGGCATAGCTGTGTAGATAACCTTGCTGAACAATTGGTGCACCTAGCCAAGCGACTGATTTCCCCCCTTCCAGCTCGAAGTCAGACACAATCACAGGAGTGTAGTCTTCGTTTACTTTTCGACGTTCAGTCACATCATCGGCGAGACGCTTGAAAGTTTTGCCAAGTGCCGAGTCTTTGTAGGGGCCTGATAACAAGTTCGTTCCGTAGTTATCGTCTTTGTTGATCGAGTAGGTGACGTTACCATTGATGTCGACCAGCAAAATGTCATTAAAATCAGAGCGCTTGAGGAGCTCTAAGTAGGCCCAATGATAGCGTTTATGTAAAAGCCGGTAACGTTCACTTCCTACATAGTTGGATGACTCGGGTAACGTTGAGGTTTTGATTTGGTCTCCGCTGCCCTCGATGTAGCGCTGTTGGGCGTTTTTACGAGACTCTTCAATATCATTGCCTAAACGACTAAAAGCATTGACGAGACCGTAGAATCGGCCACCACTGGCGTAAGCCAACTCTGAGCGCACAAAGCCCATGATTTCGGTTTCTCGTGCCTCAAAGTAGTCGATGATTTGCTGCTGTTTTGTATCTCGAACAGACAGTAAGTGCGAGGTGCTTTGTTCTTGCAGATCTTTACTGTGGGACTGCAAGAAAAAGATCGCAGTAATGGTAAGAGGTGTGATACTGAGCACCAGAAATGCGGTCATCAGTGTACTCTGAAGGCGCTTAAATTTCTGTTTTTTGTAGAATTTAAACATGGATAAGATTACAACTCATAATGGGCAGTTCTAAAACATACTTCGCTGCCGAGGTTCTCGTTAAAAACGGATAAGATGTTCAACTAGATAGAATTAACAAAATTAACGAGTTTTTTTTCTTTGACAAGAAAGTTAGTTGTAAAGCGTGCAGGGTGACGCAGTTTTTCTTATGAGTGTTGAATTTATGAGAAAAAATCGCGCAGGTTTATGCCTGCGCGGGGGAAGTTATGATTTTTTCGCGTAGTAGATAGAAAATTTATTGGTCTTATTTAGCGTCTCGCAATTATTAAACGCCCGCTCGATAATTGGTGGGTATTTTAAGAAGCTATTCGCGACAATCACCATTTCGCCATCTTTGGTTAGATATTGTGGTGCCTGACCCAACAAGGTTTCCGCTGCGTTGTAATTTGTGTCTAAACCACTGTGGAATGGCGGGTTGCTGACGATAAAGCGGTAGTCTTTTGCGGTATCCGAGTATATATCTGATGCAAATACGCGTCCGGATAAACCATTCGCTTCTAATGTGGCTTGGCTAGAAGTGATCGCATAAGCATTAATGTCACACATCTCAATCGCGATCTCTGGATTCGCTTTCGCCATAAACGCACCGAGTACACCTGCACCACAACCAAAGTCGAGCACTTTGCCCGACAGCTTAGGTAAGGTTTCAAGCAGCAATCGGCTACCTAAGTCGAACTCGCCATGGCTGAATACGCCAGGTAGGCTCTTAACCGCTAGCGACTTCTCACCGAGTGTAACAGTGTAAGACTTAAACCAATCTGCTTGGTTGAAAGGTTTTGGTTCATTGAGGCAATTACCCCAGTAAAATGAGCAGCGACGAGCAGAGTCGTACTTGTTCACAGGGCCGTATTCTTGGAACATCTTCTCGATGCTCTTGATGCCGGAGCGGTTTTCACCAACGATGACGATTTCGGTGTTAATGCCCAGTTTCGCCATCAACATCGCCAGCAAGTATTCTGCTTCGGCTTTTGCTTTTGGCCAGTATAAAAGGACCATGTCTGCTTTTGTTTCAACATCAAACACAGAGCCAAAATGACTTTTCACTTTGTCAGAGGTTTGAATTTGGCGGTAGTAGCTATAGTTGGAAGTAAACACTTCAACAGACTCACAATGAGCCACTAACTCAAGAGGAAATAGGTCTTCAACTTCACCAGCGACTAAAACGTGTTTTCCATTGAAGTATTCAAGTTGGCGCTGAGCTATTTGGCTAGGAGCGATATAAGCAGACATAAATTTGGTTCATCAGAAATAATTTGGGGCAGATTTTCGCACAATCTGCCCCAAGCTTGAAGTGATTAAGCGGTGACTAGCTGTTGTCTTGTTGGTTAAGGAAGTCTTTGAATTCTTCCTCGTAGATATTAAACAGTACCATGGTCACGGCAAAAATAAGTGGGCCGTAGATAAGACCAATCAAACCAAACAGATGCAGACCACCCAGTAATGAGAAGAAAATCATAAGGGTATTCATGCCGGCGCTGCCTTGCATTAGCAACGGACGCAATAGGTTATCTATAGAGCCAACGACGACTACACTCCACACCGTCAAGAAGATAGCCCAAGTCATATCGCCTGTTAAGAACAAGTACGCTGCTGCAGGAATCCAGATTAGCGCGGTTCCTACCACTGGAATGAATGATGCAAAGCCCATCATCGTTCCCCAAAATAGCCCAGGGAAGCCAGCTAGCCACATACCGATGCCGCCAGCCAAACCTTGAGCAATCGCTGTCATGAATGAGCCCATCACGGCTGATTTAGAAACTTGCTCTATCTCTGTCAATATGCGGTCTTCTTGGCTACGTGAGAGTGGCAGGATATGACGAATCGCAGAGATAATTTTGTCGTGGTCACGAAGCAGAAAAAACAGCACAAACAGCATCAGGAAGAAGTTCATTAGGAAGTTGGTTGCGTCTCCTAAAATCTTTGCGCTGATAGCGACTAAGTTAGAGCCAAACGATGTGGCAAATTGACCAATTTTCTCAGCAATGGCTTTGGGCTCGATTTTATCAAAAGGTAAGTACTCATTAACAATCGATAAGCCTTTGATAACGAAAGGATGTTGGAATATATCTTGGATGCCACCATTGGTAACCCAATTATATGTATTTTGTGAGAAAACAGAGCCTTGCTGAACAATGGCGGCAAACACAAATAAAAGCGGGATAACAATAATAAACGTCAAGACGACACATGACAGCAGTGCCGCCATATTGGGGTGCTTGGGAATTTTCTGCTCAAACCATTCGTGTATCGGAAACATGAGCAAAGAAATGATAAAAGCCATCACAATTGAATTGATATATGGCTCAACCAATAAGTAGCAAGCAAAAGCAGCGGCGAGTAAAGCAACCATTAGTACTCGGTGACTCGACGTTATTTTTACATTATTTGGCATGGTATTAGTCCAACTTACAGGTGACGTTTACGGTTTATGCCTTCAATGATGGCGTGTAACCTTTATTACTTTGCACTCTTAACTCTTTCAAGCTTATGACAATGCCGAATTAGAGCAGGGCGATGTACCTTGCTATAATGACTACAAATCAGTCGGTTATCAATCAAGAGATGAGCTATGGGTTGTTGCAACGGTGATAAAAAGTGTCAAACTGAGAAAAAAGCTAAGCGAATACCGTGGTTTGGCATTGTCGTTGGGGTATTAGCGATATTGGTTATTTTGAATTGGCAATAAAAAAGGACCGTTACGGTCCTTTTCTAAATGCGTTATCGCCGTTTTTAGCGATTATTTCGCTTCTTCTGCAAGAACAGCAAAACAGCGGTCAGCCGCTTCTAGTGTGGCATCAATCTCTTTTGAACCATGAGCGAGTGAAGTAAAGCTCGCTTCAAACGCAGATGGCGCAAGGTAGACACCGTGTTTTAGCATTAAGTGGAAGAAACGCTTGAAGCGTTCTACATCGCACTTCGTTACGTCTTCGTAGCAAGTTACTTTTTCTTGGTCAGTGAAGAAGAAGCCGAACATACCGCCCACTTGGTTAACAACTAGCGGAATACCGTGTTTTTCTGCTAGAGACTTAAAACCTTCAGCAAGTTGTTTCGTTTTAGAAGCTAGGCGCTTTTCGTTGCCTTCTTCTTTTAGAAGGTTCAAACATGCGTAGCCTGCTGCCATTGCGACAGGGTTACCGGAAAGGGTACCAGCTTGGTAAACAGGGCCTGTAGGTGCAACGTATTGCATGACTTCTTTACGGCCACCGAAAGCACCTACTGGCATACCGCCACCAATCACTTTACCCAGTGTCGTTAGGTCGGGTTTGATGTTGTAGTGTGCTTGCGCGCCGCCTAGAGCAACACGGAAGCCTGTCATTACTTCATCAAAAATTAGTAGCGCGCCTTCTTGATCACAGATTTCACGTAGCCCTTCGTGGAAGCCTTCCACTGGTGGAATACAGTTCATGTTGCCTGCTACTGGCTCAACGATGATACAAGCAATTTCGCCTTTGTTAGCAGCAAATAGCTCGCGTACAGAATCTAGGTCGTTGAATGTTGCTGTTAGCGTGTGCTTAGCAAAATCTGCAGGAACGCCAGGAGAGCTTGGTTGACCTAGAGTTAGTGCACCAGAACCTGCTTTTACTAGCAAGCTGTCAGCGTGGCCGTGGTAACAACCTTCAAATTTCATGATCTTGTCGCGACCGGTGAAGCCACGTGCAAGGCGAATCGCGCTCATAGTAGCTTCAGTACCAGAACTTACCATGCGGATTTGCTCCATTGATGGAACAAGCTCAGAAACTAATTCTGCCATCGCGATTTCAAGTTCTGTTGGCGCACCGAAGCTGAGACCGCGTTGCGCTGCATCAATTACTGCTTCGCGGATAACCGCGTGGTTGTGGCCAAGAATCATTGGACCCCAAGAGCCAACGTAATCAATATACGCTTTACCATCGGCATCAAAAATCAGTGGACCGTCTGCTCGTTCGATAAATAGCGGAGAACCGCCAACGCCGTTGAATGCACGAACTGGTGAATTGACACCGCCAGGGATGGTTTGCTGAGCTTTTTGATACAGCTCTGATGATTTGGTCATGGGGTTATCCTCTTTTGATTGCTCGGACCAAGTGGAGCGCATTGTACCTAGCTATAATCAAGTTAGAAACGTTTTGCTTAATTTATGTGTTGTTTCGCAGTGTAATCTTATATATCCGCATCGGATATAAAGAATCGGCGGCGAATACTTGAACGAGTTTGTCAGGTATTGGATAATCGTCTCAATTAGCACAAATTTGACGTCTTGCTTCAGGCTTGACGCATTACACGAGTGAGAGAGGTCTTCGTGAGCGAAGTAAACGTACCATTATCTTTTTCTGACGCAGCAGCATCTCGCGTTAAAGCATTGATTGCTGAAGAAGAAAACCCAGCATTGAAACTGCGCGTATACATTACTGGCGGCGGCTGCAGCGGCTTCCAATACGGCTTTACTTTTGATGAAAATGTAAACGAAGGCGATACGACAATCGTAAACAGTGGTGTAACACTGGTTGTAGACCCTATGAGTCTGCAATATCTCGTTGGCGGTATTGTTGACTACACAGAAGGGTTGGAAGGAGCGCGCTTCTTCGTAAATAATCCAAATGCAACGACAACATGTGGTTGTGGTGCATCGTTCAGTGTGTAATTAACACCTAACAGGCAGCTAATGGCTGCCTGTGCTTTATGTAGAAGGATGTCACGTAAAGCACACGCTCGCAGATATGCAGAGAAATAATAAAAAGGACTTTATATGTCTGGACTTTCTTTTGGACGCCGAATTGTCGAGCGCCCTTGGCTAGTATCTCTTATCCTCGTCTTACTTCTTGTTGCATGGCTAACCATCGGCCAACTCAAAGCACAAGATGATCATTCTAACTCTTCAACATCCACGAACACGACACCACTTGCAAAGGTGATGTTTGATACTTTTCTTGCCGAACCTACCAGTAAAACCATTGAATTGTATGGACGAACAGCGCCCAATCGTCAAGCGCGTCTTGGCGCCGAAGTTGCCGGTAAAATAGTCAGTCTTAACATAAAGAAAGGCCAAGCGGTCAAACAGGGACAAGTGATCGCAAACATCGATAAGCGCGACCTTGGCATTCAACTTAAACGGGCCCAGGCGATGCTGTTGGTTAAAGAGAAAGAGTTTAATGCAGCTAAATCGCTAAAAAGTCGTGGATTGCAAGGTGAGGTTGCATTTGCGACAGCGCAAGCAGCGTTGGTAGATGCACGTGCGAATTTGAGTAACGTGCAAACGGCTTTAAGAAATACTGAGGTTAAAGCGCCATTTGATGGCATCGTAGATCACCACTTTGTTGAGTTAGGTGATTTTGTCGGGATTGGCGATCCTATTGCGACGGTCATTGATTTGGATACTTTAGTGATTGAAGCCGATGTCAGTGAACGGCATATACAATACCTTAAGGAAGGCCTAGAAGCCGACGTAAGAACCATTAACCAACAGCATCATCAAGGTCGTGTGCGCTACATTGGACGTGTTTCTTCTGCTTCTACTAATACATTTCCAATTGAAATCGAAATTGATAATCAAGACGCAAGAATTCCTGCCGGTATGAGCGCAGAAGTACAGCTGCCTTTGAGTGAAGTGTTGGCGGTAAAGATTACGGCTGCCATGTTAGCACTAGATGAAGAAGGTAACTTAGGTGTCAAGACACTGCGTAATGAGCATGTTGAGTTTGTTCCAATTCAACTCGTTAAGGCCGAGGATGATGGTGTGTGGCTCTCTGGGTTAGGAGAGCGTGTAGACATTATCGTGCTGGGACAAGGTTTTGTGCGAGATGGTGATCAAGTACTGGCCAATAAAGTTGATGACCTAGTTCTTGAAGCAGCTAATGAGCAGTAAGGAGCACCTATGTACACTCTGATTGATGCTGCGTTATCTCGCGCTCGCACTATGCTGACATTATTGGTGATGATATTAATTGCAGGTGTCATTACTTACGTCACAATCCCCAAGGAATCGAGCCCTGATATTACCATTCCGATCATTTATGTTTCTGTTGGACATCAAGGTATTTCTCCTGTCGATGCCGAGCGTTTATTGGTTCGCCCAATAGAGCAAGAGCTGCGTTCAATTGAAGGCGTAAAAGAGATGACCTCTGTGGCATCAGAAGGTCATGCTTCGGTGACGCTGGAATTTAGTGTCGGAGTGGATCTTGATAAAGCGATGGCAGATGTGCGTGATGCGGTTGATCTTGCGAAGCCAAAGTTACCAGAGGACAGTGATGAGCCAACGGTAAACGAAGTCACGTTTGCATCTGAAGAGCCTGTGTTGACCGTTGTGCTCTATGGCACCGTACCAGAGCGAACCATTGTTCAGATTGCCAGAACGTTACGTGATCGTTTGGAAAGTTTCCGTCAGATTCTTGAGGTTGAAATCGCAGGAGATCGCGAAGACATCGTGGAGATAGTTGTCGATCCGCTATTGATGGAAAGCTACGGTCTCGATCAAGCGGATATCTATAATTTAATCGCCTTGAATAACCGAGTTGTGGCAGCGGGGTTTGTCGATACTGGGTATGGACGCTTTTCGGTAAAAGTCCCATCGGTTTTTGATTCACTGAAAGATGTGCTTGAACTACCGATCAAGGTGAATGGCAAAGAGGTGATCACTTTTGGCGATGTGGCGACAGTACGACGTGCATTTCGCGATCCTGAAAGTTTTGCTCGTTTAGATGGCGAATCTGCCATCGTTTTGGACGTAAAAAAACGGGCAGGGGAAAACATCATTGAAACGGTTGAGCTGGTAAAAGAAGTACTGGATCAGGGACAGAAGCGCGCCGAGTGGCCCGACAATTTGCAAGTTAAATACACTTGGGATCAATCCGACGATGTCAAATTGATGCTCAGTGATCTACAAAACAATATCTTATCCGCAATTATCCTCGTAGTTATCGTCATTATTGCCATATTGGGGGTTAGGACCGCGCTTCTCGTGGGGATTTCTATTCCAGGATCGTTCTTGACTGGGTTGTTGGTGTTATCGGTATTTGGGCTGACGGTCAATATCGTCGTACTGTTTGCTTTAATTATGGCGGTAGGCATGTTGGTGGATGGTGCCATTGTGGTGACAGAGTTTGCAGATCGGCGCATGCAAGAAGGAACGCCACGTAAAGAAGCCTATCGAGATGCAGCAAAGCGAATGGCCTGGCCTATTACCGCATCCACAGCAACCACATTGGCTGCGTTTGCTCCGTTACTTTTCTGGCCAGACATCACTGGTGAGTTCATGAAGTACTTACCACTTACTTTAATTGCTACCTTGGCCGCTTCGCTGATGATGGCTTTATTGTTCGTTCCTGTCATCGGTGGGATCATTGGCAAGCCTCAAGTAGTCAATCAGAAAGCTCAGCGAGAAATGGTGGAGCTGCATAACGGCAACTTTGAAAAAGCGACTGGCATTACCAAGCTTTATTACCAGACTCTGTCGGTAGCGATTCGTCATCCATGGAAGGTCTTACTCAGCGCGATACTGCTAGCGGCAGGTGTCGGCTTCACTTACAACAAAGCTGGCTTGGGTGCAGAGTTTTTCCCTGAGGTGGACCCTGCCTTTTTTACCGTTAAAGTTCGTTCTTATGGTGACCTGTCTATTTACGAAAAAGATGTTGTTATGCGCGAAATCGAGAAGGTGATGCTCGGTCATGACGAGTTTGAAAGTGTCTACACGCGCACAGGATCGAGCGATAATGGGGACGAGATTGGCCAGATTCAAATAACGCCTGTGGATTGGCAGTATCGACGCAAAGTGAAAACCATTATTGAGGAACTAAAAGAGACGACAGACCGCTTTTATGGTGTTGAACTTGAGTATAAATTCCCGGACGCAGGACCGCCTGTCGAGCATGATCTCGTGATTGAAGTGTCATCACGAAATTTGAGTGTTAGTGTGTTAGATGAAGCAGCCAAAAAAGTACGACATTGGGCTGATGGTAATCCTGCACTGACCAACTTGAGTGATACCACTAATAAGGAAGGGATTGATTGGCAAATTGATATCCAGCGAGATGACGCCTCTCGCTTTGCAGCGGATGCTACTTTAGTCGGGAATACCGTCCAGTTTGTTACGAACGGCTTGAAAATAGGCGATTATTTGCCCGATGATGCGGATGAAGAAGTCGATATTTTGGTGCGCTATCCGCAAGATAAGCGCGACATAGGTCGATTTGATCAACTGAGAGTGAAAACGGCAGCTGGTCTGGTACCGATTACGAATTTTGCTCAAATCAAACCAGATCATAAGCAAGACACTATTCGTCGGGTCGACGGTCATCGAGTTATCAATATTAAAGCGGATATGGTGGAAGGTTACAATTTGGCGCTTGAGTTACCTAAGATTGCCGCTGGAATGGAACAGCTCGACTTACCAGAAGGCATTGAATATAAGATTCGGGGTCAAAATGAAGAGCAGGAAAACTCATCAGCATTCTTGCAAAATGCTTTTATTGTCGCGCTTGGTGTGATGGCTTTGATTTTAATTACGCAGTTTAATAGCTTTTATCAAGCTTTCTTAATCCTTAGTGCAGTGCTGTTTTCTACCGTTGGTGTCTTCGCTGGGTTACTTATTTTCCAAAAGCCATTTGGCATCATTATGTCGGGAATTGGAGTGATTGCGTTGGCTGGTATCGTGGTAAACAACAATATTGTTTTAATCGATACTTATAATCAGATGCGTAAACGTGGCTTAGAAAAATCTGAGGCTATTTTGCGTACGGGTGTGCAGCGTTTAAGACCCGTTTTACTTACGACGGTGACCACCATATTAGGCTTATTGCCAATGGTGTTAGAAATGAACATCGACTTAGTTAATCAGAAAGTGGAGTTTGGCGCACCAAGCACTCAATGGTGGTCTCAGCTTGCGACCGCTGTCGCGGGTGGTTTGGCGTTTGCGACTTTGCTAACGTTAGTTCTGACACCGTGTTTGCTTATGCTCGGGAGAGAGCATCACTCCGAACAGTAAGCTTTATCGTGATGATATCGACAAAACAAAAAGGGCAGCGAAGCTGCCCTTTTCAATACCTTGCCTTACTTCATTGCTAACAGTTTGCTGTAGCGTTCAAGCTTGTCCATGCTAACTTTCGCGTTTGCCATGAAAGTTTGTCTCGCTTTTCCTGTCAGGGATTTAGATTGTGGCAAATTCACCGTGCGCGGGTTTTTATGGACACCATTCACAAGGAACTCATAGTGCAGGTGAGGGCCAGTTACACGGCCAGTTCCGCCAAGCGTACCGATGGTTTGGCCTTGCTTAACGCGTTGACCAGCCCGTACAGTACGTTTGGTTAAGTGCAGGTACTTGGTAATGTAAGTATTACTATGTTTAATGAAAACGTAGTTACCATTAAATTTGTTGTAAGACGATTTTTGAACGACACCATCACCAGCCGCCCAAATCGGGGTGCCCACTGGTGCTGCATAGTCCGTGCCTCTATGAGGACGAACGCGTCCCGTCACTGGATGTAAGCGGCGTGGGTTGAAGTTAGACGAAACTCGACGGAAATCCAACGGCGCGCGTAAGAATGCTTTTTTCATTGCACGCCCATTTTCGTCGTAATACTTGCCACTTTTCTGATCCAATATTGCGGTAAAGGTATCGCCTTGGTTTTTAAAGATCGCAGCAATGATTTTTCCACGGCCGATTACTTCTCCTTCTACCACTTCCTCTTGGTAAAGTACTCGGAAGCTATCGTTTTTACGAATATCTAAAGCAAAGTCGATGTCCCAACCAAATATGCCAGCCAGTTCCATGATTTGGTTACCATTTAATCCAGAAGATATTCCTGCATTCCAAAAGTTTGATTTGATGGTGGCTTCTGCGTAGTTGTACTGGAAGTCGACTTCTTTCTTATCAACTTCAGAAACGTACTTGCCGTCTTTTAATGTGATACGAAAAGTCTCGAACGCGCTTAGTGTCCTTCTTAGCTGCACCAAGTCGTTATTTTCGTCAAAGCCAAATTGCAATCGGTCACCAGGTCGAAGCCGAGTTAACTGTTTTTCTACTTCTTTGTCTGATGACACCAGTTCATGTAATAGACGAGCAGAAAGCCCTACGCGACTAAATAAGATGGCAGCACTCTCGCCATTTTTTACCTTGTATGTCTCCCAGCGCAGCACGGCGGGAACCGCAGGCGATGAACTATTTAGTGCACTGAGTTCGAGGGAAACTGGCACAGGATAATGTTGACCAACTTTTAATCGGCTCTGCTGCGGGTCTAGGTCTTGCGGATCAGGTAAAAAGAAGAGCGCGAAGATAATCAGCGCACTAAAAAAACCGATCAATACTTTGTGCAAGAGTGGAAGTCGGACAAAAATCGAATGCATGAGGTACTTGATTGCTAAATTAAACGGAAAAAGTGACAACTACCTAGTCTAACGTGTTTCAAAATGCATCGCTATTCAAGTAATATGTTCAGCTATTATATTTTTGCCAAATCTGTGGGAGTGAACAAGAATGGCGAGCATTGAAGCTGCACTAGCCGAGATTAAGCGCGGTGTTGAAGAGCTGATTCCAGAAGAAGAGCTAATCGCAAAACTAAAAGAAGACCGTCCTCTACGTATTAAATTGGGCGCTGATCCAACAGCACCTGACATTCACCTAGGCCATACGGTTATTTTCAATAAGCTTCGCTTGTTCCAAGAACTAGGTCATGAAGTGACGTTCCTAATCGGTGACTTCACTGCAATGGTTGGTGACCCAACAGGTAAAAACACAACTCGTCCACCGCTAAGTCGCGAAGACGTATTGCGTAACGCTGAAACGTACAAAGAGCAAGTGTTCAAAATTCTCGATCCTGCAAAGACTAAAATTCAGTTTAACTCTGAGTGGCTGTCTGAACTGGGCGCAGAAGGTATGATTCGCCTTGCGGCAAACCAAACCGTTGCTCGTATGCTAGAGCGTGACGACTTTAAAAAGCGTTACGCGGGTGGTCAGCCAATTGCTATTCATGAGTTCATGTACCCACTTCTACAAGGCTGGGACTCAGTAGCAATGGAAACGGATGTTGAATTAGGTGGTACAGACCAGAAGTTCAACCTTCTAATGGGTCGTGAACTGCAAAAGTCTCACGGTCAAAAACCTCAGGTTGTACTGATGATGCCGCTTCTAGTGGGCCTTGATGGCGAGAAGAAGATGTCTAAGTCAGCAAACAACTACATCGGTATCAGCGAAGCGCCAAGCGAAATGTTTGGTAAAATCATGTCTATTTCTGATGACCTAATGTGGAGCTACTACGAGCTGCTCTCTTTCCGTCCTCTGGAAGAGATTGCTCAATTCAAAGCTGATGTAGAAGCGGGCAAAAACCCTCGTGACATCAAAGTATTGCTAGCAAAAGAAATTATTGCTCGTTTCCACAGTGAAGCCGATGCCGATGCAGCAGAGCAAGAATTCGTAAACCGTTTTGCGAAGAACCAAATTCCTGATGAAATGCCAGAGTTTGACTTTGACGCAGGTCGCCCAGTGAGTAATCTGTTGAAAGAAGCAGGTTTATGTCCATCATCGTCAGATGCGATGCGCATGGTTAAGCAGGGCGCTGTGAAGATTGATGGTGAAAAAATTGCGGACAGCAAATTTGCTCCAGAAGCGGGTACTTACGTGTTCCAAGTAGGTAAACGTAAATTTGCTCGTATTACTATTCAGTAATCCATAATGACTGCAAATGAAAGCGTCCGAAGGGCGCTTTTTTTGTATGAAAATTTAGCAAAAACGGCAAAGTAAAACTTCCATACCTGATGAACTTTGCTACTATACTTGCGCTGCCAATAATGGCAGCGCTATCGGAGATTTACATGAACAATACCGACCATCCTCCCAGTCGTTGGGTGAGTAAGATTAAGGGAGCGAAATAACCCGCTTCGGTATTGGCGATCTCCGCCTTACCTAAGTGGTGAGGCATCTTTTCTAATTTTTTTCTCGTTATTTCCTTCATACATTCTGAATAGACAGTGCATTCGCATTGGTTTTCTCTGTGCATCTTATTTGTTGTCTGACTTTTAGCGTGCAAGAGTGGCTTTTCATGCTTTGTCGATGGTCGTTACCAATGCCAATCGGGAGATTCGCCATGACGGTAATGAACAACACTTTTATTGAAACAACACCAAACTTTTCTGAAGTAGAAATTGGTGCAGCTCGCAATGCATTCTTGCAGTACGAGCAAGAGCAACAAGTCCATTTGCTTACGGTTATGCCGATTGATGAGGCTGTAGGTATTTTACAGCATTGCTCTGTCGGCTATGTGAATAGTCTTATTGCTCAACTTGAGCAAGCAGGCCATGACAAACGCGCACGTCATTATGCTCACCAATTAGGTCTGCATATGTCTGAAGTTGATACACCTGATGGTTATTTATCGACTAGTGTTTTGGGGCACGTGAAGCAGCGTATTGGGTGGATCATTGCACTGGCTCTTTTAGGGATAGTGTCAGGCTTGATCATTGCTCAGTATGAGGACACCCTTAGTCAGCTTGTTTTACTTGCAGTGTACATGCCAGTGATTGCAGCTGCTGGTGGTAACACAGGAACACAAGCAGCAACTTTAGTGATTCGTGCTCTTGCTACTGGAGAGTTAAAAAAACGCCAATGGTTAGAAGTTTTGTGGAAAGAGAGCCGAGTCGCTCTATTTATTGCGCTAGCGATCGCTATCGTGATGATTGGACGCATTATGTTATTTAGTGCAGGACAATCAACAGGAGGCTTTGAACTGACCGATATCGCACTGGCAATAGCAGTTGCGCTGTTCATTCAAGTCACCATTTCTACAACATTGGGCGGGCTGTTGCCAATTATTGCACGAGCTTGCAAGTTGGACCCAGCCGTATTGGTGAGTCCAGTTCTTGCGTCTATCGTCGATATTTCAGGAATGTGGATTTACTTTAACGTGGTGAACTATTTCTTAGGTATTGCCTGACTAAAGTTCACAATGTCATTGTAAAAAAGCTGCTCAAAATGTGTAATCGGGGCGATGACAGGTGTGTTGTCGTCCCGTTTTTCTGGGAAGTAGTCTGAAACAAACTGAACAAAAATGGTGTTAGGTTGACCATTTTTATCCAAGCCATATCCAGCCATATTGTAAGTCCCGTAGATAGAGCCACTTTTCGCTATCAGCTGTCCTTTAATTGGAAGTTTTCGCATACTTTGTCGGTACTTTAATGTGCCGGATTCACCTGATTTCGGCATGATGGCAATCAATTTGAGTTCGTTTTCATGCTTCCAAATATAGCGCAGCATTTCAGCCATCTTGGTCGCGGAGATCCGGTTATTTCGCGAAAGTCCTGAGCCGTCTTCTAGGCGCGCATTACGAATATCAATACCAGTGTTGGCGAAAATGATCTGCTTGATCGCTTCTGTACCGTTAGTAAAACTGCCTGGCTGAACGAAAAATTTAGCACCAAGTGTTTTGGTTAATGTGTCGGCAATCAAGTTGTCAGAGTTTTTGAGCATATCTTCAAGAATGTCTGGTAAGGCCTTTGATTGATGCATTGCGATGAGCTTTCGCTGCTTTTCTGGCGCCGTACCGACCCTAATCTTTCCTGATACCCCAATGTTGAGCTCCTTAAGCAAAGTCGCCAACCTTTGACTGGTGTAACGCTCAGGGTCTTGAACCGCAAATTTCAGTGGCAATGGTTTGTCTCTTTCAACCAAGCACCCTGTTAGCTTGTAGTTGTTATCGGGATTTGCAACTAAACCTAAGTCACAATGACGACTTTTCTTAATGGTTTTAGAAACTGTTTCTACGGTACTTGTGACACGAATAGGTTGATGCTCTGGTACGTAGACCCGCGTTCCACCATCTTTTTGTGTATAGATAGAGGCTTGTACACAGTTGTTATTGAGTGTGATGGTCGATGCCGGAGCGCTGTAGCAAACTCCCAAGATATCCCACGGCCAGCCCACCGCACGGTTATAACCAGTGAATGCGCTGTTATCGAGCCATAGGTCACCGTTAATCCGTTTTAAGCCATTTTTCTTAGCTAGAGTGAGAAGTGATTTTAAGTCGTTGGTTTGGAGTGTTGGGTCGCCGACAAAGTAAATCACTGCATCTGAGTTCGACGTTTCCAGCTTGGTTCGAAACCGGAAATTATCACCCAGTTCTAGCTTTGCGGCTAATGCGGTGACGATTTTTAATGTACTCGCTGGTGGGAACAGTTGTCCGGTAGGATGAACACCGTCAAGCTCAGCATTTTCACAGAGTTTCTCCGCAACTAAACTGATGCGGGCGCCTTCAGGCAACACCTCTTGATGAGGGTACGCTTGTGAAAAAGCAGAAAGTAATGAAGAGAATATGAGCAAGAGCCAACGTAAACGCATAATGATACTTTCTAAGGTGAGTTATGTGATTGAGTATACGCAAGTCCTTTCAATATGCTAGGTAACTAAAGAAATGCTTCAAATGTCTTCATGAATGAGACACGAGAGAAAGGCGCGCTGCTTAAAATGAAGTATAAAAAATGCCCGCTTAAAGCGGGCATTCGATATTCTAGTCAAAGACCGGAATTAGAAGTCGTAACGTAGACCTAGAGCTAGCTCGTCTTCAGCATCGATCTTAGTTGCAACTGTTTTGCTAGTGTCAGTTGAACCAAACTTGTCACCTGCATCAATCAGGTTGAAGTTGTAAGAAATGTAACCACGGAAGTTAGGCTTGAAGTAGTAAGAAGCATCAACAGCGAAGTTGTTTGCAGAAGTTTCGTTGTTAGTTTCTGCATTGTTGTATGATGTTGTAAATACTGTTTGGCCTAGAGTGTAAGCACCCGCTAGCTCGTAACCAGTGTAATCAACTGTGTTACTGTTGTTTGAATCTTCCATTTTCTCGCCGTCAGTGAATACACCAGCGAAGTAAAGATCAGACATTGTGTAAGATGCAGCTAGCATGTACTCGTTAGCTTTGTCTTGATCTGCGTAACCAGCACCTAGCTCAAGACCAGTGTCAGCTAGAGCGTAGATTGCAGATAGAGAGTAACCGTCTTGTTTGTTGTCGTAGTACTCACCAGTGTTTTTGTTTTCCATACGATCAGCGAAGCGGTAGCTTGCTTTTACGCTTAGGTTTTCAAACTGGCCTTTGTAAGCCATCATGTTGTCTGTACGGTCTGATACAGCTAGTTTGTCTGCTGCAGAGTTACCGTGGTAAGCCATGATATCTGTGAAGTCAGTGATAACGCCTAGTGCACCTTCAGTTTTACCGTATGCGAACTCACCGTAAGCACCGCCAAGACCAGCGTAAGCAAGACGAGTTTCTAGATCGCTCTTGTCGTCGCCGTCTACAGTACCGTTTTGAGCAGTCTCAAACTCACCTTCCCAGAAACCAACACCGTATAGGTTGTCATTGATTTCTTGTTTACCAAGGAAGTTTAGACGGATGCGAGATTTGTCTTGAGCGTCGCCATCTTTCATAGATAGACGTGCTTCAGCACGGCCGCCCATTTCTAGAGAAGTACCGTCTTGGTTGTAAAGTTCAGCTGCGTTTACGCCAGTTGCCATAGCTGCTGCAGATACAGAAAGAGCAATTAGAGTCTTTTTCATCTTATTTGTCCTAGTTAGCTGTCCATAATCATTGTTGTATGGGGGAGAGGTGATCTCTCACAAGTTGTTGGTCCAAAATTGGCTAATTGAGCGATATAGTTCGCACTTGTAAGCCATTGATCTAACAACTCGCTGGACATGTTTTACTGCTAAAGTTTCCGTATGAGTTAGTAAAATGATATAAATCCCACTGATGAACACTGTTCAATTGTGCGTTGTTTTTATTTAAATTACTGTTTTTGATTGAAATTATTGGCAATGACATTGGCCTGACATTGATTAGTTTTTATCTTTTTTGAGGTTTTTGGTGTAATGAACAGTGTTGTTTTTCAATAAATTGAGAAGGTGATTCGCCCTAGAACCGCTCTAAAAGTGAGTTATATCATTATGCCGAAAAGGCATAGTCTTGCTGTCTTTCGAATTAAGATGATTTCGTCCGGGAGTTTGTTTACACTAAACGAAATACATCTTTAAGCGCACTACCCAGTCCTATGACAGGGTGGGCTTTTTTTGTCCAAAGACCCATTTGGGCTTGAGGTTATAAAATGGAAAAAGTTCCAATGACACTACGTGGCGAGCAAAAGCTACGTGCAGAACTCGATCGTCTACTTAAACTACGTCCTCAGATCTCAGAGGCAATTGCTGAAGCTCGTGAGCTAGGTGATTTAAAAGAGAATGCTGAATATCACGCCGCTCGTGAAGAGCAGGGCATTTGTGAAGCACAAATCCGTGACATTGAATACAAACTGTCAGTTGCTCAAGTTATTGATGTAACGAAGATGGAGAACACGGGTAAAGTTATTTTTGGTTCAACCGTAACCTTGATTGATATCGACACCGAAGAAGAAAAAACGTACCAAATCGTTGGTGATGACGAAGCCGATATCAAAGCAGGTCGCATTTCAGTGAGCTCACCTATTGCTCGTGGCCTGATTGGTAAGATGGAAGGCGATGAAGTTGCTATTCAAACTCCGGGTGGCGCGAAAGACTTCGAAATTGACCGAGTAGAATATATCTAAGTCGTTTGGAGTAGCATTACTACTCTGATAAAACGCAAAAAGGTCGCCTCAGGCGACCTTTTTTCTTCAGCAACGTAAGTAGAGTTACTTACGAGGGATTTCGATTTTACGCTCTTCAGACTGGCGGTATAGCACAAGCACTTTACCAATAGTCTGAACTTTTTCAGCGCCCGTCTCACGTACGATAGCGTCGATGATTAGCTGTTTTGTTTCACGATCTTCCGAAGCAACTTTTACTTTGATAAGTTCGTGATGGTTAAGAGCGATTTCAATTTCTGCTAGCACGGCTTCTGTAAGTCCATTTGCGCCCATTAGCACAACAGGTTTTAAACTGTGAGCTAGGCCTTTAAGGTGCTGCTTTTGTTTGGTGCTTAGGTTCATTACGCGGCCAATTTTCTTTAAAATAAGGGTTGAAAAAAGCTATTTTAACGCCATCTATTGCTGAAGACTATAATTTATTGAGTAATAGGTAGCGCCTATTAAAACAATAGCTCCAATTTGTGCCTTGTTGGGATTAAAATGAGTAAACAAAAACATTCGGCTAGTTCTGGTCGTTGGTTGAAAGAACACTTTGATGATAAATACGCGAATGAAGCCCGAAAAAAAGGCTACCGCTCACGTGCTTATTTCAAGATCGATGAGATTCAAACGAAAGATAAATTGTTAAAGCCTGGAATGACAGTCGTCGACTTGGGGGCCGCGCCGGGCGGATGGTCTCAATATGCTGCTAAGATAGTAGGGGACAGTGGTCAGATCATTGCGTGTGACTTGCTTCCTATGGACCCGATTGCTGGCGTTAGCTTTTTACAAGGCGACTTTCGTGATGATGCGGTATTGGAAGCTTTGCTAGAAAGGATCCAACCTTCCATGGTAGACGTAGTAATGTCTGATATGGCGCCTAACATCGCGGGAAACAATTCTGTTGATCAACCTCGCGCTATGTATTTAGTTGAATTAGCTTTAGATATGTGTCGACAAGTTCTAGCGCCTAATGGTAGCTTTGTCGTAAAGGTTTTCCAAGGGGAAGGCTTCGATCAGTATGTGAAAGAAGTCCGAGACATGTTTAAAGCCGTAAAAATTAGAAAACCAGACTCATCGCGAGCTCGCTCTCGAGAGGTCTTCGTCGTAGCCACTGGTTACAAAGGTTAACCATTTTGCTCTCTTGAGAGCGTGTTAACACTATAGCTACAGTTAATGAACTGTAGTACCCTACCTTTAATTACAATTAGTTATCGAGAGGCTTACACCTTGAGTGACATGGCAAAAAATTTAATTCTGTGGCTTGTTATCGCCGTCGTATTGATGTCGGTATTCCAGAGCTTTGGCCCTGGAGAAAGCAATGGCAGAACCGTGGATTACACCACGTTTGTACAGGAAGTTGGCCAAGGCCAGATTCAAGAAGCAACTTTTAAAGACGGTGAAATTAGCTTTGTTCGTCGTGGCGGCGGTGCCAAAATGGTCACTTACATGCCAGTGTATGACCAAAAGCTTCTAGATGACCTAATTAACCAAAACGTGAAAGTACAAGGCACGCCTCCAGAAGAGCAAAGCTTGCTTGGTACTATCTTCATCTCTTGGTTCCCAATGATCTTACTAATTGGTGTGTGGATTTTCTTCATGCGTCAAATGCAAGGCGGCGGTGGTAAAGGCGCCATGTCTTTTGGTAAGAGCAAAGCTCGAATGATGAGCGAAGAACAAATCAAGACAACTTTTGCTGACGTTGCTGGTTGTGACGAAGCAAAAGAAGACGTGAAAGAACTGGTGGACTACCTACGCGATCCAAGCCGCTTCCAAAAACTGGGCGGTAAGATTCCAACGGGTGTTCTAATGGTTGGTCCTCCTGGTACGGGTAAAACGCTTCTAGCGAAAGCCATTGCCGGTGAGGCGAAAGTACCATTCTTTACTATCTCTGGTTCTGATTTCGTAGAAATGTTCGTTGGTGTTGGTGCATCTCGTGTGCGTGACATGTTTGAACAAGCAAAGAAAGCTGCACCTTGTATCATCTTTATCGATGAGATCGATGCGGTAGGCCGTCAACGTGGCGCAGGTGTTGGTGGTGGTCATGATGAACGTGAACAAACACTAAACCAAATGCTCGTTGAGATGGATGGTTTCGAAGGTAACGAAGGTATTATCGTTATCGCTGCGACTAACCGTCCGGACGTGCTAGACCCTGCGCTACTGCGTCCTGGTCGTTTTGACCGTCAAGTGGTAGTTGGTCTTCCAGATGTACGTGGCCGTGAACAGATCCTAAAAGTTCACATGCGTAAGGTCCCTCTAGCGGGTGATGTAGAGCCTTCTCTCATCGCACGTGGTACTCCAGGCTTTTCTGGTGCTGACCTAGCAAACTTAGTTAACGAAGCAGCTCTGTTTGCTGCGCGTGGTAACAAGCGCAACGTTTCTATGGTTGAGTTTGAACTTGCGAAAGACAAAATCATGATGGGTGCCGAGCGCCGTTCAATGGTGATGTCTGAGGAAGTGAAAGAGTCAACCGCATACCACGAAGCGGGTCACGCGATTGTTGGTCGCTTGGTTCCTGAACACGATCCAGTGTACAAAGTGTCTATCATTCCACGTGGTCGTGCGTTGGGTGTAACAATGTACCTTCCAGAGCAGGACCGCGTGAGTATGTCTCGCCAACACCTAGAATCAATGATTTCTAGCTTGTACGGTGGTCGTTTAGCAGAAGAACTTATCTACGGTGCTGACAAAGTATCAACCGGTGCTTCTAATGATATCGAGCGCGCAACAGATATTGCTCGTAAGATGGTTACTCAATGGGGTTTCTCTGAAAAGCTTGGCCCTCTGCTGTATGCAGAAGATGAAGGCGAAGTGTTCTTAGGGCGTAGTGTAACTCAGACTAAACATGTGTCTGACGATACAGCGAAGTTGATTGATGACGAAGTTCGTCAGATCATTGACCGCAACTACGATCGTGCGAAGAAGATTCTTCAAGAGAACATGGATATCATGCATGCGATGAAAGATGCGCTGATGAAGTATGAAACCATTGATGCTCGCCAGATTGATGACTTAATGGAGCGCAAAGCTGAAATTCGTGAGCCTGCGGGCTGGAGTGATAACTCAGCAAGCAAACCAGAAGACAGCGACAAGCCTCAAGCAAAGCAAGAAGTTAAAGAAGAAGCAACGGAGACTGCGAAAGATGCAGAACAGCCTAGCTCTTCTGAAACAACTTCTAACGAAGCGCCTGAAAAGAAAGACTCTGAATAAAGAGTATCGATAATATTAAACCCCGAGTTATCTCGGGGTTTTTGTGTTTATGATGATGATTACAGCAAATAACAAATCTTTGGACCTTTCGCGTCCACATGTCATGGCCATTCTAAATGTGACACCGGATTCCTTTTCGGATGGCGGTAAATACAACTCAATTGAACTTGCTCTTGCTCAAGTTGATAAAATGATAAAGGCTGGTGTAAGTATTGTTGATGTTGGTGGTGAATCGACAAGACCTGGTGCACCGGATGTGTCTTTGGAAGAAGAGCTTAGGCGTGTTGTCCCAGTAATCAAAGCCATTCGTGAAAAGTATGATGTGTGGATTTCCGTTGACACCAGTAAAGCAGAAGTGATGCGTCAAGCAATTGATGCTGGGGCTGATTTGATCAATGACATCCGCTCGCTGCAAGAGCCAGGTGCTCTGGAAGTCGCAGCAGAAGCAAACCTTCCAATTTGTCTGATGCATATGAAAGGTCAGCCTAGGACCATGCAAGTTGACCCTCATTATGATGATTTAATGGGGGACGTGTCGGCTTTTCTAGAAGAACGTATCGCGGCGTGTGAAGCAGCAGGGATTGATAAATCTCAACTGATTCTCGATCCTGGGTTTGGCTTTGGCAAAACAATCGAACACAATTATCATATGCTTGCTCATCTTGAAAAGTTTCATGAATTCGGCCTGCCTATTTTGGCTGGCATGTCTCGTAAATCCATGATCTTCAAACTGTTAGACAAGCCAGCGGCAGAGTGTACGAACGCAAGTGTTGTTTGTGCTACGATTGCCGCGATGAAAGGCGCGCAGATCATTCGCGTGCATGACTTTGAAGAGACAATCGAAGCAATGAAAGTTGTTGAGATGACGAAAAACAATATTTAAAAATAATAAAGGAAAGTTTATGTCGAATGAAAGACGTTACTTTGGTACTGACGGTGTGCGCGGTAAAGTAGGACAATACCCAATCACTCCAGACTTCGTACTTAAGCTTGGCTGGGCTGCTGGTCGTGTACTAGCGAAACAAGGCACAAAGAAAGTTATCATAGGTAAAGATACACGTATTTCAGGTTATATGCTTGAATCTGCACTAGAGGCAGGCCTTGCAGCTGCGGGACTTAAAGCAACATTTACTGGTCCCATGCCAACTCCAGCTGTGGCATATTTAACTCAGACTTTCCGTGCCGAGGCTGGTATTGTGATTTCTGCATCACATAACCCATATTACGACAACGGAATTAAATTCTTTTCTTCTGAGGGTACTAAGCTACCTGACGATATCGAATTGGCGATCGAAGCTGAGTTAGATAAAGAAATTGAATGTGTGGAGTCTGCTGAGCTTGGTAAAGCAACCCGTCTAAATGATGCAGCTGGTCGTTACATCGAATTCTGTAAGAGTACTTTCCCATCTGAGTTGAGCCTTGCGAACTTTAAGATCGTAGTAGACTGTGCGCACGGTGCAACGTACCACATCGCTCCAAATGTCTTCAAAGAACTTGGGGCAGAAGTTATCGCTATGGGCGTAGAGCCTAACGGCATCAACATTAATGAAAAAGTGGGCGCAACAGACGTACGAGCACTTCAACAGCGTGTTGTTGAAGAGCAAGCGCACCTTGGTCTCGCATTTGATGGTGATGGTGACCGCATCATTATGGTCGATCACCTAGGTAACAAAGTTGATGGTGACCAAATTGCTTATATCATCGCTCGTGATGCTCTTCGTCGTGGTGAGCTAAAGGGTGGTGTTGTTGGTACACTAATGACTAACTTGGGTATGGAAAATGGTTTAAAGCAGCTAGGCATTCCGTTTGTACGTGCCGCTGTTGGTGACCGTTATGTCATGGAGCAACTGCTAGAAAAAGGTTGGAAAATTGGTGCTGAAAACTCAGGCCATGTGATCTTATTAGATAAAGTCACAACCGGCGATGCGATTGTTGCTGCACTTCAAGTACTTGCTTCTGTAATTGGCAGCGATATGTCTTTATATGAACTATCGCAAGGAATGACACTATATCCTCAGGTTTTAGAAAATGTCCGTTTCTCAGGAGAAAGTAACCCTCTTGAAGCTACAGCTGTATTAAACGCTGTCGCTGAAGTAGAGGCGACACTTGGTGATAAAGGGCGTGTACTGCTGCGTAAGTCTGGCACTGAGCCTTTGATCCGCGTTATGGTGGAAGGCGAAGATGGTGAACTAGTTCAACACTCAGCATTGAAAATCGCTGAGGCTGTTAAAGCAAGTTGTTAATCATTGCGTTAAAGCATGTCTTGAATGAAAAGGGCATCTTTTGCCCTTTTTTTGAGCGCTTAACGCATTGGCATTGATTTTTTACTAATTTTCCCTTGTCAGCGTTACTGGCTTTCGCTAGTATTGCTCCGCCTCCCGTTAGGAGGTCGCTAGCCTTGTTCATAATGATTTATTCTTTTGAACGGCGCTGGCTCAACAATTTGGAACATAGGTGGAAAAAATGTTTTCAGTTCTACTTGTGATTTACCTGTTGGCAGCGCTTGGTGTGATTGGCCTTGTGTTGATTCAACAAGGTAAAGGCGCAGATATGGGAGCCTCGTTCGGTGCTGGTGCTTCAAACACAGTGTTTGGTGCTGGCGGCTCAGGTAATTTCTTAACCCGAACAACTGCTATTTTAGCAACCGTATTCTTTATCGTTAGCTTGTTACTTGGTCGTATGTCTACGCACCAGACTGAATCACAATGGGTAGACCCAACGTTAGGTCAACCAGTTGTTGAACAAGTTAAGGATGCAGCGAGTGAAGTTCCTGCCCCAGCGGGTGATGAAATTCCTCAATAAGCTGTAAGGTTTTGATGCCGAGATGGTGAAATTGGTAGACACGCTAGCATGAGGTGCTAGTGCCTTAGGTGTGAGGGTTCGAGTCCCTCTCTCGGCACCATGTATTTACAAACTTGTAAATCACTTGTTTGCGAGTATAATGCTCAGCAAGTCGGACGCGGGGTGGAGCAGCTTGGTAGCTCGTCGGGCTCATAACCCGAAGGTCGTCGGTTCAAATCCGGCCCCCGCAACCAATCTCTTTCTTTAAAAGGAAATCGTAGATTGGCAAGTTTGCGTAGTGCTAACCACACTACGAGTTAAGAAAAGCAATTGTTGGCTATTCTTAACGTATCAGGGTCCAGCAGCATAAAACCCCGACTATCGGGGTTTTTTGTTATCTGAGCTTTTTGAAATAGCTCAGATACTGCTTGGTTTTTTGATTGGGCTCTGAGCCCTTTTTTTGTTTCTGGAGTGGTTAAATGACTGGTTTAGAAAGACAACTTACTGAAATGCTTGACGCGCCAGTAGCGGCATCAGGTTATGAGTTAGTTGGATTAGAATTCATTCGTGCAGGCGCGCACTCAACGTTACGTATCTACATTGACCATGAAAATGGTATTAACGTAGACGACTGTGCAGAAGTTAGCCACCAAGTTAGTGCAGTTTTAGACGTTGAAGATCCAATTTCTGTTGCTTACAGCCTAGAAGTGTCTTCTCCAGGTTTAGAAAGACCACTTTTTAAAGCAGCACATTACGAGCAATTTATTGGTCACGAGGTCAGCATCGTATTGAAAATGGCTGTAGCAAACCGTCGTAAGTGGAAAGGTATTATCCACGGTGTTGATGGCGAAACAGTGACAATTACTGTAGACGGTCAGCAAGAAGAGTTTGCTCTAAGTAACATTTCCAAAGCTAACCTGATCCCTAAATTTTAGTTCCCTAAAAAAGTTTAAGCTTAGAGGCTAAATACAATGAGTAAAGAAATTTTAGCGGTAGCAGAAGCGGTATCGAACGAAAAAGCGGTACCTCGTGAGCGTATCTTTGAGGCTCTTGAGATTGCTCTAGCAACTTCTACAAAGAAAAAATACGAAATCGAAATCGACGTACGTGTTGCCATTGACCGTAAAACCGGTGAGTTTGTCACTTACCGCCGTTGGTTAGTTGTTGATGACGTTGAGAACCCTACAAAAGAGATCTCACTAGAAGCAGCGCAATACGAAGATGACTCAATCGGGCTTGGCGACTACGTAGAAGACGAAATCGAATCTGTAACGTTTGACCGTATTACGACTCAAACTGCTAAACAAGTTATCGTTCAAAAAGTTCGTGAAGCTGAGCGCGCACAAATCGTTGAACAGTTCATCGACAATGAAGGTGATCTAATCACTGGTGTCGTGAAAAAAGTAAACCGTGACACAATCGTGCTTGATCTTGGTAATAACGCTGAAGCGGTAATCCTGCGTGATGACCAACTTCCTCGTGAAAACTTCCGTCCAGGCGACCGCGTACGTGGCCTTCTTTACAAAGTCGCGCCTGAAGCACGTGGTTTCCAATTGTTCATCACTCGTTCTAAGCCAGAAATGTTGGCAGAACTGTTCCGTGTTGAAGTGCCTGAAATCGCAGAAGATATTATCGAGCTTAAAGGCGCAGCACGTGATCCTGGTTCTCGCGCTAAGATCGCTGTCAAAACAAATGACAAACGTATCGACCCTGTAGGTGCGTGTGTTGGTATGCGTGGTGCACGTGTACAAGCTGTTTCTGGCGAACTTGGTGGGGAGCGTATCGATATCGTTCTTTGGGATGATAACCCAGCTCAATTCGTTATCAACGCAATGGCGCCAGCTGATGTTGCTTCTATCATCGTTGATGAGGATGCACACTCAATGGACATCGCAGTTGAAGCTGACAACCTAGCGCAAGCTATTGGTCGTAACGGTCAAAACGTGCGTCTAGCATCTCAACTAACCGGTTGGGAACTGAATGTTATGACAGTTGCTGATCTTCAGAAGAAACACGCTGAAGAATCACAAGCATCTATTGAAAACTTCATGAAGTACCTAGATATTGAAGAAGACTTCGCTCAACTTCTTGTTGAAGAAGGTTTCTCAACGCTAGAAGAAATCGCATACGTGCCAGTTAACGAGCTACTAGAAATCGATGGTTTGAATGAAGAACTAATCGAAGAGCTTCGTGGACGTGCAAAAGATGCACTAACGACGATCGCACTAGCACAAGAAGAGTCTTTTGAAGGTCTAGAACCAGCTGAGGACCTACTTGCACTTGAAGGTCTTGAGCGTGAGATGGCATTTAAATTGGCAGCGAAAGGTGTAGCGACACTGGAAGATCTTGCTGACCAAGGTATTGACGATTTAGAAGGTATCGAAGGCCTGACCGAAGAACGTGCAGGTGAGCTAATTATGGCCGCACGTAACATCTGTTGGTTCGGCGAAGAAGCATAATTTTCGGCAAGGAGGAAGCGGCATGACACAATTAACAGTTAAAGCACTGAGTGATGAGATTGGTACGCCAGTCGACCGCTTGATTGAACAACTTGCTGACGCTGGCATTAAAAAGGCGAGCTCTGACAATGTTACTGATGAAGAGAAGCAGAAGCTTCTCTCTCATTTAAAGAAAGAACACGGTGATAAATCAGGTGATTCAGAGCCGACTCGCCTTACGCTTCAGCGTAAAACTCGTAGTACACTTAGTGTGAACGCGGGTGGTGGTAAGAGTAAGAATGTTCAGGTTGAGGTGCGCAAAAAACGTACATACGTGAAGCGCAGCACAATTGAAGATGAAGCGAAACGTGAAGCTGAAGAAGCAGCACAACGTGAAGCAGAAGAAGCAGCAAAACGTGCAGCAGAAGAAGCTGCAAAACGTGAAGCTGAAGAAGCTGCGAAACGTGAAGCTGAAGAAGCTGCAAAACGTGAAGCGGAAGAAAAAGCGAAACGTGAAGCTGAAGAAAAAGCGAAGCGAGACGTAGATACGAATGCACAACGTAATGCTGAAGAAAAAGCAAAGCGTGATGCTGAAGAGAAAATTAAGCAAGAAGCAGCGCGAAAAGAGGCCGACGAGCTTAAACGTCGTCAGGAAGAAGAAGCTAAGCGTAAGGCTGAAGAGGAAAGTCAGCGCAAGCTTGAAGAAGCTCGCGAATTGGCTGAAAAGAATAA
Organism: Vibrio sp. 1249-1; assembly: GCF_033340495.1. Classification (NCBI taxonomy): domain Bacteria; kingdom Pseudomonadati; phylum Pseudomonadota; class Gammaproteobacteria; order Vibrionales; family Vibrionaceae; genus Vibrio; species Vibrio sp. 1249-1. Next base: position 190,164 of record NZ_JAWOWJ010000005.1, read on the forward strand.
AGAGCGTTGGTCTGCTGCAGAAGAGAAAAAGGGTGATATGGAAGATACAGATTACCATGTAACGACTTCACAATACGCACGTGAAGCCGAAGATGAAGCAGATCGCAAAGTAGAAGGCGGTCGTCGTAAGAAGAAAAAAGCAGCTTCGGGTAAAGACGACCAAGCTCGCGGTGGCCGTAACAACCAACGTGGCGGTAGAGGTCGTAAGGGCAAACTTGCTAAGCCGACTTCAATGCAGCACGGGTTTGATAAGTCAGCAACGGTTGCTAAGCAAGACGTTGTAATTGGCGAAACGATCGTTCTATCAGAACTTGCTAACAAGATGTCGGTTAAAGCGACAGAAGTTATCAAAGTAATGATGAAGATGGGCGCTATGGCGACTATCAACCAAGTGATCGACCAAGAAACAGCACAACTTGTTGCTGAAGAAATGGGCCATAAAGTAGTTCTTCGTAAAGAGAACGAACTGGAAGAAGCGGTACTATCTGACCGTGACACTAACGCGGAAGCAGTTCCACGTGCTCCAGTTGTTACTATCATGGGTCACGTTGACCACGGTAAAACGTCAACACTTGACTACATCCGTCGCACACACGTTGCTTCTGGCGAAGCGGGTGGTATTACTCAGCACATTGGTGCGTACCACGTTGAAACAGACAACGGCATGATCACGTTCCTTGATACTCCTGGACACGCAGCGTTTACTGCAATGCGTGCTCGTGGTGCTCAAGCAACAGATATCGTTGTTCTTGTAGTTGCAGCAGACGATGGCGTAATGCCACAAACAGTAGAAGCGATTCAGCACGCGAAAGCGGCAGGCGTTCCTCTAATTGTTGCTGTGAACAAGATCGATAAAGAAGACGCGAACCCAGATAACGTTAAGAACGAGCTTGCTCAATACGACGTTATTCCTGAAGAGTGGGGCGGTGAGAACATGTTCGTTCACATCTCTGCTAAACAGGGTACAAACATCGATGGTCTTCTAGAAGCAATCCTTCTTCAGTCTGAAGTTCTTGAACTTACAGCTGTAGCTGAAGGCATGGCATCTGGTGTTGTTGTTGAATCTCGCCTAGATAAAGGTCGTGGTCCAGTTGCAACAGTACTTGTTCAATCAGGTACACTAAACAAAGGCGACATCGTTCTTTGTGGTCAAGAATACGGCCGTGTTCGTGCAATGCGTGATGAGCTAGGTAAAGAAATTACTTCGGCTGGCCCATCTATCCCTGTAGAGATCCTAGGTCTTTCAGGTGTACCATCTTCAGGTGATGAAGCAACAGTAGTTCGTGACGAGCGTAAAGCGCGTGAAGTAGCTAACTACCGTGCTGGTAAGTTCCGTGAAGTGAAACTTGCTCGTCAGCAGAAATCTAAACTAGAGAACATGTTCTCTAACATGACTGCTGGTGAAGTTGCTGAACTTAACGTTGTACTTAAAGCAGACGTTCAAGGTTCTGTAGAAGCAATCGCAGACTCACTAGTTAAGCTATCTACTGACGAAGTTAAAGTGAACATCGTTGGTTCTGGTGTAGGTGGTATTACGGAAACTGACGTAGTACTAGCGGAAGCTTCAAACGCAATCATCCTTGGCTTTAACGTTCGTGCAGATGCTTCTGCTCGCCGTGCTGTTGAAGCCGCAGCTGTTGACTTACGTTACTACTCAATCATTTACCAATTGATTGATGAAGTGAAACAAGCAATGGGCGGTATGCTTGCTCCAGAATTCAAGCAAGAGATCATTGGTCTTGCTGAAGTTCGTGACGTGTTTAAGTCACCGAAACTGGGCGCTATCGCTGGTTGTATGGTTACAGAAGGTGTGATCAAGCGTAACAACCCAATCCGTGTACTACGTGATAACGTTGTTATTTACGAAGGTGAACTAGAGTCACTACGTCGTTTCAAAGATGACGTTCAAGAAGTTAAGAATGGCTACGAATGTGGTATCGGCGTTAAGAACTACAATGATGTTCGCGTTGGTGACCAAATCGAAGTCTTCGAAATCGTTGAAATTAAACGTACTCTAGACTAATTGACTAAAATTACTAATATTGTCTTTGAAAGATAAGTAGTAATTGGTTGTTGAATACACCATGGGGGGCTGGCTTTGACCAACCCCCCATTCTTTCTATATAAGAGTAAAGATATGTCAAAAGAATTTAGCCGCACGCAGCGCGTTGCACAGCAGCTGCAAAAAGAACTAGCGATGATCCTTCAACGTGAAGTTCGTGACTCTCGCCTTGGCATGGTGACGATCTCAGACGTAGAAGTCTCTCGTGACCTAGCTTACGCAAAAGTATTTGTGACCTTCCTGTGTGTGGGTGAGCAAACACCAGAATCATGTCTAGCAGCGCTACGTGAGCACGAAGTGCACATTCGCATGATGTTAGGTAAGCGTATTCGTCTACGTTTAACGCCAGAAATCCGCTTCCACTATGACAATACGCTTGTTGAAGGTATGCGTATGTCTAACCTAGTGTCTGAAGTCGTTAGTTCAGACAAACAAAAGCAAAAAGATTCTGGTCGTGAGGACGAAGAATAATGGCTCGTCGTCGTAAAGGTCGTCCAATTAATGGCGTTATACTGTTGGACAAACCAACAGGTATCTCTTCCAATGATGCACTGCAAAAAGTAAAGCGAATCTACTTTGCTGAGAAAGCAGGCCACACTGGAGCCTTGGACCCATTAGCGACAGGCATGCTGCCAATTTGCTTGGGTGAAGCGACAAAATTTTCTCAGTTTCTTCTTGATTCTGATAAACGCTACCGCGTGATCGCAAAGCTGGGTGAACGTACCAATACGTCTGACTCGGATGGTGAAGTTGTAGAGACGCGTCCAGTCGATGTTACGTTAGACAAGCTAGAAGCGTGCATCGATCAGTTCCGTGGTGAATCTGATCAAGTGCCTTCCATGTTCTCTGCGTTGAAGTATCAAGGTAAACCCTTGTATGAATACGCTCGTAAAGGCATCGAAGTTCCGCGTGAATCTCGTAAGATCACGGTATATGAGATTGTTCTTCACCGTTTTGAAGGCGATGAAGTAGAGATGGAAGTGCACTGCTCTAAAGGTACCTATATTCGTACTATCGTTGATGATCTGGGCGAAATGTTAGGTTGTGGTGCGCACGTAACTATGCTTCGTCGTACTGGTGTTGCTAAATACCCTTACGAGAATATGGTAACACTTGAGCAACTAAATGAGTTGCTAGAGCAAGCTCACCGCGAGGAACGAGCGCCTCGAGAACTACTGGACCCACTGCTTTTGCCAATGGATACAGCGGTAGAAGACTTACCAGAAGTCAACTTGGTGCCTGAACTGGCGAATATGGTCCAACATGGGCAGCCCGTTCAAGTATTTGGTGCTCCGACTGAGGGCTCACTTCGCCTTACTATGGGTGAAGAACGCTTGTTTATTGGCGTTGGCGAAATGAACGAAGATGGCAAAATCGCTCCTAAGCGATTGGTCGTGTTCCGAGATGACGTTGCATCCAAGTAAATGATTGAAAATACCGACCTGAGTGTCGGTATTTTTATATTGCACGAGATAGGAAATTTCCCTATAATCCGCGCTTCGCGTAGCGGCTGAATCAGAGATTGGCTGCTACAACTTTAAACCTACTCTTATTAGGAGAGAATTATGTCTCTGAATGCAGAAACTAAAGCAGCAATCGTTGCAGAATACGCACAAGGCGAAGGCGACACTGGTTCACCAGAAGTTCAAGTAGCTCTACTTACAGCTTCTATCAACCACCTACAAGGTCACTTCAAAGCGCACAAAGGCGATCACCACAGCCGTCGTGGTCTTCTACGCATGGTTTCTCGTCGTCGTAAGCTTCTAGATTACCTAAAAGGTAAAAACCTAGCTCGCTACCAAGACCTAATCAAACGTCTAGGCCTACGTCGCTAATCAGCGACTGCATAGCAGTTTGTCTAAAAAGGGGCTTTATGCCCCTTTTTTGTTGCCTAAATTTAGCCAAATTAGACTTATGCCGTTATAATACTGGCGGCTAAACCTTGTAAGAGGTTTTCTCAAAAGCTCATAGCATTACAGTCAACCACGTCGACCAAAAGGTCGCGACTATTCAAAAGGAATTTCCGAGTTTCTTTTTACTAGTCGCGATTCGTAATGCCTTGAGTGTCAATTAACACATCTAAGATTTCTTTAAGCACTAAAGGAAGATTAGAAACAAGGAATAACAATGTTCGAAAAACCAGTTGTTAAAACGTTCCAGTACGGTAACCACACAGTTACTTTAGAAACTGGCGTTATTGCACGTCAAGCTACAGCAGCAGTTATGGTCACAATGGATGATACGTCTGTATTCGTATCTGTTGTAGGTAAAAAAGAAGCCGTTGCAGGTCAAGACTTCTTCCCACTAACGGTTAACTACCAAGAGCGTACTTACGCTGCGGGTAAAATCCCAGGCGGCTTCTTCAAACGTGAAGGTCGTCCTTCTGAAGGCGAAACGCTAACAGCTCGTCTAATCGACCGTCCAATCCGTCCGCTATTCCCAGACGCGTTTAAAAACGAAGTTCAGGTTATCGCGACAGTAATGTCTGTAAACCCAGATGTTCAGCCAGATATCGTTACAATGATCGGTACTTCTGCTGCTCTTGCTATCTCTGGCATTCCATTCAACGGCCCTATCGGTGCGGCGCGTGTTGGTCATATCGATGGTCAGCTTGTACTTAACCCTAGCCAAACTGAACTAGAAACTTCTAAGCTTGACCTTGTTGTTGCAGGTACAGAGTCAGCAGTACTGATGGTTGAGTCAGAAGCGGACAACCTAACTGAAGAAGAAATGCTAGCGGCGGTTGTTTATGGTCATGACCAACAACAAGTTGCTATTCAAGCTATCAACGAATTCAAAGCAGAAGTTGCAACTCCTGCTTGGGATTGGGTTGCTCCTGAAGAGAACACAGCGCTTAAAAATAAGATTGCTGATCTAGCAGAAGCTAAACTTGTTGAAGCTTACCAAATTACTGAGAAAATGGCTCGTTACGACCGCATCCATGAGATCGCTGCGGAAGTAAATGAAGTTCTTCTTGCTGAAGATCCTGAAGCAGACACAAAAGAAATCCACACTATCTTCCATGATCTAGAGAAGACAGTAGTACGTAGCCGTATTATTGCAGGTAACCCTCGTATCGATGGTCGTGAAAAAGACATGGTTCGTGCACTAGATGTACGTACTGGTGTTCTTCCTCGTACTCACGGTAGCGCGCTATTCACTCGTGGTGAAACTCAGGCGATCGTTACGGCAACGCTAGGTACTCAGCGTGATGCTCAAATCATCGATGAGCTAACTGGTGAGCGTAAAGATCACTTCCTACTGCACTACAACTTCCCTCCATACTGTGTAGGTGAAACTGGTTTTGTAGGTTCTCCTAAGCGTCGTGAAATCGGCCACGGTAAACTGGCGAAGCGTGGTATTGCTGCAGTAATGCCTTCTGTTGATGAGTTCCCATACACAGTACGTGTTGTATCGGAAATCACTGAATCTAACGGTTCATCTTCAATGGCTTCAGTATGTGGTACTTCTCTTGCGCTTATGGACGCAGGTGTACCAATCAAAGCATCTGTTGCTGGTATCGCAATGGGTCTTGTTAAAGAAGGTGACGATTTCGTTGTACTTTCTGACATCCTTGGTGATGAAGACCATCTAGGTGACATGGACTTTAAAGTAGCAGGTACTAACACTGGTATCACTGCACTTCAAATGGACATCAAGATCGAAGGCATCACTAAAGAAATCATGCAAATTGCGCTTAACCAAGCTCAAGGTGCACGTAAGCACATCCTATCTGTAATGGATGAAGCAATCTCTGGTGCTCGTGAAGACATATCTGAATTTGCTCCGCGTATTCACACGATGAAGATCAGCGCTGAGAAGATCAAAGACGTTATCGGTAAAGGCGGTGCAGTTATCCGTGCTCTAACTGAAGAGACTGGTACAACTATCGAAATCGAAGACGACGGTACTATCAAGATTGCGGCAACTGAAGGCACTGCTGCGAAAGAAGCTATCCGCCGTATCGAAGAGATCACTGCTGAAGTTGAAGTGGGCCGTATCTACACAGGTAAAGTTGCACGTCTAGCAGACTTCGGTGCATTCGTAACGGTTCTTCCAGGCAAAGATGGTCTTGTACACATTTCTCAAATCGCAGAAAAACGCGTAGAGAAAGTGTCTGACTACCTGGCTGAAGGTCAAGAAGTTCAAGTTAAAGTTCTTGAAATCGACCGCCAAGGCCGTGTACGTCTAAGCATGAAAGAAGCGGTAGAAAAGCCAGCTGAAGAAGCTGCTGCTGAAGCAACAGCTGCTAAAGACGAGTAAGACAAAATGAGACTTTCAGCCTTTTATTAGATTAAGGGCCTGAAAGCATGTTATAAAAGGGGAGCATTTTCGCTCCCCTTTTTTGGTTTGTTTCGATGTATTAACCTCAAACGAGGTTATCGCCTATATTGCATTAAGAGAAACAAATCTTGAGCGGTCCAAACAGGAGTATCAATTAGTGAAATGGTTTCAAACCGCAATTTTATGTGTTGCTATCGCGCTGACCGGTTGTGCAAATACTTCTCAACAATCAGCACAAAAGTGGTTATATCCACCGATGGCGGTGCCACTTCAGCCTAGTGTTCAACAAGAAGTACAAATCGCGCGTCTCTCGCAGTTGCTACAACGTCCCGACCTTAGTGATGAAGTGCGCGCTAAAATGCATTATGAGCGCGGTAGCTACTACGATAGCGTTGGTTTGCGTGATCTTGCCCGTTTGGACTTTAACCAGTCTTTGCAGTTGAATCCTGCTCAACCGGATATCTTCAATCTTTTGGGGGTGTATTTCACCCAAGTGGGGGAGTTTGACGCGGCTTATGAAGCGTTTGATTCGACCATAGAGTTGGCTCCGGATAATACCTATGCTGAGCGCAACCGTGCGATTGCACTGTATTATGGTGGCCGAATCGATCTCGCTTTAGAAGATATGACCAAGCATTATCAAGAAATGCCAACGGATCCTTTTCGTTCATTATGGCTGTACATCATCGAAGCTGAGCAAAATCCAGAGCAAGCAAAAGCCAATCTTCAACAGCGTTATTTACGAGATCGTAGTGAAGAGTGGGGGTGGGTTCTTGTTGCCATCATGCTGCGAGATGTCTCGGACGAAGACGCGCTTAAAGCAATTATGGATGGAACAAGAGAGAATTATCGCCTAGCTGAACGATTGACGGAAACGTATTTCTACCTTGGAAAGCGTAATCAGCTTGAAGGTGATTACGCAAGTGCCATCTCACTTTATAAGCTCGCGATTTCGTTCAACGTTTACGACTATGTTGAGCATCGCTATTCTTTCTTGGAATTGGCGCAAATCTACGATCAATTACAGCAAGATAGATTGGCCAAGTTAAAGGCTGCCAAGAAGCTGGAAATTGAATGATTTAGAGCCGCTCGATGAGAGCGGCTTTTTTTATGATTGAACTTGATGAGTGACTCATTTAAAATAGTTAGTCTTGCTAACTAAGTGGTGGTGGCTTTTATGGCATTAGAAGAAAGCTTGATTGATTTAGAGCGTTTTTGCGCCAAAGCTTGGCGTGTCTATGCCAAAGAAGATCCATTATCACATCTAAGCTTTAATGAGTTCGATTATTTACGTGTGATTCAGGTTTACCCTGAGGGTGTGCGAATAACCGATCTTGCAGAAGAGCTGCAAGTGACTAAGCCTTCTGCGTCGACAATGGTTGTGCGTCTGGAAAAAAAGGGTTTGGTGAAACGCATCGCATGTAATGAGGATGCTCGTGCTAAGCGTGTGTTGCTTACAGAAGAAGTCGCAGAAAAAATGTCTTTGGAGCAGGTAGTGTACAAAGATATCTCTGAACAAATGATGCAACAATTAAATCAGCAAGAAGCTGAGCAGTTACAAGCTTTATTGAATAAAGCATTGAGTAATAAGTCATTTTAAACTAAAGCAAAGACCTCAGCTGTATGGTTTAGTTTTTGTTGTTTCATCTTTTTTTATTTAATTTAACCATTTAGTTAGCCTTGCTAATTAAATGGTTAGCTTTGCTAACTACTGGTGACAGTCATGCAAAACTCAATTTATAGACAGTTTTGGAAATATACGATTCCAACCGTCGCAGCAATGCTCGTGAACGGTTTGTATCAAATAGTTGATGGCATTTTTATTGGCCGTTATGTTGGCGCTGACGGATTAGCTGGGATCAATGTTGCGTGGCCTATTATCGGTTCGATCCTCGGTATAGGAATGATGATTGGGGTGGGGACTGGTGCACTGACTTCGATCAAGCAAGGAGAGAATGATCATGAAGGCGCTAAGCGAATCCTAACGACCGGATTGACGTTGTTAGCGGCATTGATGCCGATCGTTGCTACAATTTTGTTTTTGTTTTCGGATGAATTTATTCGCTGGCAAGGAGCGGAAGGGCGAGTGTTTGAACTTGCGCTGCAATATTTGCATATTCTGATTGTCGCGTGCGTATTCACGTTGGGTTCTATCGCGGTTCCGTTTCTGTTACGCAATGACGACAGCCCGAACTTAGCAACGATTTTGATGGTCATCGGTGCCGTTATTAACATTGTATTAGACTACGTATTTATTGCTTGGTTGGAGTGGGAGTTAACCGGAGCCGCTATTGCCACTGCACTTGCACAATTAGTGGTCACTGTGCTCGGTATTGGTTACTTCTTTACTTCAAAAGCAACATTACGCCTTCGTATCCGCGACTTCAAAGTTCAGGTTGATGCTGCACCAAAGATTATCATGATAGGTACATCAAGTTTCTTTATGTACGCCTACGGCTCTGTGATGGTGGCACTGCACAACGCGTTATTTGCTCAGTACGGAAGTGCAATGTTGATCGGAGCGTACGCCATTTTGGGGTATATCGTGACGGTTTACTATCTGATAGCCGAGGGAATTGCGAATGGTATGCAGCCTTTAGTGAGCTTCAACCACGGTGCACGTAATCAGGAGAACATCAGAAAGTTATTAAAGGTCGCGATGGGGACATCTGTGCTTGGTGGGGTGGCGTTCGTTGTTTTGATGAACCTTTTCCCGTACGAACTGGTTGCGGTGTTTAATAATGCTGACCAACAGTTGATTGATAGCACCGTGATCGGGATTCGTTTACACATGTTTGCGTTGTTCTTAGATGGTTTTTTAGTTGTGGCGGCCGCGTACTATCAATCAGTAAACAAAGGCAGCAAAGCTATGTTTGTAACACTAGGCAACATGCTGGTCCAGTTGCCATTCTTATTCATTATGCCGAAACTTTTCGGCGTGACAGGTATTTGGTTAGCTTTCCCATTGTCTAACATTGCATTGAGTTTGGTCGTGATCAGTATGTTGTGGCGAGATGTGAAAAAGCTGCTTAATGAGAGTTCTGTCGAACCAGGGGTGCAAGCCTGCTAACAAAAGCTAACAGATAAAAGCGAGGCTAGGCCTCGCTTTTATCTTTAAGGATTAAATGGTTTTTACTTCTAAGCCCGCTAGTTGATGCCAATAGCCATTGCATTGGCGGCTTTCGAGCTTTTCAGGATTATCGCCGTATTCGTTTGAGCGAAAACGCTCTAACTCTGAAAAAGTGTCGATACCAAGAGGGCTTAACCGGACCACATCAACCAGCCCTTTCATACTTGGTAAGTCATTGATGAGGTTGTAGCAATACCCTGACTGTGTTTGAATGCCGTTAAGGTTAAAGACTTCTTGCCCTTCTTGGCTGCTGACCTGGATACCCGTAGGGTATTTGATACAGCAGGTTTCGCAATCGTCTTTCGCTCGGTTTTCAGCTCGGGCTGTGAAACAGCGAGCGGAATACGCTAAAGGCAAATAACCGTGGCTAAATACCTCAACTTCAAACTTGTTACGAATACCAAGCTCGTCACACTGAACTAAAGTATCGTTTAACCATTCGCGAGAGAGTTCGACAGGCATGCACCAACGCATCATACCTTGCTTCAAAAATAAGTTGAGCGTGTGTGCGTTATAAGTATTGATTGCAGGGCCAACGACGAAAGGCACTTTATGCTCTGATGCCAATTGAACAGCAGATACGTCATTTGCTTCAATCGCGAAGTCACCGTTGTCGATGTACTTCTTCATTATGTTTACTTCACTCGGAGCTTCTAGTAGTGCCATCGTTGATAGCACCACTTGCTTGCCAGATGCAGACAGCTCTTTTGCGATTTCAAGCCAATGCGAAGGCTTCATTTCTCGACGTTTTGAGCATACGGTTTCCCCAAGATAGATGATGTCCGCGGAGCTTGATTTCGCTTGTTCATAAAACGCTTCGATGTCTTGTTTTGGCCAGAAGTACAACAGCGGGCCAAGCGCGTATTTCATTGAATTATCCATCTTAACCTCTATTGCCATTTGCGGTGATAAGCACCAAGTGTAGTCTGCGTACCTTCAGACACGTTTGCCAATGCGGCATCCCAAGCCGCTTCGACTTGGTAAGCTTCTGGGTTTGCTTGGTAACGGTCAATCGCCGCTCGCCATGTTCGAGTGACTTGTTCTACGTAAGCAGGGCTACGTTGGCGACCTTCAATTTTTACAGAAGCCACATTTGCAGCAAATAGTTCTGGCAGCATAGAGAGGGTGTTCAAACTGGTTGGTTCTTCCAGTGCGTGGTAGCGTTTTTTCTCGCCTTCGATTTCAGCTTCGAAACGACCTTTACACAAGGTAGGGTAGCCCGCATTTTCACCGGTGCTGTAGCGATCGATCAAAATGTCGTTAAGGCGGGATTCCAGACCATTTTCTGTTTCTTGCCAGCGAACGTACTTAGCTGGAGAGCATGCTCCCACAGTGTTTGGAGACTCACCTGTCATGTATGACGATAGGTAGCAGCGACCTTCAGACATGATACAAAGGCTACCAAAAGCAAAGACTTCTAACTCGACATCGCTAGTGATGTTGCGCGAAAGCTGTTTGACCTGATGAATCGATAAAACGCGAGGTAGTACCACACGTTTTACGTTGAAGTTTTGTTTGTAAAAATCAATGGCTGCGACGTTGGTCGCTGATGCTTGCACTGAAAGGTGTAGTTCCAGATCGGGATATTTGCGAACCGCGTACTCCAGCACTGCAATGTCTGCAACAATCAGCGCGTCTACACCCAGTGCCGCTGCATTGTCTACTGCGTTCGTCCAGCGCTCGAAGCCATTGGGATGAGCGAAGGTATTCAACGCGACATGAATTTTTTTATTGCGGTCATGAACGTATTGCACCGCTTTTTCTAACTTTTTGCCGTTAAAGTTGAGGCCAGCAAAGTGACGGGCGTTGGTATCATCTTTGAAACCAATGTAGACGGCATCGGCACCGCAATCAATCGCAGTTTTTAACGCAGGCAGGTTACCCGCGGGACACAAGAGTTCCATATGCTCACAATCATTGAGAATAAAAAGGTGTCCGCATTTTATGAAGAATTATGAATAGCGAAATTGACCTAAGTTAGGTTTAGCTCAATAAAGTCGATATTTACCCCTTGCGAGTAAGGGTATCGGGTCGGGGTTAGTTCTTGTGACGACGATTCTGTACAAACAGCTCTTCAATTTCATGTTTTGGCTGCGGGCGATAAAAATGGAATCCTTGAATCGCATTACATTGAAGGTTAGAGAGCAGGGTCGCTTGCTGGTGGGTTTCCACCCCCTCGGCAACGACAGTTAAGTCGAGCGACTGACCCAGATTAATGATGTTTTCAATCACAGTGACTTGTTTCGGTAGTGTGTCGATATCATTAATAAAAGCGCGGTCGATTTTTAGCTCGTCAATAGGAAAACGCGCTAAGTAGGAAAGAGAAGAGTAGCCGGTACCAAAGTCATCGATAGAGAGAGCGAAGCCAAGCTTTTTAATCGCATTCAACATTTGCAGTGTATGTTCGCTATCACTCATCACGGCACTTTCGGTTAGCTCGAAGGTAATGCAGCTTGGATCAAGCTCGGTAGTGCGAAGCAGCTTTTCCATAAAGTCGATCAGCTGTGGGTTGCCAAATTGCTCGGGAGAGAGGTTGATGGCGACACGGCCTGGCAGTATGCCTTGTTGCTTCCAACGTTTTACCGTATTGAAAACATCACGCATCACGACACGTCCAAGGTGTTCTATTAACCCAGCGCGCTCGGCGACAGGAATGAATGAGCCAGGACTAATGTACCCTTCGACTGGATGCTTCCAACGAACGAGCGCTTCTGCGCCGTTGATACTGAAGTCTCGCGCGTTAACCTTAGGTTGATACCACACTTCCAAACCGTTCTGCTGCAATGCTTTTTGCAGTTCAATTTCAAGCCACAAACGCATACGCGCTTCTTTGTTCATTTGATCGTTAAATTTGATCAGACGATTTCTACCACGATCTTTGGCTTCATACATCGCAGTATCGGCATTTTGTAGTAGGATTCGCGCATCTTGTCCGTCTTCAGGGTATCGAACGCTACCAATTGAACACGCAAGGCGTTTACTGAAGTGGTGCAAGTCGAAAGGTTGGTTGATCAACGAGATAATGCGATCGGACAAAATTTCAGCCATGCGGGTGTTTTCTGGCTCCGGCAGAATGACGCCAAACTCATCGCCACCCAAATGACCAATAATCGCTTGGTTTGGCAGTAACCGTTTAAGACGGGCCGATACCTCTTGAATCACTTTATCGCCAATATGGTGACCAAGTGAGTCATTAATGTTTTTGAAGTTATCGATATCCAAATAGAACACCAGAAGCGGTGTTTGCTTTTTGATCAGCTGTTCCAAACGTTTGGTGAAGCCAAAGCGGTTGTAGAGTTTGGTGAGCGAGTCAATGTGTATGTCTTCATTCGATGCAGAAGACAGGTTTTTGGGCGCATCATCAGCATCTTGGATTAGGATAATTTGAGATTCGCTACCTAATATCGCCGTGGAATCCGCGTGTAGCTGAACTTTCCGTTCAAAGCCGCATCTTGCACTGGTTAAGCAGACAAAAGGTTTGTCAGAAATTAATGTACTCAATCGATGACTAAATACCTTTTTACTGTTTTCATCGATGAATAAACGACTTAGCTCTTCGCCCAACAATTCATGAGGAGAGTTAAGTCCGAGAAGGCGCGCTGATGCGGGGTTCGCAGAGATGACAATATCATCTTCGATAAGCAGTAAGCCGTCTGGTAGCAGTTGTGTTAACTTCGCAAACTTACTTTCGGACTCTTCTAAGGAGCGAACGAGTATCTGCTTTTCTGAAGTATCGACAGCGTGAAAAACAACAAAGCGAATGTCGTTACCTTCAAAAACTGGCGAAAGACTAAAGTGAAGACTGGTTTCAAGGTCGGTTTCATCGAGCGTGATTTCGGCTTCGACATGTGCCCCTTTGAACGCGCGCTGATAGTATGGTGCAAGCTTCTTATAAAACTGTTCACCCAGCACTTGGCAATCGTTTAAGCCGACGATTTCCTCATGACTTAAACCTGCGATATCGCAGTAACGGTCACTTACCATTCGATAATTGTGTTTTTTATCAAGAATGGCAAAGAAGAAAGGGCTATTTGAGGTTAGCGTGGCAAACCAATGTTTTAATTGCTGGGAAGGCATTAGGGTATTACCGATCTCCAATGAGCCAGATTATTCGTCCGTGTATAAAAAGCGACACCCTGATAAGCCTGCGGCGGTCTACCACCAAGCTAAAGTGTTACTTGCCATTAAAGGGCTCGCGGTTTTAGCTGTGCAGTCGACAATCACATGGATACGCTCAGATAACTATAACTTTGAAAATACGGTTGTAAAAGTGTTTATCCACCTGTTCGCATCAATAATACACGTAAGTTCAAAAAAAGAAGCGTTAGTGAGCAATAAACCACCAATCTAAAATAAGCACTTTATTGATACATAACAGTAATCTCATCGCCACGATTGCTTAATATAAGCAACCTAATGACAAAGTAACGGATAATGAACGTGTTAAACAAGATTCGCAGTCAACTAGTAAAGAACGCAGCTAATATTTTGCGTTCTCCAGTCCAGTTATTACCACAGCCAATTCAGCAAAAAGCGTTGCTAGAAGGGCTAAAAATGGTGTTTAAAGAAGCCTTGGAAGATGGTGACTTTGAGTTCCTTGAAGACAAGTGGTTAAAAGTTGCGATTAAAGACTTGAACTTAGCATGGTACATCAGCTATCAAGACGAAAAATTGGTGGTAGCTGAAAAACCAGTTCAGGAAGATGTGAGTTTTAGTGGTAATCTAAACGACCTAGTACTGATTGCTGGTCGTAAAGAAGACCCTGACACACTGTTCTTCCAACGTCGCCTTTCAATTGAAGGTGATACTGAGCTTGGCTTAGAAGTGAAAAACTTAATGGACAGTGTCGACTTAGAGCAGTTACCGAAAGCAATGCAAGTCGCTTTGAATCAATTGGCTGATTTTGTTCAGAAAGGAGTTCAAGCGCCTGCACAACCAACCGGAGTAGCGAATGCTTATTCGAACTGAAGCCCCAGCGGACATTCTTACCATTGACCGCTTATTGAAACACGCCTTCCCGACGGAAGCTGAAGCTGAGCTTGTGATGCGTTTGCGCGAAAACAGCAAATTCACGCTTTCCTTAGTCGCGTGTACAGATGAGGGAGAGGTGATAGGCCATGCTTTATTTAGCCCTGTGACCTTAAATGGTGAAGATTTGTCATGGCAAGGGCTAGCGCCATTAGCTGTTCATGAAGATTACCGTCGCCAAGGCATCGCTGCAGAGTTGATCAAAGAAGGTTTTGATTCACTGCGTGATTTTGGTTACCCAGTGTGTGTGGTGTTGGGCGATCCTGATTATTACGCGCGCCAGGGTTTTCAATCATGCGACGAGATGGGCTTTGAATGTGCTTGGGATGTCCCTAAAGGTGCATTTCGAGTCGCAGAGTTGGTCGAAGGTCAATGTGCTGGACGCTCCGGACGCATAGACTATGCGCCAGAGTTCTCTGAACTGTAAATGAAAGAAGCCCACGACTAAGTGGGCTTCTTTCTTATTCACTGAAAACTGAGATAGGGAGGTTAGGATGACTGGTTACTTTTCTTTTTGCCCCAGACCTCTATTTTCGCTTTTTTACTTACCCCTAGCAGGCTAAGTTTTGTGCTTCCCCAGCTACTGTAAGTCATTTCAATCCGTTTTAGCTTGGCTTCTTTTGTACCTGGAAGGCTCCAGGCACGAGTCGACAATCCGCTTGTTAGTACGCCCATAGAGGAAAGCTTTTTCTCACTACCATCTGTCATGACGACTTTTAAACCATTCATGTCTACCGTTCCTTGCACACATTTTAGTTTTATTTTACTGAAGCTTCGGTTTCGGAATAGGCTATTTGGTGTCACGGTATCTGTTTCTGTATGAAAGTTAACGGTTTTCGTTGCAATCAGCTCCCACTCATCGCTGTTATTAGCAAAAACACTCACGCTGGTGGCGGCTACCAGTGTGCAAAGTAGTAGCGTATTTAAGAATTTCATAATGTACCTCATATGTCATACCCAATGTGTGGCCGTTGGCAAAACGCTATGTTCAGGAATATCCAAATCATCTCATTGTGTTCAGGTGTTCCTTGAAGTCCTTTAGGTATAATCGCGATAATTTGATAGGATTGCCCTCGTTCAAATAGGTGACGGAAAATGTCAATTAACGAGAAACAGTATTTACGTGAAATGGGGATCAGCACATGGGAGCTGGTACACCCTGAAAGACTGGAAGGCTATCAATCGCCATTATTGGATTTGCAAAGTTCATGTAAACTCCTATTGGTATCGCCAATATGTCCAGAAAACGAGACGGCATTGATGTTTGAGCGCGTATTAAAAAGCATTAAGCTCACGCTTGATGATGCGCTACACCTAGAGCCTGAGCGCTTATCCATGCTGGGTGAACATCAGCTAGAGTGGGTGTGGTTTGCAGGCTGTGAGGCTGATCAAAGCATCAAGGCAAAGCACCTGACCTCGCCACTATTACAAGATATTGATGGTAATAACGAACAGCGCCGCGCATTGTGGCAACAAATCTGTTCGTACTCTTCTTAACGGAGCTAATGCGTGACAATTGAAATTACGCCGATGCGTGCAGAGCACCTCGACCAAGTTTGGCAAATCGAGCAGCAAGCACATTCTCACCCTTGGGCCGAATCTTTGGTTCGTGACTTATCCAGTCGCGGTGCTTGCCATCATGTGATGCTGGAAGGCTCTCAAGTGGTTGGTTACTTCTATGGACAGAATATTGTTGGAGAAGTGACACTATTAAATATTGCAGTAGCGCCTTCTCAACAGGGCAGAGGGCTAGGGCAAAAATTGCTGGACGCGTTTATTGAATACTGTGAACAAGCCAAAGCAGAGAGTGCTTGGTTAGAAGTGCGTGAAAGTAATCACCCAGCTATCCATATTTATGAGCAAGCAGGTTTTAATGAAGTGGACCGTCGTTACAACTATTACCCAGCTAAATCGGGAAATGGTAAGGAAGACGCCATTATCATGAGTTACTTATTTTTGAGTTAGTTTTAGGCCGTTACTAATTACCTCATCAACACTTATGCTTTAAATGCGTATCCGGATTCGAGGCTTTTGAATATGTAATAATAATTTTTTGAATTTTTACATCTCTTTGTGTGGAGCTGGCTTTCCCTTGTTAGTTGCAGGTAAAGGCTGGTGAGCCGAGTAAATTCAGTTCATGTCTTTCCAGTTTGCTAGCACAGCGATAATAAGCGAGAATACCGCACAATATCGAATAGTAGATATGCTTGCCTATTTTGTGAGCATGAAAGTAATTTAGAAGATTAACTAATGTCAAATCCCCTTTTTTTAGGCGAAGTGTCTAAGCGCAGAACGTTCGCTATTATTTCTCACCCGGATGCGGGTAAAACCACCATTACTGAAAAAGTACTGTTATTCGGAAACGCGATCCAAAAAGCAGGTACGGTTAAAGGTCGTGGTAACGCACAGCACGCAAAATCAGACTGGATGGAAATGGAAAAGGAACGTGGTATCTCGGTTACTACTTCTGTAATGCAGTTCCCTTACAACGATTGTCTGGTAAACCTACTTGATACGCCTGGACACGAAGACTTCTCGGAAGATACTTACCGTACTCTAACGGCAGTTGACTCATGTCTGATGGTTATCGATGCAGCGAAAGGTGTTGAGGACCGTACTCGTAAACTAATGGAAGTTACACGTCTACGTGACACGCCAATCGTAACCTTCATGAACAAACTTGACCGTGACGTTCGTGATCCAATGGAAGTATTGGATGAAGTAGAAAACGAATTGGGCATGATGTGTGCGCCAATCACATGGCCAATCGGCTGTGGTAAAGAGTTTAAAGGTGTTTACCACATTCACCGTGATGAAACGATTTTATACGAATCAGGTCACGGTCATGAGATTCAAGAAGTTCGAATCATCAAAGGTCTCGACAACCCAGAGCTTGATGAAAAAGTTGGTGCAGGCCTTGCGGAAAGTGTTCGAGAAGAGCTTGAGCTTGTCATGGGTGCTTGCCCTGAGTTTGATTTGGAAATGTTCTTAACAGGTGACCTGACGCCAGTTTACTTCGGTACTGCATTAGGTAACTTTGGTGTGGATCATATGCTAGACGGTCTAACTGAATGGGCTCCAGCGCCGAAAACTCGTCAAGCGGTTGAACGTGAAGTTGAAGCGACTGAAGAGAAGTTCTCTGGTTTCGTATTTAAGATCCAAGCGAATATGGACCCAAAACACCGCGACCGTATCGCATTCATGCGTATTGTATCGGGCACTTACACGCAAGGTATGAAGATGAACCACGTTCGTCTTGGCAAGCAAGTGAGTATCTCTGATGCAGTAACCTTTATGGCTGGTGACCGTGCACGTGCAGAACACGCTTACGCCGGTGACATCATTGGTCTACACAACCACGGCACTATTCAGATTGGTGATACCTTTACGCAAGGTGAATCACTGAAGTTCTCTGGTATTCCGAACTTCGCTCCGGAACTATTCCGTCGTATTCGCCTGAAAGATCCATTAAAGCAGAAGCAGCTTCTCAAAGGTTTGGTTCAGCTATCAGAAGAAGGTGCGGTACAGGTATTCCGTCCTCTACAGAACAACGATCTGATCGTTGGTGCCGTTGGTGTACTTCAGTTCGATGTTGTTGTGGCTCGTTTGAAATCTGAGTATAATGTTGAAGCGATTTATGAAGGCATTAACGTTGCAACTGCTCGTTGGGTTGAGTGTGGTGATGCGAAGAAACTGGATGAGTTCCAACGCAAGAATCAAGCGAACTTAGCATTGGATGGTGGTGATAACCTAACGTATATCGCCCCAACAATGGTTAACTTAAACTTGGCGAAAGAGCGTTTCCCTGACGTTGATTTCCGTGCGACGCGTGAGCACTAATTTGCGCGGTTAGGGTAAGCCTTAACGCAAACTAGATTTTAAAACGCCCTTGGCTATAAACTTAGCCAAGGGCGTTTTTATATAAGGATAAGATATGAATTGGTTTAAACGTGGGCTAAAGCGTTACGACAACTGGTGTAAAGAGATGGGGTTAACTCCCGATCAGAAACGCAGTTGTGTCCCATATCGAAAAGACCCAGCCCATCAAACTGAAGAGAAGAGTGAAGCCCAACCATCCTCTGATTTTCTGCCCGCAGATACAGATAAAAAGCGTCAAGATGAAGCTCTTTGATACGCACTGCCACTTTGATTTTGATGTGTTTCAAGATGACTTTGCACATCAACTTGAGCTTGCTCAAACGCAAGGCGTCGCAAGAATTTTGATTCCTTCCGTCGGTCCGCAAAACTGGGCTCGTATTCAAACTTTGGCAGAGCAACATGCCAATTTGTATTATGCGCTCGGCTTTCATCCGTATTTTCTTGAAGATAACGTTGAGCAGCACCTTACAGAGCTAGAAGGCTATCTAAATCAAAAAGGGCAGCAGTGCGTGGCAATAGGAGAGTGTGGTTTAGATTTTGCCATTGATGTTGATCCACAGTTGCAAGAAAAGATACTTGAAGTTCAATTTGAGCTGGCTAGACGCTTCGAACTCCCAGTTATTTTACATAGCCGAAAAGCGCACAATCGCCTCATTCAAATGGTGAAAGCGGCGAATCTCCCTAGAGGTGGTGTGCTACACGCTTTTTCTGGGAGTTATCAGCAAGCCATGGAGTGGGTCAAATTAGGTTTTTTTATCGGTGTAGGAGGAACGATTACCTACCCAAGAGCCAAGAAAACACGCGACGCAATTCAAAAATTACCACTCGAAAACCTAGTAATCGAAACAGACGCACCAGATATGCCTATACTTGGATATCAAGGGGAGTCAAATCACCCAGCCAAACTCATTCACGTCTTTAATGAGCTCGTAGAGTTGCATAACGGCCGAAAGCAATCGATTGCCTCTCAACTGTGGAAAAATAGCAATTTTGCTTTCTCGATATGTGAATAAAATCTAAAGATGTGGTTTGAAATCGAAAACGTTTTCCTGCTTATTGTGAATTAACTCACAAAGCTGGTTGAATCAATCATGAATCTTATAGGAAAGTGTGAGGCTGGCATTACTTTAATTGATTCTGCATGAGTATAATTGCCCCCGCTTTATAGCTCCATTTTGTAACACGCCAATAAATAACTTATAAGGAAGTCATAAACTATGAGCCTGTTTATGAGCCTAATCGGTATGGTAGTGCTTCTTGCGATTGCAGTGGCATTTTCTAACAACCGAAAAGCTATCAACTTTAGAACTGTGGGTGGCGCATTCGCTATCCAATTCGCATTAGGTGCATTTGTTCTGTATGTACCTTGGGGCCGTGATCTACTAAACGGTTTCTCTTCAGGTGTTTCTAACGTTATCAACTACGGTAACGATGGTTCATCATTCCTGTTCGGTGGTCTTGTTTCTGACAAGATGTTCGAAGTATTCGGCGGCGGCGGTTTCATCTTCGCATTCCGTGTTCTTCCTACACTGATCTTCTTCTCTGCACTGATTTCAGTTCTTTACTACATTGGCGTTATGCAATGGGTTATCAAGATTCTTGGTGGCGCACTACAAAAAGCGCTAGGCACTTCTCGTGCGGAATCAATGTCAGCGGCAGCTAACATTTTCGTAGGTCAAACTGAGGCACCTCTAGTTGTTCGCCCATTCGTTCCAAAAATGACTCAATCAGAGCTATTCGCGGTAATGTGTGGTGGTCTAGCTTCTGTTGCTGGTGGTGTACTAGCTGGTTACGCATCTATGGGTGTTCCACTAGAGTACCTAGTTGCGGCATCATTCATGGCAGCACCAGGTGGTCTACTGTTCGCTAAAATCCTTCACCCAGAGACTGACCAGCCTCACGAAAGTATCGAAGAAGCGATGGACGGCGGTGACGACAAACCAGTTAACGTAATCGACGCAGCTGCGGGCGGTGCGGCTTCTGGTCTACAACTTGCGCTTAACGTAGGTGCAATGCTAATCGCATTCGTTGGTCTAATCGCGCTAATCAACGGTATGCTAGGTGGCATCGGTGGTTGGTTCGGCATGCCAGAACTAACACTAGAGCTAATCCTAGGTTACGCGTTCTCTCCACTAGCATTCCTAATCGGTGTTCCATGGGCAGAAGCTGTAACAGCTGGTTCATTCATCGGTCAGAAAATCGTAGTGAACGAATTCGTTGCTTACTTGAACTTCACACCATATCTAGGTGAAAACGCTCAAGTAATCGCGGCAACTGGTGAAGTAATGTCTGAGAAGACAACAGCTATCATCTCATTCGCACTATGTGGTTTCGCGAACCTTTCTTCTATCGCGATTCTACTTGGTGGTCTAGGTAGCCTTGCACCAAACCGTCGTAGTGACATCGCTCGCATGGGTGTTAAAGCAGTTCTTGCAGGTACGTTGTCTAACCTTATGGCAGCGACAATTGCAGGCTTCTGCTTAAGCCTTGCAGCACTATAATTAGAATCGGTTCTTAATATATAGACGCCGTTTTACATCATGCCCTGTAGCAAGAGATTGCTGCGGGGCATTTTTCGTTTTTCGGGCTCCAAAATTTCATCGGGTGTTTGCCTTAGTCGAGGTATTACGCAGTCAATGGAATAGGGGCTAGGAAATTTTGAGATACAAACCGTTTGCGCTCTATTTGGTGCTACAGTTTTGCGGTGAAACTCTATAATGTATTAATCACAGGATAGTGGTTAAGCTTGATTCTTAATCACGTAATGAATATTACATAATCGATGGGCAAATGAATTGCCCTGCAATATCAGATCTAATAGGCGTTTTGCTTTGTGATGTGATATTAAAGACACCGCAATCATAGATTGTTGTGCCATAGGCCAAACTGGTACTGTGCGGTGACAAGGATAGCAATTGGCATATGATAAATTTTCGCTGTATATGCCGAGTCTTCAGGGAACCAAGTCCGTTCATTAATAGACTGTTTAGCCATTTACTCACATTGTCTCGACTTGTTGATTATAGTTAAAGACGTGATGTAAGGCTGAGTAGTGAATTTTTTGAATATTGATCGGAGATAGAAATGAGCGATTTAAAAGCAGCAGCGCTACGTGCACTTAAACTTATGGACCTAACTACGTTGAATGACGATGACACTGATGCAAAAGTGATCTCACTATGTCATGACGCGAAAACAGCAGTAGGCAACACAGCTGCAATTTGTATTTACCCTCGCTTTATTCCTATTGCTAAGAAGACACTTCGTGAGCAAGGTACGCCAGAGGTTCGTATTGCAACAGTAACGAACTTCCCACATGGTAACGACGACATTGAAATCGCAGTTGCTGAAACAAAAGCGGCGGTTGCTTACGGTGCAGACGAAGTTGACGTAGTTTTTCCTTACCGCGCGCTAATGGCGGGTGATGAGAAAGTAGGCTTCGAACTAGTTAAGCAATGTAAAGAAGCTTGTGGTGACATTCTTCTTAAAGTGATCATCGAAACAGGTGAACTAAAAGAAGAAGCACTAATCAAGAAAGCATCTCAAATCTGTATTGAAGCAGGTGCTGACTTCATTAAAACTTCAACTGGTAAAGTGCCAGTAAACGCAACACCAGAATACGCTCGTATGATGCTTGAAGTTATTCGCGACATGGGTGTTGCAGAAACTGTTGGTTTCAAACCAGCAGGTGGTGTGCGCACTGCTGAAGACGCAGCAGCATACCTAGCAATGGCTGACGAAATCCTAGGTGACAACTGGGTTGATGCTCGTCACTACCGTTTTGGTGCGTCTAGCCTGCTAACCAACCTACTAAATACATTAGAAGTATCGGACGACGTCGCTGATCCAACAGCGTACTAATTCCAATAATACGTCTGAACGGTAGCACCTAAACGGGTGCTACCAAACCTCTTCTATCCTACTACAACCATGGCTCAAAAGAGCTTGGGAGGCACTAATGTATTTACCACAAGAAATCATTCGTAAAAAACGTGACGGTGAAGTACTTACCGCAGACGAAATCAACTTCTTTATTCAAGGCGTAGCGAACAACACGGTATCTGAAGGTCAGATTGCGGCGTTTGCTATGACGATTTTCTTTAATGAAATGACCATGGATGAGCGCATCGCCTTAACGTGTGCAATGCGTGATTCGGGCATGGTTATCGACTGGAGCCACATGAACTTCGGTGGTCCAATTGTCGACAAACACTCAACCGGTGGTGTGGGTGACGTAACTTCTTTAATGCTTGGCCCAATGGTGGCAGCGTGTGGCGGTTTCGTACCTATGATCTCTGGCCGCGGTCTTGGTCATACAGGCGGTACGCTGGATAAACTTGAATCTATCCCTGGTTACAACATTACGCCGAGCAACGATGTTTTTGGTCAAGTAACCAAAGACGCTGGTGTGGCGATCATCGGTCAAACTGGTGACCTTGCTCCTGCGGATAAGCGTGTTTACGCTACTCGTGATATTACCGCAACGGTAGACAATATCTCCCTGATTACGGCGTCGATCCTTTCTAAGAAACTGGCGGCGGGTCTGGAATCGCTAGTGATGGACGTAAAAGTGGGTTCAGGTGCATTTATGCCAACTTACGAAGCGTCTGAAGAGCTAGCAAAATCAATCGTTGCGGTAGCAAACGGTGCTGGCACTAAGACTACGGCAATTCTTACGGACATGAACCAAGTATTGGCGTCTTCAGCGGGTAACGCAGTAGAAGTTCGTGAAGCGGTTCGTTTCTTAACAGGTGAATACCGTAACCCTCGTCTACTTGAAGTGACCATGGCTTCATGTGCTGAAATGTTAGTACTTGGCAAGCTTGCTGAGAACACAGAAGACGCACGCGCAAAACTGATGGAAGTGCTGGATAACGGCAAAGCGGCTGAGTGCTTCGGCAAGATGGTTGCTGGCTTAGGCGGCCCTGCTGACTTCGTAGAAAACTACGACAACTACTTAGAAAAAGCAGAAATCATCAAGCCAGTTTACGCAACAGAAACGGGCATTGTCTCTGCAATGGATACACGTGCTATCGGCATGGCTGTGGTTGCTATGGGTGGTGGTCGTCGTGTTGCTACTGATGAAATCGACTACGCAGTTGGTTTCGACGAGTTCATCCGCCTAGGTGAGGTCGCAGACAGTGATAAACCTCTTGCGGTCATCCACGCTCGCACTGAAGAGCAATGGGAAGAAGCGGCAAAAGCACTGCGCAGTGCAATCAAAGTAGGTGGTGAATACACACCAACTCCAGAGGTTTACCGCCAAATTCGTGCAGAAGATATCTAATAGAACAAGTAATTACACAAGGCCTACTCAACCATAATAAAAAGCCGAGTGGGCCTAAGGAACGAGCAATGAAAAGAGCATTTATTTTAGTACTAGACTCATTCGGTATCGGTGCAACTGCCGACGCTAAAGAATTTGGTGATGTAGGTTCAGACACACTAGGTCACATCGCTGACCAATGTGAAAAAGGCTTAGCAGATAACGACAATCGCCAAGGTGTACTTCGCCTTCCAAATCTATCGAAACTTGGTTTGGCAATGGCGCATAAAGAATCGACAGGTCGCTTCGCACCTGGACTAGACGCAGACGCTGAAATCATTGGTGCATACGGTCATGCAGCAGAGCTTTCTTCAGGTAAAGACACGCCGTCTGGTCACTGGGAAATCGCAGGTGTGCCTGTTCTGTTTGACTGGGGTTACTTCACTGACAAAGCAAACAGCTTCCCGAAAGAATTGACTGACCGCATTCTTGAGCGTGCAGGTCTTGACGGTTTCCTAGGTAACTGTCACGCATCTGGTACTCAAGTTCTTGACGATCTTGGTGAAGAGCACATGAAGACTGGCAAACCAATCTTCTACACCTCTGCGGACTCTGTATTCCAAATCGCATGTCACGAAGAGACTTTCGGTCTAGACCGTCTACTAGAGCTTTGCCAAATCGCACGTGAAGAGCTAGAAGATTACAACATTGGTCGTGTTATCGCGCGTCCATTTGTTGGTGCTGGTAAAGGTCAATTTGAGCGTACCGGTAACCGTCGTGACCTTTCTGTTGAGCCACCATCAGCAACGGTTCTACAGAAACTTGTTGAAGAGAAGCAAGGCAACGTGGTTTCTATTGGTAAGATTGCTGATATCTACGCAAACTGCGGCATCACTAAGAAAGTGAAAGCGACAGGTATCCCTGCATTGTTCGAAGCAACGCTAGAGCAAATCAAAGAAGCGGGCGACAACACGATCGTATTCACTAACTTTGTAGACTTCGACTCAGCTTACGGTCACCGTCGTGACGTAGCGGGTTACGCAGCGGCACTTGAGTACTTCGATGGTCGTATCAACGAAGTGCTAGAGATTATGGAAGAAGACGATGTGCTTATCCTAACGGCAGACCACGGCTGTGACCCAACATGGCCAGGTACTGACCATACTCGTGAGCACATCCCAGTATTGGTTTATGGTCAAAAAGTACCAGCTGGTTCTCTTGGCCGCCGCGAAACATTCGCAGATATCGGTCAAACATTGGCAAGTTACTTCGGTACTTCTCCAATGGATTACGGTAAGAACTTCCTATAATTAGTTAGGTTTTTGAAAACTAGGAGCTTGATTGCTCCTAGTTTTATGTTTGCAGTATGTAAATGCTGCTTGTCGGAAATGAGAATACTCTGGCTTATATCGCCTTAAGCGCGGAGCGCTAGAGAAAGGTTAAGGAAAAGAAAATGGCAACTCCACATATCAATGCTGAAATGGGTGCATTTGCAGACGTCGTACTGATGCCTGGTGATCCACTACGTGCAAAATACATCGCAGAGACTTTCCTTGAAGATGTCGTTCAAGTGTGTGACGTTCGTAATATGTTTGGTTACACAGGCACATACAAAGGCCGTAAGATCTCAGTAATGGGCCACGGTATGGGTATCCCATCATGCTCGATTTACGCGACTGAACTAATCAAAGACTTCGGCGTGAAGAAAATCATCCGTGTTGGCAGCTGTGGCGCAGTGAATGAAGACATCAAAGTGCGTGATGTTGTGATCGGCATGGGTGCATGTACTGACTCTAAAGTGAACCGTATCCGCTTTAAAGGTCATGACTTCGCGGCAATCGCAGACTACAACATGGTTCGTGCGGCAGAAGACGCTGCAAAAGCTCGCGGTATTGACGTTAAAGTTGGTAACCTATTCTCAGCAGAGCTTTTCTACACGCCAGATCCAGAAATGTTCGATGTAATGGACAAGTACGGCATTGTTGGTGTTGAAATGGAAGCGGCTGGTATTTACGGTGTTGCGGCAGAATACGGTGCAAAAGCTCTGACAATCTGTACGGTTTCTGATCATATCAAGACTGGCGAACAGACTACATCTGACGAGCGTCAAACGACATTCAACGACATGATGCTAATCGCACTAGATTCAGTATTGCTTGGTGACGAAGAGTAAGCGACGAAGAGTCATTCTATTTTTCGCTCTCAAGAGCTAAAAAACAGCCCACACATTGCGGGCTGTTTTTATATGAGTTGTTAGCGCTACCTAGTTACTTGGTTAGCAGCAGGTTTGGCGCTTTTTTACGACGTATCGGTTGTCGACGTAAAATCAAGATGAACAACATACCACAGACAAAGCTCATTAAGACCATCATGTACATATAACGATCGCTCTTGCGATAGTGGTGGTCAGAAATAGCCGTCACCCGGCCCGTCTCAAAGGTCACGCGAACAAAACCGATAAGCGCACCATCTGCAAAAACTGGTTCAACCAACTGCTGGCGACCAATGGAAGCTGTTGCCAAAGGCGTATCCAGGCCAAGAACTTCGCGTACCGATAATGCCTCTTCACTAGACGCTAAACGTACACCCTGTGCATCGTAGATTGTTGCATCAAACACTAAACGGTCTTGTGCTAGCTGGTTTGTTAGCTGAAGTAATCGTTCTTGATCTTTAGTTAAAATCATCTCACTGGCAGAAAGAGACGCCTGTGAAATCAAAACTTTGGTGAGCGTTTCAAGCTGTTGTGCTTGAATTTTCTCATTACCCTTACTGATCACAACACTGTTTTTTATTGTGATAAACAACATCACACACAGTAGGATTAGTGCCAGAATTCTTAGGGCATTCCTTACTGAGAACAAAGATTCACTCATGCTCTTTACTCATCCATTTAAAATAAAACAAAGACTTGCCTTTTTAGTTTGTTGAGGTAACGTTTTAGCAAAGTCATAAGGGATTATATACATGGACGCGTCAAAAAGCTTGCCTATCAGAAAACATACGACACTTTTAAAACGATTACCCGAGACTCGATTTGCCTCCCAATTAGATAAAGCAAAAGCAAACTGGATCGTATTTGCTGAGTACCTTTCGCCAAGTCACTTCGAAGACATTGATTTCTTCACCGGCTTTTACAACCCAATACTAGAAACGTGGAAAGTTGGCCAATATGAAGTAGCCCTGATGGCCGGAGAGTTGACTCCTCAACATGAAACGATCTTACAAAGTCTCAACCTAGATTACACCTCGCTTAATGAAGTGCCCGATCTATCAACCCAAGGGTTGATTGTATTTGATATGGATTCAACGGCGATCCAGATAGAGTGTATTGATGAAATCGCGAAACTGGCAGGAGTAGGGGATGAGGTCGCTGAAGTCACTGAACGTGCCATGCAAGGTGAGCTGGATTTTGAGCAAAGTTTACGTCAGCGAGTTGGTAAGCTCAAAGGTGCCGATGAATCAATTCTTGAACAAGTTCGTTCCCAGTTACCATTCATGCCGGACTTTGAAGCGCTAATTGCGACGTTGAAAGCCTTGGGCTGGAAAACAGCGATTGCCTCCGGTGGTTTTACTTACTTCTCTGATTACATCAAAGATAAAGTCGACTTAGACTTTGCTCGCTCCAATCAATTAGAAATTATTGACGGCAAACTCACGGGTAAAGTACTTGGCGATGTGGTAACGGCGCAGATGAAGTCGGACATTCTAGTGGAACTGGCGGATGAATATGAAATTGAGCAGCACAACACGGTTGCTGTCGGTGATGGCGCTAATGATCTTGTGATGATGTCGGTGGCAGGATTAGGGATTGCGTATCACGCAAAACCAAAAGTGGAAGCTCAAGCGCAATCAGCGATTCGCTTTGCAGGGTTGGGCGGTGTGCTCTGTATTTTATCTGGCGCATTGGTGAAGCAGCAAAAGGTCAGCTGGAAAGCTAAACCTTAACCATCCATTCAAAAACACCGCCAGAAAGGCGGTGTTTTTTTTCAATTTGGTATGACTTTGAATTTACTCGGTTAACTCCAATCTAATTACAACCTCTTCAGTAATGTCTTCAAATTCACTGTAACCAACGAGCGCCGTTAACTCTTTTTCTAACTTGCTCGCTTGATGTACGCCAAATTGGGTTAAGTCACTTAAATCTTGTTGCAGTAATGATGTCATCGGATCGAAAATTGGCGCAGTAGAAAGGCGAATCACGTAAAAGTCACCCATCATTCGCGCTTTCTTTATAAATTGAATCCGCTCTTTTACGCTGTTGAACTCTTGATGAAGCTTTGACTCAATGCCTGTAATTTTATTGCCTACTTTTGCGGCGCTTATGTAGATATCCTGATGTCTGGCTTGAGCACCTTCTACACGTTTTATTGGCTCTGCGATTAATGTGCTTGTCCGGCCTTTAAAGATAGGTTCAAGTGACAACAGTTGGTCATGCCCAAGACGGGCAAAAAGCTCAATGTGTTTAGGTAGCGGCAAGTTCACCCCGATAACGGGGGTTTTGATTGAAGATGACGTACTCTTACTGATAAAAATGGGCGTGCTCAGCGTACGCGAGAGCAACATGCAGTGCAGCCTTTCAAGTAGAGCATTACTTGGTAGCGTCTCTTTTTGCGGGATTAGCTTGTCTTGATTGTGCTCGATAATGCTGTTGAAAAAAGCGATTACCTTCATGGTTTGGCTGCTTTCATCAATAACTAGCTGCACGCTACAACCGTCTGGGCTTACACGAATTACTCGGTATGGCACCGACATTAACGGCAATTTTTTATCGTAGAGTTGTAATTCTCGAAAGTTGATTCTTACCTCTTGCCCAGAACGTAACATCGTAGGCTCACTTAGCCTAATTCCGAGTCCTCGTTTGGAAAGGTCAACAGTACAGCCGCCTGTTTTAGTTTGTCCTGAGTACAACTCTAAAGGTGTTTTAAAACGATAACGAGGCTCTTTTCGACGAGACTTTGCATCAAAATAAATGCCCTTTGGATTGCCGATAACTCTTCTCGGGTGACGAAACGCGTTTAACGTATTAGCGGGTAAGCGCGGCTTTTCAGTTAGCAGGTAATCCTGCCCTGATTTTTCGTCAGCAATTTCTTGCAAAATACCAATATGAGTCAGTGATTGAGACGTTTCTGCTAACTCTGGAGAGAAAGCTGCTAGGTCTTCCTGTTCTTGCTCAGATAGTTCAAAGATTGAAATTCTAAAGGCGCGCCAACTCTCTCGTTTGCCACCTAAATGCCAAAATAGCTGGCGCTGTTCGCGAGTTGCTTCAGGGCGAAACATCGAATAGAAATAGGTTCGATTCTCGTGCTCGTGAGTAAATGAATAAAGGACATTGGTTGTTCCTTTCACACCAGGCTTAATGAGTGACGCGATGCGTTGCTCGTTGAATAAGGAACCAAACATTTGCTGGTTTCTCTCATCGTGCCAGTATTGCCAAAGCTTTTGATTGTTTGGCGTTAACATTGCTAATTTTAGGTCACTACCATCAAAGAATAGAGGCAAGCTGCTGGTGTGCTTTAGTGCGATGTGCTCATAACCGCGAGTTCGAGCTCGAATAATCTTGTCTTGATTGTCGTGACGAGCCCTTTTAGCAGCACTGTTGAGCGCTTCATCTATCACTCTGGTGACGACATTGGTGTCAGTTAAGCGTATGGTTCTGAGGTATCGAACTGAGTCATTTTCGTAACAGTCATCAACCGCGAGTATGCGGTATGCAAGCGGTTTCTCTATACCTGCAACGTTAGATTTGCTGGCAAATTCAGTAAACGTGACCTGAATAATTTCCCCAAGGTTATATTTAAATGCGCTAGGGACTTTGAACTTTGCGCCAGAGCTAGATAAATCAATGCTTAATCCATGAAGAAGCTGCCCTTTAGAACGGCAAATTTCAACTTGAGATTGGACTTTCAAGCGTTTTTCTTGGCGCTTTAAATCGTAGCCTAGGTGAACGGGTTCTGCTAAGAACGGGCTTTTAGGATCCGTTAACGATTGCGTTTTTTGCTGAGTAAGGCGCTTGCTCATTACGCGAAAGTTATTTCGCGTGTTGACCAATGCTTCCCACATTCCTTCCGTGTAGCAGCCAAACTTTTTGATGTTTTTATGGTAAGCGTTGAAAGCAACATCATCCAACCAATGTGGAATACCATCCAAAATATACTCGCGACATTCGCCTTGAACGCGACCTCGCAAATCAATGCTTTTTTTGCATGGAGCCATTAAGCGGTTAAGTTCCATTTTAACCAAAATTTTGGCCGAAGGCGGCTCTTCCTCGGTCAGTTGGCCAAGGACAAAGTCAAAGTCATTCGTACCGTAAACGGGAATGAGTCGTTCTGCGAGCGAGAGAATTTCAGATTGCTGCATTATTTCTGTTAGAGTATGTCGTTACTTTAAATTGTATCGGCTAAGCGAAGTAATACTTAAGTATATCAATAGTTCATTTCAGTTCAGGTCTGACTTGGCTGTGCTTAGTCACATTTGTAGAAAAAATTGAGGCATCATGGCGAAAGCAAAACGAGCGTATGTTTGTAATGATTGTGGCGCGGACTTTCCCCGTTGGCAGGGGCAGTGTAACGCATGTGGTGCATGGAATACGATAACAGAAGTACGTATCGCTGCATCGCCAACCGTTGCTCGCAATGAACGCTTAAGCGGCTACGCTGGTTCCGCAACAGAAGCTACGGTTCAAACGCTATCCGAAATTGATCTGCAAGAAGTACCTCGCTTCACCAGTGGGTTTAAAGAGCTTGACCGCGTCTTGGGTGGTGGTGTTGTGCCAGGTGCCGCAATTTTGATTGGTGGTAACCCTGGTGCAGGTAAATCAACCCTTCTGTTGCAAACCATGTGTAGTTTATCTGCGCAAATGCCAACGCTTTACGTAACCGGTGAAGAGTCATTACAGCAGGTGGCAATGCGTGCTTCCCGATTGGGCTTGCCGAAAGATCATTTAAAAATGCTATCGGAAACGAACGTCGACAAAATTTGCCAAATCGCCGAAAAAGAGCAGCCTCGTATAATGGTAATAGACTCGATTCAGGTGATGCACGTTTCTGATGTTCAATCGTCGCCTGGCAGTGTTGCTCAGGTACGTGAATCTGCGACGGCTCTGACACGATACGCAAAACAGAATAATGTTGCGGTATTTATTGTTGGTCACGTAACAAAAGATGGTACCCTTGCGGGCCCCAAAGTTCTTGAACACATTATCGACTGTTCGGTACTACTCGATGGTGGAACGGATAGCCGATTCCGCACTTTGCGTAGTCATAAAAACCGTTTTGGTGCTGTGAATGAGCTTGGTGTATTTGCAATGACAGGCCAAGGATTGAAGGAAGTGAGTAACCCATCAGCGATCTTCCTTTCTCGTGGTGAAGAAGAAACATCAGGCTCTTCAGTCATGGTGGTTTGGGAAGGCACGCGCCCTCTACTAGTAGAGATTCAAGCGCTGGTGGATTACTCGCAGTTAGCCAACCCTCGTCGTGTTGCGGTCGGCTTGGAGCAGAACCGCCTATCACTTTTGCTCGCTGTGTTGCATAAGCATGGTGGCTTACAAATGGCAGACCAAGATGTCTTTGTTAATGTGGTTGGCGGTGTTAAGGTGACGGAGACAAGCGCTGATCTTGCTTTAGTTATGGCGCTTTTATCGAGTTTTCGTGACCGTCCACTCCCTAAAGATGTGGTGATTTTTGGTGAGGTAGGGCTTGCGGGCGAAATCCGTCCAGTGCCAAGTGGGCAAGAGCGTTTGAATGAAGCGTTCAAACATGGTTTCAAGAAAGCCATCGTGCCAGCAGCCAACATGCCGAAAGGTGGCATCCCTGGCATGCAAATTCACGGCGTTAAGAAATTGTCGGAAGCGATAGAGGCTTTTGACGAGCTGTAATGCTCATAAGAATGGTATTTGTGCAATCACAAACTGTTCTATCCGTCCTCAATAAAATGCGAATAAAGTACATAAATTGCTGTGTTTGACTATGCTTTGGGGACGGAAATTTCACGTTAAAATTTTTTTTCTTCCATCCGCACGCAAGGGTATCAGTATTGACAGAATGTGATATACTCTGCGCGCACTTTATACCTTATTAACAGAGTAAGACAATGACTGATTTATCAAAATACAGAAACATTGGTATTTTTGCTCACGTAGACGCGGGTAAAACTACCTCTACAGAGCGTATCCTAAAGCTAACTGGTAAGATCCATAAGATCGGTGACACTCACGACGGTTCAACTACTACTGACTTCATGGAGCAGGAAGCTGAGCGTGGTATCACAATCCAGTCTGCAGCAACAACTTGTTTCTGGAACGATCACCGTCTAAACATCATCGATACTCCTGGACACGTTGACTTCACTATCGAAGTTTACCGTTCTCTAAAAGTACTTGACGGTGGTATCGGTGTATTCTGTGGTTCTGGTGGTGTTGAGCCTCAGTCAGAAACTAACTGGCGTTACGCTGACGAATCACACGTATCACGTCTGATCTTCGTTAACAAACTAGACCGTATGGGCGCAGATTTCTACAAAGTTGTAGATCAAGTACAGAACGTACTAGGTGCTACACCTCTAGTTATGACTCTACCTATCGGTATCGAAGAAGATTTCGTAGGTGTTGTAGACGTACTAAGCCAACAAGCTTACGTATGGGATGAGTCTGGCCAACCAGAGAACTACGAAGTTCAAGATATTCCAGCAGACATGGTAGAAAAAGCTGCTGAATACCGTGAAATGCTAATCGAAACTGCTCTAGAGCAAGACGAAGATCTAATGATGGCTTACCTAGAAGAAGGCGAAGAGCCATCTCTAGAAGACATCAAACGTTGTATCCGTAAAGGTACTCGTGATCTAGCATTCTTCCCAACTTACTGTGGTTCAGCGTACAAGAACAAAGGTATCCAACTTATTCTTGACGCGGTAATTGATTACCTACCATCTCCAACAGAAGTTGATCCACAGCCTCTAACTGATTCAGAGACTGGTGAGCCAACTGGTGAAGTTGCGACTGTATCTGCAGACGAGCCACTACGTGCTCTTGCATTTAAGATCATGGATGACCGCTTCGGTGCTCTAACCTTTATCCGCATCTACTCTGGTAAGATGAAGAAAGGTGACACAATCCTTAACTCTGCAACTGGTAAAACAGAGCGTATCGGCCGTATGGTTGAGATGCACGCGGACGAGCGTAACGAGATCGATTCAGCACAAGCTGGTGACATCATCGCTGTAGTTGGTATGAAGAACGTTCAAACTGGTCACACTCTATGTGATCCTAAGCACGAATGTACTCTTGAGCCAATGATCTTCCCAGATCCAGTAATCTCTATCGCAGTTAAGCCTAAAGATAAAGGCGGTTCTGAGAAGATGGGCATCGCGATCGGTAAAATGGTTGCAGAAGATCCATCATTCCAAGTTGAGACTGATGAAGATTCAGGCGAAACTATCCTGAAAGGTATGGGTGAACTTCACCTAGACATCAAGGTAGATATCCTTAAGCGTACTTACGGCGTTGAGCTAGAAGTTGGTGCTCCACAGGTTGCTTACCGTGAAACTATCACTCAAGCAATCGAAGATAGCTACACGCACAAGAAACAGTCTGGTGGTTCTGGTCAGTTCGGTAAGATCGACTACCGCATCAAACCAGGTGAGCCAAACTCTGGCTTCACGTTCAAATCAACAGTTGTTGGTGGTAACGTACCTAAAGAATTCTGGCCTGCAGTTGAGAAAGGCTTTGCGTCAATGATGGAGCACGGTGTTCTAGCTGGCTTCCCTACTCTAGACGTTGAAGTTGAACTATTCGACGGTGGTTTCCACGCAGTTGACTCTTCAGCTATCGCTTACGAAATCGCAGCGAAAGGTGCATTCCGTCAGTCTATGCCTAAAGCTGGCGCGCAACTTCTTGAGCCAATCATGAAAGTTGACGTGTTCACTCCAGAAGATCACGTTGGTGACGTAATCGGTGACCTTAACCGTCGTCGTGGTATGATCAAAGACCAACAAGCAGCTTCTACTGGCGTACGTATCAAGGGTGATGTACCTCTATCAGAAATGTTTGGTTACATCGGTACTCTACGTACTATGACTTCTGGTCGTGGTCAGTTCTCTATGGAGTTCTCACACTACGCACCATGTCCAACAAACGTTGCAGAGCAAGTAATTGCTGACGTTAAAGAGCGTAACGCTAAGAAGTAATTCTTAAGTTAACTCTATAACTTGAAAGCCCCGCTTAGTGCGGGGCTTTTTGTATTTAGCAGTCTTATACGCAGAGCGTGTTTGTTTTATTCCTATTTAGCGTTTGTTTTGACGATTGTTATGATGCCGTTCTAGTACTGTTGCCTTTTAGGTCAATGGTCTTAAAGTCTGGTACCACTGACTTTTCAAATATTTCTATTTCTTCCTTCAACCATTGCGCAAACAATTGAGATTTAGGTCTTTTTAAGTAGCCTTTTGGCGCACACAAGTAATACGCAAAGTTGGGCTTGATAGCGATATCTCCAATTCGGACCAATTTGCCAGAACGAAAATATTGATGGGCTAAACTGTGTTTTACTAATGCCACGCCTTGAAGTGATAGTGCAGCCTCAAGCACGAGATGTGATCCACTGTATTTTAAGGTAGGCTTTGCTGCGCAGTGACCCAAGGTTGCTAACCACATATTCCAATCAAGATCAGGCCAAACATCTTCAATCAGCTCAGCTTTGCTTAAATCCTCGATGTTATAGATCCCGTGCTCTTTCTGGTACACCGGATGACAAGCAGGATAAAAAGCTTCGTCCATCAGCCATTGTGATTCTAAATTGGGATATTTTCCTAAACCGTAACGAACACATAAATCTATCTGACTATCTTGAAAAGACACCAAATCATTGGTTGGTTCTAATAGCAAGGCGATATCAGGGTGACGCTGGCGAAAAGCCGTAATTTTCGGGACTAACCAATGATGAGCGAAAGAGGGGAGTGTTGATATCGAAAGGTGGTTCGGGTTTGGATCTTGATTGACTAATCTAACCCCTTGCTGCAAATGAGCAAACCCTCTTTCTGCCTGACTAAACAGTAGCTCTCCCTCTGGTGTGAGCACGATTTTTCTGTGCTGACGAACAAATAGGTCCGTGCCTAAGAACTCTTCTAAATGACGAATTTGCTGACTAATGGCCGCTGGCGTAACAAACAGTTCTTTTGCTGCCGTTTTAAAGCTTCCTTCCTTTGCTGCAACGAAAAAGTAATACAAGCCCTGTAAGGGAGGCATTCGATCTTTCACATTAGTTTTCCTTAACTCTATGGCAGATTCTATCGTTTGAGGATATCAGCGTAGTCGCTGATTATTAAGTGGTCAACATTGTATAGGGATCTTTGAAATGGAAAACATGACACACACTTGTGAGCGTACTATACCTACTGCCCATCAGAGCGGGTTACAGTTAATTTATTCTAAACTGGCGGCTTGGAGAAGGAACTATAAGACACGTCGTCACTTGAGAGAGTTACCAAAGCACCTTTGGGACGATATTGGATTAGGTGAAAGGGAGATTAGTTGTGAAGTGAGTAAGCCATTCTGGAGAGAGTAGTCTATGAGTTTGATTCAAGCTCAAAGTTAAGTTGCACTCCCCAATGGTGTTGAGGAGTGCAAGCAAAATTACAAGTCTTCTTCCCACACGACCAATTCATCTTTTGGCCAATTGTGGCCTATCTCATGATACTTTTGTTCGAGCACATGACGTTTAATTTTAAGCGTTGGCGTCAGTACGCCATTTTCTATACTCCAAGGTTCTTTAATCATTAACACACCTTTGATTTGCTCATGAGAGGCGAGTTCTTGATTCATCCTGGCAATAACTTTACGTGTGGTACGTGCGTATCGCTCTCGATCAAAGTTAGGGAAGTCATGTGGCACAACCAAAAGAATCGGAGCGGGTAGCCCTAAACCGATGAGACACATCATCTCTACGCGACTGTACTCGAAAAGCTTTTTCTCGATAGGAACCGGAGAGACAAATTTACCTTTGGCGGTTTTGAAGTTATCTTTTTTACGGCCTTGAATCGTTAGATAACCATCTGAGTCGATAGCGCCGATATCGCCTGTGTGTAGCCAGCCCTCTGAATCAAAAGACTCTTGGGTGGCAATATCATTTTTGTAGTAGCCAGAAAATAGCCCTTTGCCACGCACCATGATTTCATCATCGGCTGCGATTTTTAACTCAATGCCTGGCCCTGCATTACCGACACTACCAATTTTGTCAGCTCTAAATGGGTAGTTGAGCGTGCTGTAGGCAAATGATTCCGTCATCCCCCAAGCCTCTGTAATATCAAGGCCCACTGAGTGGTACCATTCCAACAGCGCTGGCGAGACAGGTGCAGAGCCACAGCCTAATACTCGAGCCTGATCTAAACCTAGACCATCTGCTAGCTTTTTCTTGATCAAAGAATTGACGAATGGGATTTTCAACAGAATATTGAGCTTCTTCTGTGGAAGTTTGTCTTGAATACGTTGCTGGAATAGCGTCCATAATCGTGGGACGGAGATAAACAGAGTTGGTCGGTGCATCTTCACATCTTCGATAAAAGTGTCCAGTGACTCTGGAAATGCTGTTGGCACGCCACCCATAATCGATGAACCGAAGATATAAACACGCTCTGTAATATGAGCGAGCGGTAAATAAGAGAACAATCGGTCGTTTTCTTGGATACCAATATGATTGATCAGTTGCTGAACAGACCAACTGAATGCGCCGTAAGTTAGCATCGCGCCTTTCGGTAACCCTGATGTGCCTGAGGTATACACCAACGACATTAGCTTGTCATCGTAATGCTGCGGACGCTCTTCACTTGGCACTGCATCAGCAATGAGCGCTTGGTATTCGTGCTTACACTTAGGTGCCGTGTCATAAGGTAGAGCGATGCTAATGAGTTCAGGCATAGCATCAATGACTTGCTGAGTTGCTTTGGGATCATCGAGTTTTCCGCCAATGATCGCTTTACTTTCACTATGAGTCACACAGTATTCGATGGTGTCTGCACCGGCGGTAGGAAAGATTGGCACACTGACATAGTCACCAAGCATCATAGCAAGATCGCAAATAAACCATTCTGCACAGTTTTTAGATACTAACGCAACTTTGTCGCCAGGCTTTACACCAAGCGAGCGTAGTGCGCTGACAAGTTTTAAGGCTTGATCTGCAACATCAGAGAATGTGTACTCAACAAACTGTCGGTTAATAATTTGTTTTAGGTAGACCTCATTTGGACGCTCTTGAGCCCATTTGAGGATCATTTCATTTGGTGGTGGGAGAGCGCAACCAGCAGCGCTATTTAGATTCGGCTGATTCATTTTAAGTGACTCCATGTCTTCTCATTGTATTTATAATTGTTAACGCATTGTTAACTTTAGCATGTTAAATCGCGACACGGGAATGCATTTTGATGAAATATGTGGGGAAGATAGCGTTAGTTATGGTTGAAGTCGGAGCGACTCGATCTAAAAAGCAATGTGATTGATGCTACGCAAAAGAGAACAGGCTTTTCAGCTGTTATGTCATACCGACTTCATACTAAGAGCACAGGTAAGCAATTTATTTTATTAATAATATTGCGAAAACATAGAATCTATCCTAATTATTTATTAACTAGTGGCTTAGTGTTGAAGATAAGTATAAATGTCTCCTAATTTCTTCAAAGCGCCAAACTTAAAGGTATGTCGTGGTTTTGAAGTAGCTATACTAATCTTACTTTGGAAAGTTAGGAGCTTCACCTCAAGCTATTGCCTGAGATTACTTGGGTACGATCATCAGCAAAAGGAAAGATGTGATGTTACGGAAGACTTTACTGGGTACCTATCTTTGTAGTTTATTCATTGCGGGGAATGCATATGGTGCTGAAGGAGATGATATTCCTCAGCGCGCCCAAACGGTTGGTGATGTTATTGAGCGCCCAGGCGTTCTCACACCTAAAGGTAAATGGTCATTTGATTCGTCTTTAAGCTATACACAAAACTCTTCAAACAAAGTATCTGTTGTTGGGTATACAGTCTTACCAACTCTGATTGTTGGGCGAATTGAAGTGAGTGATTCGGATAGGACTACAGTAACCGTTGGATTAACTGCTCGGTACGGTTTAACAAACGCCACAGAGTTAGAAGTTAGAGTGCCGTATGTGTATCGTAATGACCAAGTTTCTACGCGCCCCATTCAAGATGGTTCAAACAGTGAAGTAGTAAACACAACGGTGGATGGCGGAGGGCTTGGTGATGTAGAGTTCGCATTGAGGCACCAGTTTAACTTTGAGTCTGCGCCATACTGGGTAGGTGGCCTTAGAGTAAAGTCGGATACAGGACGATCGCCTTATGATGTTTCTATTGAAGATGGAAGCAACTCATTTAGTGATGTCCCTACAGGTTCGGGTTTTTGGAGTTTTGAGCCTAATTTATCTCTTATTCACCCTGTTGATCCTGCGGTCTTGTTCGCTAGTCTAAGTTATATTTATAACTTAGAGGATACTGTTACAGTTGGCGATACAAAAGCTGATGTTGAACTTGGAGACACTATTTCTCTTTCAGGGGGAATGGGGTTTGCGGTGAATCCTGATCTTTCATTCTCTTTAGGACTTAGCCATAAAACTATTTTAAAAAGCAAAGTAAATGGCAGATCGGCAGATGATGCTAAGTTGCTTCAATTAGATGCATTAACTTTTGGTATAAACTATGCCTTTAGTGAACGCTCATCTATCAATGTTAGTGCTCAAGCTGGTCTTACAGAAGATACTCCCGACTTTCAATTAACAGTACGAGTACCTTTTAATTTGTAAAATGGATATTAGGCCCTTGAGTCTTGGGCCTAATTTATCGTTAGCGCCTAGTGTTCGCATTATAAATTGATTGGATTATATTGGATAAAGTAGGTATATATTCTTAAAATGATGGTGGCCTATTGATATATCGAACTTTCTTTTGGTATGTAATCATAGATATCAGTCGTTTCTAATATCAAAGAAGCTTAACGTGACAATTTTTCAGATAAAAATGGAAATGCTCATTGAAGGTGGTTCAATAAGGCGTCTTCTAATTGTTGGTTTGCTTTGATTTCCCGTATTACCCCATTTACTTGAGCATCAATGTCTACGAGCGTGCTAAGTCCAATAATACTGTTATCTTTCGTGTTTTGAATAATATTTATAATACTTGAATTTATAAAGTCTGAACTTATTATATTAGGATTTTGAGACGAAGGCA
This sequence comes from Vibrio sp. 1249-1, assembly GCF_033340495.1. NCBI lineage: Bacteria > Pseudomonadati > Pseudomonadota > Gammaproteobacteria > Vibrionales > Vibrionaceae > Vibrio > Vibrio sp. 1249-1. The sequence goes on from NZ_JAWOWJ010000005.1 coordinate 229,021, forward strand.
TTTTGGGTGAATCTATAGAATCATCTCCAATAATATTGCCTTCACCAAATTGTATGATGTTAACAATACCCTGGTTGAAAACATCTCCACTTTGATTTTCACTATTTGCGCTAATGTTTTTTAAATTACCATTTTCAATTACTAAGTTGGCAATATTTGTGTTCAAAATATCATCGCCATTTATAGTCGTAGTAATGCTTAATCCAATATTAATAATATACTCGTCCGTAATTTGGAAACCACCTCGATATTCTTCTAAAGATAAATTTGAAAGAGGAGTAAGTTCTTGCAGGCCAACATCTTTAGCATTCACATTAAAATGAGGTATTAGCATACAAAGCACTAACAAAAATTTATTGTAGTTCATAATGTAGGCCTTTCAGGTTGTTAAGTTCTTAAAGTTATTTAAAACAATGTTATATTAATTTTCACCGGAAACTGGGAGAGTAATGCTAAATACCCCTAAGGAATCTCTAGACACTCCTGTTTTTAATGGTGATCTTTGATATACGGTGAAATTATCATTGGTTATAAAGCTAGACCGTCCCATTTCCGCTTCGTTACGGACCAGTAACACAATTCCTTGGTAATATTTTTCAAACTCATCCAGTTTCATTATCATGGTTCCTCTAGAAGGGTCTCCTAGAATAACTGAGTGATTGTTTATACCTCTGATGACAACAAAATGCATATACCCGTCGAAATTAACGAGAGTAATCCCAGGGACGCCGACTTCTTTAATTTTCTCCAGTCCTACTTGAAAGCCGTCAGAACGTAACCCTATGGAATCCAAGTAAAACTTCATATCCAACAAAGAAAAACCTTTCTCTTTGATTTTTTCTTTATCACCTTTTTCAAACATGCTTTTGAAGATATCTTGTTCAGATGACTCTGTTGCATAATGAAAAGTGAGAAGAGAAGCCAGGGCGGCAGAGCCACAGCTGAAGTCATACTGTTGGCGAAAAACATCACCGAACACTATTTCTTTGTAGCTTTTAACAGGAACAGAGTAATGTGCTCGGTAAGGTAGCAGTTCTAATGAAATGGCTGATGCTGAATAAACGAGCATCAGCCAAATTAAGTTATTTAATACTTTCATATTGTTTACTTGAGTGTCAGGTTAACGACGGTAGAGTTCTGGATTAAAACGTTGTTTCCGCTGTTCTGAATTACGTTGGATATACCCGAACTGTCTGCGAACGCTCCACTTGATAGTATATTGTTACCACTCACGGTGTTTGACGCGACATTATCTGACGAAATACCATTGATATCTGATTCTGCATAAACCAAGTCGAGTTCAACATTTTGTCCACCTCTTGATTCATTCATGATATCCAAGCTAACTTCTCCGCCAGATAATGCAATGTCATCAGCGAGTGCAGTGCAGGCAACTATCATACTCAAAGTACAGATTGCCAAACGCATCGCTTTCTCCTACTAGTCGGTTACTCACCCCCAGTAAACACACTTGCATTAGTTGTAACAGATTGTTGTACAAGTGAATTTGAACCAGCATTTTGACCAACGGTAGTAATACCAGCTGCACCACCAAGACCACCAAGGGTGTTCATGTTTTCAACTCGAACTCGAGTATCATCCGCGTTAGTTGCATAAATAACTGATGCACCTGTAACACCACCCATTAGGCTTGAGCTCGCAACAACCATATCTGTATCCATATGGACTTGATTGAAGCTATCAACATTTGTTGAGCTCGAGTCACTTTGATAGTTACTATTGTCGTTAAAGCTGTTCGAGTTTGTTGTGCTTGAATCAGCGTAGCTACGGTTATCACTCTGGTTACGGTTGTCGCTTTGATTACGATTATCGCTGTTATCGTTAAAGCTACTGTTGATACTAGAGTCACTGTTGTCGTTGTTGCTACGTCTTACAGTAGTACTAGAGTCGCTGTTGTCGTTGTGGCTTCTATTTGTGTTAGTACTTGAGTCACTACTATCACTATTTAGGCTCACATCAAGATCAGCACTGGTACTGTTGTCGTTAGCGTTAGACGTACTATTGTCGTTGTGGCTTTGAGCTGTGTTAGTGCTCGAGTTTGAGTTGTCGCTGTTGTTATTAAAGCTGTCATCAACACCAAGAGTTGCACTGTTGTCAGTGTCGCTGTTGTCGTTGAAGCTATGACCAATACCTAGTGACGCACTATTATCGCTGTTGTCGTTGAAGCTATCACCAACACCGAGAGATGCGCTATTGTCACTGTTATCATTGAAGCTGCCAGATAAACCGATATCGGTATTAGCGCTGTCAGTCCATTGCATGTTGTCGTCTCCATCATCGATCTCATTCGCGATTAGAGAGCCACTAAATAAAATTGCTGACATTGCTAAAGCAAGCCCTGTTTTGTTTAGAGTCATAACGATTACTCCATTTCCTGTTATTCCTGATTAAAAATGACTGCACTTAACTTCTTGCTGCTTCCTTCAAATGTTGTGGGAAGCGATGAAATTATAAGAAAGGATCAGTGAAAGCTGTTCTCATTATTGAGAATGATTCAGGCTGGAAGGGAGTATTTAGGTACGTCTATTTAAAGTATTAAAGAAAAAAATAACATAATCATAATGTTATTTTTTGTATTTACTTTAAGTACTCATCAAGTATGAAATGAAGCCAATATAAAGAAGTAATTTGTTCTATTGCACTGAGCGGAGCAGTCATCCATTTTTTATAAATGGCATTTTATCCAATTATTATCTTTATTATTTAATATTATAAATCATATCCTTATGCTAACACAGGTTGAAAAGTATGGATAAAAACACAACAGGTTCATACTTTTTAAGTCTTTTTCGGTGCTGAAAAGCAATGCGATATCATTCTGAAGTGCTATATTTTCTACTTAAAATGAAGATAAATTCTCTTTGCTGCCTCCAATTAATTTTCTAACGGGGGTTGGTGAAACAGGTAAGTTAATGTGGTGGGACTATGGAAAAGAAGCACTTGATACTGCTAGCTGAGAGTAATTTACAAAGTAACTTAATAAAAAAACAGCTGTCTTCCATTCATGATGTCGATGTAAAGATAATGCAACCAGATGAAGTGGTGTTCAGAAGTCACTCACTCAGTATCGATTTGATGTTTATTGATTACGATTTTATGCGTCAGCTTGAAGTACAAGGAAAGTTACCAGATTTTGATCTATTTGGGTGGTCCTTTATGCTTCACAACGTCCCTTGTGAAAAAGTACAAACGGACTTACTGCATTGGAAGTTGTTAAAAGGAATTTTGCTCCGAAGTGCATCAGTGACACATATATGTGATGGCGCGGAATACGTACTGAAAGGTGGGTTGTGGCTACCAAGAATGTACCTAGAGAAGTTAGTCCTCAATTATCGGCATGCAAATTTGTCCGAAGAACAGCAGCATGATGAGTTAACATGCAGAGAAAAACAGATTCTAGAGCTACTTGTGTACGGCATTTCAAATCAACAAATTGCTTCAAGACTTTTTTTATCTGAAAGTACAGTGAAAAGCCATATATACAAGTTGTACAAAAAACTCGATGTCCATTCTCGTCATGATGCAGTTAAGTTGGTAAGAATGAACAATGGCTTAACCGAGAGAAGTTAAGTCATAATTTGTGATGCTCTTTTTATCGGGGTCTGTTCCGTTTTCACTATCTAATCTAAGCAAGGGCACTCGTATTTGAGTGCCCGTGGTTTATCTAGATTCAATAGTTGGCGTATCAGCAGGCTACATCATGCCCGTGACAAGGCCTGCTGCCACAAAAAACACGATCATCCATAGTACCGAAAGGTTGAGCTTTTTGTGTAGATAGAAACCCGCAATCACTAACGCCATGTCGATGGGAGCAACAACTGCGCTGCTAAATACTGGCTGGTAAAGTGCCGCGAGTAGTAACCCTACTACCGAGGCATTTACACCGTTGATGGCGCCGGAGACCAGCGGTTTGCCTGCCAGTGCTTGCCAGTTCTTAAGAACGCCAAGTAGTAAAAGAAACCCAGGGAGGAATACGCCAAGCGTTGCGATCAGAGCGCCTAAAATTGGCGTATCCGAAAGCTCATAACCGATAAAAGTAGCAAAGGTGAACATTGGCCCCGGTACAGCTTGTGCAGCGGCGTAGCCTGTTAAAAATGCATCTTGGCTGAGCTGGTCGCCAACAATGTTTTGCAGAAGCGGCAGAACCACATGACCGCCACCAAACACTAAGCTACCAGCTTGGAAAAAATCACTAAACAGCCCAAGCAAAGGTAACGTATGAGCCACTAACGGTAAGCCGAGTAAAAGCATCGCAAATAGAGCTAATGGCGCGATAGACGGTTTAAACGACTCGGCTGATGGCGCGGAGTCTTTCTTCAGATATCGCATTCCGACAAAACCTGCTGCGATCAACACGAACATTTGCGTCATGATGCTTGGTGCCACCAGCAACGCAATCGCAGTCGCGACGCACAAACCCGCGGTCAGTTTACTTTGGCAGAAGTTTTTGTACATGCCCCAAGTCGCATCCGCCACGACGACGACTGCGAGCAGTTTTAGGCCGTGAACGATGTTTTGGAACACTGCGGTGTCGGTGATTTGGCTGCTCACCATCGCCAGCGCCAACATGATGACCACTGAAGGAAGCGTGAATCCGACAAATGCTGCGCATGCGCCACCTAAACCGCCACGTTTATAGCCTAAAGCAAAGCCAACTTGGCTTGAGCCCGGTCCCGGCAAAAACTGACTGAGCGCGACAATTTGCGCGTACTCGCTGTCATCAAGCCATTTCAGTTTCTCAACAAAGGTTTGGCGAAAATAACCAATATGAGCCGCCGGGCCGCCGAAGCTGAACCAACCCAGCCAGAAAAAAGTTTTGAATATGGTGAACATGTCGAGCCTGTTTATCTAAAAAGCATTGTTGCTAATTTATCGAATGCTCTAAAATGACTCAAATTGATGATTTTAATTTCATCTATGAATGAAATGGGATGAGGATGTTGGAGTGAAAGAGGACATTCAGTGGCGCAACATTGACTTGAACTTATTGGTGACGTTTTCCTACTTGTATCGTTATCGAAGCGTTAGCGTCGCGGCAGAGAAAAGTTACGTTAGCCAGTCGGCGATGAGTCATAGTTTGTCTCGTTTAAGGTTGTTGTTTGACGACCCGCTTTTTGAGCGAAAAGGGCACAAGATGGAGCCCACCGAGCACGCTCACCACATCGCGCCAACTGTGCATCACTTGTTGGATTCTATCGCCAAAGACTTGCTCACTAAGTCTGCCTTCCAACCTGAAAATTACGCGGGTGTATGTCGCATCGGGTTAACGGATTATGCCGAGTTTATCTTTGCTCCTCGGCTTTATGACGAAATACGCCAGCGCGCCCCAGAGGCGCAGATCAGTTTTATTAACGTCAATCGTAGCAACTACGTGGCATTAACTGAGCACGAAAAGCTCGATGTCATTATTGGCAGCATGCCGGTGTTGGATGACAACTTTGAGAGCTTGTACTTGTACACCGAAAAACACGTGTGCATGTGTGATAAACAGGTGTTGAAAGGGGAAACACAGCTGTCTCTGGAAGCGTTCGCGAACATCGAGCAAGCTCTGGTAAGTCCCGATGGGAGCTTAAAGACACAAGTAGACCAAAAGCTCGCAGAACATGGCTTGAGCCGCAAAGTCACCGTGGCGTCGCGCAACTTTCTCACTATTCGGCATCTATTGAAAAAGCGCGTTCTCATTGCCATCGTGCCAGAAAAAATGGCGTTGGCGGAGGGCTTTTCGGACGATCTCATTACTGTTAAGCCGCCGATCGCCGTTGCGGATTTTGATATTGCCATGCTGTGGCATTCCAGCCGAAACAATGAAGACAAAGGCATTTGGCTACGCGAGTTGGTTTCTTCGACCATCACCTCTAAATGATAAACATTTGGGGCACTCATGGTGCTTAGAGTGATTTGTTGTTGAACTTCTTACTACCCGCTGAGTTATCGGCGTTACGCCGAAACAGTACTGATTGTGCAAAATGAATATCTTGGGTTAGGGGGGGATGTTCCAGGTTTAATTCATAAAAGAGATTAATGGAAAAGGTATCATTGAGTTGTACCACGTAGTTTAAGCTCTGTTTGAACGTATACATGAAGAGGGAGTAAGCGTCCATCTCGGTATTTTTCCACTAGTAAGTTCACTCCCTGAGTTCCCATCAACTCAGAGTGAATACGAATTGTAGACAACGGCGGAAAGGTAAAGCGAGCAGTAGGAATATCATTCATACTAATCAGCGTAATATCCTCTGGTATCTTTAAGCCAAATTCATGGATTGCACGTACTATGCCAATCGCGATGGAGTCTGAATCAATGAATACTGCTTTCGGGAAGTCACCTTTGGCTAGCATCTCTTTCGCTAAGTTATAACCGGACAAACTAGAGCAGGCACAATAGTGTATATCATGTTCTGCGACCACGCCTTTTAGATAGCCATAGTCCAAAAACACATTTTCACGAGTGTCAGCTGCGTCGTGCTTGTCTTGACCGCCAATATAACCGATGCGGCGGTGGCCTCGTTGTACAAAGAAATCAACTACTTGCCTACTGATTCGAATAAGGTCGACATCAACGCAATCATAAGGGCAGGTTGGATCTGAAAAGTTTATGTAGCAAATGCTATCGGCTAGACGTTTAGGTAATTTATCTACTACCTTTTGGTCGACATTTCCGACTAAAAGGACACCTGTTATCTTTTTCGTTTCAACATCAATTTCACTGTTATAGCAATTGGTTAGCGTAATACCTAATTTGTCGCATTGCGTTTCAATCCCATGACGAATTGATAAGTAGTAAGGGTCATTCACCTCTGTTTCTTGTTTGTAGTTATATAAGGCTAAAAAGTGATGTTTTTGCTTAACTTCTTTGATGCCATTCTTCGAGCTACTGGTGCGGTACTCCAGTTTTTCTGCAATTTCCAAAATGCGGTATTTGGTTTCTTCTTTAACGCTCAACGTTGGGTCGTTGTTCAAAACCCGCGATACGGTTGCAAGTGAGACGCCCGCTTCAATGGCGATATCTTTTAGCTTTGCCATGTAAATTTCCCGTCGGCACTGCTCACTGCCCAAGTGTGAGCTCAATAATCTGACTATTTTAAACAGCTACTTAGAGATGCACAAACCTTTAGTAAGACAGTCCTAAACACTTTAAATCAGCATATCAAGCCAACTTGTTTTCATGAAATACACTCTATTGAGTAATAAATAAAGCCGTAAACGTAAGGATTATATTGCTGTAAAAATACTGAAAAACGCGACTGGTTTGGAAACTTGCTACTTGTGGTAACTCTAGTACTTAATAGGACTCGAGCTGTTTAGAGTTTAATCAAGCAAACGTTTTATTGTTCATGTTTATGTTTTGTGTCTCATTTTATAAACAAATCAATAGGAAAGTATTCGACTCTATTTATAATCTCCGCGCTTTTAAAAGCTGTCTAACAGTATGAAAAATTAGGAAATTATAATGAAAAAAGTATTGCCATTATTGGCTTTAGGTGCAGTGGTTGCTTCAGCATCAGTTCAAGCAAAAGGTGACTGGTATGTTGGTGCTGATTTGGTAAATTCAGATCTTAAAGTTAAAAGCTTGTCAAAAGATTTTTCTGCGACAGGTCTTAGCCTGGCTGTAGGTAAAGAGCTTCAATATTCAGAAAACTTCAAACTAGCTTTTGAAGGTGAGTACATATACTTTGGCGACTTTGAAGAAACATTTTCTTACATGGGGTGGCCGGTTAAATTTAGTGTTGATGCTTCTGCGTTCAATTTCAATGCGAAGCCTAAATACCAATTTGCAGGTACAGGCTTCTATGTTGGTGCGATTGCTGGCCTTGGTGTAATGAGTGTTTCTTATGAAGTGAAATCATCTAGCACTGTTACCGATGATGGTCGTGATGTAGGCTTTAACTACGGTGTTGAGGCTGGTTATGAGTTTTCTTCAGGTTTGGTTGTATCTGGTGGCTACCGTGCTTCTTCGGTAAGTATTGATGCCGAAAACGGTGGCAGCGAAGATTTTGATTTTGACAGCCTGTACGTTGGCGTTGATTACAAGTTTTAAGATCGCGTAAGCAAAAATATAGATACTAAAAAGGAGCCGCTAGGCTCCTTTTTTGATCAGATTATCAATCAACTCATAATGGTGCTCTTGTACGCCTGCAAGGTTGCCATATTTGGGTTGGTGGCGGTCATTTTCTTTCGCGTGTTGCCAGCCAATGGTGTGACGCACAAAATGCTCTGCAAACGCGTGGGAAACTTCCAAGCAACCTGCCAGTACGGTATCAACATAACTTTGCATGATTGGGCTCTTTGCGCATGGTGGTAGTGGCTCGTCTTTTACGTAAACCCAAATGTCATGTTCTTGGTTAAAGCTCGCATCTGTTTCGATTTGATCTGGCTGAAGTTGAATACGATGATAACCTCGCTCACGGCGATCGAATTCTGCGAGCGCTTCTTCATTTACTTCGAGTAAAACGCCATTAACCTGCCCATCGCCTTGGTTCACAACCAGAGGAGACAGAGTATAGCTGTCATCAATCTTTCCCCAGTAGCGCACCAGTCCATGAGCAATGACGGGAATGGCTTCTCCCGTTTGTCCGGTTAACTTACGCGACGCAGAATTAATCAAACTGCCATAGCCAAATATGTACATTGCCGTTGCATCCCTTAACTGATAGTTGTGCCTCTCATGTTTATACCTAACCCGCATCTGAAGCACAACTTTACCTCTTAAGTATAATCTCAATTATAAACATGTATTTTTTATACATGTTTATGGTAGCATCAATATGTAATTGAGTTAACCAGCATCGAGAGACGCTTGAGGGCAAGATAATGCTGAATATCACCGATAAAAAAGTAGAAGAAAAAATCCCCGCATGGCTGCGATTAGGCTTTCGGCCGTTTTTTCTGTTTGGGGCGATTTACGCCATTGTTGCGATTGCGTTGTGGGTGTGGATGTTCCAAGACGGACAGCCAAACGCATTAGCTGTGCCTGCATTGTGGTGGCATGTACATGAAATGTTGTTCGGTTTTTCGATGGCCATTGTAGTTGGCTTTGTACTGACCGCGGTACAAAACTGGACTGGCATTAATGGTACCAAGCATTACATGCTTCTGGCTTTATTTGGCTTGTGGTTAGTGCCCCGCATCTTGCTTTGGACACCTGCACCGTTATGGTTAACCAGCAGTATTGAAGCGGTATTTTTACTGTTTGTCGCCTATGAGGTGGGCATTCGTGTGTATCGAGCCAAAGGTTGGCGTAATTTGTTTTTCGTTCCACTGTTTCTTTTAGCCATCTTTGCGAACTTTGCAAGCTACGCAACGATAAAAGGTATGCCGCCCTTTAGCTCTTCAGCGGTGTGGCAAGCAATGCTGTGGTGGTTTACCTTGCTGTTGTCAGTGATGGGCGGACGTGTAATTCCATTTTTTACTGCGCGTCGATTTAATTTCGAAAAAGCGCAACCATTGGCTTGGTTAGAGTGGTTCGCGAACTTGCCATTGGTAATGCTATTTGTGCTGAGCTTTTTCCCTGTGACGTTTGCAGAACTAGGTAGTCGTTTGATGCTATTTGCAGGTGTTGCTCAGTTGGTGCGTTTTGTTCGCTGGAAACCTTGGTTAACCCTGAACGAGCCTTTAGTATGGTCGCTGCATGCTGCGTATTTGTGTTTACCACTAAGCTTAATTTTGCGAGGCGTCTGGGGAGATGCATTTGCCAGCCATAACCTCATTCACCTGTTTGCGATAGGTGCGTTAGGCGGTTTGATTTTAGCGATGATTACACGGGTGACGATGGGACATACTGGTCGCATGATCTACAAAGGGCCAAACATGAGCCTTGCGTTTGCAGCGATTACCGCGGCAGCTTTGGTTCGCAGTTTCGCCGTGATCTTTGATCCAGCGAACATGATACTGTGGATTGATATCAGCGGTGGATTATGGATTGTTGCGTTTGGGCTATTTGTGTGGCGCTTTGGTGTGATGCTTGTGACCCCTCGTGTGGATGGTCACCCCGGATAAGATTCTAATGTGAGTAGAGAAAAGAGGAGCCGCGTGCTCCTCTTTTGGTTTTTGTTCTTTATAGGTTTAGTGTTTATTCGTCTTCGTCGTCCGCTTTATTCGTGAGCCCCAAGCGTTTAAATAGCCACCACTCTAGACCAAAAATGACAATTAAGGCGATGCAGAACCAGGTGAATGCCATGGTGGATTCCACGCCTGGCATTCCACCAACATTGATACCGAGTAAACCTGTTAAGAAGCTGGTTGGTAGAAAAATCGTTGCTACCAAAGTAAACAGGTAACTGTTTTTATTGGTTTTCTCATCACGATGATGTTTGATCTCTTCTTGGAAAAGCGCCACTTCTCCAAGATAAAACTCAAGTGTTTCATTTATGCGCGTAATATTATTGTGTGCGAAGCGATATTGATGAGGTCTCAAAGCAATCAATTCTGATTCTGACTCCACAAGATCACGGATAGCGTACTGCTGAGGGCGAATAAAACGCTTGATAGAAATCAGTGCTTTTTGAGTCGCCATATGTTTGTACGTCGACTCATCATTCACGTCGAACTGGTTTAGTGTTTCTTCAATCGTATCAAGGTAAATGTCTATTTTACTGTTTAATCCTTCAATGATCTGATGAAGTAAACTGGCAAGACTTTTTGGGCCTTTGTGTTCCGCTAATGCTTGGCGAATCTCCATGATCGCGCGTGATGGAATTTTACGAGTTGAAATGAGTGCGCCTTGAAAGTAGAGAATTCGAATACTAAGCATATCTTCTGGTGATGCATTGCCGTTCATATTGACGCCTCGTAAAATCAACATGAAGTTCTCGTCATCCAAAGGATGGAAAGATGGTCGACTTTCGTCGGCTAATAGATGATCAACCGTAGCTCGAGGTACTTGGTTTTGCTCCAGCCAACCACGAATATCAGGATGCAGCCGTTCGCAATGGTACCAATGCTTAGCTTGAATTTGCTCTGCCGTGGTGGATTGTTGAGTTGCTTCTGGGGTTGAGAAGTCCCAATGTTCAATCATAAAACCCATTTTCTTTTCCTTGTTTGAGCCGATACCAAAATAACCTCAAGATACTTCTTTCGCGAGAATTGCATTGCCATACAGAGGCAATGCTCTGAGTACGGTACTCTGAAGTCATTGATGCATTATTTTTCAAATGAGTATGATTGTATTTAATGCCAAATGTCTATGAATAGTTGTTCTTATTTGCAATCGAGTGGAGCGCACCAAGGTGTTGTGCTTAAACAACAAAACAAAAAGCCTGCAACTAAGCAGGCTTTATTGTGGGGGGAGGGAGGGGAGCTGTTAGCCAACTTGAGAAAGATTAACCACTTTCTGTTGTAGCTTTTTCTTTAAATAGTCCGTTAAGGCCTGTTTTTCTTCCTCGTTCATGTAAAGACCAAGCTTAGTACGGCGCCATAAAATGTCTTCATCGGTCATTGCCATTTCATGGTTCATTAAGTAATCGATCTCACGTTGGTAAACACCACCGGCTTGTGTCGAGAACGCTTGTCCTAAGTCAGCTTCACTTGTTGTACCTTCCATTAAGTTCCACGTTTGGGTACCAAACTGAGTGACATAACGAAGAATCAATGCTTCTGGCGCCCAAGTGTATTTAGCATGAATTTGTTTCGCTAATTGTTCACGACTACAGCTGAAGTTACCACCAGGAAGGGTTTGGTTGGCCGTCCAGTCTTTACCCATTTCAGGTAGGAACGGAGCAAGTTTCTTCATTGCTGCTTCACCTAACTTACGGTAGGTCGTTAACTTACCACCAAAAACAGAAAGCAGAGGTGCATGGTCGTATTCCGCATCGAGCTCTAGCGTGTAGTCTCGTGTGATTGCTTGCGGAGAGTCAGATTCATCGTCACATAAAGGACGAACACCGCTGTATGTCCAAACCACATCTTCGCGAGTCAGCTGGTGGACAAAGTGTTGGTTTACGATATCAATGAGGTAATCGACTTCGTCATCTGAGATCGACACTTCGCGTGGGTCACCTTTGTATTCCACATCTGTTGTACCAATGATTGAGAACTTATCTAAGTAAGGAATCATAAATACGATGCGATTGTCTTTGTTTTGAAGGATGTAGGCTTGCGGTTCGTTGTGGATACGAGGGACAACGATGTGCGAGCCTTTGATTAAGCGAATGTTACGAGGAGAGGCTTGCTCTAATCCATCATCAAAGAACTGTTTTACCCAAGGACCAGCTGCATTGACTAATGCTTTAGCTTTACGTTCGAAACGTTGGTCTGTCATCACATCGTGAATAGTAACGTGCCAGATACCACCTTCACGGTGTGCTTTTTCCACGCGGCAGTAGTTACGCACTTCAGCATGGTTTTCGCGAGCCGCAAGAACGTTCAGTAATACTAAACGCGCATCATCAACCCAACAGTCAGAGTATTCGAAACCCGTTTTCATCTCTGGTTTTAGCAAGCCAGATTTCGCAAGGTTGACAGTTTTACTGCCTTGCAGCGTCGTACGTTTACCCAAATTATCGTAAAGGAAAAGGCCACAACGAATCATCCAAGCTGGGCGTAGGAATGGGCGATGCGGTAAACGGAAACGCATTGGTAATGCGACGTGTGGTGCTTTACGAAGAATAACCTCACGCTCTGCGAGCGCTTCCGAAACTAAACGAAACTCGTAGTGTTCAAGGTAGCGTAAACCGCCGTGTATCAGTTTAGAACTTGCTGAAGAAGTCGCAGATGCGAAGTCATTTGCTTCGTATAAGCCAACACTCAAACCTCGGCCAGCTGCGTCTGCTGCAATACCAGCTCCGTTAATGCCGCCACCGATTACGATCAAGTCTAAGGTAGTGGATGAGCTAGTAGTGGAAGCATTATTTTGTATACTCATAAATTTGACCTCTTGGTGAGCGAACGAGCATTTTAGAACATAATGTAATCCTAGCTCAGGTTTCGTTTGTGATCATCTATTATTTTCGTTTGTGAGCGTTTTGTGTGATTTAGACACAAAAAAAACCTCTGTCTAATTAAGACAGAGGTCATTTGAGGGGGAATTATACGATTGACGTTACTCGTTTTCGGAGTTTGATTCGTTAGCTTCAACCACTTCAAGTGGGATAGAAGCTTCCTTCAAAATTGACAAGATTTCTTCTGGTGGCTGCTTATTGGTAAAGATCATGTTGAGCTGTGCAATATTGCCTAGTTTCACCATAGCATTGCGCCCGAACTTGGTGTGGTCTACGGCAAGAAATACACTACGGCTATTGTCAATGATCGCTTGTTTTACCCGGACTTCGTGGTAATCAAAGTCTAATAGCGAGCCATCGAAGTCGATACCGCTAATGCCGAGAATACCAAAGTCGAGACGGAACTGTTTAACGAAATCGAGGGTAGCCTCGCCAACAATACCGCCGTCTCTGCTGCGGACTTCTCCACCCGCTAAGATGACTTTGATTTCAGGGTTAGGGAAAAGAATGGTCGCAACATTGATGTTGTTGGTGACAACACGCAACTGTTTATGGTTTTTATTGAGCGCTCGCGCAACTGCTTCTGGTGTGGTGCCGATATCGATGAATAGTGTGGCACCATCTGGAATGTGTTTGACTACCTCGTCTGCAATGACATCTTTTTCATTGAAGTTGAGCGCTTTACGCGTGTTGTAAGATGTGTTTTCAGAACTGAGAGGAATAGTGGCTCCACCGTGATAACGACGAATTTTGTTGTCATCGGCGAGTTCATTGAGATCGCGTCGGATGGTTTGTGGGCTGACATTGAATCTTTCTACCAACTCATCCGTGCTGACATAGCCTTGTTTTTTCACCAGCTCAACAATCTGCTGGTGTCGAGGTATTTGCTTCACTTACCACTCCCTTGTGCATTGGTAACGGCCAATGCTTCAAATTCGAAGCTCTATTGTGCTCGAATTTGCTCGTTGTGAGAAGTAAGCGAGTTCAGGAATCGGGGATAAAGCGCAAAAAGAGCGCACAAATGGCGCTCTTTTTTTCTTATGGAGATGAGATTAATCTTCTTCGTCGTGAAGTTCAGACCAGGTTTGTGCACATTTCACTGCACGTTTCCAGCCCTTGTAACGACGATTGCGTTTTTCTTCATCATCGTGTGGCTCAAAGGTGCGATCAAGTACCGCTTTATTCTGCAACTCATCAATGCTATCCCAGTAACCAACGGCAAGGCCGGCAAGGTAGGCTGCACCAAGAGCGGTAACCTCAGTTACTTGAGGGCGGTGTACTTCTGTGTTCAATACATCGGATTGGAATTGCATGAGGAAGTTGTTCGCTACTGCACCACCATCGACGCGAAGGTTCGCAAGCTTAATGCCTGAGTCAGCTTGCATCGCATCCAGTACGTCACGAGTTTGATAAGCGATGCCTTCTAATGTTGCACGGATGATATGGTTTGAATTCACGCCGCGAGTAAGGCCGACAATCGTGCCACGTGCGTAGGCATCCCAGTATGGTGCGCCTAAACCAGTAAATGCAGGCACGACATAAACGCCGTTTGATGTATCCACTTTTGTCGCGAAGTATTCAGAGTCTTCTGCACCGTTTAGGATTTTTAATTCATCACGTAGCCATTGGATAGAAGCTCCACCCATGAATACGGCACCTTCAAGTGCATAAGCTGGTTCGCCTGCAGGACCACAAGCCAAAGTTGTTAGAAGACCATGTGTCGAAGTGACTTTTTCTTGGCCCGTATTCATTAGCAAGAAACAACCCGTGCCGTAAGTGTTTTTCGCCTGACCCGCTTCAACACACATTTGGCCGTAAAGCGCCGCTTGTTGGTCACCTGCAATTCCAGAAATAGGAATACGAGTACCGCCTTTACCACCGATGTTGGTTTTACCGTAAATTTCCGATGAGCGCTTCACTTCTGGCATCATAGATGCTGGGATGCCAAGCTCATCTAACATTTTTTGATCCCAACATAGATCGTTGATGTTAAACAGCATGGTACGCGATGCGTTAGTGTAGTCGGTTACGTGAACGCGACCTTGAGTCATCTTCCAAACTAACCAAGTATCGACAGTACCAAACAACAGCTTACCTGCTTCTGCGTCTTCTCGTGCGCCTTCAACATTGTCCAGAATCCATTTAACTTTGGTACCGGAGAAGTAAGGGTCAAGCACCAAACCAGTGTTGTCACGTACATAGTTTTCGAGACCGCGTGCTTTTAAATCTTCACAGATATCAGCAGTACGGCGACATTGCCATACGATCGCATTGTAAACGGGTTTACCGGTTTCTTTGTTCCAGACGATAGTCGTTTCACGCTGGTTAGTAATACCGATAGCCGCTAATTGGTCGCTACGGATACCAGACTTAGCTAGAGCTTCTACTAAGGTAGAGCTTTGTGTTGCCCAGATCTCCATTGGATCATGTTCAACCCAACCAGCTTCTGGATAAATCTGAGTAAATTCGCGTTGCGCGACGCTTACGATGTTCGCATCGTGATCAAGAATCACTGCGCGAGAGCTTGTTGTACCTTGGTCTAGGGCAACAATGTATTTTTGCTCAGTCATGGTAAGAATCCTTTTGTTTCGTTATTTATATTTTAGTAAATGTTCGAGTTACGTCAGTTTTAAGCTCTAGCTTCTTCTGTTTCTTCTTCCGTCTCACATTGGTTTGGAATCGTGCAACCGTGGCCTTGTTGTGGAAGGTAAGCGGCAATCGCTTTTGGATACAACCAACCACCAAAACACGCACCTGCAATCGGAGCAAGTAAAGGCACGATAAAGTAAGGAATGTCTTTAGCACCTGTCAGAGCGTAATCCCAACCTGCGAAGTAAGCGAACAGCTTCGGTCCAAAGTCACGAGCGGGGTTCATCGCAAAGCCTGTTAGTGGGCCAAGTGAACCACCGATGACGGCAATCAAAATACCGATCAATAGAGGGTTCATTGCGCCACGTGCCGCGCCGTTATTTTCATCGCCCAGAGCCAGAATCGCAAACATCAGCACAGCAGTGATAACGAATTCCACAGCAAAAGCACCAAAGAAAGAGAGGGAGGCATGCGGATAGGTTGAGAAGATACCAGCAGTTGCTAGTGCATCTTGGCTGCTGCGAACGAAGTTATGAGCGATTTCGTAGTCGGTGAAAAGGTTGCTGTATAAGCTGTATACCAATGCAGCAGAACAGAATGCCCCAAGCATTTGAGCGATAATGTATGGCACCACTTTCGCCTTATCAAAACCATGGAACATAGCAAGTGCGATGGTAACGGCAGGGTTGATGTGTGCACCAGAGACGCCAGCCGTACAGTAAATAGCGATGGCGACACCGAAGCCCCATACAATACTGATTTCCCATTGTCCAAATGATGCGCCTGTTAGAACTAAGGCTGCAACACAGCCTACGCCGAAGAAAATAAGTAGTCCTGTACCGATAAACTCGGCCAAACATTCTCCAAGCAGAGAGGGGTGTTTGTTCGTTGTCATGTTAAAAGTCCTTTGATCATTTTTGCCTGTCTAGCACGATACTATTGTGCATATATAAACGTTTGCGAAAACAAACGAGCGTTAAAAATGAGCGTTTGAGCATAAATTTGTTAATCAAAGTCTTCGTTTTTGTTAAATGGCGCATCTTTTAACCGGAAAAGAACACAACGAAAATAATTTATTTGTCACGAGGCCAGTGTTGAGAGCGCTCAAATTACCGATGTGAAAAAGAATGCACAACTGGTAAGAGGAGTTTTGTGAAGCTGCTACGTGCTTGGAGATTTATTACACAGAACTTGTGCAG
Source organism: Vibrio sp. 1249-1 (assembly GCF_033340495.1). Lineage (NCBI taxonomy): Bacteria > Pseudomonadati > Pseudomonadota > Gammaproteobacteria > Vibrionales > Vibrionaceae > Vibrio > Vibrio sp. 1249-1. Next base: position 245,762 of record NZ_JAWOWJ010000005.1, read on the forward strand.
CAGTTAACCCTAAAGGAGTAGGAGAATGTCAAATGTATCAAGGGCTAGCAGTGATATAAAAAAATACGCTGTCATGTTTGGACTTTTAGAAAAATCGTCATCCCATTGATACCAATAGGATGAGTTGAGAAGAGAATAAACGCTGTTAATGTCTTGTGTTTGTGAATCATTGCTTCGGCTTGTATTCAAATAAAAATTGTTTTTTTTATTTCGTTTGATGCTAAACGTGATCGTTTTTCAGCTTTTTAGTTATTAGTTGGTTCGGAGCGAGTAGGGCAGGCGTAAATCGCCCTTTTTACGGTTAGTTTATGTTCTAATTCGAGCCTTTGTTTCAAAGGTTTCGAATTGGAATGCTCAAGTGAGAGGTTTGAATATCAGTTTCATATTAACGAATCTTGAGTAAAGTTGAACGATGATCTAATTAATGCTCATATAATTTACTGTATTTACTTATATTTAATCCATGTGCAACATTTGTCACAGAAATAAAATCCTAACTCCATACAATTCATGAACTTTCGAACGAAGATTTATTTTGTTTCGTTCGCTCCTTTTGTGTTTTTACCATCGCATACAAAATAATGAGGTTCCTATGTTTGGAATATTCAAACCTAAGGCGCACATTGATCGTCTGTCCCCTGGCAGCATCGATAGCACCTACTCTCGCCTCCGTTGGCAACTCTTTATCGGTATCTTTGTTGGCTACGCCGGTTACTATCTAGTTCGTAAAAACTTCAGTTTGGCGATGCCTTATCTTATCGAGCAAGGCTTTAGCCGCGGAGACTTAGGTGTCGCCTTGGCAGCTGTTTCCATTGCATATGGTCTCTCTAAGTTTCTAATGGGCAGCGTTTCAGACCGCTCCAACCCTCGCTATTTCCTTAGTGGCGGCCTATTGATGTCTGCATTAGTGATGTTTTGCTTTGGCTTTATGCCATGGGCGACTGGTAGCGTCACTGCGATGTTCATTTTGCTTTTCTTGAACGGTTGGTTCCAAGGGATGGGGTGGCCTGCTTGTGGCCGAACCATGGTGCACTGGTGGTCACGTAAAGAGCGTGGTGAGATCGTTTCGGTTTGGAACGTGGCGCACAACGTGGGTGGCGGCTTGATTGGTCCACTATTTATTCTTGGCCTGTGGGCATTTAATGATGATTGGCGCACTGCATTTTATGTTCCTGCATTTTTCGCCACGTTGGTTGCTGTGTTTGTTTGGATGACGGTTCGCGATACCCCTCAGTCTTGTGGTCTGCCTCCGATTGAAGAGTACAAAGACGATTACCCAGATGACTATGACAAGTCCCATGAACAAGAAATGACAGCGAAGGAAATCTTCTTCAAATACGTCTTCAACAACAAACTTCTTTGGTCGATTGCAATTGCAAACGCATTTGTTTACCTAATTCGTTACGGCGTACTGGACTGGGCACCTGTTTACCTAAAAGAAGCGAAGGATTTCTCGGTAGATAAATCGTCATGGGCTTATTTCTTATACGAATGGGCTGGCATTCCAGGAACACTATTGTGTGGTTGGATCTCTGACAAATTGTTCAAAGGTCGTCGTGCACCTGCTGGTATCTTATTTATGGTGCTAGTGACAGTTGCAGTGATGGTTTATTGGTTTAACCCTGCAGGCAACCCAACAGTAGATATGATGGCGCTTATTGCAATTGGCTTCCTAATCTATGGTCCGGTTATGCTGATCGGTTTGTACGCACTTGAACTCGCTCCGAAGAAAGCCGCAGGTACTGCCGCTGGTCTTACTGGTTTGTTTGGATACCTGGGTGGGGCAGTTGCCGCAAACGCGATTTTGGGCTACACCGTAGACCACTTTGGCTGGGATGGTGGCTTTATCATCTTAGTGGGTTCTTGTATTACTTCTATCGTGTGTTTGATGTACGCCTTCTTAGGTGAACGTGCGCACCACGAGCAAAAAGAGCGCGAGAAGGAAGCGCTAGCGTAATATTTATTTAAAGAGGCAGTGGAATACTGCCTCTTCGCTTTATCAAGGAAATAACAATGAAAACAAAGTCAGTATGTCTTACTTTTTTAGCACTTAGCCTCTCTGCTGGTGCGATTGCGAAGCCGCTTGTCATTGCGCATCGTGGTGCATCGGGCTACTTGCCTGAGCACACGCTAGAAGCCAAAGCACTTGCTTACGCAATGAAACCTGACTACATAGAGCAAGATGTGGTAATGACGAAAGATGACCAGTTGGTCGTGTTGCATGACCATTATCTCGATCGCGTAACGGATGTTGCGGAGCGTTTTCCTGATCGTGCACGTAAAGATGGTCGTTATTACGCGATTGATTTCACTCTGGCGGAAATCAAATCCTTGCGAGTTACCGAAGGGTTCAACATCGATGAGAAAGGCAACAAAGTAGCGGGCTATCCAACCCGATTCCCTATGTGGAAATCTGATTTCACCGTGCCGACGTTTGCTGAAGAGATTGAGCTGATCCAAGGCTTAAACAAAACGCTGGGTTATGACATCGGTATTTACCCAGAAATTAAAGCGCCTTGGTTCCATCGTCATGAAGGTAAGGACATTTCTAAAGCAGTACTTAAAGTCTTGAAGCAGTACGGTTACGGCTCTCAAGACGACAAAGTCTACCTTCAGTGTTTTGATGCGAATGAACTTCAACGCATCAACAGTGAACTTATGCCTGCAATGGACATGGACTTAAAGCTCGTTCAGCTTATGGCTTACACGGACTGGAACGAAACTATGGTGTACAAAGGCGACAAGGCAACACCATACAGTTATGACTGGATGTTCGAAGCCGACGGAATGAAGAAAGTAGCGAGTTACGCGGAAGGAATTGGACCTTGGAAGCCGATGCTGGTGGATGATAAGTCAACTAAAGACAATATCATCATCAAGCCGTTGATGAAGGCTGCAAAAGACGCTGGCTTGCAAGTGCATCCATACACGTTCCGCGCCGATCCAGGACGCATTCCCGCGTACACTGACAGCTTTGAAGGCATGATGAATGTGTACTACAACCAAGTAAAAGTGGATGGTTTGTTTACTGATTTCCCAGATAAAGCGGTCAGCTTTTTAAATCAGTAATCAGCACTCACGCATTTTGCTTTAAGCTAAAAAATCCCCCAACAGTTTCCTGCTGGGGGATTTTTCGTAGGGCTAATTCACGAATGAATTAGTTGTTTTTATGCAGTTCGCTGTTCAGTTCAACCGCGCTCTTGTTAGCAAGACATTCGATTTGACCTGTTACAGAGTTACGACGGAACAGTAGGTCAGAAACACCAGCAAGATCGCGGGCTTTCACCACTTCGACTTCTTGACCTTCAGAATCTAGCATGCGCACTTTAGAACCAGCAGTTACGTACAGACCTGATTCGATAGTACAACGGTCACCCATTGGGAAACCAAGACCTGCGTTCGCGCCTAGTAGAGAGTTTTCACCGATAGAAACCACAACTTTACCGCCGCCAGATAGCGTACCCATGATAGATGCGCCGCCGCCGATGTCAGAGCCGTTACCAACCACTACGCCAGCAGAGATACGACCTTCAACCATGCTCACGCCTGTTGTACCTGCGTTGAAGTTGATGAAGCCTTCGTGCATTACTGTTGTGCCTTCGCCAACGTGTGCGCCAAGACGTACGCGAGAAGTGTCAGCGATACGAACGCCAGTTGGTACTACGTAGTCCACCATTTTAGGGAACTTATCTACGCAATCTACGCTTAGTGCACGACCCGCTAAGCGAGCTTCAATTTGACGCTCTGCTAGTTCTGGTAGATCGATTGGACCTTCGTTAGTCCATGCGATGTTGTGCAGTAGACCGAAGATGCCGTCTAGTACTGTGCCGTGTGGCTTAACTAGACGGTTAGAGATAAGTTGAAGTTTTAGGAAACCTTCAGCAACGCTTTGTGGCTGCTCGTCAGTTGCAAGAATAACCAGTACAAGTGGTTGTGCTGATTCTGCTGCTTTTGCTGCGAAAGATGCGTTTGCTGCATCGCCGTTTGCTTCAAATGCTGCTGCTAGTTCTGCGCTTTGTGCTGCAGAGATCTCGATAGCTTGGTTGCCTTGCTCGTAACCTGCTACTGCTGCTAGTGCATTAACAAGCGCTTCGCTTGGGTTAAGAACTGGGTTTGGGAAAAACGCTTCGATGATTTTGCCGTCGCGGTTTTTAGTTGCCGTACCAAAGGCTAGAGAGAAGAAAGCCATAGTTGATCTCCATGTGTTGAGTCTTGTGTCTCGTCTGTTCATTGACAAGAAATAATTAAGTTGTCAGTCATCATAATGAGAGTGCTAGGGAGTTTAAAGAGGGGAAATAGATAAAGTCTGTAGATGGATACCTTTTGTCTTTTTAGAGATATGTTTGTCTGATGAGAAATGTTTCGCAAAAGCCTTCTCAGACCGGTTTGGGGTAAAGACAAAGTGAAGTTGGAAAAGGGGCATAGCAAAAAATAAGGGGAGGACCGAAGTCACTCCCCCTACACTGGGTTTGTTGGATTTAATCGCTTTGGATAGAAAGCGATTAAATCGGCTTAAAGGCTAAGTTCACCGACGGCTACGGCAAGTGCAACAGTTGCACCTACCATTGGATTGTTGCCCATACCGATGAAGCCCATCATCGCTACGTGTGCAGGTACTGAAGAGCTACCTGCGAATTGTGCATCGGCGTGCATGCGACCCATGGTATCGGTCATACCGTAAGAGGCAGGACCTGCCGCCACGTTATCTGGGTGTAGAGTACGACCAGTACCACCGCCTGATGCCACAGAGAAGTAAGGCATGCCTTCATGGTTACGTTCTGCTTTGTAGATGCCTGCTACTGGGTGTTGGAAGCGAGTCGGGTTGGTTGAGTTACCAGTGATGCTCACATCCACTTGTTCTTTATGCATGATAGCCACGCCTTCACGTACATCGTCTGCACCGTAGCAAAGGATCTCACCACGTGGACCTTGGGAGAAACGGCGACGTTCTACTTCCACTAACTCACCAGTTTGGTAGTTGTATTGAGTGCGTACGTAAGTGAAACCATTGATGCGTGAGATTAGGTAAGCGGCGTCTTTACCTAAACCATTCAGGATCACTTTCAACGGATTTTTGCGTGATTTGTTCACGTTTAGTGCGATTTTGATTGCGCCTTCTGCCGCTGCGAATGACTCGTGACCGGCAAGGAAAGCGAAACAGCCACTTTCTTCATTCAATAGACGAGCCGCCAATGCACCGTGACCGATACCCACTCGGCGTTGCTCTGCTACGCTGCCTGGTTTTGTGCAGGCTTGAAGGCCTTCACCGATGATGTTTGCAGCTTCTTCTGCTGTTTTTGCACCGCGGAAAATCGCCAAAGCAGTACCTAGAGTGTAGGCATCGGCAGCGCTTTCAAACGCGATAGGTTGAGTGTCCATCACTAGTGCTTTAGGGTCGATACCACGATCCATACAGTATTGGTAAGCCTCTTCCGGAGAAGAAAGTTGCATTTCGTCTAATGTGCGACGTACAGATTCAGTAATTGGAGTGTTCATAATCTCTTTCCTCTTGGTGGCAATTATTGTTGGCGTGGGTTGATGGTCGTTACGGCTTCGTCAAAACGACCGTAAGTCCCCGTTGCTTTGTCTGCGGCTTCTGCTGCAGATACGCCTTCGTTGATGGCTTTCATCATCTTGCCTAGGTTGAGATATTGGTAACCAATCACTTCTTTGTTTTCGTCTAGCGCGAGTTTTGTTACGTAGCCTTCTGCTAACTCCATGTAACGCACGCCTTTTGCTTTAGTTGAGTAACTAGTACCCACTTGGCTACGTTGAGTTTGACCAAGGTCTTCCAATGCCGCACCAATTTCCAAGCCACCTTCAGAGAAAGCAGATTGAGTACGACCGTAAACAAATTGAAGGAAGATTTCGCGCATCGCGACGTTGATAGCATCACATACCAAGTCGGTATTCAGTGCTTCCAGAATGGTTTTGCCTGTTAGAATTTCTGCGGCCATCGCGGCTGATTGAGTCATGCCTGAACAGCCGATCGTTTCGATCAAAGCTTCTTCGATGATGCCGTTTTTGATGTTAAGAGTCAGTTTTGCTGTACCTTGTTGAGGAGCACAAGCGCCAACGCCGTGGCTAAGACCAGAAATCGCGATAACGTCTTTTGGATTGATCATTGCGCCTTCAACAGGGATCGGTGCAGATGCATGAAGATCGCCGCGTTGAATCGGGCACATTGATTGGATTTCGTGTGAATATTGCATAATGTTTTCCCAGTGTATTTTTAATTTTTGAGAAAACAGGAGCGGGGTTGGAGAAGAGTTGAATTGCTCACTACAGAACTCTCGCTTTCACAACATAAGCGAAAGCACTTCCAACAGGGCTGACCTGTTTTCGTTTCTGTAGGAGTCATTAGCTTTAACAGCGGTTCGAATCTTTCGATTCCGGTGGTACCCCATCACCGAACCCATTTAGACTAGATCTAAGTCACACTAATCTGCAACATGAAATTTAGAGCAATTTGGGATATTAAATCGGTTCTTTATATTCTCAGAGATATATGGAGATAAACGGAAGGAATAAAAAAACGCCGCATAATGCGACGTTTTTTCTAAACAAATGAGAGGCTTATGCAGCGTCTTCTTGCTCGCTATCTTCTTCAACAGCTTCAAGCTTCTTTGCTTTTTTTGGTGCAGGTTTACGTTTTGCACCAAGAGCGTAAAGCACTTCTTCTTTGTTTTGCGCAAGGAACATTGCAAGATCTTCTTGCTTACCTTCGTCTTCTAGAAGTTCACTTTTACCCAGCAGTGAGAATAACTCGTCTGCCATATCCAGCATTTTGTCGTATGCGTCAGCTTCCGCTTTAGAGGTAAAAGTCATTTTCTCTTCTCCATTGCGTTCTACCACGTACTTGACGATTACAGCCATGGTTGGTCCCCTAATTTGGTGTATTGATACTGGCTTTTTATACAGTTTTTGACCAATCAAGTCTAGCGACAAGCCTCAGAATGAGAGACACGTACAACTAACTGACTAGCATTTAAACTATCTTGGTTTCACTTTGCGGATTTGTCCGCCAAAGGAAGGTTTGCTGGTCGCTCCCAATCTTGGCAAAATTCGATAAACGTTTTGAGCAATGGGCTTTGATATTTCTCTTTATGAACCAGTAACCAGAAGCGACGTTTCATATCTAAAGGCATGTCGAGCAGTTTTACGCGGCCGTCACGAATAGCAGGTTCTGCAGACAAACGTGACAAGCAGCCCAAGCCTAACCCTGCCGATACTGAGTTGATCAACGCTTCGGTGGTATTGAGCTGAAAAGCTTCATGCCAATGTTCCAAGCGCGGCGCGACAACGCGCATAAAAAATTCGCGTGAACCAGATCCTGCCTCTCGCAATATCCATTCACTGTTTTCTAGCTCGGTTAAGTTTACTGGCCCTTCGTGCGCGGCTGGGGAATTGGGCGCGCAAATCACGCACATTTCATCTTCGCTAAACTGGGTAGACTGCAATTCAGGGTGAAGTGTTTTGCCTTCAATGAGGGCTATGTCTAACTCGTAATCGGTCAGCATGTCGCAGATTTGTGCGGAGTTAGAAATGAACAGGCTTTGAGATCGATGGTTCGTTTGCTGACGAAATTCGCTAAGCAAATAGGGCGCGACTTGGTTGCCAATGGTGTCGCTGGCACCAATGCGAAGTTGGCCCGATAGCGCTTGGTCACCATCGAAAATGCTCTCGATGTCTTTGGCTCGGTTGAGTAACTCATCCGCCAGTGGTAGCAGTTTTTGACCTTCTTGGTTCAAAATCAGTCGGTTATTAACACGATCAAACAAGTGATGGCCGATCTGTTTTTCTAATTCTGAGAGTGCCATGCTCACTGCGGCTTTCGATAAAAAGAGACTATCAGAAGCTGCTGTGAGCGTTTTGTGCTGCGTGATCGTCGTAAACACTTTCAGTTGTTTAAGAGAAATGTGACTTGCCATACCCCACCGTTAAGTAATTCTGAACGTTTGTTTTAAATAATTAGATATATCGGAACGAAGTGCAAGCGTATTATACGTCCCATCAAGAGTGAGTCTGGTTGAGGTCATCATGATTCAAAGAACAAAAGCAAAAGTAATGGGAGCGCCAACTCCAATGGCGGGTTTGGCTCTTGGTATTGCAAGCTTGGGCTGGAGTTGGGAGAACTTCGCCGAATTACATGGCTACGGACAGTGGATTAGTGCGGGTATCGCGAGCGTATTATTGGCTATATTGGCAACCAAGTTTTTGCTACATAATCATCTATTGAGACAAGATCTTGCTCATCCGGTTGTGGGCAGCGTGGTTCCGACATTTGCGATGGGCACTATGGTGGTATCGAACTCTCTCGGCCATTTTTACCCATTAGCTGGCGATGCGCTTTGGCTGATTGCGGTGGTTTTGCACATCGTGTTCTTGGTGAGCTTTGTTTACCATCGCGCCAAAGATTTTGAACTACACCACATGGTGCCAAGCTGGTTCGTACCACCAGTGGGTATTATCGTTGCAGACGTGTCTTTCTCAGGTAACCCAGTGCTTGCACCTATTGCACACGGTGCGTTGATCTTCGGTATGGTGGCTTACGCGGTGATGTTGCCAATGATGATCTACCGTTTCATGTTCACCCATGAAATTCCGGATGCAGCAAAACCAACAATGGCAATCATGGCAGCGCCAGCAAGTCTATCATTGGCAGGGTACTTAACGGTCACTGCGACACCATCACCAGTGATCATCGCTATGCTATTTGGTATCGCGGTATTGATGACAGCCATCATCTACTTAGCCTTCTTTAAATTGCTAAGACTGCCATTCAGCCCTGGCTATGCAGCGTTTACCTTCCCGATGGTGATCGGTGCGACGGCGCTGTTTAAAATGGCGAATTGGATGGAGTTGCAAGGATTGGCTGCGCACTATGTTCAACAAGTACGAGGCTTAGCTGGTCTTGAGTTGATTGTGGCAACATTTGTTGTCTCTTATGTGGCTTTACAATACATCAACAACTTATTGATTCAGCCACGCTTGATGCACGCTCATCACGCTTAAATAGCAGAGAGGAAAAAGCCTCTTGGTCTTACAACCAAGAGGCTTTTTTATTTCAATCGGCGTCGATGTTGGACGCTAGCCTTTTTTGTAAAATCGCGACATCTCATCCAGAGAATGACGAATGATATCGACAGGAACTTTCTGTTCTTTCTCGACTTTTAACTGGCGATTCAGTTGCTGAGAGTGCCCGCCAGGGTTGACCACAAGCATCAGTTCTTTGCCGACCAATGCATAGTTGTAGTAGCTGCCTGCAATATACCAATCGCGAGAGGCAGAGCTATCAAACAAGTTATGACCAACGCTGTATGAACTCGTTGTGCCTTGAACGTCAAACAGCGTATTCATCATGGTTGGCACGACGTCAAAATGGGTCGTGCGGTAATCAACTTGCTCTGGCTGACGATTTGGCATGTACACGTAAAGAGGCACATGTACTTGAACGTCACTGTAGTTACCCGTGTGGCCCCAATAGTTCATCTTATGGTCATTAAACTCTTCACCATGATCTGATGAAATCACCACAATGGTATTGTCTAAGTCGACGTTTTTCAGCACATCACCAATCAAGCTATCGATGTAGTACAACGAGTTTTTGTATCGATTATGGTAAAGCGAAGCGTCAAAATCGTTGTTGAGCAAAATGTGGTCAACGCGTTCCCAGTATGGTTTGAATTTCGCAAATTCAGGCTCGGGAAACACCGTACCGTGGGCGGCATCGTAGAACAGAAAACCAAAGTACGGCTTGTCGCTGTCCTGCTTTTGGAACTCGATGAACTTGTCTGTTATCTGCTGATCGCGCTCGACAGCTGTTTCCCCAGTTTGTTTCAGGGTCAAATCCGACACTTTTTTGAATACCGTGCGAGAGAGTGGCGGACTGGTGAGCGGTGCTGAGCCAAAAATGCCCATGCGGTAGCCTTCTGCTTGCAGCGTATCCATAAACACAGGAGAGCGTTGACTTGCGTAAAAGCTTTCCCAGTAGGTCGCGGGCAAGCTGTAAAACAGGCTGAAAATACCCGCTTGAGTTGAGTTGCCGCCGCTCATATGTTGTGTGAAATTCACCGTTTTTTCGGCGAACTTGCTGACATTTGGCATGACTTCCGGCGTCGCATCACTGTAGCGCCACGCGTCAACCAAGATAAACAAAACATTGGGCTGTTTCTCTTTGCTTTGCACTTGAATCGGCGCAAGCGGGTAGTTGAGTGAGCTACGTTCAATGTTGGTTAACTCTACGCGGTTCTTCGATGCAATGTTCTCATCCACTAGGTCGTGTTTGTAAATAAATTTACGAGCCGTCAGCGGGTAGTAAAGTGGCCAGTTATTCGAAAACTGACTGACTTCATCGTCGTAAAGTGCGTTTTTGTACGCATGAATCATCTGTGTGCTAAGCAATACAGCAAACCAAACGCTGATCAAAACGAACTTAGCTCGGCTTTCTGACAGTTGATTACTTACCCAAACGGTACAGGCGAGCCCGATCACCAGAACGGCAACTTCACTGACGAAGATAAGCCAACTCATCCAAGAAATATCGAAGACATCACCGCCACCTTCGAAAAACATACGGATTAATAGGGCGTTGATGTGAAGTTTGTATTGCTGAAAAACGAGGATATCGACTTTAAACATGATCAATAGACAGATCGCGATAGCGATCACGATACCTTTGAATGCTCGAGTCGGTAGAAAAGAGAGCAATAAACTCAACAACATAAATGGAAGAGCGATCAAGCCCAGCCAGCCATATTGAGTCGAAACCAAATAGTAACCTTGCAACAAGGTTAGCGGTTCATTCTGATTGTTAGACAACACAAAAGGATAACAAGCGATCGACAGGTACACTGCAAAGCAAGCAAAAAAAGCAATCAGCCAAGCGCTGTTGGAAGACAGTTTGCGAAACATACTTTTTGTTTGTTTATAAATTATGGGTAGAGGGAGTATAAAACAGTGTTTTTTATTATGGAATAGTTGCGACGAATGTCACATTTTGTATGGAAGTGTCAGACTTGATTGACATGTGAAAATTCAGAAGATTCATACTCTATTTGAGTGATATATAACCTTTTGTTTTTTCCGAACGCGAGATCACTGCGGGTTTAAATAGGGCTGTGCTAAGCTAGCTAACAGTTTCAATCGGCGCTCGGTATTCCCAATTTGTTTACTGTTTATCACTCCAACCAAGTTGACGTTCTTAAATCACTCCTTGTCGAACTGATTCGAATCAGTCCGCTGGAAAACCCGTTCGAAAAAGAACAAATTCTGGTTCAAAGTCCAGGCATGTCCCAGTGGCTAAAAATGGAATTGGCCAAAGAGTTTGGTGTTGCCGCGAACATTGATTTTCCGCTCCCTGCGACTTTCATTTGGGAAATGTTTACGCAGGTATTGCCAGACGTGCCAAAACGCAGTGCGTTTAACAAAGAAGCGATGACGTGGAAGTTGATGCATTTGCTTCCGGGGCTTCTCAACCAAGAGGTGTTTTCGCCGTTAGCGCAGTACCTCAAAGATGACAGTGACCACTCTAAGCTGTATCAGCTGGCTGAGAAAATTGCCGATATTTTCGATGGTTACTTGGTGTATCGTCCGGAATGGATCGCAAGTTGGGAAGCCGGGAAGAGTGTGGCAGAGTTGGAAGATGAGCATCCGTGGCAGCCGATCTTATGGCAAGCGTTGTATGATCACACTGTGTCGTTAGGGCAGTCTCCATATCACCGTGCCAACCTTTATGAGCACTTTATCGACACGTTAGCGAGTTTTAACGGCAATTTTGACCATTTACCCAAGCGTTTGTTTGTTTTTGGCATTTCTTCGTTGCCGCCTCGCTATATGGATGCGCTAAAAGCAATTGGCGAACACATCGACGTGCATCTGATGTTCACTAACCCTTGTCGTTATTACTGGGGTGAAGTTCGAGATCGCAAATATCTGGCTCGTTTGGCGGCGAAACATCGTCAGCACGTTGTGTGGCAGGACGATCACTCGGAAGTGCAAGGTGAAACTGAGCAACTGAAAGGATCACTGGAAGATAATGTGATCGATGAGCTGCACACCGATGTGGTCGGAAACAGTCTGTTGGCATCCATGGGTAAACTCGGGCGCGACAATATGTATCTGTTGTCTCAGCTGGAATCTCATGAAATTGAAGCCTTTGTTGATGTTGAGCGCGACAGTCTGCTCCATCAATTGCAAGCGGATATTCTCAATCTTGAAGAACATCAAGATGACCAACAGATTGAAAACAGTCATCACAAACAAGTGGTTAGCTTGGGTGATAAATCACTGAGCCTACACGCTTGTCACAGCCCGATGCGTGAAGTGGAAGTGCTGCATGATCAACTGTTGGCGATGTTCGATGCTGACCCAACGTTAAAACCGCGCGATATTATCGTGATGGTCGCGGACATCAACGCTTACAGCCCTGCGATTCAGGCGGTCTTTGGTAACGCGCCGGGTGAGCGTTTTATTCCATATTCGATTTCTGACCGAACCGCCGATCAAGAGAGCCCAATTCTGGCCGCATTTATGCAGTTGGTGAACTTACCCAATACGCGCTGTTTGGCATCAGAACTACTCGAACTTCTGGAAACTCCGGCGATATTAAAGCGTTTTGAACTCAGCGAAGGTGATTTCTTACAAGCTAAACAATGGGTTGAGGAATCGGGAATTCGCTGGGGGTTGGACGCCAATACCGGACGCGAATTTGAACTGCCGGAAACTCGTCAAAACACATGGCAATTTGGTATTCAACGCATGTTGCTTGGCTACGCGATGCCAGAATCCGCAGGCTTGTTTGAAACCGAGCAAGGCAGTTTGTCTCCGTACAACGAAGTGCAAGGCATGGGCGCAGAGCTGGCGGGCAAGTTGGCACACTTTATCCAACAAATTAGCACTTATCGAAGCAAACTTTCTCATGTTCAAACTATCGATGGTTGGCGAGAGACTTTGGTTTCACTGCTGGATGACTTCTTCTCGGTTGAGTTAGAAGGCGAAATGGCGCTCAAATCCATTCGCGATACGCTCAGTCAACTCAAAGAGCAATTAGCTGATGCCGCATTTGATGATGCGTTATCGCCGTCGATCATCAGCCAATACCTTCAAAACAAATTATCTGGCACACGAGTCAGCCAGCGCTTCCTTGCTGGTCAAGTGAACTTTTGTACCCTGATGCCGATGCGCTCTATTCCGTTTAGAACTGTTTGTCTGTTGGGGATGAATGACGGCGTGTATCCGCGCTCCATGCCGCCAGAAGGCTTTGACTTGATGACAGGAAGAACCAAACCGGGCGACCGTTCGCGCCGAGATGATGACCGTTACCTATTCCTCGAAGCGATGTTGTCTGCACAGCAAACGCTCTACATCAGTTATGTTGGCCGTTCAATCCAAGACAACACCGAGCGAGTGCCTTCGGTTCTGGTTTCTGAGCTGATGGAATACTGTCACCAAAACTATTGTTTAAGTGGTGATGAAGCGTTGCCCGTTGATGAGTCTGGCGACAACTTATTAAATGCGTTGGTGAATACCCACGCCATGGTGCCGTTTAGCCCAAGTGCGTTCCAAGGCATGCATGCTAGCTACGCGAAAGAGTGGATTCCAGCGGCATTGACTCAAAGCAGTCAATCGCAAGGCTATGTCCGTCGTGATTTTAATCGGGCATTAGACGACTATCTGTTAGGAGCGACGTTCCCACTTGAGCTCGACTTAGTCGAGTTGCAACGTTTCTGGCGCTTACCTGTGCAGTATTTTTTCAATCGTCGTTTAAAAGTAATCTTTGAACCGCCGCTACCGGTGATGGAAGACGACGAACCCTTTGTTTTAGGTGGTTTGGAAAGCTATCAAATGCGTGATGAGCTGTTAGAAACCTTGCTTGAAACGACATTGATGCAGCCAGAGAAAAAAACAGAGGTGCTTAAACACTTTATGAGTCAACAGCGCGCGCAAGGCAAACTGCCGGTGGGGGCGTTTGGTGATATCGAATTTGAAACTAACCGAGTTCAGGCGGAAGAGCTGGTGGATAAACTGGCGTTTTTATCTGGTGCGCCTCAAGACGATTTGGAAATTGACCTGACGTTTGATTCCTTGTTTGAGCGAAATGAAGGCGAAGAGAAAAACGTTCGCCTAACAGGTTGGCTAACTCAATGCTACCAATCCGGTTTGATTCGCTATCGAAGCGGTAAGATTCGCTCGCAGGATTACCTTGCTGCGTGGATCGATCACCTTGCCATGTCGGCGTCGGGTCATGCTAAGAAAACCCACATCATTGGTTACGATCGTAAAGAAGGCGCGCTGCATTTGATCTACCCAGAAATTGCCGATGCTCAGTATGCCAAACAGCTACTGACTGAATTAGTTCGCTTATTCTTCGAAGGCATGACTAAGCCTTTGCCTTATTTCCCGAAAACGGCGTTGGCTTGTGTTGAAGCGGGCTTTAGTCGCGGTCAGTGGGTAGATGACGAAGAGAAATCTTTGAAGAAAATGGCTGACGCATTCAATGATGGCTTCATGAGCCCGGGCGAAGGCAATAATGCGTACATCTCTCGAATTTGGCCTGCTTGGAATGATGAGTTGGCCTCAGAAGTTCGTTTGCTGACAGCATTAGTACTGCAAGGTGCGCGCTTAGCGGTTCAAGACGCTGATGATGTAAAAGCGTAATAAAGACAGCTGGATAAAGAGAAGGAAGAGTAGGGTGGCCGCCAGAAAATCATTATTTTTTGTAGGGCGTTCGCTGTACGGCCACAAGGTCAGAGGGACCATGATACTTTTGTTTAATTCATTTGAGTTGTGCCGCCAAAAAGGTTTGGCTTATCTCGTGGGGCGCATACTAACGGTACGTCTTATGGATAACCGTGAGAAAGATCTCACAAAGCTCTAAATTATCCAACTTGTTAAACATATTAATAGAATTTTTAACTATAGATCACATTTATTAGGTGATACGTCCTAGTAAATAATCCGGAGAGATTCAGCGTTATGGATCAAATGTCAGGTGCAGAGTGTCCTCTACATACGTTAGACCGCACAGAGCAACCTCAACCAACGCCACTAGAACCGATGACGTTTCCTCTGCATGGTGCGAGGTTAATCGAGGCATCAGCAGGTACAGGTAAAACCTTCACTATTGCAGGTTTATATCTGCGCCTTTTGCTTGGTCACGGCAGCGCGGAAACTCGACATCGCGTACCGCTTACGGTCGACCAAATTCTGGTCGTAACCTTTACCGAAGCGGCAACTGCGGAATTACGCGATCGTATCAGGGCAAGAATCCATGATGCGCGAATCGCGTTTGCGCGTGGACAGAGTTCCGATCCGGTGATCCAACCTTTGCTTAATGAGTTTGACGATCACAAGCAAGCCGCAGAAATTTTATTGCAGGCAGAGCGTCAGATGGACGAGGCGGCGGTCTACACCATTCACGGTTTTTGCCAACGTATGCTAACGCAAAATGCGTTTGAATCTGGCAGCCGATTTAATAACGAGTTTGTGACCGATGAAAGCCACCTAAAAGCGCAAGTTGTAGCCGATTACTGGCGCCGCAATTTCTACCCATTGCCATTTACTTTGGCGGGAGAAATCCGCCAGCTATGGGGCTCTCCATCTGCGTTGTTGTCTGACATCAGCAATTACTTAACCGGTGCGCCGTTAAGCCTTTCTGTTCCTGCAATGAAAGGCAGTTTGGCTGATCTTCATACTGAAAATCTGAAAAAAATTGATGGATTAAAAGCACAGTGGCGAGAAAGCCAAGATGACTTCTTAACGCTGATTTCAGATTCAGATATTAACAAACGTAGCTACACCAAAAAGTCTCTGCCGACGTGGTTGGAGGCGGTGAACGCTTGGGCGGCAACGGAAACTACAGGTTACGATTATCCAGACAAGTTGGAGAAATTCGCGCAAAACGTCTTGTTGGAAAAAACACCGAAAGGCAGTGCGCCGCAGCATGCGGTATTTGAAGCCATTGAAACATTTCTTGCTAACCCAATCAGCTTAAAAGCGCCACTGCTTGCTCATGCTATTGAGCATTGTCGTGTGATGCTGGCCAAAGCGAAAAATCAAAAACAGTGGCTCTCTTTCGATGATTTGCTGACACAACTTTCTGCTTCTATCGATACGGACGAAAGCGAGCTTTTAGCGGCGCGTATTCGTACTTTGTATCCTGTCGCAATGATTGACGAGTTCCAAGATACCGACCCGCTTCAATACAGTATTTTCAGCCGTATTTATCTGAACAACCCGGAATGTGGTTTGTTTATGATCGGGGACCCCAAGCAGGCGATTTATGGCTTTCGTGGCGCAGACATTTTCACTTATATCAAAGCGCGTAACCAAGTAAGTGCCCACTACACGTTAGGAACCAACTGGCGTTCTAGCGCAGATATGGTGCAGGCGGTAAACCAAGTATTTGCTTTACCAGACAGTCCATTTATCTATGATTCGGATATTCCGTTCTTACCCGTTAAGTACAGTCCCAATGCCGAAAAACGCATTTGGACTATGGGTGGCCAAAAGCAACCAGCGCTGACTTATTGGTTGCAAGAAGCGGACGATAAACCGCTACCAAAAGGCGAGTATTTGACTCGAATGGCAGAGGCGACCGCAAGCCAAATCCAAACTATTTTGACGCAGGCTCAACAGGGGCAAGCGTGTCTGGTGAATGGCGAAAAACAGAAAGCGGTTCAAGCGGGCGATATCGCGGTGTTGGTTCGAACAGGTAGTGAAGGTCGAATGATCAAACAAGCGCTAGCAGACCAAGGTATTGCCAGCGTGTACCTGTCTAACCGAGACAGTGTGTTTACCAGTTCGGTGGCGCAGGATTTACAGCGTTTGCTGCAAGCGGTGCTGACTCCAGAAAATGACCGTGCACTGCGTGCAAGTCTTGCCTCTGAGCTGTTTGCCCTCGACGCAGCAAGTTTGGATGCGCTTAATAACGATGAAATTGTGTGGGAAAACGCCGTAAACGAATTCAAAGAATATCGCAAGCTTTGGGTTCAACGTGGTGTGCTGCCGATGTTGCGCGCGGTGATCAGCAAACGCCATATTGCCGAGCGATTACTAGAAGAAGGCGCGAGTTCACAGGGTGAGAATGGTGAGCGAGTACTTACCGATTTAATGCACATCGGTGAACTGCTTCAACAAGCCAGTAATGAACTGGATAGCGACCACGGTCTGCTGCGTTGGCTCGCTCAGTCTATCAGTGATGCGGAAAATGGTTTGGGTGGCAGTGATGACCAAATCCAACGTTTAGAATCGGAACGTAACTTAGTGCAGATCGTAACTATTCACAAATCAAAAGGCTTGGAGTATGACCTCGTATTTCTGCCGTTTGTGTTCAGCTATCGAGAAGCCAGTGAAGCCAAATATTACGATGCAGCCAATGACCGCACGGTACTGGATATCACTGGCAATGATGCGTCCATGAAGCAAGCGGATAAAGAGCGTTTGGCGGAAGACTTACGCTTGATATACGTAGCACTAACGCGAGCTGTATATGCGTGTTTTATCGGTGCCTCACCTTTGCGCAATGGCCGTTCGACCAAACAGCCAACTGGCGTACACCGCAGTGCGATTGGCTATTTGATTCAGAATGGTCAAGAAGGTGGCATTAACGATTTGCACCAAGGTTTAACAAAGCAACAAGACGAGCTTGATTGTGTCGTTGTGGCCGATCCGCCGCAGCAACTCGAAGAGAAGTACGTAGCGCCACAAGAAGAAATACACGATCTTAGCGCGAAAGAACTGCAAAACCCTATCGACAGAAACTGGCGCATCACCAGTTATTCTGGCTTGGTCAAGCAAGGCTCTCATCACGCCGAGCATGATGCCACGATTGAGATTACGGGTTTTGATATCGACTCATCTGAAGAGCAAGACGAAGCGGATTTGGTGGAGCCAGAGCGCTCTATTTTTACCTTCCCTCGTGGTGCGCGTCCGGGTACGTTCCTGCACAGCCTGTTTGAGGAAATTGAATTTACTCAGCCAGCCACGACGGAAGAGAATACACAAATCATCCTTGGCTTGATGGAAAGCGAACAGCTCGATGAAGAGTGGTTGCCCATTTTACAGCAATTGATTGATACCGTACTCGCAACGCCGTTGGATGGTAAGTCTTTGCTGCTGAATCAAAAAGCACCGTCGCAACGTTTGGTGGAGATGGAATTTTTGCTGCCGATTGAAGTTTTGTCTGCACCGGCGTTAAACCGAGTCATTCAACGTCACGATCCGTTGTCGGCGAAAGCGGGGGATTTAGGTTTCCAAACCGTGCAAGGCATGCTCAAAGGTTTTATCGACTTGGTGTTTGAACATCAAGGTAAATACTACGTGCTTGACTGGAAATCGAATCATCTTGGCGACGATGTGACGAGCTACCATGGTGAGGCTCTGAAATCGGCCATGGCGGATCACCGCTACGATTTGCAGTACCAGATTTATGCGTTAGCACTGCATCGTTTCCTACACAGCCGATTGGCGAATTATCAATATGAGCAGCACTTCGGTGGTGTGTATTACTTGTTCTTGCGCGGTATGGATGGGCAGAGTGACCACGGCATTTTTGCCGCGAAACCAACTTTCGAGTTCTTACAAGAGATGGATCGTTTGATTGATGGTCAAGCACTTGAAACGCGCTCAACTCAAGCTGGGCAGATGGAGCTACTTTAATGATGACAAATCACAATCTTCATTCTGACCAAGATAGCCTATTGGTAGTGTTGGAACGCTTGGCGCACAAAGGTGCTATTCGTCAGCTCGACTACCAATTCGCCTGTTTTATTGATTCTCAAACGCATGATGAACAGTCGGACAGTCAAGCATTGGCGTTTATCGCTGGTGTTGTCAGTAGTGAGCTTGGCAAAGGACATATCTGTCTGTCTCTGTTCGATGCACAAGGGCAATCTACGGATTTAGCCAGTAAGCTAGGGCTGTTTGGTGAGTCGGCATTGGCGCTTAATACACAGTTGCAAGGCATAGACTGGATTCATGTATTACAAAATTCCAGCGTGGTCGGCGCGCAAGGAGAAGCCTTGCCTTTAATGTTCGATGGTGAGCGTCTGTATCTGCATCGCTATTGGCATTATGAAGTGACACTGGCGGAAAAGCTCAATCAGCTGGGCGCCGCAGTTAACTTGCAACCACAAGAGTTTGCGCGATTATCCGAGTTGCTCAACCATTTATTTGCACGCCAATACCATTTTCTGTTTAACGCGTTAGGCAAAGCAGTAGAAGCGGGAAGCAGCAACCAAGTGTTGCGTCAACAATTGGTGTGTGACCACCTTGATGTGGTCGCAAGCGAATCGTTGGATTGGCACGTCATTGATTCCGTGCTTAGCAATGCGCGCAAGGTTCAGGATTTACAAACACTGGATGAACTCGTGCCACTCTCGGCTTGCGTGAACTGGCAAAAAGTCGCGGCGGCAGTTGCGTTAACCCGTCGATTTGCTGTGATTTCTGGTGGCCCAGGTACGGGTAAAACGACGACAGTAACCAAGTTGCTTGCTGCTTTGATTGAACAGGCGACGCAAGAGAAAAATCTAACCATCAAGCTGGTGGCCCCGACGGGGAAAGCGGCGGCGCGATTAACCGAGTCCATTGGTAAAGCGGTGCAAGAGCTGCCAGTTTCTCCGGAGCTAAAAGCCAAAATTCCGACTGAATCAAGCACCTTGCATCGGTTGCTGGGCGCGATTCCTAATAGCGCAGAATTTCGTCACAACAAGCAAAATCCACTGCATTTGGATATTTTAGTTATCGACGAAGCGTCGATGGTCGATTTACCAATGATGTACAAAGTGGTTGATGCCTTACCGAAACATGCGCGGCTGATTTTGCTAGGTGATAAAGATCAACTTGCTTCAGTTGAAGCAGGGGCCGTGTTGGGTGATATCTGTTCGTTCCACGCATTGGGTTATGGAAAAGAGCAGGCGTCAGCCATTGCAAAACTGACGGGTTTCGATACTTTAGCCCATACGGGTAACAGTGCATCTAGCATTGCCGATAGTTTATGTATGCTGCAAAAGAGTTACCGATTTGACGCTCGCTCAGGCATTGGTCAGTTGGCAAAAGCGGTTAACTCAGGTTCTGCTGCGAGCGTAGATAACGTCTGGGCGCGTGACTTTTCTGACATCGAACATTTCGCGCTAAGTAGTCAACATTACAACCAACTGATGCAGACGTTGGTGCAGGAATACGGTCGTTACCTCAAACGCATTGGACAACAGGAGACTGATCCTAAAACCGGAGAGCCAGAGTCGCTAACGCACAAAGCCAAAGCGGTGTTAGATACCTTCAACCAATGCCGATTGCTGTGCGCGATCCGTGAAGGTGACTTCGGTGTGGCTGGGCTAAACCAACGCATCGAGAAAGCGCTCGCGGCGCGCAAGTTCATTCAAGTTCAGGATGAAATTTGGTATCACGGCAGACCCGTCATGGTTACGCGTAATGATCACGGTTTAGGTTTGTATAACGGTGATATTGGTATTTGCATGCGAGATGACACTGAAGAAGAACCGCGTTTGAAAGTCTTTTTTGAGTTACCTGACGGCAGTGTGAAATCGGTCTTACCGAGCCGAGTACCTGAACATGAAACGGCTTACGCCATGACCATCCATAAATCGCAAGGCAGTGAATTTGATTACACCCTGATGATTTTGCCACCAGACTTTAGCCCGATATTAACCCGTGAGTTGATTTACACAGGCATTACCCGCGCTAAAAAGCGTTTAGCTCTTTACGCCGAACTTAATGTTCTGAAGCGAGGCATTAAGGTGAAAACCACTCGTGCGAGTGGGTTAGTACAGCGGCTTACTAACTAAAACAAGAAGACCGAGCTTATGGCTCGGTCTTCTTTTATGCATGTTTTGCAAACGCGTTGGTAAAAGACACGCTGCGTATTTTGTATTGTTGTTGATAAGCAAGAATAAAATCTCGGATAGCGTCATTTACGGGGAAAACACAGTGGACGTCTAGGCCTTCTAAAAACTGATTGTCAGCCATATCCCAGAAGCTTTGAAGCGAATTACAAATGATTGTTCTCATAACAGTGCTCGTCTCGGCTTATTTAAAGTCAGATTAACAACTGTCCTTGGTGTGCAATACGGAGCTAACTAGTTTTTCAATTGCCCAGTATTTTAGGGTGAAGGCTACATTACATCACCTAGATCCATTCGTATTGGTTAAAAACCAATCACTAGCGAGCAGAGTATAGCCAACCAAATGTATATTTAAAAGATAAAATTGGAACAAAAATCAAGCAATGGTTTGCGCATATCTAAGTTGGGTTTACATGATGACCCGCTAGTCCGGAGTAGGGGTTATGTGTGGCCTTACTCCTAAACAAACTCGTTCCTAAACAAGCTCGATGTGCAGGGTTGAGCGTTAATGAACTAAATCCTGCCCTTTGAGGTTAGTTGGTATAGTGGAACGTTAAGTTTCGCTCCCTGATTTAAGGTTAAGCTATAAATCTAACGCTAAGATTTTGGACTTACGCTGGAAGTTATATAACCCTTGTTTGGCTCCAGGCAAATAGTCGACACTGACTTCGTAAAAACCTTGCTCTCTAAACCAATGCAAACTGTGTGTCGTGAGGACAAAAATCTGATCAATGGTTTCGGATTTAGAACGATGTTTCATGTAGTTGAGCAGTAACAAACCTCGGTTTCCATCACGATAGTCAGGGTGAATCGCTACGCAAGCCATCTCAGCTTTACGCTCTTCTGGGTATGGATAAAGGGCAGCACAGCCAATAATCAAGCCGTCTTTTTCGATGATGGTAAATTTTCCTATCTCTTGCTCTAGCTGCTCTCGAGAGCGCCTAACGAGTACACCTTGTTCTTCTAAAGGGCGAATGAGGTCTAAGATACCGCCAATATCGTCAATATTAGCTTGCCTCACTTGTTCAGCACTCGCCATAACAACTTGGGTACCGATACCGTCGAAAGAGAACAACTCCTGAATTAAGGCGCCATCTACTTTATAACTGATCAAGTGGCTACGAGGTACTCCGGCACGGCAAGCGGCAATAGAGCCTTTAAGAAAGCGCAGTGTCCCAGTGTTGTAATCTAGGTCAGGAGACGTATTTTCAGAAAGCGTTTTGATGACATGCTCCGCCTCAATTGGTAGTAACTCGGCGACAGCATTGCCGTTGTCATCAATGACACCTTGTTCGGAGCAAAAACCAATCAGCTTATCCGCACCCAGCTTTATCGCTAGTTGGGTGGCGACTTCTTCCGATAATAAATTGAAGCACTCGCCAGTCACAGAGCTAGCAATGGGACCTAGCAGAACAATTGAACCTTGATCAAGAGTGCGGTTGATAGCATCGGTGTCAATGCGGCGAATGCGTCCACTATGGCAATAGTCCACACCATCATCAACGCCGAGTGGCTGAGCAATGATGTAGTTTCCGCTAACGACATTGAGCTGGGTGCCTGCCATCGGAGTGTTGTTGAGGCTCATTGATAGGCGCGCAGTAATCGCAAGTTGAAGTTGTCCGGCAGCTTGCATAACAACAGATAAAGCCGATTCATCCGTAATGCGGATATTTTTGTGGTAAGGCGTAGTGAGGTCTTGTTTTTCTAGCAGCTGATTAATTTGAGGACGTGCACCATACACCACCACGACTTTGATTCCGAGGCTGTGCATGAGTGCGATATCATTAATAATATTGCCAAAATTTTTGTGTGCGACGGCTTCTCCGCCCAGCATGATCACCATGGTTTTTCCGCGGTGAGCATTGACATAAGGTGTTGATTGACGAAATCCTTTTACGAGAGCAGTACTACGAATTTTCACTACAGCCATTCCTTTGTTTAATTATGTCAAAATAATGCCTTTTTATTCACTTGGTGGCAAGGTGAAATTTTGGAATAAAGCACAAACATATTGAGGTAGGTTCTTGGTCCTGTTAAGAGGGAAGGTTACAATGGTGGCGTCTTTCCTCAATACGTGAACCTCATGTCTTCTGCTGTTAATAAGAATGCTGCGATCACTGCTTCAAATCTGTCAAAAACGTCATCTAAATCAATGCTTCGTAAGTGGCTAGAGCGTTCTCTCATGCTTATAGCGATAGTTGGAACCGTTGTCGTGTGCATGCTGTATAGTGATTTGATTACTCGAACCATTAATCCGCCCATTCCCAAATCGACAATTTATGGTCGCTGGGTTGAGCAAGATGTTGCGCCTTATGCTCGTGAAGAATTTGTGTTGAGTGAGCGCGGTGTTACCGTAAATGGTTCTACAGTGGCGACCAGTTTTGAATTCGATGGGGATTCGTTTTCGTATCGAGTGGGTTCAAATGAGCGGCACTTCAATTTTGTTGGTAAGCAGCATGCAGAAATGAAGCTGAATGCCAATGCACATTATCTACCTGTATTCCGTTTAGAGGGGCGTGCAAGGATTGCGGTAAGATAGTCGTTTTTATCTTTGTCTGTTAAGCAGAGATCTCTTGCGTCTGTGAGTCACATGGATGATCACAATTTCATCTTTCAATCAGTAAATCTTACTTTCAAACATAATCCGGACAATTCCGTAATTCTTCCGCTGCTATCATGTTGCATTAACTGAATGAATTCACAACGAGTAAACGGATTGGCTTAGCGTTGAAACATTTTGTCGTTGCTTTTCAATTGCACCGTATGCATTTGTTTGCCATCCTTTTGCTATTCTCTTTTACGGAAAAGACACGTGTTAAAAAAACTCCTTCCTATTATCTCTTTGAGCCTACTCTTTGGCTGTGCTCAACAAAATGATCGTGCTCAGCAATATCTTGATGGTGAGTTTCCTCAGATCCTCAATCAAGTGGATGTGGTTGAGTCTAACAAACCACGCGATTTTACTGAATTTAACAAGCAAGCTGAGCAAGTGGTGATAAAGTCACCATCCATGGCGAAGATATACCAACCGCTATATCAACGATTAAGTGAGTGGGCGCAACAGAGCGGAGATACCAGTGCGTTGAGTGCGTTTGGCATTCAAGCCGCGCAATTGGGTGGTGGTGATAAAAAAGGTAATGTGCTGTTTACCGGATACTTTTCTCCCGTGATGGAACTGCGTCATACACCAAACGACATTTTTAAGTACCCAGTTTATGGCAAGCCAAACTGCTCATCAGATTGTCCGACTCGCGCGGAGATCTACAACGGGGCATTAGATGGCCAAGGTTTAGTGCTAGGTTATGCACCTAACCGTATTGACCCGTTTATGATGGAAGTGCAGGGCAGTGGCTATGTGCATTTTGAAGATGATGATACGTTGGAGTACTTCGCGTACGCAGGGAAAAATAATAAAGCTTACGTTAGTATTGGCCGCATTTTGATTGAACGTGGTGAAGTGCCGCGTGAAAAAATGTCTCTCAAAGCGATTAAAGAATGGGTAATGGACAACGACGACGCAACAGTACGCGAGTTGTTGGAGCAAAACCCTTCTTACGTCTTCTTTGCGCCAAAAGCGGAAGCGCCAGTAACGGGATCGGCTGGTATTCCTTTGTTACCAATGGCCGCGGTCGCGGGTGACCGTTCTATCTTACCAATGGGCACACCAATCTTGGCGGAAGTACCATTGCTGAATGTGGATGGTACGTGGAGCGGTGCTCATCAACTGCGAATGCTGATCGTTTTAGACACTGGTGGTGCGGTAAAACAGAACCATTTGGATCTGTATCATGGCATTGGTGCGAGAGCAGGAACGGAAGCAGGGCACTACAAGCATTTTGGTCGAGTGTGGAAACTTGGGCTGGAAAACTCACCAACTCAAGCGCCTTGGGCTTTACCGCCAGAAAAGCTACAATAGTCGTCCAAGAGAGAGGAACACTCTCTTATCTAGACATTTCATCAAAGAGTGCGTATAAATCGCACTCTTTGTTTTTCTATCGATCATCTGGACTTCAATATGCGTGAACTCGATACCCCAGCATCTGACAGCTACAATCAACGCTTTGGCGGCACTCGTCGTCTTTATGGCAACAGCGAAGTGGACATTCTTCGCGCTGCACACGTTTGTGTGATTGGTATTGGTGGCGTAGGTTCATGGGCGGTCGAAGCGCTGGCCCGTACTGGGATCGGTGAGTTGACTCTGATTGATATGGATGATGTTTGTGTCACGAACATTAACCGCCAAATTCATGCGATGACGGGCACCGTTGGCCAAAGCAAGATTGAAGTGATGGCCGAGCGTGTCAAATTGATCAACCCAGAGTGTAAAGTCAATCTGATTGATGATTTCATCACGCCAGACAATCAACATGAGTACTTAAGCAAAGAGTTTGATTACGTGCTAGATGCGATTGACAGCGTAAAAGCGAAGGCGTCTTTGTTGGCGTATTGCCGCAGCAACAAGATCAAAGTGATCACCACGGGGGGCGCTGGTGGTCAGGTTGACCCAACGCAGATCATGGTCGCTGACTTAACGAAAACGATCCAAGATCCTCTAGCGAAGAAAATCAAAGACACCTTGCGTCGTCATCATAACTTCCCTAAGAATCCGGCTCGTAAGTTTGGTATTGATTGCGTGTTTTCAACCGAGCAGCTGAAGTATCCTCAAGCAGACGGTTCAGTGTGTGGTGTGAAGTCGACAGCGGAAGGCCCAAAACGTATGGATTGTGCTAGCGGTTTTGGTGCGGCGACTGTTGTAACTGCAACGTTTGGCTTTGTCGCGGTATCGCGAATCGTTGAGAAGTTGATTTCAAGATATAAGAAGTAAACTAGAAGAAGAGCGCATCATGACAGATTTTCCCGTTTCTCCATTTGGTACAGATATCACCAGCGAAGACATTGTAGCGACTATGCAGCAATTTCAAGGCTGGGAAGATCGCTACCGTCAGGTTATTCAGTGGGGTAAAAAGCTGCCACAAATGCCAGAAGAGCTGAAATCAGAACAAGTTACCGTTTCGGGTTGTGAAAGCTTGGTGTGGTTAGTGAGCAAAGAGCAAGATGGCGTTTGGCATTTTTGTGCGGACTCCGATGCGCGTATCGTCCGTGGATTGATTGCCTTGGTAATGGCAGCTTATGACGGTAAAACGGCCGATCAAATTCAAGCATTTGATATTGATGCTTATTTTGATCAGCTGGGGCTTGTCTCCCATTTAAGCCCGTCACGTGGTAATGGCTTGAAAGCTATTGTAGAGCAGATTAAGCAAATCGCTGTGTAACGAGTCATTTTCCCAACTCTTAAAAAACGCCGAATAGCCTAACTGTTTGGCGTTTTTTGTATCTGAGTTGAGATATTTTTTGCATATGGATAAAAAGTATGCAAATGGTCGACTATTTTAGCGTTAATTAACCATTCTATTGATCCTGGTTCATTATATTGCCCACTTGGTTTTTATAAACTCAATTGTATTTAAAATTTGTCTATATTAGATAATAGACATATGCCCCATTCGCTCCTATTCCCCAATGTGGAAACACACTTGGAAGCGATTGGGTTACTTAGATACAAATGCTAGGAACCTCCCTATATGCAATTCACCTTGGAACATGCGCAAGACGTGTTATCCGGAATGCCAGACCCCACTTTTATTCTGAGTGAAGATGGTATCTATATTGATGTTTTTGGAGGAACAGATAAAAAAGCCTATCACGATGGAAGTAATTTGATAGGTGAGACGCTGCACAGCGTACTCGAGAAAGATAAAGCTGACTGGTTTATCGAACAGATAAATCGGTCACTGAAACAAGACAGTATTGTGACGATCGAGTACAAGATGTGCGCCGACAGCATTCAGGGAATAGATGCTAACAGTGGGCCAAGAGGCGACCTATACTACGAAGGCAAGATCTGCCCACTCGCTATAAAATACCGGGGTCGTCGCGTTGTCCTTATTCTTACACGCAACATCTCCAATCGCCACCGAGTTGAAACCCTTCTTCGCCATCAAAGCCAAATTGATGCTCTTACCAACATCTACAATCGACGTGTTTTTTTCGAAAAGCTCACAGAAGAAGTTATTAAATCCCAAGCTCCAGATTATCACTCCGCGTTGTTATTGTTTGATTTGGACTTTTTTAAAGTCATCAATGATAAACGTGGTCATGATGCGGGGGATTATGTCTTAGAGACCTTAGCTGATTTGGTTTCTCACTTACTCGTCAAAGACGAAATTTTTGCAAGAGTCGGAGGGGAGGAGTTTGCGATTATTTTGCCAGAAACTTCTCTGTCGGCGGCGAAAGAGGTAGGAGAGGAAGTACGTTCCCACATTCAAAATTGTCAGTTCGAATTTGAAAAGGTTGAAATTCCGGTCACGGTGAGTGTAGGCGTGGTGGAAATAGGCAGAAATGAAACCACCAAACGTTTGTATGCGCATGCAGATAAAGCGCTTTATGCTGCGAAAAGAAATGGCAGAAATTGCGTGGCGACTCTGGATAGGCAGATGGAGTAACCTTGTTGGTTACTCCAAATCAAACCGTTGGCGTTATAGCATGTCGACGGCTTTTTCTACGGCGGCGATGAGTCTTTCCACATCGTTCGTCGTGTTATAAATACCAAAAGAGACGCGTACCGTGCCTTTCACATTTAGCGCATCCATCAATGGGTGAGCGCAGTGGTGCCCTGCTCGTACCGCAATGCCTTGTTGATCGAGCAGCGTCGCAATATCTTGGTGATGAACGCCGTCCATGACGAACGTCAGTACAGAGGCATTCGGTTGATAGCCTAGAATATGAATGTCATCCAAAGCGCTTAGTGCTTGGTAGGCCTTATCCTGAAGCGCATGGAGATGAGTCTCTACTTCGTGATGGTCAAAACCTTGGTACCACTCAATGGCTTTCGCTAGAGCAATCGCGCCCGCAACGTTTGGTGTGCCCGCTTCAAATTTTCCAGGAAGTGCAGAAAACGTCGTTTTTTCGAAAGAAACGCGTTCAACCATTTTACCGCCGCCGTGCCATGGTGGCATGGCTTCCAAAAGTTCAAGCTTGCCGTATAAAACCCCAATGCCTGCTGGTGCATAAAGTTTGTGACCTGAGAAGACGTAGAAATCGATATCTGATGCCGATAAATCAAGTTGCTCATGGACGATGCCTTGCGCGCCATCAACTACAACAACCGCGCCAACGTTGTGCGCCAGTTCAGTGATTTTTTCGATAGGTTGGTGTGTGCCTGTTACGTTGGTTATTTGTGCGCAAGTAACAATTTTACAGCGGTCAGACAGAAGCGCCTCAAATGCACTGATGTCGAACTGACAATCTGATGTCATCGGAACTTTAATGACTTTAGCACCCGTTTGCTCTGCCACGATTTGCCAGGGCACGATGTTGGCGTGGTGCTCCATCTCGCTAATTAAGATCTCATCACCTGGTTGTAACGTGCTACGGGCGTAGGTTTGAGAAATTAAGTTCAGTGCTTCGGTTGCGCCCCGTGTCCAAATGATTTCCTTAGAGCTGTTTGCACCAATAAAGCTTGCCACTCGTTCTCGTGCCGCTTCAAATTGGCTGGTGGCATTAGCCGTTAAACTATGGCTGCCACGGTGAACATTGGCATTTTGCGCACTGTAGTAATGACTGATGACATCAATCACACATTGCGGTTTTTGCGTTGTCGCTGCGCTATCTAAATACACTAAGGGCGTATCGTTGACGGATTGGTTTAGAGCAGGAAATTGCTCGCGTACAGCATTTACGTCAAACATTATTCTTCACCAAGCTTGTGGTAGTGCAGAGTAGGCAGAGGGATCATTGGTTCAGCAACTGACCATGCGTGTTTTTTACCTGAGAGTTGAATGATTACTTCCATCGCGAACTCTAAAGCTGTACCCGGACCTTGACTAGTGATCAGGTTGTGGTTGATATCAAAGGTCACGCGTTTGCTGCGCCACTTCTCTTCCGGGATATGTGACTGAAAGCTCGGGTGACAGGTCATCAGTGATTGTGGGAAAAGATCATGGTGTTGCAATACCAACGCCGGTGCTGCGCAGATAGCTGCGACCAATTTTCCCTCGTAGATGTGCTGCTTAAGGATTTCTATCATCACCGTGCTATCACGAAAAATTTCTGCACCACCAACACCACCAGAAAGCGCTATGGCGTCAAACTCATCATCAGCGATATCGACCAGCTTACAATCTGCCGTTAATGTGACTCCGCGAGAAGCTTTCATCGTCAATGAGCCATCAAAAGCAGCACTCGCTACTGTAACGTCATAACCCGCGCGAACCATCATGTCGATGACGGTGACGGCTTCCATTTCTTCGGTGCCTGGAGCGATTGGCACTAAGATTTTCTTACTCATTGTTCTGTCCAGCTTTGTTCTATTTGTTTGATGCGTTGGTAAAGTTTTAAATTCTCAGGCGTATTGATACGATGTTTCTCGGCAGCTTTTAACAAGTATCCGGTTATAAAATCAATTTCCGTTCGACGTTGATGGAATACGTCTTGCCTCATTGAAGAATAGTTCTCAGCTGTGGCGTTCACCACTTGCATTACCGTATCGAAAAGAGAGCGAAACTCGATAGCAATACCTTCTTTACTCATTACTTCAACCAGTTCTTGAGTGATGCTTTCGAGTTGTATCTTAAACTCGGGCTGCGCAAGCTCACCATTCTTACACTGGTGAATCGCAGTCAGTGGGTTAATCGCGCAGTTAATTGCTAACTTAGTCCATAACGCAGATTGGATGTGTGGATTCCAAATGACCTCTGGAAGAGCATGATGCATAACATCTTGCAGAAAAGCGCACTGCATTCCTTTGTCATTATAACCACCCGCTTGCGTTGTTCCGTGACCGGTATGCAATACGTGTTGGTTATCTGGTTTGTATGCGCCGTGCGTCGTTGTTGCGAGCACTATCGGATTGTTTGGCACAACCTTCTCCAAGGCAGAGGCAGTACCCATACCATTGTGCATCAGCATGATAATCGTGTCTGTATTGATATGAGGGAGCAAAGGCTGAATGGCGTCTTCCACTTGCCAAGCTTTTACCGTGATCAAAATGAGATCTGCTTTATTTACGGAGGAAATATCTTGATTACTGAATACGATTGCGGGTATGTCATCCAACTGAAGTGATTGTTGGCTTTCAGAACTTCTTCCCCACAATGAAACATTGTGCCCGGCAAGCTTAAATTTTGTTGCCCAGAGTGAGCCCACCGCACCTGGACCGAGGATAAGGATATTCACCAAACGCTCTCATTAAAAAGGTTTGCTGCAAGGATAATGAGGGAAAAAAGGAAAGCAAATAAAAATGGCGCCGAAAGGCGCCATTTTTGAGCAAACTTAGTGGTTCAATTAGAACTTGTAAGTTACAGCAAGGTAGTGGCCAAAGCCAGTTGACTTGAACCCATCAGTATCTTTGATACCGTACACGTCTTTGTAACCTTTTAGACCGTAACCCACTGCGAAGCGGTCTGAGTGCCAGTAGATACCGTTGAACATTGCACCACCGTTTGACGCGGTTGAACCAAACTTGTTACCAGCATCATCATCCATACCGAATTGGTAATCGATGTAGCCTTGGTAAGAAATGAATGAACCGTTCTCGAAGAAGTAGAATGGTTTGAACCAGTTAGTCGAGATTTGGAAACCGTTCCAATCCTTTTTGTTGCCGTCGTAAGTGCCGTATAGGTTAACACCAACTTTACCAAACCAAGGAACCATTACGTCAGAACCTAGACCGATTTTTTGAGAGTTAACACCAGAGTTACCACCCCACTCGATTAGAGTTGCAACGTATAGCTCTTGAACTGGACCGAAAGATAGGTCTTTACCAGTTACCGCATCTAGAGACATACGTGGAGCGAATTTCATAAAGATCTTCTCTGCGCCAGCTTTGTCGCTACCTGGATCAGAAGTTAGGTTGAATACATCAACGTAGCCGTAAAGGTCGAAGATACCAGAGCGGCCGCCGAATTCCATTTCTAGGTAGTCGTGTGAAGACTCACCTGGAAGTTCGTCAAATGCACCCATTAGGTTAAATTGCATCCACTTGTAATCGTTTTTGTGAATATCGCCGTCAGAGTAATCTGCCGCCATAACTGGAGCTGAAGTAGCCGCTAGAAGGCTAAGAGCTAAAAGTGATTTACGCATAAGGGGACTCTCTATGTTTGTAATGATTCAGAACACGCAATCTGTGCTGCGCTTTCCAATTGGCGGGAATAATAGCGATAAAAATCCCAAATGAAAGTGATAAAGGGTGCAAAATGAAACGTTTTTGGTGAGTTGCATCACGAAATTATCTTTATTTACGGAACTTTTTGTTTGTTGCATTTTATTGCAATAAATGTGTGATTTGGATCGTTTGCGTGAGCGATTTTATGACTTTTTAAGCCAGTCGATTAACCAACATAAATCGTTAGTGATCGGAGTGATAAGGGATTCGTATGTATCCGTGAATCAAAGAGGACGTTTGAATGAAAGAAGTCATGTTATTCCCACTCACTTCAGTTGTACTCCCTGAAGGTAAAATGAATCTGCGCATTTTTGAGCCACGATATAAGCGAATGGTAAAGGAATGCAGCCTACAAAATGTGGGTTTTGGAGTTTGCCTAGTAGGAAGTGAAGGTGACCCTAAAGACGTGGGTAACGTTTCATCTATCGGAACTTTGGTCAGGATTGTTGATTTTGAAACACTCAGTGATGGTCTTCTTGGTATTACAGTCGCTGGTGAGAAACGCTTTGTTGTCAAACGAGTTCGTGCAGATGCGGACGGCTTACGCCATGCAGAGGTCGAATGGTTAGACAATTGGCAACATCCAGACAACTCACCAGATTTCTTCTATTTAAGCCAGCAGTTATCCCATGTTTATGAAGAGTTTCCTCAACTTGGAAACCTCTACCAGCATCGTTTTTACGATGACTCAGCTTGGGTGACCCAGCGCTGGCTTGAATTACTTCCTTTAGACTGCAATCTGTTCGAACAGCTCGTTGGCGCAGAGAACTGCATTCCTGCGTTGCAATTTCTGACAGAAGCCATAGAAGCCCCGACTAACAAAGAGGCAAGGATATGAAAGGATTTGGCAGAGCTGCGCTAACTATGGTGGCGGCATTAGGACTGGCGGCGTGTGGCTCCGACAGTGACACTATCGAGTATTCCAATTTACAAGCAGTGCACGCGTCTTCTGATGCGCCGCTTGCAAATGTGTGGATCAACGATAAACCATCATTAACGAATGTTGATTATGGTGTGGGATCTGGCTACGTTAAATTGCGAGAGGGGATGAATTCGATTCAGGTCGATGTTCAGCTCCCAGGTAATGAAACCGCGACCGTAATACCTAAAACAGAACTAGATCTTGATTCCGACCTCAATTATAACGTGTTCGTTGTTGGCGATGCCGATGGTTCGCCAAACCCAGTTGAGCCTTTAGTTGTGACTCGCAGCGCCGATTCAATGGCTGATGCCAATAGTCTAGATGTTCAAGTTGTTCATGCAGCTTCAGGCGTTCCTGCTGTTGATCTTTATGTCACTGAGCCAGGTGTTGCTCTTGCTAGCGCGACTCCAATAACTAACCTTGCTTACAAAGCTTCTACCGACGTATTGAACATCCCAGCTGGTGAGTATCAAGTTCGACTTGCCGTAGGAGACAGCGTTGCTTTTGACTCCGGCACAGTACCTCTTGCGGCTAATTCCAACTTGACGATTGCCGCTATCGGCACAGGAGATTCGAATAGCACGTCACCTGTCAAACTCTTGGTGTTGGACGGTTCGGGCTCTTCTATAATTGAAGATATGGGCAGCCAAGCTGAAGTAAGAGTCGGACACCTTGTCGATGGAGCGCCAGTCGTCGATGTTAACGTTAACGGGGCGGCCTTCGCTCCTCTTGCCGACTTAGCGTTCAAAGAGATTCGTGGTTATTTGGATCTTGCTGCTGGCGCTTACGATATTGACGTTTACGTGGATGGCACAACAACCAATCCGATCATAGATGTTGACGGGTTAATGGTTGCAGGTGGAATGGATTACAGTGTTTATGCAGTCGGTGTTGTTAGCCCAGCGATTGATATCGAAGCTCTGGTTGTTGAAGATATGAGACGCGCTGTGGCGACTAGCGCGACATTGAATGTGACACACGCGGCGGCTAATCCTATAGCGGAAATGGTGGATATTTACCTCACTACTAGTGCAGGAATAGATGGAAGTGATCCAACTATTGCTAATTTTGCGTATAAAAATAGTGTACAAGGATTATATGTCGCTGAAGGTACATATTATGTAACGGTAACAGTGGCTGGTAACCCAAGTATTGTTGCGGTTGACTCAGCACCAGTCAATGTAATGAACGGTGTTGTGTACCAAGTCGTTGCCATTGATGATGGGAACAACGGTGGTTTCAACTTGTTGGTCGATGACGTGACCGATTAGGAAGAATGGGAGGAGGAAACTCCTCCCACAAATTAAGGCCGATTATGATGAGTGATAGCCCGAAAAAACTGGGGCGCAGTGATTGGAACGATTACATGGATAAAGTGAAGGCTCGAGATAAAGACGCGTTCGCTTTTGTATTCCGTTTTTACGCACCCAAGCTGAAGCAATTCGCTTACAAACATGTTGGTAATGAGCAAGTTGCTATGGAGATGGTGCAAGAGACCATGGCGACAGTTTGGCAGAAAGCGCACCTCTATGATGGTGAAAAGAGCGCGTTATCGACTTGGATATATACCATAATCCGAAACCTTTGTTTTGATTTGCTGAGAAAACAGAAAGGTAAGGAATTACACATTCATTCTGATGACATTTGGCCGTCAGAGTATTATCCACCTGATCTTGTTGATCACTATTCACCAGAGCAAGATATGTTGAAAGAACAGGTGGTTAAGTTTTTAGATATATTACCGAAAAACCAGAGAGATGTTTTACAAGCGGTATATCTTGAAGAGCTACCTCATCAACAGGTCGCGGAATTATTTGATATACCCCTCGGTACTGTAAAATCCAGGCTGAGGCTTGCAGTAGAAAAGCTAAGGCATTCAATGCATACGGAGCAACTATGAACAAACACCCAGATAACAGCTTGCTAGAAGCATACGCTTCGGGAAGCATTGATGCAGTTTCTGGTCTTGTGGTCGCAACCCATTTAGAAACATGCACCAAGTGCCGAGCTTATGTGAACCAAGTCGAAGCAAGTCAAGCGAACATCGTAAGTGACATACCTTCTGAGTATGTTTCTGAATTTGACGACATGTTTAATGACATCATCAATGCGGAGCCAGCGACTGATAATATCGTGATCCGCGACTCTGCTGCTGTTAATGTGGCAGGAAAAAGTTTCGCTCTTCCTAAAACTCTAGCGCGTTTCTCTGACCTCGTAGGGTCATGGAGAAGTTACGGAGGCAAGGTTTTCAGTGCTCAGATTGACCTAGGGGAAGACGCTCGTGTCAGCTTAATGTACATCGGGGAAGATGTGCAAATTCCTCAACATACGCACAAAGGCCTGGAGTCTACATTGATCCTACATGGCGGATTTAGTGACGAGGATGGCCAATATGAAGAAGGCGATTTGATGATTAGAGACGCATCAGTGAAGCATAGCCCTTACACTAAGGCCGGAGAAGACTGCTTGTGTTTAACCGTATTGACTGAGCCGATGATCTTTACTCAAGGCGTGGCACGTATATTTAATATGTTTGGTAAAGGGTTATACCCATAGACCTCTTATCTTATATATCGCAAAACAAAAACCACCGAATTCGGTGGTTTTTTATATGCTTCGTTAATGCTTGTGACGTGCTTTTTCCAATAGAGCATCAAAGTAATGTCGTAGCGAGTACAACATAATCAAGCTTGGCACGACCATGACAGCGGTAAGCACGAAGAATGTGCTCCAATCATTAAGATAATCCACTAGCTCGCCACTGAAAGAAGCAAGAGTCGTCCGTCCGAAGTTTCCTAGAGAGGCAAGCAATGCATACTGAGTTGCCGAAAATGCTTGCCCGGTTAGAATCGTCAAAAATGAAACAAAAGCGACGGTTGAGAAAGCAGTCGTAAAGTTATCGACAATAATCGTGGCTAAGTACAAGTGCTCGTTTGGGCCTACCGAAGCAATCCATGCAAACATCAAGTTACTGGCAGACATAGCAATACCGCCGATCATTAATCCACGTACAATACCAAACCTAACGTTGAACATGCTTCCGACAAAAGTAAAGAAGATGGTGGCTCCCCAACCAATCAGTTTGGAGTAATAGCCAATTTGTTCATTGCTAAAACCAATATCTTTATAGAACGCGATCGACATCCTGCCCAAAAACGCTTCGCCAATTTTAAATAGGAAAACGAACAGCAACAGAGTAATCGCGACACGGACGCCATTGCGATTAAAGAAATCAAGGAAAGGTTCTACAACAGTCACGGTAAACCAAGCTACGACTTTTGAACCAACCACTTCTTTGTGTCGTTGTTCAGCGGCAGACTGAAGTTGTTCGCGTTGAGTCTTCGGTTCACCGACTAAAATCGTAAAGACCATTAGAATGCCGACTATCACCGCCATCCCGTAATACACACCATTCCAACCGACGCTATCAGCATTAACAAACGCTAAATAACCCGGTAGTGAATAACCTGTCCACCAGCCAATGACCGCCATTGCAGAAGCTTGAGGCAGTTTAGACTCTTCTGACTTTGGGAAAGTATCAATACGAAAAGCATCAATTGCGATGTCTTGTGTCGCTGAAGCCGTTGCAATACACAAGGCGAGTAGTGACGCAAACACCAAGTTTTCCGCTGGATTTACGCCGGCAATAAATAGGGTAGCGACGAGTACGATACTTTGACAAAAGAAAATCCAGCTACGTCTTTGCCCCAGCAGTCTAAAGAGGACTGGCAGCTTCACGCGGTCAACCAGAGGTGCCCACAGAAAGTTGATCGCATAGACCGAAAAAACGCTACCAAAATAGCCAATTGCGGAGAGGGTCAAGCCGGCATCTTTTAGCCAACCTGACATGTTTGAGCCGATAAGAACCCACGGAAAGCCGCTAGAGCAGCCCAGCATGAAAACCCACATGAGTCGTTTATCGAGGTAACTTTTTACCGTTTCCAACCAAGTGATGGAAGGTAATGAAGACATAAATCAATCCAATAAAATGAAGCCGTTGAAAGAGAAAGCCCTTCGATTATTCAAAGGGCTTATCGTTTTGGCTATTTAAGTAGTGTAGCTTTGGTGATGACGATTTGCGTCTCTGGTACATCACGCATTCGGCCTACCGTCGTGGTCGGCTGCTGAGCCATTTTCTGGATAACGTCGAACCCCTCAGTAACCTCACCAAATACAGCATAACCTGGTGGTCGAGCGCCATAGTTGAGAAAGTCATTGTCGACTAAGTTGACGAAAAACTGACGAGTTGCAGAGTTTGGTGCATTGGTTCGTGCCATGGCGATGGTAGCACGGTGATTGTTTAGACCATTATTTCCTTCGTTTTTGATTGGCGCGTATGTTTTCACCATCTGCATATCTTGGTTAAAGCCGCCACCTTGTGCCATGAAGCCTGGGATAATACGATGAAAAATAGTACCTTCGTAGCTCCCATCTTCTACATATTTCAGAAAATTAGCGACAGTGATAGGTGCTTTCTCTTCGTTTAACTCAACCGTAAATGAGCCAAGTGTCGTTTCAAACGCTACTTTTGGTCCAGCCCAAACGCTGCAGCTGAGTAATGCTAAAGACAGAATCGCTTTGCGTAACATTAGAAACGCTCCTGCATGTATTGACGAAGCTCAGGGTCATTGGCAATCTCTTTAAGCGTTAATGTCACCACATCATTCAATGTTTCTTCAATATCGGCATCAGAAGCACTCAATGTGCCAGATCGCTTTGCTGTACCTGTATAAGTTTTGACTAGCTTGCCCTCAGGTGTCTCTGCTGTGATTTCCAGCACAACTTTAGCATCCATCTTATTTTCCATCACCGAATGCTTCACGTTGACCAACGCTTCTTGAACGCTCAATTCAATCGCGTTGTTGCTGTTTAGATCCGCATGGAAACCTTGAGATGAGAATTGCTTCTCTAATGCTTCTTCTAACGCAATACGTAAATTCTGTTTAGCATGAAGAGGAAGAATGTTCGAACGGCCGTTATCCACCAACGCCACGTACTGCGCTGCACGTACATCTTTGCTGGTCAAACTGTAAGTCTTGCCTTGAACAATTGGATTGGTGCTCAATGTGCTTTCTGGCATCAGGTTCAGCTGAGGTTGTTGAGGGGCTGAACACGCAGCAAGCAACGCAACCGAAGCCGCAAGTACCAATTTTCTCATTTTATTATTCCTTTTAACTATTTTGCTAAAGCTTATATTGCGCTTAATTTAGCAGGATTTTTTGTAGCCTGTAAAATCACAAACTTAT
Source organism: Vibrio sp. 1249-1 (assembly GCF_033340495.1). Taxonomy (NCBI): domain Bacteria; kingdom Pseudomonadati; phylum Pseudomonadota; class Gammaproteobacteria; order Vibrionales; family Vibrionaceae; genus Vibrio; species Vibrio sp. 1249-1. The sequence goes on from NZ_JAWOWJ010000005.1 coordinate 283,016, forward strand.
TGTTGGAAGCGATAAGTTTCACATTTTTATCGCCAAACAGACGTTTGAGTTTTGCGTCGTACCCGAGGTGACGATTTCCGATAACCAGTAAACGGCCATTTTCACTTAATACTTGTTTAGCATCGCAGAACATTTGCCAAGCAATATGATCGGTGATTGCCTGTTGTTGATGAAACGGTGGATTACACATAACCATAGAGCTGCTGCTGTGTTTAAAACCGTCCAAGCAATTGTTCGCTATGCACTGTATGTCTCTATTTTCACCAAGGTTGTTGCGTAGGTTCTGTTTTGCCGACTCAAGCGCCATAAAGCTTTCATCAACACATGTTAGCCGAGCATTTGGATTCAACTGACCAAATTTAACAGACAAAACACCATTGCCGCAGCCGAGGTCGATGACATTGTCTATCGAAGGGTCTTGAGGCAGGTGCTGCAGCATAAAGCGTGCACCTAAATCTAAACTTTCTCCTGAATAGACATTTGGCATGTTCTTGAGTTCGATATCTTCGCCATCAACGCGCCAAGTCGTGAAAGGCATTACTTCAATCGTAGGCTCAACTGTTGCTTGAGAAAACACCAATCTGTGCTTTTTCCAGGCCAAAGATGTTTTTGTTTCGCCTAAGTATTTTTCAAACAGTTTAAGCGTCGAAGTATGAATTTCTTTCGCTTTATTGACTGCAATGACGGGGCAGGAAGCCGGTAGCGCCTTTCTTAATTGGCTTAGTATCCACACTAGATGGCGGTTACTTTTGGGCAGTTGCAGCAAGACGAGAGCAATATTGGCAGGAATGAGGTCCATCGTGGTGGCAAACGCTACTTTATTGCACTGGTTTTGCTCGAGATTTTGCTGTGCACCTTTATGTGAGATGAATGAATCACTCATTAGCGTTACATGGTGCTTTTCCGAAAACCAGCAGGAGAGGGCACCAAAGCTGTCATTAATCACGAGGATGTTTTGATTGTCTGGCAAAGCAAGCTCTTCAACATGATTAATAAGATACTCATCACCGGCATCCCACGCTTGTAGCGTTTCGTTACTACGTTTTGGGAAACGATGAAGTGTTAAGCTTCGCTCGTGAAGGTTCAGTTCGGTTTTCATAGCTAAATGTAAGTTGATTTAGAAATTAAGTGTTATTGTCGCAAATGATGACGTGTCGAGATACAAAAAGCTGTCAAATTTTACGAGTTCAGTGATGGCTGCTCTTTAGACATGTTCATGGAGTCAAGCGCTTTGAGACAATATGTCTACAAAGTGCGTCAATAGTGAGAGTGATGTTTGAGTGATGCATGTCTGCTTTACTTAGGTATATACTTATGGAATTCGCATCAATGAGGAACGAATATGATCCAAGAAATCATAGAGAAGAAACTACACAGTGAGCTGCAACCCAGCTATCTCAAAGTCATTAATGAGAGCTACATGCATAATGTGCCACCAGGCTCAGAGAGTCATTTCAAAGTGATTGTTGTAAGTGATTCGTTCGCGGGACAGCGTTTGATTGGGCGCCATCGTCAAGTTCATCAAATTTTGGCAGATGAACTGGATAACCACATTCATGCATTAGCTATTCATACATACACTGATGAAGAGTGGAAGCGTGAACAAGATGGCGCCCCTGATAGCCCGATGTGTATGGGTGGCGGTCACTAAAAACGCAAGATATAAAGGTGCAGAGAAAGGTGGCTTAAGGCCATCTTTTTTCGTTTTACATTCTTTAGGGACGTTAACGTGGCACAAATCCTGGTTAAAAAATGTGTTAACAGTGTTTCAACAAATGAATGGAAATTGCAGAATATTTCAGGCGATGAATATCACTTTTCCATAAGATATGTATGGAATATGGCATTTGTGCGATGGGTCAAAGTTATGACTATTCTTTGACCTTTTAGACCTGATTCTACCGAAATAACCCCTCTATTCTAATGATTGATCATGGCATCAAGTTCCTAAAAAATGCTAGACTACGGCACCTGATAAATCTCGCGTATTCCTTGTGACGAGATTTTTAATAGGATGTTGCGATTTTGATGTTTAAAACAACATCAAAACCGGACACTGATGTCGTGTCTAAAAGTTACGCAATCAAAAGAATCTTTTTCCCGATAAAAGTAGTGCAAGTGCGTATGATTACAATAAAGAAGGGCTTGGATCTTCCTATCGCAGGAACTCCATCCCAGGTGATTAATGATGGTAAGACCATCAAAAAAGTCGCCTTGCTTGGCGAAGAGTACGTTGGCATGCGACCTACCATGCATGTCCGCGTTGGTGATGAAGTGAAAAAAGCGCAAGTTCTTTTTGAAGATAAAAAGAACCCAGGCGTGAAATTTACTGCACCAGCAGCCGGTAAAGTGATCGAAGTTAACCGTGGCGCTAAACGTGTCCTTCAATCTGTTGTGATTGAAGTGGCAGGTGAAGAGCAGGTGACATTTGATAAGTTCGAAGCCGCTCAACTTTCAGGTCTAGATCGTGAAGTGATCAAGACTCAGTTGGTTGACTCTGGCTTATGGACCGCTTTACGTACTCGTCCGTTCAGCAAGGTTCCTGCAATCGAGTCTTCTACTAAGGCTATTTTCGTAACTGCAATGGATACTAATCCACTAGCAGCTAAGCCTGAGTTGATCATTAATGAGCAACAAGAAGCATTCATTGCTGGTCTAGACATTCTTTCAGCCCTGACAGAAGGCAAGGTTTACGTATGTAAATCTGGCACTAGCTTGCCACGCTCTTCGCAGTCTAACGTAGAAGAACACGTCTTCGATGGCCCTCACCCAGCAGGTCTTGCTGGCACCCACATGCATTTCCTATACCCAGTAAATGCAGAGAATGTGGCATGGAGCATCAACTACCAAGACGTTATCGCGTTCGGTAAGCTGTTCCTAACTGGTGAGCTATGCACAGATCGTGTTGTGTCTCTAGCTGGCCCAGTTGTGAATAACCCTCGTCTAGTTCGTACCGTAATGGGTGCAAGCTTAGATGACCTAACAGATAACGAGCTGATGCCTGGCGAAGTTCGTGTGATCTCTGGTTCAGTACTAACAGGTACACATGCAACTGGTCCACACGCATACCTTGGCCGTTACCATCAACAGGTTTCTGTATTACGTGAAGGCCGTGAAAAAGAACTATTTGGCTGGGCAATGCCTGGTAAGAATAAGTTCTCGGTAACTCGCTCTTTCCTTGGTCACGTATTCAAAGGTCAGTTGTTCAATATGACAACGACGACCAATGGTAGTGATCGTTCAATGGTTCCAATTGGCAACTACGAACGCGTAATGCCTCTAGATATGGAGCCTACTTTGCTGCTTCGTGATCTATGTGCCGGCGACACAGACAGTGCTCAAGCACTGGGTGCGCTTGAACTGGATGAAGAAGATCTAGCATTGTGTACCTTTGTATGTCCAGGTAAGTACGAGTACGGTACGTTACTTCGTGAATGCCTAGATACTATCGAGAAGGAAGGGTAATTTTCATGGCTCTTAAAAAGTTTCTTGAAGACATCGAGCATCATTTTGAGCCTGGTGGCAAACACGAAAAATGGTTTGCCCTGTACGAAGCTGTAGCAACAGTTTTTTACACGCCAGGTATCGTAACAAATAAAAGCTCGCACGTTCGTGATAGCGTTGACCTAAAACGTATCATGATCATGGTTTGGTTTGCGGTATTCCCAGCAATGTTCTGGGGTATGTACAACGCAGGTGGCCAAGCTATTGCAGCACTTAACCACATGTACGCTGGTGACCAACTAGCGACAGTTATCGCAGGTAACTGGCACTACTGGCTAACAGAAATGCTTGGCGGCACTATCGGTGCGGAAGCGGGTGTTGGCAGTAAGATGCTACTAGGTGCGACTTACTTCCTGCCAATCTACGCAACAGTATTTATTGTTGGTGGCTTCTGGGAAGTGTTGTTCTGTATGGTGCGTAAACACGAAGTTAACGAAGGTTTCTTTGTAACTTCTATCTTATTCGCACTTATCGTTCCACCAACGCTACCTCTATGGCAAGCGGCACTAGGTATCACATTTGGTGTTGTTGTAGCAAAAGAGATCTTCGGTGGTACAGGTCGTAACTTCCTTAACCCTGCACTTGCAGGTCGTGCATTTCTATTCTTCGCTTACCCAGCACAAATTTCGGGTGACGTAGTATGGACTGCAGCTGACGGCTTCTCTGGTGCAACTGCTCTTAGCCAATGGGCTCAAGGTGGTAACGGTGCTCTAGTTAACACAGTAACTGGCGCACCTATCACTTGGATGGACGCGTTCATCGGTAACATCCCTGGCTCTATTGGTGAAGTATCGACTCTAGCTCTAATGATCGGTGCAGCGATGATCGTTTACATGCGAATCGCTTCATGGCGCATCATTGCGGGTGTAATGATCGGTATGATCGCAGTATCGACTCTGTTTAACGTGATCGGTTCTGACACTAATCCAATGTTTAATATGCCATGGCACTGGCACCTAGTTCTAGGTGGTTTTGCATTCGGTATGTTCTTCATGGCAACGGACCCAGTATCAGCGTCATTTACTAGCAAAGGTAAATGGTGGTACGGCATCCTGATTGGTGCAATGTGTGTGATGATCCGTGTAGTTAACCCAGCGTACCCAGAAGGTATGATGCTGGCGATTCTATTCGCGAACCTATTCGCACCTCTGTTCGACCATGTAGTGATTGAGAAGAACATCAAGCGGAGACTAGCACGCTATGGCAAGTAATAACGACAGCATTAAAAAGACGCTGGGTGTTGTTATCGGGTTGAGCCTTGTTTGTTCAATCATCGTATCAACAGCAGCAGTAGGTCTGCGTGATAAGCAAAAAGCTAACGCTGTCCTAGATAAGCAATCAAAGATCGTTGAAGTTGCAGGCATTGACGCAAACGGTAAGAAAGTACCAGAGCTATTTGCTGAGTACATCGAACCTCGTCTAGTGGACCTTGAAACAGGTAACTTTACTGAGGGTAATGCATCTACGTACGATCAACGTGAAGCATCAAAAGATGCAGAACGTTCAATCGCATTGACACCAGAAGAAGACGTCGCTGATATCCGTCGTCGCGCGAATACAGCAGTGGTGTACCTTGTAAAAGATCAAGATGAAGTCCAAAAAGTTATCCTGCCTATGCACGGTAAAGGACTATGGTCGATGATGTATGCCTTTGTAGCCGTTGAAACTGATGGTAACACTGTGTCTGCTATTACTTACTACGAGCAAGGTGAAACTCCTGGACTTGGTGGTGAAGTAGAGAACCCTTCATGGCGCGATCAATTCATTGGCAAGAAATTGTACAATGAAGATCACCAGCCAGCGATTAAGGTCGTGAAAGGCGGCGCACCGCAAGGTTCTGAGCACGGTGTTGATGGCCTATCAGGAGCTACGCTCACTAGTAATGGTGTTCAACACACATTTGACTTCTGGTTAGGTGATATGGGCTTTGGTCCTTTCCTAGCAAAAGTTCGTGACGGAGAACTTAACTAATGTCTAGTGCACAAAACGTTAAAAAGAGCATTCTAGCGCCAGTATTGGATAACAACCCAATCGCGCTACAAGTTCTTGGTGTATGTTCTGCTCTTGCAGTAACAACTAAACTAGAAACAGCTTTTGTAATGACACTAGCGGTAACATTTGTAACTGCGTTGTCTAACTTCTCTGTTTCATTGATCCGTAACCACATTCCTAACAGTGTGCGTATCATCGTTCAGATGGCAATCATCGCATCGTTAGTAATCGTGGTAGACCAAGTGCTAAAAGCTTACCTATACGATATCTCTAAACAGCTATCTGTATTCGTTGGTCTGATTATCACTAACTGTATCGTAATGGGTCGTGCTGAAGCATTCGCAATGAAGTCTGCGCCGGTACCATCTCTTATTGACGGTATTGGTAACGGTCTAGGTTACGGTTTCGTTCTTATCACTGTAGGTTTCTTCCGTGAGCTATTTGGCTCAGGCAAACTATTTGGCTTAGAAGTTCTACCTCTAGTGAGCAACGGTGGTTGGTACCAGCCTAACGGCCTAATGCTACTAGCACCATCAGCATTCTTCCTAATCGGCTTCCTTATCTGGGTAATCCGTATTCTGAAACCAGAACAAGTAGAAGCGAAGGAGTAAGGACGTCATGGAACATTACATTAGTCTGTTAGTTAAATCGATTTTCATCGAAAACATGGCTCTGTCTTTCTTCCTAGGTATGTGTACTTTCCTTGCCGTATCTAAGAAGGTTAAGACCTCTTTCGGCCTAGGTGTTGCAGTTGTGGTAGTTCTGACTATCGCTGTTCCTGTGAACAACCTGGTATACAACCTAGTTCTGAGAGAGAACGCGTTAGTTGAGGGCGTGGACCTTAGCTTCCTAAACTTCATCACCTTTATCGGTGTAATTGCAGCACTTGTACAGATTCTAGAGATGGTCCTAGACCGTTTCTTCCCACCTTTGTACAACGCGCTAGGCATCTTCCTACCGCTGATCACAGTAAACTGTGCAATCTTCGGTGGTGTATCTTTCATGGTACAACGTGACTACAACTTTGCTGAATCGATCGTTTACGGTTTCGGCTCTGGTGTGGGCTGGATGCTAGCAATCGTTGCTCTTGCAGGTATCCGTGAGAAGATGAAGTACTCTGACGTACCTCCAGGTCTACGTGGTCTTGGTATCACATTTATCACTGTAGGTCTTATGGCGTTAGGCTTTATGTCTTTCTCTGGTGTTCAACTGTAAGTCGGGTAAACCGCAACAATTAAGGAATAGTCAATGGACATTATTCTTGGTGTAGTGATGTTTACTCTGATCGTACTTGCACTAGTACTAGTGATTCTTTTCGCTAAGTCTAAGCTTGTACCAACAGGTGACATTACAATTTCTGTGAACGATGACCCTTCTCTGGCGATCGTTACACAACCAGGTGGTAAGCTACTGAGTGCTCTAGCAGGTGCTGGCGTATTCGTATCTTCTGCTTGTGGTGGCGGTGGCTCATGTGGTCAGTGTCGCGTAAAAGTTAAATCAGGTGGTGGCGACATCCTACCAACCGAGCTTGACCATATTACTAAAGGTGAAGCACGTGAAGGTGAGCGTCTAGCGTGTCAGGTTGCAATGAAAACTGACATGGATATCGAGCTTCCTGAAGAAATCTTCGGCGTTAAGAAGTGGGAATGTACTGTTATCTCTAACGATAACAAAGCGACATTCATCAAAGAGCTTAAGCTGCAAATTCCAGATGGCGAATCAGTACCTTTCCGTGCTGGTGGTTACATCCAGATTGAAGCTCCTGCTCACCACGTGAAATACGCAGACTACGATATTCCTGAGGAATACCGTGAAGACTGGGAGAAGTTCAACCTTTTCCGTTACGAGTCTAAAGTTAATGAAGAGACCATTCGTGCATACTCTATGGCTAACTACCCAGAAGAGCACGGTATCATCATGCTTAACGTTCGTATCGCAACTCCGCCGCCGAACAACCCAGACGTACCACCAGGCATCATGTCTTCGTACATCTGGTCTCTAAAAGAAGGCGACAAGTGTACTATTTCTGGTCCATTTGGTGAGTTCTTTGCGAAAGATACAGATGCAGAAATGGTATTCGTTGGTGGTGGTGCTGGTATGGCTCCAATGCGCTCACACATCTTCGACCAACTTAAGCGTCTGCACTCTAAGCGTAAGATGTCTTTCTGGTATGGCGCACGTTCTAAGCGTGAAATGTTCTACGTAGAAGATTTCGATATGCTACAAGCTGAGAATGACAACTTCGTATGGCACTGTGCACTGTCTGATCCACTTCCAGAAGATAACTGGGATGGTTACACTGGCTTTATTCACAACGTTCTTTACGAGAACTACCTACGTGATCACGAAGCGCCAGAAGACTGTGAATACTACATGTGTGGTCCACCTATGATGAACGCTGCTGTAATCGGCATGCTGAAAGATCTAGGTGTAGAGGATGAAAACATCCTACTAGATGACTTCGGTGGTTAATTCCTCCAAGTGATTGAATCTATGGCTAGCTCTCCAAGAGAGCTAGCCATTATTTTTTATAGACATAAAACTGATACTCAACAGTTGATATAGGTAATCGGATTGAAAGGATTGATCCTATTTCCCATATCAATTCAACAACATTGGGAGTTAACAAGTGAAAAAGTGGCTTGTTGCATTTGCTTCTCTATTGATTTTGGCTGGCTGTGAGCAGCCTGCCGATCAAATTCATTTAAGTGGCCCTACCATGGGGACTTCTTACAACATCAAGTATATCGAGCAAGATGGTATTCCAACGCCAAAAGCGATGCAGACAGAAATTGATCGCTTATTGGAAGAGGTTAATGACCAAATGTCGACCTATCGTGACGACTCAGAGTTAAGTCGTTTTAATCAGCATCAAACGAGCGAGCCATTTACAGTTTCGACACAAACTGCAACGGTAGTGAAAGAAGCAATTCGCCTTAACGGTCTTACTTTAGGTGCATTGGATGTGACGGTCGGCCCTCTAGTTAACCTGTGGGGGTTTGGTCCAGAAGCTCGTCCAGATGTAGTTCCAACCGATGAAGAACTCGCTGCTCGCAAAGCAAATACCGGTATTCACCACCTATCTGTTGATGGTAATACACTGTCCAAAGACCTTCCTAACTTGTACGTCGACCTATCGACGATTGCGAAAGGTTGGGGGGTTGACGTGGTTGCTGACTACCTTCAATCTGAAGGGGTACAGAACTTTATGGTCGAAGTTGGCGGTGAAATGCGTCTCAAAGGTGTCAATCGTGAAGGTGTGCCTTGGCGTATCGCAATTGAAAAACCGACCGTTGATGAACGTTCAATTCAAGAAATTATTGAACCAGGCGACATGGCAATTGCAACAAGTGGTGACTATCGTAATTACTTTGAGAGTAATGGTGTGAGATACTCTCATATTATTAATCCACGAACAGGCAAACCAATTCATCATAAAGTGGTGTCTGTAACGGTATTAGATAAATCGTCGATGACTGCTGATGGTCTTGCAACTGGTCTTATGGTGCTAGGTGAAGACAAAGGCATGGCAATTGCGAACGAAAATAATATTCCTGTTTTCATGATTGTGAAAACGGAAGATGGTTTTAAAGAGTTGGCTTCGGAAGCATACAAGCCATTCATGAAGAAATAACAACAGAAGTGAGCATGTTTTTATGAATACATTTCTAATTACCTTTGCTGTGTTTGTCGCGGTAATCACTGCAATGGCTGTCGGATACATTTTCCAAAAGAAAGTCGTGAAAGGTAGCTGTGGTGGCTTAGGGGCAGTTGGCATCGAAAAAGTGTGTAATTGTCCAGAACCCTGCGATGCGCGTAAAAAACGTGAAGCGCGCGAGGCTGCGCGTGCTGAGAAATTGGCGGCGTGGGAAAAAGATAGAATTGCTTAGTATTGGTTAATCGTACTAAGAAAGTGATAAAGCTCAGCGTTCTGCTGAGCTTTATTTTTAGGCAGCTAACCAAAGCTCAGATGTCCGAGAAAGAGCCCAATACCGTGTTTTGTTGTTTCTTTCTCTCATGTTACAGAGCAAGACCACACTGATAGTCATTAGGACGAAGAAATGATTTGGTTACGTCCGTTCTCTTTGGCCATGTAAAGTCGCTCATCCGCCACTTTTATTTGTTGTTCCAGCTCCCCCTCGATGTTGCTTACACCAATACTCGCGGTCACAAGAATGTTTTTGTCCAAATAAGTTATTGGCGTTTTTTCTATGCGCTGTCTCATTTGTTCTAAGCGTGTTAGAAAGCCGTCATAGTCGCCACTGGCTTGAATACAAAACTCCTCGCCACCAAGCCTAGCGACAATATCATTTGGAAAATAGATTTTTAGAATATTCGCTATCATGACTAACACTGCATCGCCGCCCTCATGTCCGTATGTATCATTTACTTGCTTAAAGAAATCGATATCAAGCATCGCGATGTTTCTTTGAGCGTTTTCTACATGGGGCTGCTCAAACAGAAAGCGGCGGTTCCATAAGCCCGTTAGCGCATCTTGATTTGCCATTTTAAACAGTTCAGATGTTGCGTCTTTGATATCTAACAGTTGGTGAATACGGCAAAAAAATTCTTCTTGATTAAATGGCTTGTATAAAAAGTCATTGGCCCCTGCTTTTAGAAACCTAGCCGTCATGGTCTTAGAGTTACTACCCGACAAGCCGAGAATGGCTAATTGATTTTTATCCCACTTCCGACGTAATTCACGCACCATAGTAATGCCATCTTTAACGGGCATATCATGGTCGGTTAAAACGAGAGTGATATCTGGATTTTGCTCGACAAGCTCTAGGGCTTTTTGCCCATTGTCAGCTTCCAACGTCTGAATATATTGATGCTCCAAAAGTTGGGCAATGTGTCTTCTTACGGTGTGTGAATCATCAACGACTAAACATTTGTGTTGTTGATTGTTGGTTAGTCGCTTGAGGAGTGGTAATAGATAGGAAACGGACGCCATGCTGTCTTTCAAAATATAGTCGAGGACACCTTTTGCAAGCATCTTTTCGCGAGTGTCTTCTTGAAATCGAGCCGTTAAAACAATGACACGATGACCATGTTCCAAAACGAGATCAATAATCTCGCCATCTTGAGCATCCGGTAAACAATAGTCTAAAACCGCACAGAAGAGGTCCTGTGCTGAAGATAACAAGTTCTTTGCCTCCGCGTAGCTTTCCGCTGCGATGACCTCATAACCAGCTTGGCTTATTGTTTGGCAAAGAAAGTTTTTAAATGCACGACTATCTTCAACAACCAGAATCTTATTACTCAAGCGCAGTCCCCAAAATTAATTGTTTAAAATCAATGATAACTAAAATTAAACTTATCGCCATCAAAAAACACATGTCAACCAAAAGTAGAACAACTACTCAAATGTTTGACACGCATCCGTTAACATCACATCATTATTCCTGTCTTAGTTATATAATTATGTTTAGCTAACGTAGGGAGAAAGTAGTATGGAAATGCATCAACATGGTATGGCTGAGCTATTTCAACAACTGGGCCTCGGTAGCTCTCCTCAAGAAATGAAAGATTTTATTAATCAACATCGACACAAAAGAGATTCTGCGCCTTTACATGAAGCTAGCTTTTGGACGATGTCACAGGCGAACTTTCTAAAACAAGCCATCGAAGAAGATGCAGATTGGGCCGAATTGGTCGATCAACTGGACGTAATGCTTCGAGATTGACGTTCGTTTAAACACGCCCATTTCTCTTCAGGTAGATTTGATTTATACTGTTTTTTTGAACAGTGCTTTGATGGCTATGTCAGATCGAATTAGAAAAATTATTCATGTCGATATGGATTGTTTTTATGCTGCCGTAGAGATGAGAGATAACCCCAGTTACCGTTGCATTGCACTCGCTGTTGGCGGACATGAAAAGCAGCGTGGAGTGATTAGCACCTGTAATTATGATGCGCGTAAATATGGTGTTCGCAGTGCAATGTCAACGGCGCGCGCGCTGCAACTCTGTCCTCATTTGTTGGTTGTGCCCGGTAGAATGCATGTATATAAGCAAGTCTCTCAGCAGATTCGTGCTATTTTTGAGCGTTATACGCCTATCATTGAACCTCTCTCATTGGATGAAGCATACCTCGATGTCACGGACTCGACAGCTTGCCGTGGCTCCGCAACGTTGATCGCAGAGTCAATTCGCCGTGATATCTGGAGTGAACTTGGGTTGACGGCATCGGCGGGCATTGCTCCGATTAAGTTTCTTGCCAAGGTCGCGTCAGACATGAACAAGCCCAACGGTCAGTTTGTGATTCCGCCAGAGAAAGTCCAAGAGGTTATCGATAGTCTTCCGTTAGAGAATATTCCTGGCGTGGGGAAGGTGAGTCTTGAGAAGCTCCACCAAGCCGGTTTTTATCGATGTGAGGACATTAAAAACAGTGACTATCGAGAGTTGTTGAGGCAGTTTGGTCGTCAGGGTGCCTCCTTATGGCAGCGAAGCCATGGAATTGATAATCGAGAAGTCGTTGTTGAGCGCGAGAGAAAGTCCGTCGGTGTGGAAAGGACATTCAGCCAGAACATCGCAACCTATGGTGAATGTTGGCAAGTGATTGAGGAGAAACTTTATCCTGAACTCGAGAAACGTTTAGAGCGTGCAAGCCCAGATAAGTCGATTATTAAACAAGGTATTAAAGTCAAATTTGCCGACTTTCAACTGACAACAATTGAGCACATCCATCCGCAATTAGAGCTTGAGGACTTCAAGATCTTGCTAAGAGATATTCTTAAACGCCAAAATGGACGGGAAATTCGCCTTTTAGGCTTGAACGTGATGCTCAAGCCCGAAGACCAAGCGCGTCAATTGAGCTTTTTTTAGGCCCTTACCGTTTCTACCTGCGTTAATACCTGCTCAAAACTTACATTTGCCATTGCACCATAACCTGCTAGCTTTGAGGCTTTTAGCTGGCTAATCAAAGGAGTGCTGATTCCGCACAAGAAGCGAGCAACGGCATCATTACTGATGGCCGATGGGGAAAGCTGAATAAACTCCTGCGCCCATATCGATACTTGAGATTGTTCAATATCTTCAGGTTCTGGTGCTGTGAATGTGGCGACGTGACCACGACACACGGAGCAGTGACCACATTGCTTTGGTGCATCGTGATCCGCAAAGTAGTTCGCCAATTGTGAGCTCAAACAGTGCTCGGACTGGAACAAGTGCAGCATGGTGTGGATTCTTTCGATATCTTTGCTTTCTTTGGATTGGAACAGTTCAGACAGTTGTTGGATTAAAACATCCGAGCTCTGTTTGGTTGGCATAACTGAGTACACGTCCGTCAGTTGTTTGCTCTCTAGTTCTATCCAGCCGTTCTGGTGAAAATAGTCGAGCGCTGCGACAACTCGGCTGCGTTCCGATTGATAGTTCATCCATAGCGCTTCTAGATCAACTTGGCACCACACTTTGGCTTTTTGTGAGCAGGAAAAAATAGCCTCCACAAATTGACGTCGCTCGCCTTGAAATTGATTCACAATAAATTGCTGATCGTGCAAAAACTTAAACCGATATTCTGCAAAGTAACTGTACTTTGCTTCAATGACGTTATGTAGCTCCAAATAAACCAACAAGGTTTTGAGTGGCAATTGGCGGATATTACTTTCACGCGACAAACGCAGTGGCACTACCTCCCATTGTGGAGCATGTTCTTTCGCTTGCTCGACTACATAGTTAATTGACGCAAATTCTGGTGTGTCACCATAGACAAAATTCTCCAACACCGTTAAGCCGGACGTATTGCCTAGCAGAATGCACTCAGAGCGTTGCCCGTCCCTGCCTGCACGTCCAATCTCTTGTGCGTAGTTCTCGATTGATTTGGGTAAGTCGAAGTGAATGACGCGTCGAATATCAGATTTATCGACCCCCATACCAAATGCAATCGTTGCAACAATACAGTCAATTTGGCCATCCATGAACTGCTGTTGGATTTGTGCACGAACGTCGCTTTTCATGCCAGCGTGGTATGCGTGAGCGTTAATGCCAATATGGATTAATGACTTTGCTACTCGTTCTGCTGTTTGCTGTTGCGTCACGTATATGATGGTCGGAAGCTTAGGTGAAGAGGCGATGATCTCACTGAGCTGTTCTTGTTTCTTTGTTTCCTCACACGGGATCACCGATATATCCAGATTGGGGCGGTAGAAGCCTGTAACGGTAATATGTTCACTGGCAATATCGAACTTTTTTTGCATGTCTTCAATAACTGCAGGCGTTGCCGTTGCGGTGAGAAGTAAAGACTGTGGGATGTTCAGTTCACGTTGATATTGCGGTAGTTTGAGATAATCTGGACGAAAGTTATGCCCCCATTCGGAAATACAGTGCGCTTCATCAATGACCATCAAAGAAATCGGTACTTGGCGAATGAATTCACGAAAACGCTCGTTTTTTAGCCGCTCAACAGAAATCATCAAGATTTTGATTTGTCCATTCTTCACGCCAGCCATGACCTTTTGTGCTTCTTCTCTACTTTGACTGCTATCGATAGAAGCGGCAGCGATTCCTTTACTTTGTAAAAAGCTCAGTTGATCCTTCATTAACGCCAACAACGGAGAGATCACCAACGTAAGGTTGGGTAATATGGTTGCAGGTAGTTGATAACAGAGTGACTTCCCCGAGCCTGTAGGAAAGATTGCCGCAGCAGAGTAACCATTCATAACGGCTTCAATAACGGGTTGCTGACCTTGGCGTAATGAGTCAAAACCAAATACAGATTGAAGTGTTTGATGCAGCGAGTCACTTTGCATAATAGGGAAACCTTTCTTTGATGGTAAACTTGGCTACATTAACACACCCCGAATACTAAACGCGCGTCCTAAAAGTATGAACAAAGCTGACTTAGTCCAAATTATCATCCAACATCTGGAAGAAAAACTTCAAGTTGCCCATGCATCGGCTCAGCGAGCTATCGATGCCGCGACAGATGAAGAAACTGTTCCCGAGCACAAGTACGATACATTGGCACTTGAAGCCGCGTATCTTGCTCATGGACAAGCCATGCGAATCCAAGATAGTGAAGAGGAATTGCGTCAATATCGTTCTTTAGTGACTCGCGACTTTAAGAATGCGCCTGTTGGTGTTGGTGCTTACGTTGTTCTCGCAGATGAGAATTTGCTTGAAAAGCACTTCTTTGTAGGCCCTTGCTCTGGTGGTTTGACTGTTCAATATCAGGCTCAGGAAGTCTTTGTCTTAACAGCTAAATCTCCTCTGGGTCGAGCGTTGTTCGGAAAAGAAGAAGGTGATGAGGTTGACGTAAAAATAGGAGATAAAACAACTTGTTACGAAGTCGTGACGATTTGCTGACATCTCATGTATCACTCAGTGTTATGTTTAACACGAGTAATGTTAAATAAAAGAGAATGACATGAAAAAGCTTTTTACACTCTCATTGCTGATGGTCAGTGCTACTGGTTATGCAGCGCAGTGTCGTGTGGACATCAATAATGAAGTCCGTATGGATGGGCAAAGCTTGGAAATTCGCCAAACGACAGGTGATAAAGCTGTCGTGGATGAGGATAACAACCTCTTCATCAAAGGTGAGCTAATTGAACTCAATTCTGACCAGAAAGCGGCAATTGAAGACTATCGCGAAAAAATGAACGCGTATATTCCACAAGCAAAGCAGTTGGCGAGTGATGGTTTAGCGCTTGCAAATGATATTATTGATGATGTCGCGGAAAGCCTAGACGCACCTGGCGCGTTTGATAACGTCAAAGTCGCAGTACAGGACTTTTTCGCTGATGTTGAATCACGTTACTACAAAGATGGCGATTTCATTCTACCAGCGGAAAGTTTTGAGTCCATGACACAAGGGTGGACTGAAGACTTTGCAAAAGCACAAGAGATCTTCAATAAAGAGTTTTTAGCGAGTTCGTTGGATGCTTTATCGAAAAAAATGAAGGAAGAGGGAGGAATAAACCTCACTGCATTATCGGAGAGTATGGCTGAACTCAGCGCGAAAGTAGAAGAGCGTTTAGCTGAGCATTCGAAAGAGGTAGAGCAACAAGCAGAAGACTTGTGTGACTCGTTGGATGACATGGCAGGGCAAGAAGACGATCTGTTGAAGAAAATCCCTGAGCTAAAAGATTACCGAGTATTTACGATTTAATTACTCATTAAAAAGTAAAAACTCGATGAGATAAAGAAAGAGAGCACTATTGTGCTCTCTTTGCGTTTTACTCGCTTATTCTTTGATAGCTTATTGCGCATTCATCTCGGTGAGTTTATCGCCGACAGGTTTTGAGAAGTTAAAACCATCATGCTGATCCCAGTTGATAGACCATGTCATTACTCCTGCATAATTCGGGTAATGGTACGCTGGTTTAACGGTGCTACATGAAGTGCCTTTGGTTAAACAATCTAGTGCGTTGATAATATTCTGTGTTGGAGCCTGCCCTGAATTTGCCGAGCTAGGACCTGAAGGTAAACCGATTGCGACTTGATCATCGCGCAATGGTGCAAATTGAGTGCCGTCGGCCAACTCAAAACCTTCGATAAGCATTTTAGATTGCGCTACCATCATATCCACAGAGCCTTCTGGTGCACTGCCTGGCAGGTATGGGTTTGGCAAACCGCCGTTGTTATATAACTGGACGTGAAGCAAGTCGAGCGTGCTGCGTGTCTCGTTAATCACAGGGATGTACGCCCCCCAAATACCGCTGTAAGCCACATAACCACCTTGAACATAAGGGTGCTCAGGCGCCATGGTTAGGTACATATCTCCACCCATGTTTTGCTCTATTTGAAGCAAAGCACGACCAAGGCGAGCTTGAATTTGCGAGCCATGAACTAAGTTAGAACCACTCTCTAAATCCACATCTAGACCATCAAAGCCCCACTCAGCGATAAGACCTGTTAGGCTAGAGACAAAGTTGGCTTCATCTTGGTCGGTATTCAGCGTAATCGTGCCTTCTGCGCCGCCAAGAGAGAGAACAAACTTCTTACCTTTAGCTTGAAGCGCTGCCATGTCCTGCTTGAATTGTGTTGGATCGAGTGCTGGACAATCGCTGTAAATATCGCCTGAATATAGATTAAAGTGCACAGTGCCATCACTGTTGCGATCATTTTCAGCAAAGGCAATATCAATCACATCCCAAGCATCTGCCATATCTGCTAGACGAATTGGACAGCCCGCACCATTTACAAAATTGTGCCAGTAACCGATGAGTTTATGGCGTTTCTCTACTTGCTCAACCACCGTTATTGCTGCGGCGTCAGACAGTGCATTGCTTCCTGACAAATCCACAGCTTGGGCGCTAACTGTAAAGTTACCAAGTGCAGTTGGTGTCCAGTTGGCTGTGTAAGGTGCTGTGGTATCGGTTGCAACAATAGAGCCGTTGATCATGAAATCAACGTGTTTAATGCCTGAAGTTAAAGACGTTGCATCGGCGCTTAATGCGAGACTTTTGCCTAATCCGACGGTTTGACCGCTGCTTGGTGAAGTCAGAGAGACGACCAAATCTTTATCGCTGACTTCCACACCAACCAGGGACTCTGACGTGTTGTTATCATTATCGGTTGCGACGGCTTTAAGCTGGTTAGCGCCAATAAGTGTGGCGTTCCAAGTAACGGAATATGGCGCTTGAGTGGCGACCCCTAAGCTGGTGTTGTTCGCAAAAAACTCAACTTGCGTGACTGTGCCATCAGCATCGCTTGCGTTTGCCGTGATTTCGTTATTGCTGCCAGCGAGCACGACTTGTCCATCCGTTGGTGCCGTAATGGTAACTTGCGGTGGTGTCGAACAAGCACCTAGGCCACTCCAAGCATCTTGCCAGTATAGCCCTTCACCAGGCTCGTAAGCCCATGTCGCATCCGAGGAGCACCAACCAGCAACATCACAACGATATTTTTGGTTGAAGTGAGAAATCAGGTCGCCAGCTTGATAACTTGTGCCTGCCACATAAGGTACTGCATCTGCACATCCGCCCGTTCCGGTTTCTGAATTACTAATAACCAGCGCTACTTCTTGGCTCATCGTTGCGAGGTTTGTATCATCAGTCGCTTGTGCTTTGAACGAGTATGTACCTGGACTAGCGGTCCATTGATATTCGTAAGGTGCGCTAGTATCAATGGCGACAGATTGATTGTTTACGAAGAACTCAACTTGTGTGACCACACCATCAATATCGTCAGCTTGAGCGGCTACGGTTAGGTTATCGCCTACATTAAGCACTTCTGTGCCTACTGGGCTTGTCAATGAAATGCTTGGTGGCGGTAATTCGACTTGTGGTTGAACTTGGATAGAAATCGTCGTGGTGCTAACAGCTCCCTCATTATCTGTCGCAATTGCGGTCAATTGCGAGATCCCTTCAATAGCTGTCCAAGAAGCTTCGAATGGTGCTTGAGTTACCACAGCAACGGTTTGGTTGCCTGCAACAAACTCAATTTGTGTGATTTGGCCATCTTCGTCAGCTGCGTTGGCTAACAAAGTGATCGCACTGCCTTCGGGAATTTGTGCGTTGTTTATTGGAGAGGAGAACGACACCGTTGGTGATAAATTGTTGCTTCCACCATCACATTGCCCTAACGCTTTCCATGCTTCCCAAGATCCTGAGTTGGTCACGGGATCATTGCCTTGCGTCCAATATGCAGCCTCATAAGCGGCTCCTTGCGTTTTTACTAAAGCGCCCGATGTATAAGTCGCAGTGCTGTCCCAGTCGGGTAGACTTTGACAGTTATAGGCTTGAGCTTGGTAGCTGGCGCTGAGTGCTACAACCATCGCTCCGTGAAGTAGGGTGACCTTCATTTTCCTCTCCTTGAATCATGGGTATAAATGAGAACAGAGTAATAACTAGCTGATAAATAGACATTAGGGGGAAAAAGCGAAGCACAATATTCTGCTTTTCGACACAGTATCACGAGGAACAGTTCGTCCCTTACACCAGAGCTCATTATTTTTCGGCTCACTTCACGGCAGAAGGATTGGCAAAATTCAGCCACGTAAAACGAACAACAGTCGCGAGGCTTTTGAGCGATGAATATGAGATGTACGTTAAAATTTACAAGCTGAATGACTACAAATTGTTTCAACTGTCGAGGATTTAACCGAGGTGCTCTTGTTGAATAGTGAATATTGCTATAGTGTACTAGTTAGCTAGTTCAATGATATTTTTGTGTGAGTAGTATGACACAGCAAACCTCTTCTCAGCCTCGCGAGCATTTTGGCTCTCGTCTCGGGTTCATCTTAGCTGCCGCAGGTGCCGCAGTTGGCCTTGGCAATATTTGGGGCTTCCCAACTCAAGCAGCCAGTAATGGTGGCGGTGCTTTCCTGTTAGTTTATTTGGTGATGATTCTTATCGTCGCATTTCCGATGCTGGTGGTTGAAATGGCGATTGGTCGCCATGGTCAAGCCAACCCTGTAGACAGTATGCGTGCAATCACAGATAACCCTGCCGGTAAAAAGCTCGGCGGCATTGTGGGTTGGATTGGTTTAAGCGTACCAAGCGCTGTCTTAGCGTTTTATTCAATTGTTGGTGGTTGGTTGATCTGCTTTTTACTGGGTGCAATCACAGATCTAATGGGGTTAGAAGCTGCAACTCAATGGCTAAAGGGCTTTAGTGTTGAACGTAACTTGTTCGGAACCATTACTTTTTATGTACTGACGATTCTCATCGTACAAGGTGGCGTAAAACAAGGTATTGAGAAGTGGTCCACACGTTTGATGCCAGCATTGTTTGTTCTGTTTGCTCTGCTATTTGCTTACATCATGACGCAAAACGGTGCGATGGAAGGTCTGAAACATTACCTAGTGCCGGATTTTGAAAAGGTATGGGACCGCAAGTTGATTCTTGCTGCAATGGGACAGGGCTTCTTCTCGCTTACGATCGGTGGCTGCTCAATGTTGATTTACGGGTCTTACTTGAGTAAGAAAGAAAACCTACCAAAGATGGCGATGAACGTGACCATGGTAGATACTGCCGTTGCTTTCATTGCAGGGTTAGTGGTGATGCCAGCGATGTTTGTAGCAATGCAAAAGGGCGTTCAAATCTATGCAGAAGATGGCTCTCTCTTAAGCTCAGATACGTTAGTGTTTACGGTATTGCCACTAATGTTTGATAGTTTAGGTTTGCTTGGTCAATTATTCTCTATTGTGTTCTTCTTATTGCTGACGATTGCGGCGCTAACGTCTTCCATTTCAATGTTAGAGTGTCCAGTGGCTTTAGTGAGTGAGCGCTTCAATACTAAGCGCAGCGCAACGAGCTGGGTTTTAGGTGGTCTCATTGCTTTGTTCAGTGTGGTGATTGTTTATAATTTTGGTGCTCTATTTGGTATGGTCGCGACGGTTGCTACTCAGTATCTACAACCAACCGCTGCGCTCTTATTCTGCTTATTTGGTGGTTGGGTATGGAATCGCAACTCAAAAATCAAAGAGCTTGAGCAAGGTTGCCCGGAGTTTACGCAAGGTTGGTTTGGTAAGTTATGGCCTACGTATGTGAAGTTTGTATGTCCAATTCTTGTGGCGACAGTCATCTGGGCTTCATTTGGCTAACCGAGACGCCTATCGAATAAAAGAAAAGGGCTTGATGGTAACTCATCAAGCCCTTTTTCATATTGGTTATCCTCGTTTCGGTTATCCGCCAAGAATGGTGTTGATTAACGGAATTGTCCTGCTTCTGGAAGAAAGTCAAAACCAGCAGAAGCCAGTTTTGTCTCCAGTGCTGTGCGTTCGATATCGAAGAAAGCCACCAGTTTATCTAAGTCACCACCGAAGTCGTCGCGTAGCTTCATATTCACAATGCTCATCAGCATGACAGGATCCATGGATTCAAAGTTCGCTAGATTCATTACTTATCCTCAAAATCTGAAATCAGTAGGTTTGCCGCAGCAAATGCCGCTTTTTCACGCACTTCTTTAGGCAGGGACTCATCCGCTGCAACATCGTTCAGTGCTTTAACTGCACATGAAATTGCTTGGGGAATATAAGCTTGATCGCCACTACCAATCTGAGCATAAAGCTCACGAACCAGTTCACAACAGCCGTATACTTGCATGTTTTCTTTCCACTAAATGATAACTTATCTCAATATACACACAGCGGATTTGAAACTCAAAGTACAGAGTTGTTTTGGCTCAAGTTGAAGGTTTGCTTGAGCGAGATTTAATCACTGCATTTGTGCTTCTAACTGCTGGGTGACTTCTGGTGAAAGTTGAAGTTGTTTTGCTAGTTCTTGCAGATACGCTTTTTCCATAAAGTTTTGTTCATCAGCGACGATCAAAGACGCCAGGTAAATTTCTGACGCTTGTTGAGGAGAGGTCGCCTGATTAGCAATTTCAGCAGGATCAAGCGGTTTGTTTAACTCTTGCTGAACGAGGTGACGAACGTGCTCATCTGCGCCCATATCCGCGAGAGCTTGTTCAATGCGCGCCATTTCCTCTTCATCAACGTGACCATCAGCTTTTGCAGCTCCAATCATTGCTTTTAAAATTAAGACACTGTGTTTACTGTCATCGGGGTCAAAGGTTTCTTGAACACCTTGACCGGATTGCTTGGCTTGCCAGTCGTTATACACTTTGTAGGCCAAGGCTCCAAGCGCAGCTGCGCCACCGACTTTTAATGCGCTTGACCCTACTTTTTTAGTCATTTTTTTACTTTTCTTTGAGCCCATCAGCATACCGATGAGGCCTCCGCCTACAGCACCTGCTCCTAGCGTTTTTAGGCTACTTGAATTTGATGAGGATTTGATGTTGTTGGTTTGTTTGCCCAATGCATCTGCACCTTGCTTAAGTAAGTCTGATTTGAGTGCTTGGTTTAGAAGACTTTTTAAATCCATAACTGACCTCCTTTAGATGATGAAATCAGTTTAATAGCAAGAAGCTGAACCAAAGATTAACAAAGTGAATAGTTCGAAAAAGGTGGAGGGGGGCGTTGAGCTGTAATAAAAAGGGCTGACCGAAGCCAACCCTTTTTAACTATTTGAAACTACTTCAAATGCGAACTCGTCTAGTGCTTACTTTAGTTGAGCTTTTACGTGCTCAACAATGTCAGTCATTGCGACTGCTGTTTTCTCACCAGTAGCACGGTTCTTGTATTCGAAGTTGCCTTCTTTCATTGAGCGGTCACCGATAATAATTGTATGCGGTACACCAATAAGCTCCATGTCAGAGAACATTACGCCTGGGCGTTCTTTACGGTCGTCAAATAGCACTTCGATGCCCATTGCCGTTAGCTCAGCGTACAATTTCTCAGCGGCTTCTTTCACTTCTTCTGACTTGTGCATGTTCATTGGAACGATCGCTACCTGGAATGGTGCGATTGCATCTGGCCAGATGATGCCGTATTTGTCGTGGTTTTGTTCAATAGCAGCCGCTACTACGCGAGTGATACCGATACCGTAACAACCCATTTCTAGGATGACGTTCTTACCATCAGGACCCAGTACACCACAGTTCATCGCTGCGGAGTAAGCGTTACCTAGTTGGAAGATATGGCCAACTTCGATACCACGCTTAAGCTGGATAATGCCCTTGCCACATGGGCTTGGGTCACCTTCCACAACGTTACGTAGGTCTTCAACTTGGCCAAGCTCTACATCACGACCCCAGTTAATACCGAAGTAGTGTTTGCCATCGATGTTCGCGCCCGCACCGAAGTCGCTCATTACCGCAACGCTGCGGTCAACAATGAACGGCAGTTTAAGGCCAACAGGGCCTAGTGAACCAGGGCCTGCACCGATAAGCGCACGAATTTCTTCTTCAGATGCCATTTCCAGTGGAGCTGCAACCTGAGGAAGGTTTTCTGCTTTCACTTCGTTCAGTTCATGATCACCACGAATAATAAGCGCGATGATTGGCGCATCAACTTCGTCAGATGCTTTCACAAAAAGTGTTTTCACTGTTTTTTCAATTGGTAGTTCGAACTGTTCAACCAATTCAGCGATTGTTTTCGCGTTTGGCGTATCAACCAACGTCATTTCTTGTGTTGGTGCCGCAGCCTCAGAGGCTGGAGCTAGTGCTTCTGCTTTTTCAATGTTTGCCGCGTAATCTGACTCGCTAGAAAATGCGATGATATCTTCGCCGCTTTCAGCCAGTACGTGGAACTCTTGAGAGCCGCTACCACCGATAGCACCGCTATCTGCAAGTACAGGACGGTAATCCAGACCCATGCGATCGAATGCTTTACAGTAAGCATCGTGCATTGCGTCGTATGACTTTTGTAGGCCGTCTTTATCAATGTCAAAGCTGTACGCATCCATCATTGAGAATTCACGTGAACGCATTACGCCAAAACGTGGGCGTCGTTCGTCACGAAATTTAGTTTGGATTTGGTACAGGTTTAGCGGAAGCTGTTTGTAAGAGCTCACTTCATTGCGAACAAGGCTAGTGATCACTTCTTCAGCGGTTGGGCTAAGTACAAACGGACGAACATGACGGTCAGTAAAGCGAAGTAGCTCAGGGCCCATCTTTTCGCTGCGGCCTGTCTCTTCCCATAGTTCAAACGGCTGAACAACGGGCATCAAAGTTTCGACTGCGCCTGCATTGTCGATTTCTTGACGAACGATGTTTTCGACTTTACGCAGTACACGTAGACCAGTAGGTAGCCAGGTGTATAAACCTGAAGCCAGCTTACGGATCATACCTGCACGTAGCATGAGCTGGTGGCTCACTACTTCTGCGTCGTTTGGAGTCTCCTTCAGAGTAGAAAGAAGATAATTACTGGTACGCATTAAATTTATCCGTTTATTTAAGTTAGATACTCAAGCTTGAAT
Organism: Vibrio sp. 1249-1; assembly: GCF_033340495.1. Classification (NCBI taxonomy): domain Bacteria; kingdom Pseudomonadati; phylum Pseudomonadota; class Gammaproteobacteria; order Vibrionales; family Vibrionaceae; genus Vibrio; species Vibrio sp. 1249-1. The sequence goes on from NZ_JAWOWJ010000005.1 coordinate 306,220, forward strand.
AAGCAGGAGTATGGGAGTTCCCGAAAGGGAAATTTGTTAGCCGTCTATAATATCAGCCAATTGCGTTTGTCAAAAGCTTTCAATAGCGGTAACCGTTATTAAGTTGCTTGTTGCTGTGAACTTTACGTTCAAGTCGAACAAATTTACCGCATATTCTTTGTCGTCCGGCTTGTTTTTCTTATATGCAGGGCGAGGATCTTGTGCCAGAACTTGTTCAATGACTGATCTTACATAGTCAGTATCGGGTCGATTTTCTATCGTTGCTAATGCTTGAGCAGAAAAGGTGACTTGTGACTTTTCTGGTTCTTGGTCTGCGTATCCGCCTTGTGCTTCCGAAATAGAATCCGAATAGGGAATATAAGGCTTAATATCCACAATCGGTGTCCCATCCACGAGATCTACACTGCCTAAATCAAGATAGATTTGATCGCCTTGCTTAGTGACTCCTTTCACTTCAACGGCTGACATTCCGATTCCGTTTGGACGGAAAGTCGAGCGCGAGGCAAAGACACCAATTCGTTCATTGCCGCCTAATCGTGGCGGACGTACAGTTGGTTTCCAACCAGCTTCCAGATTCTGATCAAATAGAAACAACAACCAAACGTGAGAGAACTGTTCTAGCCCACGCACTGCTTCAGGGCTATTTGCTGCACCTAACAGTTTTACGCGTGCTTTAGCCTCTGGTACTAAGCGTGGTTGGCGCGGAACTGCAAACTTTTCTTTGTACGGTGTCTCAATGACGCCGATGGGTTCGATGGAATACATGGTGGACATCTTTAAGAATTCATTGAGATGAAAAGTATCACAAATTTCTCTTGCTTTTCTTGTTGATAATGATTATTAATTAAAATGTTATAACATAACAATTCAATTAAAAGGAAAAGTATTATGAAACCAGGAATCCACCCTGTATATCGTCCTGTGGTGTTCCACGACACCAGTGTAGATAAGTACTTTGTCGTTGGTTCTACGTTGAAAACGGAGAGAACCATAGAATGGAAAGATGGCAAAACTTACCCTTACTTTACGTTAGATGTGTCGTCAGCTTCTCACCCGTACTACACCGGTAAACAGCGCGTTGTACAAACCGAAGGTCGCATTGCGAACTTCAACCGTCGTTTTGGTCAATTTAAGAGCGAAAAGGAATAAATCATGAAGGTAGTAAAATCATTAAAAAGTGCAAAAAGTCGTCATCCGGATTGCCAGATTGTAAAACGGAGAGGGCGTCTTTATGTCATTTGTAAAACGAACCCGAGATTCAAAGCTGTGCAAAAGTAATCAACCTGCATATATCTAACTTATGGTTTTGTTTAATTGATAATATTGAGTTAATTATCTTACATGGATGAAATATCTACATTTTTATTCAATGTTGGTTATAAATGCCTCTGTTCGTCACAGTTTGTAACATTTAGGGCTTTTATTTGACCTTCTACTCAAGTACCCTTCGCACGCTTTTTGACATTTTTGTCACATTTGCATAGGAATAAAAACAAGGAGGGAACAGATGAGTTCATCTGATTCAATTAAACAAAACTCGCCTAAGAAGCCGCTGTTTACGCGCTTTTTGGATACTGTCGAATATTTGGGGAACTTATTACCCCACCCGATCACACTATTTGCCATTTTCTGTTTAGCCATTCTGGTGATGTCGGGTATTGCAGGATACTTCGAAGTTTCCGTAGTTGACCCTCGTCCTGAGGGTGCAAAAGGTCGTGCCGCGGATGGCATGATTCATGTCGTTAGCTTGCTTAACGCTGATGGCCTTGAGCTAATCGTTACCAATCTAGTGAAAAACTTTGTCGGCTTTGCACCTTTGGGTACGGTATTGGTTGCGATGTTGGGTGTTGCTATTGCTGAATACTCAGGCTTGCTATCTGCAGCAATGCGTGGCTTAGTCATGGGTGCATCTCAACGCATGGTAACAGTGACGGTCGTTTTCGCGGGTATCATTTCAAATACGGCATCAGAGCTTGGCTATGTGGTACTTATTCCACTGGCTGCAATGCTGTTCCATTCTTTAGGTCGTCACCCACTTGCCGGTCTTGCTGCGGCGTTCGCTGGTGTATCTGGTGGTTACTCAGCAAACCTACTTATTGGTACGGTTGACCCGCTGTTGTCAGGCATTACTGAAACGGCGGCGCAAATGATCGACCCAACTTACACTGTTGGTCCAGAAGTTAACTGGTACTTCATGTTTGTGTCGACATTCTTCATTGCAATCACAGGTGCGTTTGTTACTGAAAAAATTGTTGAGCCAAAGCTTGGCAAATACAGTGAAGAAGAAGCCTCAGAAGATTTGTCGAACGACAAAATGGGTGGCTTAACAGACATTGAGAAGAAAGGCCTAAAACTAGCAGGTGTTGCTGTACTGGTTGTTTCAGCGCTGCTTGCTTGGACGGTTGTTCCAGAAGACGGCATCCTACGTTCTGATGCAGGTACAATTGCAGGTTCACCATTCCTGAAAAGTATCGTGGCATTCATCTTTGTGTTCTTTGCTATTCCAGGCTTTGTGTTTGGTAAAGTTGTGGGCACGATGAAGACGGATCGCGATATAATTGATGCAATGGCGAAATCTATGTCTTCTATGGGCATGTACATTGTATTAGTTTTCTTTGCGGCTCAGTTCGTTGCTTTCTTTAAATGGACTAACTTCGGTCAGGTATTCGCGGTTGCTGGCGCTAGCTTCCTGCAAGAAATTGGCTTAACTGGCCCAATGTTGTTCTTTGCCTTCATCCTGATGTGTGGCTTTATCAACCTAATGATTGGTTCGGCATCGGCACAGTGGGCAGTAACGGCTCCGATTTTTGTTCCTATGTTGATGCTTGTTGGTTATGCACCGGAAACGATTCAGGCTGCTTACCGAATTGGTGACTCGACGACAAACATCATTACTCCAATGATGAGCTACTTTGGTTTGATTCTTGCCGTAGCGACTCGTTACATGAAGAACTTAGGTATCGGTACGCTGATCGCGACCATGCTACCTTACTCAATCTGCTTCATTGTAGGTTGGAGTGTGCTGTTCTACCTATGGGTATTCGTATTTGGTTTACCAGTAGGCCCTGGCGCAGCAACATACTACACACCGTAGAAAACGGTTACCTCACACAGCTCCATTATAAAAAGCCTGCGAACGTCGCAGGCTTTTTTATCGATTGAGACTGTGTACGCAGGCTTACCTGATTATAGATGTCGGTTTATAGCTGAAAACGTATCAACAAAGGGCGATAAAAGTGCTGAGTGAGCCAGCACAAGCTTTTCCAAATTATGCGTTTGTACCAAGGTAAGTGCGCAATATAAACATAGCTAAATTCAATTTCTGGCCGGGCTTTTCTGTTGCGTTTAAAAGCCGGAGCGCCTGAGCTCATATTAAAGCGACGCTGGTATATCATGGCATGGCGGATGGTATAGGCCGATATTCGACGATACAATGCGAGGCGTTGTGGCTTATTGGTATCGTAGCCAAAAATTGGGCAAGTCATATCATTATCAATTTCTACAATGCCTAACGTAGCCAGCATCTCTTCTTGATAAAACAGTCCCACTAAATGTACTAATTTGTTCTGGCTCGCCTGTTTTAAATATTGGCTTGAAAACTGGATGTTATTGAGGCTGTATTTATCAAGGTAAAGCATGTCATATAACTCTTTGGCACGCTGAAATTCTTCATCAGTGGTCAGTGGCCTAAACTGCCAATCTTTATCATTAAGCAGTTTGAAGTCTTTCGTTAAATCTCGGTTGAAGCTGAACGCTTGCCAATCATCAAGTAAATACACTTGTCGTGTTACCAAGCTTTGCCATTTTGGCTGCTTCAATCGCTGAATTAAGTGTAAATGCTGACGCTGATTGAGGGAGCGAAGCACCAAGGGAAAGGTGGGGTATTGATCGAGTGCGACGCGACGCAGTTCATCGAGATTTAAGGCTGCCCATTGTTCGCTATACATATTGGTGGACAAGCACTGATTGTTGAGCGTTTGGACTTGATCCAATCCAGCCAGTGATAAGATTGGTTTAGTCATATTAATAAGTAACTTACATACCCATCGAACAGCCACATTTTTGACTTTGTGAAGCTCTTCTTCGGCGTAGCCACTAAGCAGTGTCATAGGGGACACGGCATAACAGTTGTTTGGTATTTTTGGTGTTACGGAGTAGGGAATGGCAACATCATCGATATAGTAGCAACCAAAGCTTGCTGTGCATTCATCAATGGGATTCGACTGCATAAGAGTGAAAAAAGTTTTATGCCATTCTTGAGAGGAAAGTGTCATGAGTTCAATGCCTCTCCATTCCACTCAATATCAACGGTAGAAGCGTCGCTCCACTTCGTCTTGTTCTGCCTAGCTAACCGGAGTAATTCAAACATACTCCGGATTTGGCTCCCGGCCGGTAAGTTATGCTGTTGCATCACATTCACTCCAGACCACCAATCTTGCCAAGTTCGAGCCTTGAACAGGGATAATCCACCTTCCGCGATGAGTGTTATTGGACCTAAATGATGCAATCGCTGCTTGGAAGGACTGGTAAACTCCATATTAGGAAGCAGTTGGTTGCATCGAGACGAGAGTAGGTGCAAACCACTGGTGGCTCTTGGGTTACATTCAATCACGTAGAGTTGATCTTGTGATTTGATGAAGTCAAACGACACTTGCCCATGATAAGTATGACGTTTACCAAAAGCTGCGATAAATGTATCTAGTCGTTCGCACGAGATCGGCTGAAAAGCACTGGCGGCCGAGCCGTTTACACAGTATTTCGGCACATAAGCTTGGTGTGCTTTAAGGTCACCATGTTCAAAAATGGCATAGTTACACACCGGAGTCCCATGGATTTTTTGTTGCTGAACCCAAGGGTAAAGGGGCGATATCGTGGCGGCAGAAATAGACTGAGTTGTCACATCTCTTATGACTTGCCCGCCAAACCGAGAGTAAACGGGCTTTAGAACGGTTCTCTTATTAATTTCAATCTCACTTTTATCAGCGACCAAACGAGTTTTTGGAAGTGTGATTTCTGGCAAACTTTGAAGCTGTTCAAAGACGGTCAACTTGTTGTGCAGGGCATTGAGTAGTCCCACATTGGGCAGAAAAAAATCTACTTCTGGGCATTGTTTGGCAACATGAGCCAAGTAATAAACTTCTTCACAAGTGGGTATCACTATATCAATACGCATCTGAGTAATGATTTTTAGGATCTGCTGTTGATAGGTGGGAAACGCAAATCGAGGTGAAGCGGTGGGGATATAAGACTCGATGCCTCGCAAAAACGATCCTAGAGGTTTTTTTAGCGAATCGGTGAGAATTACGTCATGTCCATGATGAATACACATGGTTACCCACTCTAGTGCAACTGGTGCTCGGGCTCCGGTGATTAAGACCCGCATATGTTCACCACACGTCGTTGTTTATTCATTGGCGTCCAAATAGGCGCAGGGCGGTAACTAAATCTGACAGGATCAAGCCGCAATTGGTCAAACAACTTTATCAAGGCTTGATGTATAACCCGATGGTGGTGAAAATCCGCTTCAATTTGAATGGCTTGTGACCCTGTTTGGGTGATTCGGTAATCCACGCGACTTTGGGCGGATAGTGTTATAGCGCGGTAGATGAGATCTGGTAACACCGTCACTGGGACCTGGTTTGCGTTTAGCGTGAGGCGATCACCACATCGTCCGGCAATCGCGCCAAGAGGTTCAAATACGCCATTATCCTGTTTATTCTCAATAATATCGTCGAGCTGATAACGAATAATTGGCTGAGTTTTACGACGAAAATCGGTAATGATTGGGCTGTAATGAGTACGTTCGGTATTCAGCCAATGTTTTTCGATGTAAACAACATCTTGATTCCAGCGCATTTGTCCATGCTGATCCGTACATGCAAGAAAACCTTCGGTACATTGATAGACTTCATGGAGTTCGCTGTCGAACCGTTGAGAAATAAAGTGACGGTCACTCTCAGTTAGGACTTCTGCACCAGAAATGATCCGCTGTGGTTGAATTTCGGGTTGACCAAATTGACCGCTGAACTGGGCACAGAGCTGAAGAGCTTGCGCACTACCAACCAAAAGCGTGGGTTGGAACTCATCTAGCTCTTTTATCCATTCTTGGTAAGGTTTGGTTAAATCGGCATAAAAGAATGTAACAGGCCCTTTCGCGACGGATTTATACAGTGGGCTGTTGGCCCGCAAGGCTAGTGCAATTCGGTGCTTTTGCCATAGGCTGGGCAAAAGGCGAGCCAATATATTGCCGGCCCACAGTTGTGTTTCCTGCTTGTCAGCAAGAAACAGCCCGCGCATGCCTGATGTGCCCGAAGAAAGCCCAACCGTAACATCGCCAACTTTCGAAGCGGCAAAGTTGCGTGACTGCTCTGCTTTGAGTGCCTGCTGCATTAACTGTTCAGCATCTAAGCCCTTCGTATTCAACTCTGAAAGGTTCTCCATCATGGTTTGCTTATTCATGATAGGGAAATCACTGAGTGGTGCACCTTGAAGTGAGCGGTAATACGGTGAATGACGGCATACCCAATCCAAGTGTTGCGTTAAGTGTTGTTGCTGCCATGTTTCGACTTGTTCCCTTGAGCCGAAGGGGCGGTAGCGGGTTCGCCAGAATTCTGAGATAAGCGTTCTCACTTCATCCATCCTTCTTTGATTAGCTGCTGGATAGTTTCCTGACAATGTGAAGGCACGAAGCGAACAAAGTGGTGGGTTTGTTGGTAGCAACTTCTCAACTCGGAGAGGGTGTTTTTATAGGCTTTTGTATCATCGCAAAGCATGTTCGCCAGCCAATGTTGATCGATATTTTCACTCAAGCTCTCGATTAACCAGCATGCATCGGCGAGTAAGAACAGCCAACTTTGGTCTCTTTTAACTAGCAAGCCCACTTGGCCAGCTGCATGGCCTGGCAAGCTAACCATATAAATAAATCCATCGTCGAACATGTCTTTACAGAGCAAATTAACACCTTGGCACTGAGGAAGAATTTGGCTGATTGGTACAGAAAAATCACTATGAATGAATAAGTTAGGTTCAAGCTGTGGAGGAAGTAGAGCTTTTAGGTATCCTTTTCTTACGCCTCCAATTCGACCACTTTTAGTAATTGCATCTACCCCTTTTTGTTGGCAATGCAATTGAGAGTGGGAAAACTCAGACACGGCAGCAATGTGATCAGCATGGAAGTGGGAGAGCACTAAGTGTTCAATATCATGAGGTTTGAGACTTTCTTTTGCTAACTGCGCAACAATTCCGTGTTCTTTTTTATAGCGACAAGGTGTTGTCCAAGCATAAAAACGTTCAGGGAAGGGACGAGTCGCGCTAAAAAAATGCTCGTGATATCCCGTGTCAAACAGGATGTTGCCTTGTGTTGGGTGCTGAATTAACGCAACGGCTGCCGGAAATGCTCTAGGCTTGATACCAGAACCTGGTTTGACAACAAAGCCTGGGTGTACGCAGTGTCCAGCCTCAAAGATTTTTATTTTTAGACCAGTTTGCATACTGCTGTATTCCTTCTTGAATTGAAAAAAGCGGTTGGTAATTCAGTGTTTGTTTAGCCTTGCTGATATCCAGAGTTTGATGATAGTTAAACAATCCTGCGCTGTATGAGGTGAGCCTTGGTTCTGGCTGATGTGGTAAGTGCCTTCGTATTTGCTCACTGAGCTTTAATAATGGTGATACCACACCGTATGGTAATGATTGTAACGTTACTTTTAGGTTTAACCCCTCACATAAAGCTTGCAGAACAGTCTCAATTGGCATTGGTTCGTTGTTGGAAATGTTGAACACATCACCATGCTGAAGTCGGTCTGCCTGAGTGCAAGCGAGCATCGCTGCATGGGCAACGTTGTCGACATAGGTCAGATCAACCACAGGATTTCTACCCGATGGCAGAAGCAGAGTGTTGTTTTTTATCGCCTTAAGCACTCTTGGGATAATCGCGCGATCATTGGGTCCAAAAATGCCACGCGGTCTTAAAATGATCGCTTTACTTCGACCTTTTACGGCTTCAATTTCTGATAGATATTTTGTGTGTGCGTAATCATTACACCAGTATGAAGCTATGGCGTCGGTTTCTCTAATATTCCAACGGTCTTGATGGTCAAAGTAGACGCTGGTGGACGAAATATGGATAAAACGCGAGATTTGATGCGTATTAGCCGCATTGACGAGGTTTTTGGTGGCATCTACATTGGCTTGATAAAACGCCTGCCACTTTCCCCATGGGCTTGAGAGAGCGGCACAATGGATGACTGCATCCATACCTTGGCATACCGCATGAACTGCTGAGTGGTCTCTTAAATCGACTATATGTGGGATAACATCGAATTGCTCGGCGAGTTGTTTAGCGATGACTGTATTTCGTGCTGTAAAGTGCAGTTCATGCTGCTGGTGAAACATTCTCAGAATTGCGCTACCCAACATCCCGCTGCCACCAGTGACCAATATCTTCATAGTTTTAGCACTCCCATCCCTAGTGACAACCCTGCGGCGGTGCCAGCTAATAACACATGTTTTCCTGCGGCTTCTGGCTGATTACGCAGCCAGTGTAAGTTAATTGGGAGTGAGGCGGCGACTTGGTTTCCCAAAGTCGAAAAGTGATTAACGGTTTTCTCTGTTGGTAGCCCGGTGAGTGAAGGCAGTTTTTTTAATCCATGCGCGCTGGCTTGATGAGGAAGAAAATAATCAATATCGCTGAATGTTACCGGAGAGGCGTCAAACCCTTTTTTTAGAAACGCTGGTAAGGCTTTACGCACATGTTTAAAGAGTGCTTTGCCCTCCATCTCAAACTGGCAACTTTTTAAATAGGCTTGATGCTCGGAGGTATGCGGATTGATATGACTGCCTCCGCCCTTAATTTGACAAAATGAATACCCGGTATGATGCGTTTCAAAGTGACTGGTGAGCAATCCATCATCGTTGTGTTCTTCGAGCAAAAATGCGGCGGCACCGTCCGCGAATAAGGTTGCAACTTCTGGTTTGAGCGTAAAATTTCGATTCAGTGTGATGCCAGTGGCGAGTTCGCTGGTGACAATAAGAATCCGACGGTACCGTTTTGCTAAGAATAGACTCTGAGCAAGATCAAGCGCAGAGAGAAAGGATAAACAGGTGCTGTTCAAATCAAAGCTTTCTAGCCATGTTGGAGCGTCTAACGCGGCGAGAACCGCTGAGGCGTCGTAGGGTAGAGACTGGTGGTGTGTGCCGCTAGCGTAGATAAGAAGATCAACGGAGCTTAAGGTATGTGTGTTTCCTAAACACTGCTCTATTGCCTGCACCGCCATGTAAATAGCGGTCTCTTTTGTATTGGCTACATGACGATATTCAACGTCGAATTTATTTCGGCTGGTCCCTGGCGCTAATTTTAGGAAGCGATCCATCTCTCGATCAGACCATTGATTCGTTGGCAGGTAGCTTCCACTGGAAACGATGTTAAAGCCCATTATTCTCTATACACTTATTAAAAACGTCGTTCAAAATAAACCACGTTGCATATTGAAGCTATGGTGAGCGAGATGAAAAATAAACAGAACAAAACAAATGGGAGTAAGAGCACGCTTTGGGTGCAATGCTGAGAATGAATTTTCAGGAATGAGCCAGGCTTTTATTTGCTGGCTCAATATGAATAGAGTGAGGGTTACTTCTTAAATTTCGCCAAAATACGATCCAAATGGTTTGCAAATTCGCGTCGATCGGTTTGAGAAAGCGCGGCGGGCCCACCTGTCTGAATTCCGCTTGAACGCATGGTTTCCATAAAGTCGCGGATATTTAGGCGAGCTTTGATGGTGTCTTTTGTATAGAGCTCGCCACGAGAACTGAGGGCTTGAGCGCCTTTAGAGATAACCTCATCTGCAAGCGGAATATCTGACGTGATCACCAAATCGTTGGCTTCTACACGCTTGACGATTTCGTTGTCTGCGATGTCAAATCCCGCAGGGACTTGTAGCGAGTGGATGTTGTCTCTTTTCGGCACAGGGACAACGTGGTTAGCGACAAACGTACATTCAATCCCCGTACGCTCGGCGGCACGCACAATGGTTTCGCGAATAACTTTCGGACACGCGTCTGCATCTACCCATAACTTCATGATGATTTCTCACTGAGTTTCGCTTCTAACTCTTCAATACGAATGGCTAGCATTTTTACGGTGTGTTCTAGGGCTTCAAGACGATCATTATCGGTGTGGTGTTGTGCTGCGATTTCAACCTTGGGTACGCGTTGAGCACTCTTCCAACTTTTTATTGCGGTGATTAACGCTGGCATTGGAACTGGCGTTTTCAATCGTGCTTTCACTAACGCTACGGTTGGCTCTTTTCCTTGTTGTTGCAACTGTTCCATTGCCGCTTCTAATTCTTTAGTAACGTCTTGAGTTAACATTTTTAATCCTTAACAACGATATATCTATCATCATACGTTGAGTGCGCTAATTTGGCGAATGGCATTTTGGAGAGTGTAGTGTGAGAGATCTCTTACATAGGTTGTGAGAGAAAACGATTTCGTAAGCGGAAAAAGAGAAGCTGAAGAGCTTAAGTTTCTGATAAATAATGATTTAACAACTTGTTAACCAATGTGGGAGCCAAATATTTATCTTAGATAGATTGTCTATTTTTGGAAAAGGCGTAAATTGAGAGTTGTCAGCAGGAAGCAGACATGGAACAGGAAAGCACCAAGGATTTGGTTATCGTCAGGAAGACGATTTGGTTGGTCAGGATGATTAATCAAGCATGGAGCGTAGGACATTGTAAGGATACGATCATCAATAGGATGTTGATGACTAAGGATAGACAATGGACCCCTCTAGGATTGAGGTTATGGACAGCATCAGGAAGATGCAAGGGACACCGCTCAAGGAACAAGTGACGTGTGCTAACGAGGAATGTTAGCAGTCAGGATGATAAGGACACCGCTAGGACGGCGACGTAAGGAATAAGCTGACGGAATCAGCCACTATTATGGATGATGCATGGAGCACTTTTAGTAGCCGGACTGCTGCGAGTAAGACCATGACCCCGATACTTATGTGTCGGGGTCTTTCTTATATAAAAACGATATCCAGTGTTCTCATTGAATTAAGCATCTCGATGTTATTTGGGGATATCAATATCACAAAATATATAAATTCCTAATAACACTTAATAAAAAACAACTCAGATCAATATCCTTTCCAACCAGTTGGTTTAACTTTCGGCTTCTCTACAAGGTGTTAGCCCGCAATCATTGAGCATGTTCAGCTCATCGAGTTTGTGATCTGCGGATAGATTAAGTTTGTTGTAATCAAGGAACAGATGTGGCCATAGTAACCAGAAGAATGCTTCTTCTACCCTACAATGAGTCGTTGCAACTAGAATTCGTCATGCTGAATTGCTGTGCGAAAAACCGTGCTGAATTGAATGGTCCGTATACAGTTGCGTCTGCCAAACAGATGTTTGAGAAAATACTGGATGATGAGAACATTTATAGTATGGCAGTGCTAGAGAGCACCAGTCGTGACTATATGGGGCACGTGTTTATTGCTAATCTCGATTCCGAACCTGAATTAGGGTTTATTTTTGATAAATCATATTGGGGTAAAGGGTTAGCAACAGAAGCACTAAAAGCATTTTTCCCCAAAGCGTGCCGTGAGTTGGGCTTGAATAAGGTGAAAGCTAACGTGAATAGCAATCATCAGGCTTCTATGGCGGTACTGAAAAAGCTGGGATTTGTTAAAACAAAAGAAAGTAAGGATGTATATGGTCCTTACTTTGAAATGGAATTTACAAGCGATGCGGTGGTAGGTGAAAGTTCTGCGGCCTGAAACCGACCATGGTTAACTCTCCTTGGTAGCAATCGTCACCAAGAGATGAAAACTCAAATTGATACACCGTATGCCAACGCCAGACTCCGTCTGGCGTTTTTAGTTTATGGGCACCAAAGGCGATGCTGATTAATTGGAGATCCAATTGCTCACATTTACGCGTGATGGCCGCTTTTGCGAGTTCGGCTTGGCGACGCTGTTGCCAAAACAGGTAACAGAAAAAGCAGAGCCCTAAAATTGCTAAAAGATCACCAATCATTCCTGAACCTTTCTTAGCTTTTTGTTGCTTGTTGTAAGCTGACTAGCGCATTTGCTAGTTCCTCTGATGGGTTTGAATGCAGCAAAGGCAATAACACCATTCTTAACTCTGGCAGCATCACTAAATCGGCAAATAACTGATTAAATAGGGATTGATTACCGGTTTGAGCTAAACGCAGCAAAAACTGTTCCGCTACCTTTTCATTGGCGAGTAAGTGCCAAGCGCGGCCCGCCACACCAATCAATACCTCCTGATGGCTTAAACGAGGGCTATGCAATATCGCATCTAATACTGGAGAGGCGACTTCTGTTGGTGCACCAGCAAGGGCTCGGATAAGTGCTGAAAGTAGGAAGAGATCAGGTTCGCTACTTGCGATTTCTTGCTGTGCCTTTTCTGCGATACGTTCTGCTAAACGCTCTTGTAGCTCTACATGCTCAAGCGCACCTAATAGGGCATAAAGTGGCTCATTTGGTAGGTGGTTCAACGCTTTGCGTATCATTACTCCGTTTTGCTCTTTGTCCAGGCGAGCGGCTATGTCTGTGATCCCTTGCAGACCTACAGTTTGCCAATTATCCCAGCCTAAACCTCCAGAGAAGTAATGCTGGGTATGCTCGTAATATTGGCTGGTAGGAAGATTGAGGTTTGCGCGGACCTGGCTATGAAACACGGCCATTTTATCTTCGGAAGGTTTGAAAGTGTATGGGTTGTTAGACAGCTTTTGCTGTTGCTCTTCAGTGATATCATCATTGAGGCGTGTTCCCATAGCCTCCACTACGTATTTAATGAAATTGCCGATATCCGCTTGCTTTAACAAACCGCGCTCGTCCAATTCAAACTTTAGAAACCAAATCCAAGGTTGCTTTTGTTCATTCCAGTACGCGATGGCTAGGTGTGCTTTACGTTGCATTGGAAATGGGTAAGGTGCTTGACCTTTTTCTACATCGGTAAACTCTTTCTTAGCGATGGTTTTGATACGGCGACCAAGATCGAAGATTTGATAATCACAGTGGCTGTTGTTCAACAGTTGAGTGAGGGTTTGAATGTTTTCCATTAAATACGACGTCCTAACGTTCTTTTCACAAGAAATGGTATCATTCTCGGCTAATTCAAGGTTCGAGATAGAATTAATGGTAACAAATACTCAATTGGTCGACTTACTTCACCAACTTGAAACGCAGCTTAGAGAGCATAAATTGTGGCAATACACTATGCCTTCAGAGCAAGCCTTACAAAGTGCGGAGCCATTTGCGATTGATACGTTGCACCCTCATGAGTGGTTGCAGTGGATTTTTATAGCCAGAATGCACGCACTAGTGAAAAATAACCAACCACTGCCAAGAGGGTTTTCTCTCGAGCCCTATTTTTCAGAAGCGTGGAAGCAGGAACCGCAGTTCGCCGAGCTGCTCGTTACAATCCGAACCATTGACGAACTGTGTAAGTAAATTAATGCTAGAACAAAAAATAGCGCGATCTTCAGAACCAGTTGAGCTGGAGATCGTTTATCAGGATGAATATTTTGTAGCGGTCAACAAGCCTGCCGGCATGTTAGTGCATCGCAGTTGGTTAGATAAGCACGAAACTCAATTTGTCATGCAAACTTTGCGCGACCAAATTGGTCAGCATGTGTTCCCATTGCATCGTCTGGATCGTCCAACATCTGGTGTGCTCGTGTTTGCTTTGTCGAGTGAAGTCGCATCACAAGTCATGCCGATGTTTGCTGAACATAAAATGGAAAAGACATACCACGCGATAGTACGCGGTTGGATTGAGGAAGAGGGCGTCTTGGATTACGCACTCAAAGTGGAGTTAGACAAGATTGCTGATAAGTTCGCTTCACAAGAAAAAGAAGCGCAAGAAGCGGTGACGGAATATAAGCCGTTGGCTAAAGTGGAGGTTCCCTATTCGACGGGTAAATTTCCTACAACGCGTTATTGCTTAGTTGAGATGAAACCTAAAACGGGGCGTAAGCACCAACTTCGTCGTCATATGGCACATCTACGCCATCCGATCGTGGGTGATACAACGCACGGGGATGGAAAGCACAACAAGCTGTATCGCACAGAGTTTGATTCTCATCGTTTGCTACTGCATGCTTCAGAGTTACGGTTTGTCCATCCATTTACCGATCAAGAGATTGTCATGACGGCCAATCTTGATGAAACTTGGCAGCAATTGTTTACTCGATTTGAGTGGGATGAACCGATAATCGGCGCAGTTAGATCTAGATAATGATTGAGTACAAATAAAAAGGGTTAGCATCAATGCTAACCCTTTTTAATATTTATGTGCCGTCCTAAATAAAGTTGACACTTTCCACCCCCAAAATTGGAGAGTGTTATGAAATCAACAACTAAAAGAGCTCAGCGCGATTACTCCCTCGCTTTTAAACTCACTGTAGTTGATGAGGTTGAAAAAGGAAGCCTCACTTACAAACAAGCCCAAGAGAAGTATGGCATCCAAGGTTGCTCTACGGTTTTGGTTTGGCTTCGTAAGCATGGTCGACTAGATTGGTCTAAAGGGACACCTAACTTTATGTCCAAAGGAGACTCTATGACCGAGTTCAATTCACCTCCTACACCAGAGCAACGTATTAAAGAGCTTGAAAAGCAGCTCGAAGATGCTCAACTCAAAGCCGACTTCTTTGAAGCTGTCGTGAACGTTATGGAACGTGACTATGGTGTTAGAGTGACAAAAAAGCACAAAGAAGCGTTGTCCAAGAGAAAACCATAGTAGGTTTGAGCGTTACGAAGTTTTGTCAGTTAGTACAAATCTCTCGCCAAGCTTATTATAAGCAATGCCAAACTCAATCTCGTTGTGAACATCATGAGCATACTGTCATTGGCTTTGTCCGTGAAGTCAGGCTGAAGCAGCCACGCATTGGCACGCGTAAACTGAAGTTCTTAGCAGCAACAAAGGGCATTCAAATAGGTCGCGATAAGCTCTTTGAACTTCTCAGAAAGCATCGGCTGTTAGTGAGAGCAAGACGAGCCTATCACCGAATGACTGACAGCCGTCATCGATTTTTCTGTCACCCAAACAAAGTGAAAGATGGGCTGACACCAACGAAGTCAGAACAACTGTGGGTTGCTGATATTACTTACTTGCCAACTCAAAATGGAGAGAGTTATCTCAGCTTGGTTACAGACGCTTATTCAAGGAAGATTGTTGGTTTTTATGTGGATGACAACATGAAAACTCAATCAGTTAAGCGGGCATTTATCTCAGCTCTCAGGCAACGGCAGAGTGAAGAAAAGCTAATACACCACTCAGATAGAGGCTCACAATACTGTTCGAAGGAATATCAAGATATCCATAAGAAACATAGGGTGACTTGCTCAATGACTGACGGGTATGACTGTTATCAGAATGCTTTAGCTGAGCGTGTAAATGGGATACTCAAAATGGAGCTCTTGCTGAAGAAACCGAAAGATCTGAAAGAAGCAAGGACGATGGTAGCAGAGTCCGTAGATATCTATAATCAAATGAGGCCTCATACGGCTTTAAAATACAAAACGCCCGATGAAGTACATCGAGCGTTTTAGTTAAAAAGTGTCAACCCATATCAGGACGGGTCATTAAGACTTAACGTTTTACTTTAGTTTTTCAAGATCCGCTTCGATCTCTGCGATCTTGCTCGAAACGACTTTTTCTAAATGACGAAGGTCTGAAAGAATTTTCTCTTTTACATCAACCTCAGGTTGTTTCGTTGGCTTAGTGATTTTATTCAGTTCATCAATGACTAATGTGAGGTTACGGTTGATTTCCGTTACTTCTTTATATTTGTGACTGCCACTGTCCACAAGAACATTTTTGATTTGGCGCGGGTATTTGAATTTAACGCTTTTAGCGAACAGTTCGCCTTTTTGCTTGTGGAAATAGATCTTGAGTACGTCTTTGTGTGCTTCTTGGCGTAGGGAATAACGTTCAATCTGCTTAGGGTCGTGAATACCCAAACCAGTGAGGTGGGGATACATAGGCTACCTCTATTACATCGAATTGATATTGATATAACTGTAGCAGCCTATGTATGAGCTAGATAGCTGATATTTAGCCAAAATGCTTAACTTGTGGGCAAGATCGCTCTCGCCCTGAACCGAAAAGATTGGCAGGTTTGATCTAAGCTGCGACCTCATCAGATAACTTTTCGATCAATCTCTCTCTTAGCTCATCCTGTTGTTCTTCACTTAATCTTCCCCCTGCATCACTGGTTAAAATAAACAAGTCTTCTGCTCGCTCACCAATGGTGGTGATTTTTGCACCATGAAGGTTGATATTTAAATCAGCAAACGTACGGCCTACTTTGGCCAACAGCCCTGGTGTGTCTAGCGCGACAAACTCCATTAAAGTGTGTTTTTTACCTTTGGTTGGTAAGAAGTCGACTTTGGTTTTCACGTTAAAGTGCTGAAGTTTGTTCGGAGTACGGCGCGTTTTAATCTTGGTTGGTCGGCCTGCCTCCAGTACATGAGTGAGGTGTTTAATCACCGCGGCGTGACGAGACTCATCGATCGCTTCGCCATGTTGATCGAGTACCATAAAGGTATCAATCACGTGCCCATCTTTGCTGGTCATGATTTGCGCGTCGTGTACATTAAAATTACGCCTATCTAACTCCGCCACGACTGTCGCAAATAAAGCAGGCTGGTCTTTCGTATATACAAACACCTCAGTGCCGCCACGAGTGGCTTTTTTACTGATCAACACCAAAGGCTTAGTCGGATCTTCCATGCGAAGTAAGTGTTCGCAGTGCCACGCGATTTGCGTATGGGTATGACGAAGGAAGTAGTCAGCTTTGAAGCGTTGCCACAATACTTCAATTTCGCGCGCGGCAAACCCCTCTTTGCGCAGCATTGCGGAGGCCATTTGTTGATTGTGGCGAATTCGCTCACGCACATCGACAGGGTTCTCTAGGCCTCTACGTAAAGCACGTTGTGTGGAGTAATACAGCTCCGCAAGTAAAGTTCGTTTCCAAGCATTCCAAAGTTCTGGGTTGGTTGCACAAATATCTGCAACTGTCAGGCATACAAGATAATCGAGAGATTCTTCGTCTCTGACTTTTTTGGCAAACTCGGTAATGACATCAGGATCATAAATATCTCGGCGCTGTGCGGTGACAGACATTAATAGATGATGTCTTACCAACCAAGCGACAAGTTTCGCTTCGGGCTTCGATAAACCATGCTCAATGCAGAAGTCGTACGCTTCTCCTTCACCGATAATCGAGTGATCGCCGCCACGACCTTTCCCGATATCGTGGAAAATAGCGGCAATAATCAGCAGCTCTTTCTTTTGCATCCGAGGGTAGACGTCACAGCAAATAGGGTGCTTCGCATGATTTTCTGGGTCACTAAAAGTGTTGATGTGTTTAAGTAAGCGAATACTGTGTTCATCAACGGTGTAGGCATGGAATAAGTCAAACTGCATTTGACCAACAATCTGACTCCATTGCGGTAAATAGGCCGCCATAACCCCTAATCGGTGCATGAGGCTGAATGCTTTGTGAAGAGCATTAGGGTGACGACATAACGCCATGAACTTTTCACGCGCAGCAGGAATGGTGTGCAAAAACTTGTTGAGCCGACGCCGAGCGGTGCGCAGTTGACGCAGCGTTGGTGGGCTCACCCCTTCAATAGTTGAGTCGTTAGCAATATGTAAGAACATATCCAGAATAGTTTCTGGGCGAGCTTGGAACAATGCGGGTTTCCGCGCTTCAATTAAAGAACCGCGACGTTGAAAGTCCGTATCGAGAATCTCGGCACTTTCTGTCGCCCCACCATTAATGATCGCTTGGTCAAAGAGTTTGAGTAGCATTTTATTGAGCTCTGCCACACGACGAAGCGTGCGGTAGAACTCTTTCATCATCATTTCTACGCCTCGGTTGCCTTCTCCGACGTAGCCTAGATTTTCCGCAACTTGTGCTTGATGAGCAAAGGTCAAGCGGTTGTCATAGCGGCGAAGCTCCATGTGCAGAGCGAAACGTACTCGCCAAAGGAAGTCCTGACATTCAACCAATTCTCGGTATTCTGCGTCAGTTAAAAATCCGTATCGGCTCATTTCCAACAATGAAGTAGCACCAAAGTGACGTCGAGCGACCCAGCTTAATGTATGAATATCGCGCAGCCCGCCAGGGGTTGATTTAATGTCCGGTTCTAAGTTGTAGGTCGTGTCGTGGTAACGTGCATGGCGTTCGCGCTGCTCTTGAATTTTAGCGCGGTAAAACGTCTCACTTGGCCAGAAGGAGTCTGATAACACGACTTTCTTCAGTGCCTGAAAGGTGTCCTCGCTTCCACACAGCAGTCGCGCTTCTTGCAGGTTTGTCGCGACCGTTAGATCGGCTTTACCAATTTCAGCACATTCAGTAACGGTGCGAACAGCGTGTCCGACCTCGAGTTTTAAATCCCACAACAGCGTAATGAATTCGCTGATTTTTGCTTCTAACGCGGTTGGCAGTTTATTGTTCGACAGAATCAAAATATCGATATCGGAGAGCGGATGCAGCTCGCCTCGTCCGTAGCCACCAACGGCAACTAGGGAAATGTTGTAAATATCCTTGAAACCAAAATGTTGCCACAAACGATTGAGAAGCAGATCCATATATTCAGCTCTGGCTAAAACCAAGCTTGTTACCGGATGATGATTGAGAAACTCTTGGTTTTGATTAGAGCTAAACTTCTCTAATTCTTGTTTGAGTTCACCGATATTGATTTGTTCATCGGAAAAGGTAAGAGGGGACTGAAGTGTCATATTTGCCATCCGTGCAAGCTAATCTAATAACAATCTAACAAATTTGCGGCAGATAAAAAATATCCCCGCCGAAGCAGGGATATAGTAAACAACGAGTGGTCGTCAGCTTTACGCGTTTTTCATTAGGCGAGGAATCGTATCGTCGCTACGAAGCGTCAGTACTTCACAACCTTCTTTTGTTACAACAATGGTATGTTCCCATTGCGCAGAGTTCTTGCCGTCGCCCGTGTAAACAGTCCAGTCATCTTGTGCATCAACAGAGCAACCAAATTTACCTGCGTTAATCATCGGCTCAATAGTAAAGCACATGCCTTCTTTTAATACGCGGCGGTCTTTGTTCTTGTAATGAACCACTTGTGGTTCTTCATGGAACTCATCGCCGATACCGTGGCCACAGAAGTCTTTCACAATAGAAAACTTGTTGCGAGGATTGTTCTTGTTATTCTCTTTGATGTACTTCTCGATAGCTGTACCGATGTCACCAACCGTTGAACCTGGCTTAACGGTACGCATACCAACGTACAGTGCTTCTTGAGCTACCATGCACAGACGTTTGTTTGCAGGCGAAACATCACCGACTAGGAACATCTTAGAAGTGTCACCATGGTAACCCTGAGGACGCACGCTCAGATCGGCATTCTCATCATTTGGAACGATTACGGTAATATCAACGTTTAAGATGTCACCATCTTTTAGTACCGCCGGCTTCATTTGGCCGTTGCTACCGATTTCGTCTTTTTCCGCTGGAATACCGTGGCATACGATATGGTTGATTGAAGTACAGATCGACTTAGGGAAACCATGGTAATCAAGCGGAGCAGAGTATGCGCCTTTTTCTAGAGCGTACTCATGACAGATTTTGTTTAACTCTTCTGTCGTCACACCAACTTTGATGTGTGGTTCGATCATTTCTAGAATCTCTGCGGCTAGCTTGCCCGCAATGCGCATGCGTTCTATTTCTTCAGCAGTTTTAATCTTGATTGACATTGGCTTTCTCTACTTATTCCTAAGCACGTAAACGTGCGAATGGCCGCATTCTATCAGACATCGGGGCGTTAACCCAAGTTAGATAGGAATATGCATCATTCTTAATTCGATCATATGTTTAAAGTTTTGCTTATAAATAGGAGAAAGTGGCTCGGTGAAGAAATAATTTTTACTAGCCACAGTGAGCTAAAATATGGTATAAAGCGCGCCGGAATAGAGGACTGTTCTCTTCGTTTAGCAAAGTTAAGCGGCGAAGCAAGCTTCATCCGAATAACCTTTTATCTTTAAATCACACACATTCCGTCACATATTCCGGGGTGCTGAGCAGAAGCTTGGTCGGGGTTATGGGGAATGTGGAGGCCTAACCCCATAGAGGATTTTAAAATGGCAACTGTATCAATGCGCGATATGCTAAAAGCTGGTGTTCACTTCGGTCACCAGACTCGTTACTGGAACCCAAAAATGAAGCCATTCATCTTTGGCGCTCGTAACAAAGTTCATATCATCAACCTAGAAAAAACTGTACCAATGTTCAACGACGCTCTAGCTGAACTAGCTAAAGTTGGCGAGAAGAAAGGTAAGGTTCTATTCGTAGGTACTAAGCGCGCTGCATCTGAAGCTGTTAAAGAAGCTGCAATCGCAAGCAACCAGTTTTACGTAAACAACCGCTGGTTAGGCGGTATGCTTACAAACTACAAAACAGTTCGTCAGTCTATCAAGCGTCTAAAAGAACTAGAGACTCAATCTCAAGACGGTACTTTTGACAAACTAACTAAGAAAGAAGCTCTAATGCGTACTCGCGAAATGGAGAAGCTAGAGAAATCTCTTGGTGGTATCAAAGACATGGGCGGCCTACCAGACGCTCTATTCGTAATCGACGCTGATCACGAACACATTGCAATTAAAGAAGCTAACAACCTAGGTATTCCAGTATACGCTGTGGTAGATACTAACTCTAACCCAGACGGCGTTGACTACGTAATCCCAGGTAACGACGACGCGATCCGCGCTGTACAGCTATACCTGAACGCTGCTGCTTCAGCAGTATCTGAAGGTCGTAACAAAGACGTAGCTGCAGTTGCTGAAAAAGACGGTTTCGTAGAAGCTGAATAATAGCGGCTCTGTGTCACACTTGGTCTATGTGAAACCTTTGTGTAGCATAAACTAAGTTATAGTTAGCAATGGGGGCCGACAATGTTAGGCCCCTGTTTTTTACCTTATTTCGAATCAAACGAGGAAGACAGAATGGCAACTGTAACTGCTGCTCTAGTTAAAGAACTTCGCGAGCGTACTGGCGCTGGCATGATGGAATGTAAGAAAGCGCTTGTAGAAGCAAACGCTGACATCGAACTAGCAATTGAAAACATGCGTAAATCTGGCGCAGCGAAAGCAGCTAAGAAAGCTGGTAACGTTGCAGCTGAAGGCGCAATCATCATCAAAGAAGAAAACGGCGTTGCTGTTCTTCTTGAAGTTAACTGCCAAACTGACTTCGTTGCTAAAGACGGTAACTTCACTGCATTCGCAGAAGAAGTTGCAGCTGCAGCTCTAGCTTCAAAAGCTTCTGTTGAAGAACTACAAGCACAATTCGAAGACGCACGTGTAGCTCTAGTAGCTAAAATCGGTGAAAACATCACTATCCGTCGCGTAGAATACGTTCAAGGCACTGCAATCGCTTCTTACCGTCACGGTGAGAAAATCGGTGTTGTTGTTGCTGGTGAAGGCGACGCAGAAACTCTTAAGCACGTTGCAATGCACGTTGCTGCTTCTAAGCCAGAGTTCGTTAACCCAGAAGACGTACCAGCTGACGTAGTAGAAAAAGAGAAAGCGGTTCAAGTTGAAATCGCAATGAACGAAGGCAAGCCTGCTGAAATCGCTGAGAAGATGGTTGTTGGCCGCATGAAGAAATTCACTGGCGAGATCTCTCTAACAGGTCAAGCTTTCATCATGGAGCCTAAGAAAACTGTAGGCGAAATGCTGAAAGAAAAAGGCGCTTCAGTTTCTACGTTCGTTCGCCTAGAAGTAGGTGAAGGTATCGAGAAGAAAGAAGAAATGAGCTTCGCTGAAGAAGTTGCAGCAGCTCAAAAAGGTTAATCCTTAGAGACTGTATAAAGATTAGACCGTAGCCAAGGCTGCGGTCTTTTTATGAGCAGTGAACGATTAGCCGTGATGAATAGCCATAACTGAAGTTGTGTCTATTCATGACTGTTAATCAACAACTCTCTTTGGAAGGTAAACTCCATGACTACGAACCCTAAACCAGCGTATCAACGTATTCTATTAAAACTGAGTGGTGAAGCTCTTCAAGGTGAAGACGGTTTTGGTATTGATCCTGCGGTCCTTGATCGTATGGCACAAGAAGTTAAAGAACTGGTTGAACTGGGTGTTCAGGTTGGTGTAGTTATCGGTGGCGGTAACTTGTTCCGTGGTGCAGGCCTAGCTGAAGCTGGTATGAACCGCGTAGTTGGTGACCACATGGGTATGCTTGCTACAGTAATGAATGGCCTAGCGATGCGTGATGCTCTTCACCGTGCATACGTAAATGCGCGCGTTATGTCTGCAATCCCTCTAAAAGGCGTATGTGACGACTATAATTGGGCTGATGCGATCCGTGAGCTTCGCCAAGGCCGAGTTGTCATCTTCTCTGCTGGTACTGGTAACCCGTTCTTTACAACGGATTCTGCTGCTTGTTTACGTGGTATCGAAATTGAAGCGGATGTCGTACTAAAAGCGACGAAAGTTGATGGTGTATTTACTGCTGACCCTGTAGCAAACCCAGACGCAGAGCTGTATGATAAGCTATCTTATGCAGAAGTTCTGGATAAAGAGCTGAAAGTTATGGACTTGGCGGCGTTTACGCTAGCTCGTGACCACAAAATGCCAATCCGCGTATTTAATATGAACAAGCCAGGCGCACTACGTCGCGTGGTTATGGGCGAAGCAGAAGGCACGCTCATCAACGAATAAGCTTGGCTTAAGGTGCCACTCCAAAGCGTTAGGGTGGTGCTTGCTTTGCTCAACCGTTTTAGGCTTTCTTCAGGAAAGATGACATTTTTAAGGTGAAACTGTGATTAACGAAATCAAAAAAGACGCGCAAGAGCGCATGGATAAAAGCGTTGAAGCGCTTAAGAACAACCTTTCTAAAATTCGTACAGGTCGTGCACACCCAAGCCTACTATCTGGTATTTCTGTAGAATACTACGGTGCAGCAACACCTCTAAACCAAGTAGCAAACGTTATTGCTGAAGATGCACGTACACTTGCAATCACGGTTTTTGATAAAGAGCTGACGCCGAAAGTAGAAAAAGCGATCATGACGTCTGACCTTGGTCTAAACCCTATGTCAGCTGGCACTATCATCCGCGTTCCACTTCCACCGCTAACGGAAGAACGTCGTAAAGACCTAGTTAAGATCGTTCGTGGTGAAGCTGAAGGTGGTCGTGTTGCTGTTCGTAACATCCGTCGTGACGCAAACAACGATCTTAAAGCGCTTCTAAAAGATAAAGAAATCTCTGAAGATGAAGACCGTAAAGCACAAGACGAAATTCAAAAGCTAACTGACGTTGCAGTTAAGAAGATCGATGAAGTTCTTGCTGCAAAAGAAAAAGAGTTGATGGAAGTTTAATACTCCCACACACATCACTGTTGGAAAACGCTGTGCTCACAGCTCAGCGTTTTTTTATGTTAGTCTATCCAACTGATGGAACTCAATTAACTCCCTATGCAAAATTCTCAAGCCTTCTCTGATTCCCTTCCTAAGCATATTGCCATCATTATGGACGGTAATGGCCGTTGGGCTAAGTCCAAAGGAAAACCTCGCGTATTTGGTCATAAAAAAGGCGTTAGTGCCGTTCGTAAGACCGTGGCTGCTGCTTCAAAACTAGGCATTAGAGCCATGACGCTGTTTGCTTTTAGTAGTGAAAACTGGCGTCGTCCGGAGGAAGAAGTGGGTCTTTTGATGGAACTGTTTATCACGGTCCTGTCTAGTGAAGTAAAAAAACTACACAAAAATAACTTACGCTTGCGCGTGATCGGTGATACCAGTCGATTTAGTGAGCGTCTACAAAAGAAAATTGTAGAAGCAGAAAACCTAACGGCAGATAACACGGGTATGGTGATCAACATTGCAGCCAACTATGGCGGTAAATGGGACATCACAGAAGCTGCTAAAACGTTAGCGCTAAAAGCACGTAACGGTGAAATTCGTGTAGAGGATATCAATGAGCAGCTAATCACTGAGCATTTGACCATGGCAGACCTACCGGAAGTGGATCTTTTAATTCGCACCAGTGGAGAGTGCCGCATCAGCAACTTTATGTTGTGGCAAATGGCTTATGCAGAAATGTACTTTACACCAGAGTACTGGCCAGAATTCGATGAAGACAGTTTGGTAGAAGCTGTGACTTGGTTTATCAACCGAGAACGTCGTTTTGGCTGTACAGGTGAACAAATAAAGGCATTGATGGCAGCTCAATAAGGACTAGTTAGTTTGAAACAGAGAATAATAACAGCACTAATTTTAGCTCCCCTGGTTATTTTAGGCATTTTTAAATTACCGCTAATGGGCTTTATTGCCGCTTTAACTGCAATAACGCTATTAGGTTTTTGGGAGTGGACTCAGTTTACAGGAAGCAACTCTCGCATTGCTGCCCTTGTGCCGGCAATCATTATTACCGGACTTAGTTTTCTATACATCTCGCCTGATGCATATAGCCTCAATCACTTAACGACACCTCATTATGTCGTCTTGGGTATTGGTTTTGTTTGGTGGATTATTGCTAGCTTAATGGCGATTACTTACCCCAAAACGACGAAATCTTGGCAAAGTAATTTTGTTTTACGTCATGTATTTGGTTTTCTGACATTAATCCCATTCCTTTGGAGTGTGATTATTCTCAGAGCGTATGACATCACTGTAGATCCATACCACGGCGCAAAGCTTGTGTTGTACGTTTGTTTCTTGGTATGGGCTGCAGATAGCGGCGCCTACTTTGCAGGCAAAAGCTTAGGCAAACGTAAGATGGCTCCTCATGTAAGCCCCAATAAAACTATTGAAGGGCTAATTGGTGGCATTATCACGGCATTAATCGTAGCGTGGGCATTTGCTGATTGGTTCGACATCCAGTTCACTAGCCCTGTCCATATGGTGCTGATTACGCTGGTTACTGTCGTTATTTCAGTGCTTGGTGATCTGGTTGAAAGTATGTTCAAACGTGTCTCAGGCATTAAAGACAGCAGTAACATTATCCCAGGGCACGGTGGTGTGCTAGATCGTATCGACAGCCTAACCGCAGCATTCCCAGTTTTTGCTCTTCTTTACTACGTATTCTAATTTATCAGGAGCGGCGTCGTCGCTCCTGAGCTTTCTAACGGTCTTACAACATGCAAAAGTTAACGATTCTTGGTGCTACTGGATCAATTGGTGCAAGCACGCTTAAAGTGGTCGAACAAAACCCAGATCTGTTTTCTGTCGTTGCCTTAGCGGCAAGCACTAACGTTGAAAAGATGATCGGTCTATGTCGTCAGTGGCAACCTAAATATGCGGTCATGGCAGATAAAGCTGCGGCGTCTCAACTTCAAGCTGAGCTACACTCGGTTTCGCCAGGTACCGAAGTGCTAGGTGGTACTGATGCGCTATGTCATATAGCTTCGCTGGACGAGGTCGACAGTGTAATGGCTGCTATTGTAGGAGCCGCTGGCTTATTGCCTACCATGGCTGCCGTGAAAGCAGGTAAGCGAGTCTTGTTGGCAAATAAAGAAGCACTTGTAATGTCAGGCCAGCTATTTATTGATGCTGTAGAAGAATTTGGCGCAGAGCTACTTCCCGTCGACAGTGAACACAACGCCATTTTCCAATGTTTACCACAGCAAGTACAAACCAATCTAGGTCGTTGCAATTTACAAGAACATGGCATTTCTCATATTTTGTTGACTGGATCTGGTGGTCCTTTCCGTTACACTGACATCGCAGAACTGGAGCAGGTGACACCCGCGCAGGCGATTGCTCATCCAAACTGGTCGATGGGGCCAAAAATTTCTGTTGATTCTGCCACGATGATGAATAAAGGCCTTGAGTATATCGAAGCTAAGTGGCTATTTAATGCTGCTCGCGAACAACTGAAGGTGGTTATTCATCCTCAATCGGTAATTCATTCTATGGTTCAGTATCGTGATGGTTCGGTCTTGGCACAAATGGGAGAAGCGGATATGGCGACGCCAATTGCGCTCACCATGTCATACCCGTCAAGAGTGGAAGCTGGGGTTAAGCCGCTAGACTTCACGAAAGTTGGTGAGCTGACGTTTTTGCAGCCTGATTTTGCTCGTTACCCATGTTTAAAGCTCGCAATTGATGCCTGTTATGAAGGTCAACACGCAACAACAGCATTGAATGCAGCTAATGAAGTCGCTGTTGATGCATTTTTAAATAACAGACTAGGTTTTACCGATATTGCTCGCATCAATGAGTCTGTGTTGAATAAAATCAACGCAAGCTGCAAAGCTGAGAATGCGAATAGCTTGGAAAGCTTGCTCGAGCTAGATAGAATGGCACGAACTATTGCCCTAGAAACCATACGCGAGCGTAGCTGATGACTGGTATATTGTGGAATCTCATTTCTTTTATCGTCGCACTGGGCATTCTTGTTGCCGTGCACGAATTTGGGCATTTTTGGGTTGCTCGCCGTTGCGGCGTTAAAGTTGAAAAGTTTTCAATCGGTTTCGGCAAGTCTATTTGGAGTAAAGTAGGCAAAGACGGAACGGAGTACAGCATCTCAATGATCCCTCTCGGCGGCTATGTGAAAATGGTTGATAGCCGTGTCGATGAGGTGCCAGAACATGAGAAGCACCTAGCGTTTGATAAGAAGCCGTTATGGAAACGAACCTCTATTGTTGCGGCTGGCCCCATCTTTAATTTTCTTTTCGCAATTTTTGCCTATTGGTTGGTATTTCTAATTGGTATCCCAGCAGTTAAGCCTGTAATTGGTGAAGTTACGCCCAATTCGATTGTTGCGGAAGCTGGAATTGAATCTGGAATGGAACTTAAATCGATATCTGGTATCAAAACTCCGGATTGGGAATCAGTAAATATGGGATTGATTTCTCATATTGGCGATGATTTGATGACGGTAACACTAACGTCAGCGAATGAAGTTGGTTCAGAAGTAACGAAAACGCTCGATTTACGTGAGTGGAAGTTCGACCCAGAAACTCAGTCAGCGATGCAGTCGTTAGGTTTTGCTCCGTATACACCGGAGGTGTATCGAGTTATCGAGCAGGTCTCGCAAGGTGGAGCGGCGGAAAAAGCCGGTGTGCTTCCAGGTGATGAGGTTGTCGCAATTGGTCAACAACGCGTAACCGAATGGAAGCAAGTGGTTGAGGCGGTTCGTTCTAATCCTGATACACCGCTTGAATTGACAGTGTTACGTCAGGGTTATGAGCAAACATTGACGCTGACGCCCGGTAGCCGTGAGCTAGCTAACAAAGAAGTCGTTGGTTTTGCAGGTATTGCACCTAAAGTCGCAGAATGGCCAGAAAGTTATCGCTTCGATCTTCAGTTTGGTGTATTCGAGTCAATAGGTAAAGCAGTAGACAAAACTGGCCAAGTCATTGGTTTGACAATCAGCATGCTTAAGAAGCTGATTGTTGGAGACGTTGGTCTGAATAATCTGAGTGGACCAATATCAATAGCCAAAGGCGCAGGCGCGACAGCAGATTATGGTTTGGTCTACTTTTTAGGTTTTCTCGCTCTAATTAGTGTTAACCTAGGTATTATTAACCTCGTTCCTTTACCAATGTTGGATGGCGGTCATTTGTTGTTTTTTGCAATTGAAGCAGTCATTCGACGTCCTGTTCCTGAGAAAGTGCAGGAAATGGGCTTTAGAATTGGTGGTGCGATCATCTTCTCGCTCATGGCGTTAGCGCTATTTAATGATTTTACTCGTCTGTGATAGTTCAGAGACAAAAGCAGTAGCAAGGAATAATTAGAACAAGTATGGCGATTAAGCGAATTCTATTTGCAAGTTTACTGGCGACCAGTGTATCTGCAAATGGAGCAGAGAACTTCGTAGTTCAAGATATTGAAATCGATGGATTGCAGCGTGTAGCACTGGGTGCTGCATTGTTGAAAATGCCTGTACGTGTCGGTGATACCATTGGCCAAGGCGATGTTGCAGAAATTATCCGCGCCCTGTATGCATCTGGTAACTTTGAAGATGTGAAAGTGTTGCGTGACGGTGGTGTTCTGATGGTTCAAGTCAAAGAACGTCCTACCATTGCAAGCATCTCTTTTTCAGGTAACAAAGCAATCAAGGACGAGCAGCTACAAGAAAACCTGAACGCGTCTGGCGTTCGTGAAGGTGAAGCGCTTGACCGCACCACGCTAAGCAACATTGAAAAAGGCTTAGAAGACTTTTACTACAGCGTAGGTAAATACAACGCAACAGTAAAAGCGGTGGTGACTCCACTACCACGTAATCGTTCTGATCTTAAGTTTGTCTTTACTGAAGGTGTGTCGGCAAAAATTCAGCAAATCAACTTTATCGGTAATGAAGTGTTCAGTGATGAAGAACTGCTTTCGCGCTTTAACTTAAATGTTGATGTGCCGTGGTGGAATTTCCTTTCTGATGAAAAGTATCAAAAGCAAGTTCTTGCAGGCGATATTGAAGCACTCAAATCATTCTACCTGGATCGTGGTTACTTAAAATTTAACGTTGATTCGACACAAGTTGCAATCTCTCCTGACAAGAAAGGGGTATACATTACTCTTGGTCTAGAAGAGGGCGAGGTTTACACCGTTAAGGACGTGAAGTTCCGTGGTGATTTGATTGGCGAGGAAGCGACGTTCGAAAGACTTGTGCCATTTGAAGACAATGAGACATACAACGGCTCGTTGGTTACTTCAATGGAAGAAGGGATTAAGCGTGTGCTTGGTGAGTCCGGTTATGCTTATCCTCAAGTGAATACCATTCCAGAGTTTGACGACGAGAATCAAGAAGTTTCTTTGGTCGTTAACGTAGACCCGGGTAACCGAATTTATGTTCGTGATATTCGCTTCACGGGTAATAACTCAACCAAAGATGAAGTCCTTCGTCGTGAAATGCGTCAGATGGAAGGCAGTTGGTTGAACTCGAAATCGATTGAAACGGGTAAAACTCGTCTAAATCGTTTGGGCTACTTTGAAAATGTTGAAGTACAGACGGTTCGAGTTCCTGGTAGTGATGATCAAGTTGACCTAGTTTACTCTGTCAAAGAAGCGAACTCTGGTAGCGTTAACTTCGGTGTTGGCTACGGTACAGAATCGGGTGTGAGCTTCCAGGTTGGCCTGCAACAAGATAACTTTATTGGTAGTGGTAACCGTGTTGGTATCAACGCGATGATGAATGACTACCAGAAAAACATCAGTCTAGATTACCGTGATCCGTACTGGAACTTAGACGGTGTAAGCTTAGGTGGTAAGGTTTTCTATAACGAATTTGAAGCGAAAGAAGCCAATATCGTTGACTATACCAACGAAAGCTATGGCGCGAGCTTAACGTGGGGTTTCCCATTCGATGAGTTGAACCGTTTTGAATTCGGTGTCGGTTATACGCACAACAAGATCGGTAACTTATCGCCTTACTTACAGGTAGAGCAGTTCTTACGAGCACAAGCAGACAACATTGATTCTAGTGGAGCGTTGAACACAAACGATTTCGACTTCAATATCTCTTGGACACGTAATAACTTAAACCGTGGCTACTTCCCTACGGCAGGTAACCATCAGCGTGCATTCTATAAAATGACCGTACCTGGCTCTGACGTTCAATACTTCAAAATGCAGTACGATGTTCGTCAGTATGTGCCATTGACTAAAAAGCACGAGTTTACCCTCTTGTTCCGTGGCCGCTTAGGTTACGGTAATGGTTACGGTCAAACGGATGGCAACGATAACTTGTTCCCATTCTACGAAAACTACTACGCAGGTGGCTTTACATCGCTTCGTGGCTTTGGCTCAAACTCTGTTGGTCCTAAAGCGGTTTACCGTGATACATCTGGTTCAAACAATGGCGCAGATACAGCAACAGATGACTCTGTTGGTGGTAACGCCGTAGCGCTAGCAAGTGTTGAGTTGATTGTCCCAACACCATTTGCATCAGAAGAAGTACAAAACCAAATTCGTACCAGTATCTTCTTTGATATGGCAAGTGTTTGGGATACGGAGTTTGACTACCGCGATTCAGGTGCGGAATATGGTGACCGTTACTACTACGATTACTCAGATCCAACCAACTACCGCTCTTCTTACGGTGCGGCGTTGCAGTGGATGTCTCCAATGGGGCCACTAGTATTCTCACTAGCGAAACCAATTAAGAAATTTGATGGCGATGATGAAGAGTTCTTCACATTCACTATCGGTAGAACTTTCTAAAGAGGAAAATATTTTGAATAAAATGATCAAAGCGGCTGGGATTGGCCTTCTTGTACTGAGCTCTTCAATGTTTGCAAATGCGGCAGAAGCTGCACAGAAAATTGCTTACGTAAATACAGCTCAAGTTTTTCAAGCTCTTCCTCAACGTGAAGTTGTACTACAAAAAATGCAGAAAGACTTCAAAAGCAAAGCTGATGAACTGAAGTCAATCCAAGCACAAGCTAAAACAAAGATTGAGAAGCTACAACGTGACGGCGAGCTTTTGGGTCAAGACGAAGTTGAAAAGCTACGTATCGATATCGCGAAGCTCGACAGCGAGTACAAAGTGAAAGCACAAGCACTTGAAAAAGCAAGTGCGCGTCGTGAAGCTGAAGAAAAAGCGAAGCTTTTCAAAACGATTCAAGATGCAGTTAAGAAAGTCGCAGACAAAAATGGTTACGATCTTGTGATTGATATCTCTGCTTTGCAGTACGGCAAGCCAGAATACAATATCTCTGAAGACGTAATTAAAGCTCTAAAATAAGAAGTTATGAAGACATTAACATTAGCCGAATTGGCGACAATTACCGGGGGTGAGCTGTTTGGTGACGAGTCTCTCGTTGTAAGCCGTGTTGCTCCAATGGATAAAGCACAAGAAGGTGACGTAACCTTCTTGTCTAACCCAAAATACGCAAAACACCTTTCTGAGTGCCAAGCTACCGTTGTTATGGTAAAGGCTGAGCATAAAGATCAATGCGTTGGAAATGCGCTAGTGGTTTCAGACCCTTATGTCGCATTTGCTCGTGTGGTCCAAGCGATGGATACCACACCAAAACCGGCAGACGATATTGCACCAAGTGCTGTGATTGCCGCTGACGTTAAGATGGGTGAGAACGTTACAATCGGCGCTAACGCTGTGATTGAAACGGGCGTGGAACTCGGCGACAACGTAAGTGTTGGTGCTGGTTGTTTTATCGGTAAGAACGCCAAGCTAGGGAATAACACCAAGCTTTGGGCTAATGTCACTATCTACCATGAAGTGTCATTGGGTGATGACTGTCTCGTTCAATCGGGTACCGTCATTGGCTCTGATGGCTTCGGTTATGCGAATGACAAAGGCGAGTGGATTAAAATTCCTCAGCTTGGTTCAGTGCGTATCGGTAACCGCGTTGAGATTGGTGCTTGTACTACGATTGACCGCGGTGCACTCGAAGATACTATCATTGAAGACAATGTCATTCTGGATAACCAACTTCAAATCGCGCACAACGTGCAGATCGGATATGGTACCGTGATGCCTGGTGGTACTATTGTCGCGGGCAGTACAAAAATTGGTAAGTACTGCCAGATTGGCGGCGCGTCTGTTCTGAATGGCCATATCACTATCGCAGATGGTGTGGCTATTACAGGTATGGGCATGGTAATGCGCAGTATCGAAGAAAAAGGCCTTTACTCATCAGGTATCCCACTACAAACGAACAGAGAGTGGCGTAAGACCGCGACTCGAGTTCACCGTATTGATGAGATGAATAAGCGCCTAAAAGCGGTTGAAAAACAGCTGGAACAGAAAGAAGAAATTTAGAACAAGTTATCTTTCGCTCTGTATTTAATACGAAGGCTAACAAGCTCTAGTTCCATATTCTGTAAGAAGACTCGCGAAATGCGGGTCTTTTTCTTCTATAATGACGCGCTCTAAGTAGATTTAACTCCAAGATGGTGCGTATTTTGCTAGTATATTGCAAAGCGATTCGGCTTTACGACCTGTTGCCACGTTTGCCATCTTGGCGGCAAAAAATTGATATAGGAAGACGACTTTGACTACTGAAAAGAAAACGATGAACATCTCTGAAATTCAAGAGCTACTACCTCATCGCTACCCATTCTTATTGATCGACCGAGTGATAGACTTCCAAGAAGAGAAGTACCTTCACGCGATTAAAAACGTGTCGGTTAACGAACCTCAGTTCACAGGTCACTTTCCTCAACTACCAGTATTCCCAGGTGTTTTGATTTTAGAAGCAATGGCTCAGGCAACAGGCTTACTTGCATTTAAATCATTTGGTGCACCAACAGAAAATGAACTGTACTACTTTGCAAGCGTAGACGGCGCGAAATTCCGTAAACCAGTGGTTCCGGGCGACCAATTGGTTATTGAGGTAGAATTTCTGAAAGAACGTCGCGGCATTGCTGCATTTAGCGGTGTAGCAAAAGTTGACGGTGAAGTGGTATGTTCTGCAGAACTGAAGTGTGCTCGTCGAGAGTTTTAATATGATTCATGAAACCGCTAAAATCCACCCGGCAGCGGTGGTAGAAGAGGGCGCCAAAATTGGTGCTAACGTAACAGTAGGTCCTTTTACGTACATCACCTCTACGGTTGAAATTGGTGAAGGCACAGAAGTGATGTCTCACGTTGTGATCAAAGGTCACACAACTATTGGCAAAGATAACCGTATTTTCCCACATGCTGTCATTGGTGAAGAAAACCAAGACAAAAAATACGGTGGTGAAGACACAACTGTGGTTATCGGTGACCGTAACGTCATTCGTGAAGCGGTCCAAGTTCACCGCGGCACAGTGCAAGACAAAGCAACCACGATCATTGGTGATGACAACTTATTGTGTGTGAATGCACACGTTGCGCATGATGTTGTTATTGGTAACCACACTCATATCGGTAATAACTCGATTCTTGGTGGTCACGTTACTGTTGATGATTATGCCGGTGTGATGGCACTGTCTGCGATTCATCCGTTTTGTACAGTGGGCGCTTACGCGTACATTGGCGGCTGTTCAGCAGTGGTGCAAGATGTCCCAGCTTACGTACTCGCGCAAGGTAACCACGCCACACCTTTCGGCTTGAACCTTGTTGGCTTGAAGCGTAATGGCTTTGAGAAACCAGAGATTCGTGCGCTACAAAAAGCGTATAAAGAAATCTACCGTTCAGGTAAGACGCTAGAAGAAGTGAAGCCTATTCTAGCTGAAATGGCTCAAGAGTGGCCAGCAGTGAAGCGTTTCTCAGATATTCTGGAAACGACGGAACGTGGCATTATTCGTTAATTGGCGAATGAACCAATAAATAAAAAGATCGTGACCGAATTTGAGGTTACGATCTTTTTGTGTTTTATGGATAAGGCAAACCGTTATCCATAGCGCACAGGAAAAATAGCGAAGTAGATATGGAAAGACCATTACGTATTGGCATCATTGCCGGAGAATTGTCTGGCGATACGCTAGGTGAAGGCTTTATCAAAGCAGTAAAGCAGCAATATCCAGACGCAGAGTTCGTAGGCATTGGCGGTCCGAAAATGATAGCCCAAGGTTGCGAGTCTCTGTTTGATATGGAAGAGCTTGCGGTGATGGGATTAGTCGAGGTTTTAGGCCGCTTACCGAGACTTCTTAAAGTGAAAGCTGAGCTCGTTCAGTATTTTACTCAGAATCCGCCTGATGTTTTCATCGGGATCGATGCTCCTGACTTCAACTTACGCTTGGAGCTTGACCTCAAGCAAGCGGGCATTAAAACCGTTCATTACGTGAGTCCGTCTGTTTGGGCTTGGCGTCAGAAGCGCATCTTTAAAATAGAAGCGGCAACGAACTTGGTGCTAGCATTTCTTCCGTTTGAGAAAGCGTTTTACGACAAATTTAATGTACCTTGTGAGTTCATTGGTCATACCTTGGCTGATGCCATCCCACTAGAATCAGAACAAGCGCCTGCACGTGAGTTGCTTGGTTTAGAACAAGATA
Organism: Vibrio sp. 1249-1; assembly: GCF_033340495.1. Classification (NCBI taxonomy): domain Bacteria; kingdom Pseudomonadati; phylum Pseudomonadota; class Gammaproteobacteria; order Vibrionales; family Vibrionaceae; genus Vibrio; species Vibrio sp. 1249-1. Next base: position 340,111 of record NZ_JAWOWJ010000005.1, read on the forward strand.
AAAAGTGGCTTGCTGTCCTGCCAGGCAGTCGTGGTAGCGAGTTAAAAATGCTCTCAGAGCCATTTATTGAAACCTGCAAGTTACTTCATAAAAAATTTCCAGAACTGGGGTTTGTTGTCGCGCTTGTTAATCAAAAACGCCGTGAGCAGTTTGAACAAGCATGGAAAGTGCTCGCACCAGAATTAGACTTCAAGTTAGTTGATGACACTGCACGCAACGTCATCACCGCATCCGATGCCGTGATGCTGGCCTCTGGTACTGTAGCGTTGGAGTGTATGCTTCTCAAGCGTCCAATGGTGGTGGGTTATCGTGTGAATGCATTTACCGCTTTCTTGGCTAAACGTTTATTGAAAACGAAGTATGTGTCATTGCCGAATATCTTGGCGGATGATGAGCTTGTCAAAGAATATCTACAAGATGAATGCACACCAGACAATTTGTTTACTGAGGTTTCTCGCTTATTGGAAAGCGACAATAAACTGATGTTAGATAAGTTTACGGAAATGCATCATTGGATTCGTAAAGATGCGGACCAACAAGCCGCAAACGCGGTTCTAAAACTGATTGAAAAATAGAGATTTATCATGGCTGTTAAACCAAAAGCGACCAAAACCAAAGTTGAACTCCCTCCGTTTGAATATCCGCAAGGTTACCAGCTTGTGGCCGGAGTCGACGAGGTAGGACGTGGTCCTTTGGTGGGAGACGTCGTCACCGCTGCGGTTATCCTTGATCCTAACAATCCTATTGAAGGGTTGAACGATTCGAAAAAATTGACCGAAAAGAAACGCATGGCGTTGCTTCCTGAAATCAAAGAAAAAGCATTGGCGTGGGCGGTCGGGCGTTGCTCTCCTGAAGAAATCGATCAACTGAATATTTTGCAGGCGACTATGGTTGCGATGCAGCGTGCAGTGGCGGGGTTACAGGTTCAACCTGATTTGGTGTTGATTGATGGTAACCGTTGTCCGGAGCTGCCAATGGATGCTCAAGCTGTAGTAAAAGGCGATCTACGTGTTGCCGAAATCAGTGCGGCTTCAATTATTGCCAAAGTCGTGCGTGACCAAGAGATGGAAGAGTTGGATAAACTTCATCCACAATTTGGCTTCGCGAAGCACAAAGGTTACCCAACTAAAGCGCACTTTGAAGCGATTGAGCAACACGGAGTGATCAGTGAACACCGCAAGAGTTTCAAGCCAGTAAAAAAAGCGTTAGGCATAGAATAATCAAACGATCTAATTGGTGTTATAAACCCAACCTCTTTAGGTTAGAATCCCCAACAAAATAGAGTTACACGGTACCTGTTAATGTCAGATCCCAAATTCATCCACCTGCGTGTTCATAGTGACTTCTCGATGGTGGATGGCCTCAACAAAGTTCCGCCAATCGTAAAGAAAGTTGCTGAGCTCGGTATGCCCGCAATGGCGTTGACCGACTTTACCAACCTATGTGGTTTGGTGAAGTTTTACGGTACGGCGCATGGCAGTGGTGTTAAACCGATCATTGGTGCTGACTTTAAAATGCAGTCGGACGAGTTTGGTGAAGAGCTGACACAAGTGACTTTGCTTGCGGCGGATAATGTAGGTTATAAGAACCTGACGTTATTGATATCAAAAGCGTACTTACGTGGACATGTTCAACACCACCCAGTGATTGATAAAGCCTGGTTGGCTGAAATGTCTGAAGGCTTGATTGTATTATCCGGCGGTAAAAGCGGAGAAATTGGTCGCGGCCTTTTGAAAGGCAACCGTCAAATGGTGCAAGGGTGTGTTGATTTCTATAAACAGCATTTTCCAGATCGCTTTTATCTTGAGCTACTTCGTACCGGTCGTCCAGATGAAGAAACTTATCTTCACTTTGCGGTTGAATTGGCAGAGCAGCAAGACTTGCCAGTAGTGGCGACCAATGAAGTTGTATTCCTGAGTCCAGACCTATTTGATGCTCATGAAATACGCGTAGCGATTCACGATGGTTACACATTAGAAGATCCGCGCAGGCCAAAAAACTACAGTCCGCAGCAATATCTTCGTACAGAAGAAGAAATGTGCGAGCTGTTTGCTGATATTCCTGAAGCGTTAGAAAACAGTGTCGAGATAGCGAAGCGTTGTAACGTGACTGTGCGCTTAGGGGAGTACTTCCTACCAGCCTTCCCAACCGAAGGGATGAAAGAGACTGAGTTCCTAGTCATGAAATCCCGAGAGGGGTTGGAAGAGCGTTTAGAGTTTCTATTTCCAGATGAGGAAGAGAGAAAACGTCGCCGCCCTGAATATGATGAACGTCTTCAGATAGAGCTAGATGTTATCAACCAAATGGGATTTCCTGGTTACTTCTTGATCGTAATGGAGTTCATCCAGTGGTCAAAAGATAATGGAATTCCTGTCGGTCCTGGACGTGGTTCCGGTGCTGGTTCTTTGGTGGCTTACGCACTAAAAATCACCGATCTGGATCCACTAGAATACGACTTGCTGTTCGAACGTTTCTTGAACCCAGAACGTGTTTCGATGCCCGATTTCGACGTCGATTTCTGTATGGATAAACGTGACCAGGTTATTGACCACGTTGCGGAAATGTACGGTCGCGACGCGGTGTCTCAGATCATCACGTTTGGTACCATGGCGGCAAAAGCGGTAATCCGTGACGTTGGCCGCGTATTGGGCCACCCATTTGGTTTTGTTGATCGTATTTCAAAGCTGATCCCGCCCGATCCAGGCATGACGCTAGATAAAGCGTTTAAAGCTGAACCTGCACTACCTGAATTGTATGAGGCCGATGAGGAAGTTAAAGAACTCATCGACATGTGTCATATTTTGGAAGGCTGTACGCGAAACGCCGGTAAACACGCTGGTGGTGTTGTAATTTCACCTACAACAATTACCGATTTTGCGCCAATTTATGCAGACGCTGAAGGTCACTTTCCGGTTACTCAATTTGATAAAAACGATGTTGAGACCGCTGGCCTAGTTAAGTTTGACTTCTTAGGTTTACGTACCTTAACCATTATTGACTGGGCGTTAGGACTGATTAACCCACGCCTAGAGCGAGAAGGGAAAGAACCGGTTCAAATTGAATCCATACCGTTAGAAGACCCTGCCTCTTTCCGTTTGTTGCAAAACTCTGAAACGACAGCAGTATTCCAGCTTGAATCTCGAGGCATGAAAGAGCTGATCAAACGACTTCAGCCAGACTGTTTCGAAGACATTATCGCATTGGTAGCACTCTTCCGTCCGGGTCCTTTGCAATCGGGCATGGTAGATAACTTTATCGACCGTAAACATGGTCGAGAAGCGATCTCTTATCCAGATGAAAAGTGGCAACACGAGTCGCTAAAAGAGACGCTTGATCCAACCTACGGCATCATCCTGTACCAAGAGCAGGTAATGCAGATTGCGCAGATCTTAGCGGGTTATACGCTAGGTGGTGCGGACATGCTCCGTCGTGCAATGGGTAAGAAAAAGCCAGAAGAGATGGCAAAACAACGTGCTATCTTTGAAGAAGGTGCGATAAAGAACGGTATCGATGGCGAGTTGGCGATGAAAATCTTCGACTTGGTAGAGAAGTTCGCCGGTTATGGTTTTAACAAATCGCACTCTGCTGCTTATGCATTGGTTTCTTATCAAACTCTTTGGCTGAAAACACATTATCCTGCCGAATTTATGGCTGCGGTAATGACAGCCGATATGGATAACACGGAAAAAGTCGTTGGCTTGGTCGATGAGTGTTTCCGTATGAAGCTTACCGTGCTGCCACCAGACATCAACTCTGGCCTATATCGCTTTAATGTTGATGAAAATGGCGCAATTGTTTACGGTATTGGTGCGATAAAAGGGGTTGGTGAGGGCCCTATCGATGCGATTCTTGAGGCGAGAAATAAAGGTGGTCACTTTAAAGACCTATTTGATTTCTGTGCTCGAGTTGATCTAAAACGCGTCAATAAACGAGTGATAGAGAAGCTGATTTACGCGGGTGCGTTGGATCGACTAGGCCCACACCGCGCGGCGATGATGGCGTCACTCAATGATGCGGTAAAAGCAGCAAGTCAACATCACCAAGCTGAGGCGTTTGGTCAAACGGATATGTTTGGTGTGCTAACGGATGCACCTGAAGAAGTAGAGCATAAGTATACGCAGGTTCCGCCTTGGCCAGAAAAAGTGTGGTTAGAGGGCGAGCGTGATACCCTAGGTCTATATTTGACAGGGCACCCAATTAACGCCTACGTAAAGGAACTAAACAAATACACCAGTTGTCGACTAAAAGACGCAACGCCCACTCGCCGCGATCAATCTGTCACGGTAGCCGGCCTGGTTATTGTCGCTCGTGTAATGACGACCAAACGTGGTACACGAATTGGTATTATGACACTGGATGACCGAAGTGGTCGCATGGAAGTGATGTTGTTCTCAGATGCGCTGGATCGATACGCTGAACTTCTCGAAAAAGACAGAATTTTGGTCGTTTCTGGACAGGTCAGCTTTGATGACTTCAACGGTGGCCTTAAAATGTCGGCGCGTGAAGTTATGGATCTCGGCAGTGCGCGCGAGAAATACGCTCGTGGTTTGTCGGTATCGATAGATGCAAATCAGATCAACGATCAGTTTTTTGAGCAGTTCAGCCGTATTTTAGAACCGCACAAAGCCGGAACCGTACCCGTCAATGTATACTACCAGCGTGCCGACGCCAGAGCGCGGTTAACATTGGGCACCGAGTGGCGAGTTACGCCAAGTGATACATTACTCGACGATTTAAAACAGTTGCTTGGCAAAAGCCAGGTAGAACTCGAATTTAACTAAAAATTCAGCGCAATATGTTAGACGCTGAGTAAACAAGGATTCATAGATGAGCCTAAACTTTCTTGAATTTGAAAAGCCAATTGCAGAACTAGAAGCGAAAATTGAAGCATTACGTGATGTCTCTCGTCACGGTGGTGATTCTGCGATTGACCTGGATAAAGAAATCGAACAGCTTGAGAAGAAAAGCTTAGAGCTGAAGAAAAAAACCTTCAGTGACCTAGGTGCATGGGAAACAGCTCAACTGGCTCGTCACCCACTACGTCCTTACACGCTGGATTACATCCAACACGCTTTTGAGGAGTTTGATGAATTAGCGGGTGACCGCGCGTTTGCAGACGACAAAGCGATTGTGGGTGGCATGGCTCGCCTTGAAGGCCGCCCTGTGATGATCATTGGTCACCAAAAAGGTCGTGAGACCAAAGAAAAGGTGAAACGTAACTTTGGTATGCCGAAACCAGAAGGTTACCGTAAAGCGCTACGTTTGATGGAAATGGCAGAGCGTTTCAACATGCCGATTATCACATTTATCGACACGGCTGGCGCGTATCCAGGTGTGGGCGCAGAAGAGCGTGGTCAATCTGAAGCTATCGCGAAAAACCTAAAAGTGATGTCTGGTCTTAAAGTGCCAGTAATCTGTAACGTTGTTGGTGAAGGCGGTTCTGGTGGTGCACTAGCAATCGGTGTAGGCGACTACGTGAACATGCTTCAGTACTCTACGTACTCAGTAATTTCTCCTGAGGGTTGTGCTTCAATCTTATGGCGTGATTCAGACAAAGCGCCACAAGCGGCAGAGGCAATGGGTCTAACTGCTCCGCGTCTTAAAGAGCTTGAACTGATCGACGAAATCATTGAAGAGCCACTAGGCGGCGCTCATCGCGATCATGTTCAAATGGCAGCGAATATGAAAGCGACACTACTTCGTCAGCTAGAAGATCTAGAACAATTGGATGAAGAGACGCTACGTGAGCGTCGTTACCAGCGTCTAATGAGCTACGGTTACTGTTAATTTCGGTGATTGCTATTAAGCGTTAGCTGATATCTCAAGTGATAACAGTTAAAATAGAAAGGGTTGGATGAGAGTCCAGCCCTTTTTTTGTACCTATCGGATCGCTTATGGAATCGCTTTACCCGCATTTTGCTCAAGTTCTCGGCCGCTACTATCAATTAGGCACTAAGGTTGTCTTGGCGTTTAGCGGAGGAGTGGATTCACGTCTTTTACTCGAATTACTCAGTCGCTACCAACAAGCGCACTCTGTAGAGTGTCACGCTGTGTATGTGCACCATGGTTTAAGCTCGAATGCCGATAATTGGGCCGATAAATGCTTACTTTGGGCACAACAAGTGGGGATATCGTGCTCGATCGAGCGAGTGAGCTTAGACATCAGCAATGGTGAAAGTATTGAACTTCTTGCTCGTGAAGCTCGCTACCAAGCCTTAACTAAGTACATTCAAGAAGGCGATATACTGTTGACTGGTCAACATGCCGACGATCAAATAGAGACTTTTCTCCTTGCGCTTAAGCGCGGCAGCGGGCCTAAAGGGTTATCTTCGATGGCGGAGAGTATGCCGTTTTCTTGCGGATCTCTAGTTCGACCATTGCTTACTATCAAGCGGAAGACCATCGAAGAAGCCGCTACTAAATTAGGCTTGGAGTGGGTGGAAGACGAAAGCAATCAAGATACCCGTTATGATCGTAACTTTCTTCGTCATTGTGTTATTCCTGAATTGTCTGGTCGCTGGCCGAGTATCCATCAAGCGGTTCAGCGCAGTGCAAGTTTATGTGCTCAACAAGAAGCGCTATTGGATGAACTATTGAGCGCGGTGTTTGAACGCGCTTTACAAACGGATCTTAGTTTGAGTATTGAAGAACTGGCTAAGCACAGTGGATTAGCGCGTGCGCGCTTGATTCGTATGTGGCTGGCTAAGCTTAATACTAGTATGCCGACTCAGGTACAACTCAATCTTATCTGGAATGAAGTCGCATTAGCTCAGCAAGATGCCAACCCCAAACTACAACTTAAACAAGGTGAAGTGCGCCGTTTTCGAAATCGTCTCTATTGGGTAACGGAAATGGCTGATGTCACTGAGTGGCAAAGTACGATTCAAGTTGATGCGACTTTGTCGCTGCCTGAGCGGCTAGGGGAGCTGATCTTAACGACGAGTTCTAGCAACGCAACGATTGCGCTACCGAGTCAGCCAGAGTTGCTTCGCGTGACCTTCAATCCGGAAGGCTTATCAGCGCATCCAACCACGCGTAATCACAGTCGAAAACTGAAGAAGTTATTCCAAGAATACAATGTGCCAAGCTGGCTGCGTCGTCAAATTCCGATTTTAATGTGCCAAGACCGAGTCGTTGCTGTGGCAGATCTGTTCGTTGATCAGGCGTTTAATGGTCAAGATTGTGAACTTATTTGGCGCAGGTAATGAAAATTCATGCCACAATGTCGATTATAAAATATAAAAATCCTTAAATAATAATTGATTAGGTGAAGCAATGAAGAAAACAATCATGGGTGCAATGGTGGCGTTAACCATGTTTAGTGGGCAAGCTCTAGCTGCGGGAGATGCTACAGCAGGTCAAGCAAAGTCGGGAGTATGCGCGGCGTGTCATGGCGCTGATGGTATTGCTGTCATTCCGGGTTACCCAAATCTGAAAGGGCAAAATGAGCAATATATTATCAGTTCAATTAAAGCTTATAAAAATAAAGAGCGAACAGGTGGGCTTGCTGCTGTGATGCAAGCTCAAGCTTCATTGTTGTCTGATGAAGATATCGCTAACCTAGCGGCTTACTACGCAAGTTTGAAGTAAACGCGAGTCTGAAAAAGCTTGGACGATTGGGCATTGAGCAGTCCTCACTGGGGTTTTATCAACTCACGATATTCGCTATGTTAATTTGCTCAATCTGGATTTTCGCTGGTGGATCAGAGACAAACATTGAATGTTGCGAAACGCTAAACGATAATAAGCGCAATCGATTGAAGCTTAAGGGATGAACATGAAAAAAATTGAAGCGATTATCAAGCCATTTAAACTGGATGATGTTCGAGAAGCGCTAGCTGAAGTTGGCATTACAGGGATGACCGTCTCTGAAGTGAAAGGTTTTGGTCGCCAAAAAGGTCACACAGAGCTTTACCGTGGTGCAGAGTATATGGTGGACTTTCTACCTAAAGTGAAGCTCGAAATCGTTGTAACGGAAGATGTGGCTGATAAATGCGTAGAGACAATCATTGAAACCGCGCAAACTGGTAAGATTGGTGATGGTAAAATATTCGTCACTGATATTGAGCGTGTGGTTCGTATTCGTACTGGTGAAGAAGACGAAGACGCGATCTAAGGTTTCTTGTCACCTGTTTCGTATTTATTATGCTAAAAGGGAGCCAAGTGGCTCCTTTTTTGTTGTTTGCTTATTAGTGAAATCATTTAACCCGAGATTGGTTGTTCTAGATTTCGGGTGCCTACATTCAGGTTTGTCGTATGTTCAAGCGTTTTTTTCTGGCGTTAGCTTTTCTTATTATGGCGGTATTGGTCGGCTTCCAGGTTATTTTCACCGTACCAGATCAGCCGCAAATCATTACTCAAAGAGGCTCAGAGTTGACGCAGGATATTAGGTGTATCGAATTTAGCGGCTCAAAAGCTCTGGATCAGGGCGGTGAAATCAATGTACTTGTCTGGAATATCTACAAACAGAACCGAACGAATTGGCAAAGTGCACTCAATGAATTCTCTGCTGATAAGCAGCTGCTGTTATTGCAAGAAGCCAGCATGACACCATCATTTAAACAGTGGTTGGTGGATGGTCGCTGGGTTAGTAATCAAGTGAGTGCTTTTAAGGCGCTGGGTAGCGGTGCCGGTGTAATTAGTATTGCTCAAGGGCAACCAGAAAAAGCCTGCGCTTACACCTCTAAAGAGCCGTGGCTTCGCTTACCTAAGTCTGCATTATATAGCCAGTATCACTTGAGTAATGGCGAGAAACTCGCAGTGGTGAATGTACATGCGATTAACTTCACCGTAGGTACAAAAGAGTATATATCTCAGTTAACGGCGCTTGAAATGCTTTTAAAGCATCATGTGGGGCCAATTCTATTTGCTGGAGACTTCAATAGCTGGAGTAAATCTCGCGTTAATGCGATGAGGCAGGCCTTAAAGGCTGCGGACTTACAAGAGGTGACGTTCTTGCCGGATCATCGAGTCCAATTTATAACAGGGTTACCACTGGACCATGTGTTTTACCGAGGTCTGACGCTTAAGTACGCAAAAGCGCCGCAGAGCGACGCTTCCGATCATAACCCATTGTTATTGTCATTTACGTTAAATGACTAGCTTAGGTTACCACAATATAAAGTGCCCAAATAACGTAGAAGAATACCCATGGCAGGCTTGCAATCACCAAAGCTTGGCCACGTTCAAACTCCGTCCACGTCAGTACAACGCCGTAGCCGAGCACAATGTACCAAGGCAGAAGCAAAGGTAACGAGCTAGCGAAATGAGACCATTCGTTAGTAAGAGGCAGCTTTAATAGACCATTGAGGCTATTTAAATCGGCAGCGTAAGTCATTACCTGACCATGCTTGAGTAGCAAGCTCGCGTAACTTGCTACATCGCCCAATACTGCTGGGAATAAGATAGCACACGATGCGGCAAACCATTTCCAGTAACCGTATTGTTGTTTGCTTGCCTTTGTTGCAAGAAAGAACCAAAGCGCGAGCAATAGTAAGGTGGCAAAGCGGTTGAATACATCATTGATGATCGCGCTTGCCATTAGCGTGTTTGGTTCTAATAGCTCAATCTGCTTCGGGTCGATTTGCTGAAATTGCGCAGCAAGTTGGTCACTGAGCCACGTGAAATCGACATTCGAAAAGTAAGCACCCCAGAATAAAAACGGACTAAGCATCAGGAAGATGAACGGTTGCCATCCCCATCCACCGCGTTGATAAAGCGCGAGAAAACAAGATGTTGGAGAACGAAAAATGTCCAACAGCATCACAAGTGGATTGCTTGATGGGTTCATACACTTACCTTCGTTACGTCAACGTACAACTTAAGCTTTTGACCTGGTTGTAAGTATTTTTTCTTGTGTAGCGAGTTCCATTTCACGATGTCGTTCGTTTTTACTTTGAACTTGCTTGCAATGCCGCTAATGGTGTCGCCAGAGCGAACGTTGTAGAAAACGGTACGGATCACAGAACCTTTGTCTGAGTCCTTCCATATCACTAGCTTTTGACCCACACGCAATGGATCTTTAGGGCTCATACCATTCCATTTAGCTAACGATTTATACGACACTTTATTGTTACGTGCGATTGACCACAAACTTTCTCCAGACTGAACGACATGGGTGAGCTTGAGTTGACCACGAGCACGAGATTGAGTCTTGTTTAATCGGTTTTGTGCCGTTAATGCGTATTTTGCATCGTCTTTTGTTGATGTCGGAATCAACAGGTATTGACCAATACGAATATTGTTATTCGATAGGCCGTTGGCACGTCGAATGACTTTCGTGGTTGTGCCGTATTTATTAGCTAGCACGCTTAAAGAGTCGCCAGATTTCACCTTGTAGCGAGCGACCTTCATCCCTTTACCGCGATTTTTCTCCACCTTGGTGAGAAAAGTCTCTTTTTTCTCTACGGGAATCAAAAGTTGGTGCGGCCCCTCAGGCGCTGTCGACCACTGGTTGTATGCTGGGTTGTAACTCTGCAACTCTTTTACGCTAATGCCGGCATAATCTGCGGCAATAGCCAGATCTAACTGCTCTTCTGGATCAACAAGCGTTAGAACAGGCTTGTTTGGAATTGCAGGAATATTAAGTCCGTACTTGTCTTGGTTTGCGATAACGTCAGCCAAGGCCAATAGCTTAGGAACGTAACTACTGGTCTCTTTTGGTAAGTCTAATGAGAAGAAATCGATAGGTTTACCGAGCTTTTTATTCTTACGAATTGCGCTAGAAACACGGCCACCACCGCTGTTATAAGCGGCGATTGCATGTTCCCAGTTACCATCAAAACGCTCGTTTAGTTGTACTAGGTAGTCCAGCGCTGCATCCGTTGCTGCTGCCACATCTCTGCGACCGTCATACCAGTAGTTTTGCTCTAGTCCCATCATTTTTCCGGTGCCAGGGACAAATTGCCACAACCCAGCCGCGCTACCATGTGAGTAGGCAAAGGCATCGAATGAACTTTCCACTACAGGAAGTAATGCAAGCTCCATTGGGAGTCCGCGCTCTTCGATACGTTTTGTGATCATGTATAGAAAAGGGGTAGCACGCTTAGATACCGTGTAAAGGTGATTTGGGTGCTTTAAATACCACGTACGGTAGTAGTCCACTTTCTTGTGGTTTGGGATATCCATGTCCAGCTGCATGGCGATACGTTGCCACACATCTTCTTGTTCTTGGGGGGAGAGAACTTTAGGCGCGTCGTTAGCGGATTTTTTTGCTAGTGACGATTTATTGCCCGGTTGAGCTTTTACTGCATTTTGCTTTGCAGTCTGCTCAGATTTATTGGTTTCTGGTGTAGAAGACGTTGAATCTGACTGAGTCAATTGACAGCCAGATAATAACAACGCCAACGCCCAAGTATACTTCAAACGCATGGATTCAGCCTATTTAGGGCCTGTTTATCTTCACCTGCCTGTCGCGCAACGTAATGTGCGTGGCAGTCGCAAGATAATAGACATCTTTTAAACACTAACTAATTTATAGAGGCAAAGAGCTTCTAATTATGCAATGGGGAGAAATTCAAATAGATTTATATCAACCCCAAACGTAAGAGAAGCGCCAGTGGCGCTTCTCGAAAAATCAGTCCCTGATAATACTGGGGTCTTGCAAACTTACAAGCAGAAAATGGTTAAAATTCGTTCTTCCACTCGCGTAAAGCAGTAAAAACCGAGCATGGATCGCTATTTTTAATGCGACTAGCAACAGATTGAACCACGTCGGGGTTAGAGGTTCGCAAGAACGGATTAATCCACTTTTCTTTGCGTATTGTTGTTGGAAGTGTCGGAATGTTGAGTGCTCGCAGTCGGTTTACATCGTCGCGATATTGGCGAAGTTGCTCATTGTCAGGTTCAACCGCTAGAGCAAACGCCACGTTACTCGCCGTGTATTCATGTGCGCAGAAGACTTGAGTTTCTTCTGGTAGAGACGTTAGTTTGCTCAGTGATTCAAACATTTGCTCAGGCGTACCTTCAAAAATACGACCGCAGCCAGCAGAAAAGAGCACATCACCGCAAAACAGTTTTCCGTCCCCAACGTAACCGATATGGCCCAAAGTATGACCGGGTAACCCAAGTACTAAGAAAATCTCACCAAACAACTCTAGCTTGTCGCCTTCTTCCATTGGTGTCGTTAGGGTTGGAATTGGCTCTGATTTTGGGCCCACAACGGCGACGTTAGGAAATGCACGCACTAAGTCTGGAACGCCACCAATGTGATCGTTGTGGTGGTGCGTAATTAAAATCGCTTCTAAAGTTAATTCGTTAGCCTGCAGAAATTCTAATACTGGCTTCGCATCGCCCGGATCAACGACTGCGCAGCGCTTATCGCTATTTTGTATCAGCCAGATGTAATTATCATTAAATGCGGGTATGCTTTTGATCTCTAACACGATTCGTTCTCCGTCACCCATTTTAGTCAGGTGGTTAATGAAACCAGCACTCAGCAACAAAACTATACCACACCCGTCGACTTGGTCAGCAATGAACAACGGTCCGTGGGTGCTTGAGTCAATCCAGACCCGACTTGATGAATGGTGCCCGAAACTCTTCGGCTACCATATGCTCAAACTGGGCGGGTTGAGCTGTGAGCTAACCAGCTGTAATTGTAACATTCAACACCAAGTCAACGTAGATATCCAGAACCCGTTGCATAATGTGATTGCAGATGGTTACGAATTACCCTTTTTGGAAAAAAGCTTTGATGTTGTGATACTCGCTCATCAGCTCGACTATGCAAGCGATCCACACCGTTTGTTGCGTGAAGTCGATAGAGTGATGATGGATGATGGCTATGTAATTATTACTGGATTCAACCCATTAAGCTTGACTGGATTAGCGAGTTTGCTTCCATGGCGTAAACATAATTTGCCTTGGAGTGGACGAATGTTTACGTCGAGCCGCATCAAAGATTGGTTAGGGTTACTTAATTATCAAGTGATTCATTGTGATCGTTATGCGCTGTTTCCGATGAAACGTTACCGTACGATGTGGACATGGTTGGAAAATAGTCTTGGTGATTGGGCATCACCCGCTGGGAGTTTGTATTACATAGTCGCGCGGAAACGGACATACCCTCTCAAGCCTATCAAACCGCATTGGCGCTTGAAGAAAAAGCTCACACCACTTGGGGTGATGAATCGAGAGGGTAACACTATGAGGAAAGAATCTCGCTAAGAGGGTTGGTAACCTGTATCTTCCTCAGTTGGGTTTTCTGCAGCAGTACGGGCTAGCTCATCACACATTTCGTTCTCACGATGGCCTGCGTGGCCTTTTACCCAATGCCATTCAACTTGATGGCGTGCGGTTTCTTTGTCTAGAGCTTGCCATAAATCGGCATTCTTCACGGGTTTTTTATCCGCTGTTTTCCAACCACGCTTCTTCCAGTTATGGATCCACTGAGTAATACCTTGGCGCACATATTGGCTGTCAGTCGTTAAAGTGACTTTACAAGGTTGTTTTAACGTCTGTAGCGCGACGACAGCCGCCAACATTTCCATGCGGTTGTTGGTAGTTAACGTATAGCCTTTGGAAAGTGTCTTTTCTACGTCTTTGTAACGCAATACTATGCCGTAACCACCTGGTCCTGGGTTACCTAAACAAGAACCGTCAGTGAAAATCTCAACGTGTTTGGTCATATTTTTTGGTACTATTAGCCGAAACATTTAATAAAGCATAGTCTGACATACATAACCTTATGAATACCAGCAGCAATTCTGAATATAACCGCATTGTCGTTCTCGATACCGAAACCACAGGTATGAACCGCGAGGGTGGTCCTCACTACATGGGACACCGCATTATTGAAATCGGTGCCGTGGAGATCATCAACCGTAAGCTGACTGGTCGTCACTTCCACGTTTATTTAAAACCCGATCGTGAAATCCAACCAGAAGCGGTTGAAGTTCACGGTATTACGGATGAATTCTTGGTTGATAAACCGGAATACGCGAGCGTGCACCAAGAGTTTCTTGAGTTTATTAAAGGCGCAGAACTTGTTGCCCACAACGCGCCCTTCGATACCGGATTTATGGATTACGAGTTTGGCATGCTCGATTCTAACATCGGCAAAACGGACGACTACTGCAAGGTGACCGACACCCTTGCAATGGCGAAGAAAATCTTCCCTGGCAAGCGAAACAACCTTGATATCTTATGTGAACGTTACGGTATTGATAACTCGCACCGTACACTCCACGGAGCTTTGCTCGATGCGGAGATTCTAGCCGACGTTTACCTCTTTATGACGGGTGGTCAAACGAGTCTAGAATTTAACGCGAATAAACAAGAGGGTGGAGTAGAAACCATTCGTCGTATTGAAGGAAGAAAAGCGCTAAAGGTTTTGCGCGCAAGTGCCGATGAACTAGAAGCTCACCAAAAAAGATTAGAGTTGGTGAACGACTGTATTTGGCATCAATAGGAGAAGCTATGTTGAGGGCTTTGTTGGTCGCGTTTTTAGCGATATGGAGTAGTCTCTCGAGTGCTGCGAGTGAATCTACAATGTCTTTGTTAGACAATCGCTTTCGAGTTGATCCAACCATCGAGCAGATCACGTTTTTGGTTTATCGTGAGCAAAGTTCTCAGCCAGTTGTTTTAGTCCGTCCTGACGGTAAAAAATACTATGCTTGGGGCTCTTACGACAATGTACGTTGGTATCAAGAAGCCTCACTCGATATTATTTCCGTTGATAACCCTATGCCAGGTCCATGGCAGGCTGTGGGGAAAGTTACGCCTAAAAATAACATCCGCTTAATTTCTCACCTAAAGCTCAGTACGGATCTGTTCCCAAACCGATTATATAATGGGGAAGCGCTTAAGTTTACAGCTCGCCTGACCTCCGACGGCAAACCTCTTGTACTGCGCGACTTCCTTGATCGCGTGAATCTGCGCGTGACATTTACCAAGTTTGTCGAAAATGAAGATGAGCTGATCAAAGAAGCACGTCCAGTGCCGATGGTTGTGGGTGAGTTTTCTGATGACGGCCGAGGCTTGGATGAAAAAGCAGGGGATGGTGTGTTTACGGTTCAGCTCCCAATAGACGTTGAGCCTGGTAAGTACCGCGCGCGCATCACGTCTGGCAATGGCGTATTCTTACGAGCGCAAGAACAAGTCATCTTGGTTTATCCGAACCCAATCTCTCGTACTTTTATTCAGGCTCGTAATCCCGATAAGCCACACCAATTAGTGGTGAGTGGCGAGCAAGGTATGATTGCACCAGGCTCTATTGCAGTCACAGTGAAAAAGGACGCTCCCGATGGTTTCATTAGTTACCGCCAAGGACAGGTCTCTAAAGATGGAATGAGAGTTACGTTGAACCTCAATAACGATGCTGAGCTTGGTAAGTACGCATGGCGCGGCGAGATCTTTGCCACTGATTTTGCAACCCAGCGTCCGTTGGTGTTTCCTATTCCAGAGCAAACCTTCAGTGTTGTTGATGAAGTTGATCTAGAAGCTGCTCGAATTGCAAAAGAAGCTGAATTAGCCGAGCAGCGCCGTATTGAAATGGAAAAGCAAATTATCGCTGAGCGGGAGGCTGAGCGTAAGCGCAGCATGATTATTATCGCGGTGGGTAACGTGATAATGCTGCTGATTGTGATCATTGGATGGATAGTCTGGCGCAAAATTAAAGCGAAGCGCGATGCCATGCCAGAGATGCAATTAGAAGTACCAAAGAAATAGTAGTAACACACACATAAAGCGAGAAACGGAGCCAATCGGCTCCGTTTTTTTCAAGTTACCAAATTGGAAGAAGAAAAATGGATAAATTATGAATATTTAAGTTTACTGTACTCAAATATATGTTTGGGATTTTATATAAATAATATATCATTTTTACTTTCTAAATTGGTTGCATTTTTAATGTGACTAACTTTCAAAATAATCAATTAAAGATAAAGAAATAATGAATAAAATTTTAGCTTTTTTTTGTGCAGTGATAATTGTAGGTTGCTCTTCTATTGATAATGGTATTAATAATCCAGATGCGGGAAGTAATAATTTAAAATCACTTGATACCTTCACTTTTGATCCCTTAAGTAAAATCCAAAAAGTAGAAATACCAACTTATTATGATGGCTTGTTTGATACAGCAAGACCCTATTTAGATGAAAAGTACCCTTACACTTATGTCAGTAAACCTCAAGCATACATAATTGATGACGAGATTATTTCTTTTGCTCCCTGGTTTCCTGTCGAAGGAAGGTTTACGGTTTTTCCAACCGCTCACTATATAGTTATAACTCAAGAAACCGAGAGTGGCTTAGTCTCCGCACGATTTAATCATGAACAAGTAATTAAGCTGTTAAGTGAAGAGTATAAAATTACTGAGCATACAAGTCCGTTTTTTCATTATGTTCTAGAGGTTTCTCCAAGTGAACAAGCCAATTTTGTAGAAGATATCCATAAAAAATTGAGTAGACTTCCTTCAGAATAAGGATTGCTGGTTGAATTTTGATCAATAAAGTCAGGGATTCTGGCTTTATTGATTGCATGGAGTTCTATTTATATTGATTTGGGCTTTGTAATAGGTAGTACGCCATAATAACAAGAGCCGATCTTGTAGGGTTTCTGGATAAATATTCAGCTGTGCGTGATAAATAAGAATAAGTAAACGCGAGGTCTCTGATGAAATACAAAAAGCGTCAGAAGTATAAATACACTCTCCATTCTGAAGAAAAGATTGAGACTCACATTTCAGTGAGTAACGCGTATGACAGCCCTTTTCTTAGTTTGTCCAAACAAGGCGTGTTAACGATTAAAAAGGGCTATGCATGGGATGGAGCGAGTGGGCCAGCGTTAGACACAAAAAACATTATGAAAGCTTCTTTAGTGCATGATGCTCTTTACCAACTCATGAGGGAAGAGGTGTTGCCACAAAGTGCTCGAAAGCATGCGGATACGTTGTTGAGAGAAACATGTTTAGAAAAAGGAATGTCTAGCTTCAGAGCAACTTATATCTATTATGGCGTCAGAGTTGTCGGTAGCTTCTTTTCTAGACCTGATACTTTGTGTGCTTAATGGGAACATCTTTCCAACGTTTAACTGTTTATTCATACAGTTTAGTTATGTAAGCTCCAAGGTGATACAAAGGAGTAGTACATAATGACAATAAGATATGAAGAGCATGTGCCAAGCCCGAAAGAATACTGTGATATGCGTATCAAAGCCGGGCTATCACCCAAATCGTTGAAAGCTGCTGAAATTGGTCTACCCAATTCGTTATATGGCGTATCTGTTCGGGATGAAGGAAAGCTCATTGCAATGGGTCGGGTTGTTGGTGACGGGGCGTGTAACTTCGAAATTGTCGACGTTGCCGTTGATTCTGATTATCAAGGCAACGGTTTAGGTAGAAAAGTCATGGAATACATCGACGGTTATCTTTCATCTGTTGCACTTGAAGGCTCTTACGTTTCTATGATTGCTGATGAACCGGTCTTTTACGAAAAGCTTGGTTATAGGCTGGTGGCTCCTAAAAGCCAAGGGATGACAAAAAAGTTTAAGCCAAAGGCGTAACACGTATTCAGCTGTGAAGATAAGCACTAGAAAACAGGAGTTTAATTTCCTGTTTTCTATATTAAATTTGTATTTAAGCCACTTCTGGAATTGGTTTGGGTGGCTGCTCTAAATCAGGCTCTTTTTGAACAGTAGGAATTTGTCCCTCACCCACAGCACTGATGTAACAGCCACTAAGTTTAATGGCAAGGTACATATCAGCTCGCAGTAAGATGCCTCCTTCACTGGTGCTGATACCAGTAAGCTCACACCATTGACGAAGACGTCGTTTCCTTCCTGCGAGGATTAAGCGTACACCTCTCTTTTTCAAAGTATTGTGAATATCTGCCAGTGTTGCCATCACACTGAGATCCAAGTGAGTAAAGCTCGATACGGCGTCGATGACAACGCAACTTGCGTCTTTGTGATGCTCTGCCTGCTCTAACACTCTACGTTTAAAGTAAGGAGCATTGAAGTAAGTTAGCGGTGAGTTAAAGCGGTAAATCACCATTCCAGGAATAGGCGAAGCTTTTCCTGAGTCGTCGATGGTCCGAATGGTACCTTTTTCATCCAAGCCAAGTAGCTGATCACTCGGTCGCATGACAATCCGTAAAAATTGAAACAGCCCTAGCAATACCGCCAAAGTGATCCCCGGTATTACACCCACGATCAACACAGAAATAAAAGTAATGATGGCCAGATAAAATGCATCTTTGTCACGAGATTTTAATTTCCAAATTGCTTTAAGATCGAGCAGCGATAGGGACGCAATGATCAATACAACACCAAGTGAAGAGATAGGGATGAACTGCAAAGGCTCGTAAATAAATACCGCAATAATGGCAATGGTGATTGCGGCGACAATCGAAACTAATTGAGATTTACCGCCATTTGCATCATTGACGGCTGTGCGTGAGTCAGCGCCGCTTATCGCGAAACCTTGCGAAAACGCTGAGGCAATGTTGGCAAAACCCAACGCCTGAAACTCTTTATTAGCATCAATATCATAACCGTTTTTAGCAGCGAAACTGCGGGCGGTGAGCATCATGCTAACAAAACTGACAATCGCAAGGTTGAGAGCCGGGACCACTAGTTCACGAACTTCACCTAGCTCAAACTCCGGTGTTTGAAACTGAGGGAAGCCACCTTGAGTGAGTCCGACAACCGATACGCCCATCTCTTGTAAATGGAAAAACCAAACTGACGCAGTAGTTACGAGGATCGCCAGCATGGCAGCAGGCCAAGTTGGTCGGTAGCGTTTGGTGAGCAAATAAACGACAACTGTCACGATACTCAGAGTTACAGTAGGCCAATGAAGATCGGTTAATCGTTGTGGAGCTTCCCATAAACGTTCCAGTAAATAACGTTGCTCGTATTTCAAACCGACTACTTTCGCAAACTGACCAACGATAATTGTGAGAGCAACACCGTTGAGTAGACCCAAAAGAATCGGACGAGAAAGGAAATCTGCAAATACCCCTAGCTTGAAACGACTTGCCAGTACACACCAAATCCCCGTCATCGCTGTCATGGTCATAACCAACTGCCAATGTTTTGTGGGGTCACCTGCGGCAAGTGGTGTCACAACAGCAGCAATCACTGCACAGGTTGCTGCATCGGGTCCGACAATGAGTTGTCGAGATGTGCCCATCATGGCGTAAACCAACATTGGCAGTACACACGAATACAGACCGACAATTGCGGATACACCAGTTAACTGTGCGTAAGCTATGGCAACTGGCAGTGCAACCGCGACAACAGAAAAGGCGGCTCTAAAGTCGTTAACAAACCATTCTTTTTGATAATGCTTAAGCTGAACAAGCCCTGGGAACCACTGTGCGAGTAATATTTTAGCCAACGGATTTACCATATATGTGAGTGAGTTACTTAAAGTATACACCGCTTAGTTGGAACGTCTGTGAGTTAGTTATCACTGGAAATCGGGAGAAAGATTGGAGTGCGAGGATTTTATTGCGCAGGGGGGCTTTGTAGTGTGAGGTGTTATGAATCCGATTCTGGAAGCAATAAAAAACGGGAGCTGATACTCCCGTTTGTGGTCTCAGATTCTAGAGTTACGCGACACTATCCATCTGAGGGTATAGCGGCTTTGCGGCAAGCAGTTCCGGCTCAAAATCGTCAACGTTGATTGTATCTAGACGATGCTGCTCCGCTTCTCTGAGTAGATCGGCTTCTTCTTGCGTGATAAAGCCTTGCTCTAGCCCTTCCTGAGCAATCATATCCAAACGTAAGAATGGGCGACGCTTACCTTGCGCTTTACATACTTTGTCAAACACAGGTTCAGCTTGAAGAATGACTGACAGCGCAAGCTCAATCTTACCTGCTGCGTTGTGCTCGGTTGGTTCAAGGTATTGACCGCGACCAATGCGTGAGCGCGTTGCACTTGGCGTTTGTAGAATGCGCGCCACTTTACTGTCTAGTTTATCGCTTGGTGCTTTGCGTACGCGACCAAATGGCATGATTAATACGCGTAGCGCACGGCCAATTACTTTGTTCGGGAAGTTTGCTAAGAATTCATCTACTGCCACTTCCGCTTGTTTCAAACTGTCTTGTAGACCCCAGTGTACTAATGGTAAATCTTCGACTGGACGGCCATCTTGCTCAAAACGTTTCAACGTCGCAGAGCTCAAATATAGCTGGCTTAGAATGTCACCAAGACGTGCTGATAGACGCTCTTTACGCTTCAAAGAGCCACCTAGCACTGCCATTGAGATATCCGATAGCAGAGCAAGGTTTGCACTGTAACGGTTCAATTGTTGATAGTAACGCTTGGTTGCATCTTTGGTTGGTGATGAAGAGCCCAGACCGTCGCTCAAACCAAACCAGATACTGCGCACTAGGTTACTCATTGTAAAGCTCACGTGACCAGCAAGCGCTTTATCAAATTTCTCGACAGCATTACTTGCTTCAGAATACGCCGCGTTCATTTCTTCAAGAACGTACGGATGGCAACGGATTGCGCCTTGGCCAAAGATGATCATTGAGCGTGTTAGAATGTTAGCACCCTCAACCGTTACTGCGATTGGCGCACCTTGGTAACCACGAGCTAGGAAGTTAGAAGGTCCCATACAGATACCTTTACCGCCTACGATGTCCATTGCATCGATGATGCTTTGCTGGCCGCGGTGCGTACAGTGATACTTCACGATAGCTGAGATTACTGATGGCTTTTCACCTAAGTCGATACCCGCAACGGTTAAGTTGCTTGCTGCATCCATCACGTAAGCATTACCACCCAAGCGTGCTAATGGTTCTTCAACTCCTTCCATATGGCCGATCGGCTGTTTGAACTGACGGCGAATACGTGAGTAAGCACCGGTTGCCATTGCCGCAGTTTTGATGCCACCTGTTGAGTTTGAAGGTAGCGTGATACCACGTCCAACCGACAGACACTCAACCAGCATACGCCAACCTTGGCCCGCCATTTTTTCGCCACCGATAATGAAATCGATAGGAACAAAGATGTCTTTACCGCGCGTTGGACCATTTTGGAATGGCACATTGAGTGGGAAGTGTCGGTTACCAATCTCAACACCTTTGACATCAGTTGGGATAAGCGCACAAGTGATGCCAAGATCTTCTTTGTCGCCTAGCAAACCTTCAGGATCGCGAAGTTTAAATGCTAAGCCTAGTACGGTTGCGACTGGCGCTAGGGTGATGTAGCGCTTGTTCCAAGTCAGGCGCATACCCAGTACTTCTTTTCCTTCCCATTCGCCTTTACAGACCACACCGTAATCTGGAATAGATCCAGCGTCAGAACCCGCTTCTGGACTTGTTAGGGCGAAACAAGGGATTTCCTTACCTTCAGCTAGACGCGGTAAGTAATGATTTTTTTGATCTTCAGTACCGTAGTGTTGCAGTAGCTCACCTGGGCCCAAAGAGTTAGGAACACCAACGGTAGACGATAGAACGCCAGAAACACCCGTTAGTTTTTGTAGTACTAGTGATTGCGCGTATGCTGAGAACTCAAGACCACCGTACTTTTTCTTAATGATCATGGCGAAGAACTTATGATCTTTCAGGTATTGCCAAACTTCTGGCGGTAAGTCCGCGAGTTCATGGGTCACTTGGAAATCACTCACCATGGCGCACACTTCATTCACAGGGCCGTCTAAAAAGGCTTGTTCTTCCGCACTTAACTTAGGTGCTTGAATTGCGTGTAGCTTTTGCCACTCTGGTTTGCCTTTAAATAGTTCGGCTTCCCACCAGACGGTACCTGCGTCTAACGCTTCTTTTTCGGTTTGAGACATAGCTGGCAGCACTTTCTTGAAAAGCACTAACGCTTTGCGGCTAATTAAAGACTGACGTACGCCAGGAACCGCGAGCACAGCTGCGGCGAGAACGTAAATCGCCCAACCAATAACGCCGACAGTACCAGCTACTGTAAGAGCCAGCATGGCTGCGGTGAGTAAGCTAATAGATTTCACGAGAGACATGCGGTGGTAGAGCGTAATGCCTAGCACGATCGCCATCGTGATGATTGAGAGCAAGATGTCCATATATATTTTCCTTTTCAGACTTTATAAGTTTTGTACGTCTGCATGTTAGGTAAGAGGTCTAACCAGTTGGTTTAAGTGTAATCAAAATATTAAGGAAATGTAAAACATAAGATTGGATAAAAAGTGATCTAAGTAGAGTTAAAATTCTAAAGTTGAGATTTGAGTGATGGTTTCATGAGCAAGTTGACAAGTTTATTACCATCACTAATCTAAATCTGTTGGTTCACTATCGACACTAATTCTCGTTTGTGGGTAAACTCAGAGTAATCAAACCCGAGTTCCGGTTTATGAAATGTCCGATACCAAATTGGTATCAGAACAATTTGCTCAGTGAGTCAAGAGCTGACTGAAGCCGAAATAATAAAGAGAACGTCTTATGTACCATGATCTGATTAGAAGTGAATTAAACGAAGCTGCTGAAGTGCTCAACAAATTTTTAAGCGATGACCATAACATTGCGCAAATCGAAGCAGCGGCGAAAATGATTGCTGACTCATTCAAGCAAGATGGTAAAGTATTGTCGTGTGGTAACGGTGGTTCTCACTGTGATTCAATGCACTTTGCCGAAGAGCTAACAGGCCGTTACCGAGAAAATCGTCCTGGCTATGCTGGTATTGCTATTTCAGATCCAAGCCACCTTTCTTGTGTGAGTAATGACTTTGGTTATGACTTCGTGTTTTCACGTTATGTAGAAGCGGTTGGTCGAAAAGGTGACGTACTGTTTGGTCTGTCGACTTCAGGTAACTCAGGTAACATCCTGAAAGCGATTGAAGCAGCACAAGCGAAAGGCATGAAGACGATTGCGCTAACAGGTAAAGATGGCGGCAAAATGGCAGGCCTTGCAGATATTGAAATCCGCGTGCCACACTTTGGTTATGCAGACCGCATTCAGGAAATTCATATTAAGATTATTCATATCATCATTCAGTTGATCGAAAAAGAGATGGAATAATCGTTTACGGCCACCGTTTCGAGCTGTGTTGTTAGGGAGTTTTTTAAACCATGTGTGAATTGCTCGGTATGAGCGCTAATGTTCCAACGGATATTTGTTTCAGTTTTACTGGGCTCATGCAGCGTGGAGGTCGAACCGGCCCACACCGTGACGGATGGGGGATCACCTTCTACGAAGGGAAGGGCTTTCGAACCTTCAAAGATCCCAAGCCAAGTTGTGAGTCTAAAATTGCAGAGTTGGTACAAAATTATCCCATCAAAAGTCGTGCGGTCGTTAGTCATATCCGACAGGCGAATCGTGGTGGTGTTAATTTAGAAAATACTCATCCCTTTACACGTGAGCTGTGGGGTAGGTATTGGACGTTTGCGCATAACGGTCAGCTCTCTGGCTATCAAGACTTGCATACAGGTCGACATCGACCTGTCGGTGAAACAGATAGTGAACTGGCATTTTGCTGGTTATTGAAGCAAATGGAAGATCGATATCCTGAGCCACCAAAGGATATGGAGTCGGTATTCTTATATGTTGCTAAATGTTGTGATGAGCTAAGAGAGAAGGGTGTATTTAACATGCTTCTGAGTGATGGTGAGTATGTAATGACGTATTGCACCAATCATTTGTATTGGATCACAAGACGCGCACCGTTTGGAAAAGCCGCGTTGCTTGATGAAGATGTGGAAATTAACTTCCAAGAAGAAACAACGCCACACGATATCGTTTCTGTGATCGCAACTCAACCTTTGACGGGCAACGAAGCTTGGCAGCGTATGAAACCTGGCGAATACGGCTTGTTTCACCTAGGTGAACTAGTCAAAAATAATGCCTCTGAACTGGTAAATGTGCCGTTTGCGGCGGCTAAGCCGGGCAATCAAGCGCCAACCGAACCGTTAGAGTGATGGTCTCTTACTCTGAATATAAAAATAAAGCTCGCTTAATCGCGAGCTTTATTTTTATGCGTTTTAAACCGAGGGCGGATACGGATGAGCATTCTTACTTTCTAGAGTGCTGGTAGTAGAGTCCTAGTCTCGCTAAGGCTTGCTGTAAAGACGTAACTGATAGAAATTTCTCATAAAACACCTCGTCAGTCTGAACGGTGAAGAACGAACCAGATTCAGAATCTACTTTCCGAGTGTTATGTTACTCAAGTGGTTATGGGATTTTTTAGAATGTTGGGTTTTAGGTTTCTAGTCTCACCATGGTTTTCTTGAATCAAGTTTATAAGTATTAAAACAACCAAGAGCAGCCCTCAGGCTGCTCTTTTGTGCTTGGAGTTTATTATTCAGGGCTACTCATCTGAGGCGTACCCATGTACGCCAAGCTCTGCGCCATCTAAATAGGCTTTACCATCCTTCATGATCAACCGCTCGTCTACCAGCCACTTAGCCACCATAGGGTAGATTCGGTGCTCCTGCGCCTGAACACGTGCCGCAAGTACACTAGCATCATCGTCTTCGAACACAGGAACTTTTGCTTGCAGTATGACAGGGCCACCATCAAGCTCTTCCGTTACAAAGTGCACACTCGTACCATGTTCTTTATCGCCAGCATCAATTGCTCTCTGGTGTGTGTGTAGCCCAGGATATTTTGGTAGAAGAGAAGGGTGGATATTGATCATCTTACCCATGTAATGAGAAACAAATGCGCTGCTCAGAATGCGCATGTAACCAGCAAGAATAATCACGTCTGGTTGGTATTCATCTATTTGACTCATTAGCTCTGCATCAAAGCTTTCACGCGAGCTGAATGCTTTAGGGTCGACAAAGTGACCGTCTACATCAAACTTTTTTGCACGTTCTAAACCAAAAGCATCTGCTTTGTTAGAGAACACGGCTGCCACTCGTGCGTTTGGCATGCTGTCTTCGCAAGCTTCCAAGATAGCTTGCAGGTTACTTCCGTTACCCGAGATGAGGACCACAAAGTTTTTTAGGGTATGGTTTTTCATGATGTCGAGAGCGCCTTGGTATTGTAGGTTGGAGTTATGTAGCTTCTAAACTACCTACTAATAGAATGGTTTTTAGTGTTCTAGATAGCAAAATGAGGACCTAGTCATCTAGTGTCCTCATTCTTCTTATCTTTTGAGCTCGATTTGCAAATTATTGGATTTCAACTTGCTCTTCGTTCGCGTCTGCTTGTGCGATTTGACCAATCACCCACGCGTTTTCGCCTTCTTCTTTAAGAAGAGCAACTGCTGCGTCTGCCTGGTCTTTCGGTAGTGCGACGATTAGACCTACACCACAGTTGAATGTGCGGTACATTTCGTGTGTGTCGACGTTGCCTTTCTCTTGTAGCCACTTGAAGATAACTGGCCATTCCCAACTGTTACCATCGATAACTGCTTTCGTGCCTTCAGGCAGTACGCGTGGGATGTTTTCCCAGAAACCACCACCAGTGATATGAGAAATCGCATGGATGTCGTGTTTCTCAATCATCTTAAGTGCTGACTTGATGTAAATTTTTGTTGGTTCTAGTAGGTGCTCACCAATAGTGCGGCCTGCTAGCTCTTCGCTCTTATCTGCACCAGATACTTCTAGGATCTTACGGATAAGGGAGTAACCGTTTGAGTGTGGGCCGCTTGAGCCAACAGCGATAAGTGCATCACCAGCAGCGACTTTCGTGCCGTCAATCACGTCTTCTTTTTCTACTACGCCAACACAGAAACCAGCTACGTCGTAGTCTTCGCCTTCATACATGCCCGGCATCTCCGCAGTTTCGCCACCAATTAGGGCACAACCTGCTTGAACACACCCTGCTGCGATACCTGAAATAACATCCGCTGCGGTATCAACGTCTAGTTTGCCTGTTGCGTAGTAATCTAGGAAAAACAGTGGCTCTGCGCCTTGCACGATAAGATCATTTACACACATTGCCACTAGGTCGATGCCAATCGTGTCGTGCTTGTTCATATCCAGTGCTAGGCGAAGTTTTGTGCCAACGCCATCAGTACCAGAAACCAGTACAGGTTGTTTGTATTTAGTTGGCAATTCGCATAGCGCGCCAAAACCACCGATACCACCCATAACTTCAGGGCGACGAGTGCGTTTTACCGCACCCTTAATACGATCCACAAGCGCGTTGCCTGCATCAATATCTACACCAGCGTCTTTATAGCTAAGAGAAGAGTTGTTACCACTCACAGGGAAGTCCTCGGTATTAAGTTGGATATGAAAACGGCGCTATTCTAACAGTGCTTAAACATAGATAGCAAACGTTTGCGTCTGTTTTTTTCTTTAGTGATTTATCCTGATATCCCTGTGAAAATCATGTATAATCTGAAGGTTTGTTTAAATATTGCCAACTATAGCCGGAGATGGACATGAAAGTTGTTGAAGTAAAGCACCCTCTAGTAAAACATAAAATTGGTCTAATGAGAGAAGGTGACATCAGCACAAAACGTTTTCGTGAGTTAGCGACTGAGGTCGGTAGCCTACTTACTTACGAAGCAACGTCAGACTTTGAAACAGAAAAAGTGACCATTGATGGTTGGAACGGTCCGGTAGAAGTAGACCAGATTAAAGGTAAAAAAGTAACCGTAGTGCCAATCCTACGTGCAGGTCTAGGCATGATGGATGGAGTTCTTGAGCACATGCCAAGCGCACGTATCAGTGTTGTGGGTATTTACCGTGATGAAGAAACGCTTGAGCCAGTTCCTTACTTCAACAAGCTTGCTTCAAACATCGAGGAGCGTATTGCGCTTGTTGTTGACCCAATGCTTGCAACAGGTGGTTCTATGATTGCTACGATCGATCTCCTAAAAGAGAAAGGTTGTAACCAAATCAAAGTGCTAGTACTTGTTGCTGCACCAGAAGGTATTGAAGCGCTAGAAAAAGCACACCCAGATGTTGAGCTATACACTGCGGCAATCGATGAGAAGCTTAATGACAAAGGCTACATCGTTCCGGGTCTAGGCGATGCAGGTGATAAGATCTTCGGTACTAAGTAATTCTTTGATGTATTACTATGACTGAACAGAAAAAGGCTTGGTGAAAACCAAGCCTTTTTTGTATCTACAAGAGGAGAAGAGTAAGACACGCCAACTAATAAAGCGGCGCAAACGAACTATTTCGCGCTTTCTTCTTCCATTTGTGCGTTATCCACAAGGTGGTTTTCACCTAAATCGTTTGGTAGCACAAGGTTAAGAATAATTGCCACGATACCGCATAGGCTCACACCTTGTAGACTGAACTCACCAATACCGAAGGCCATACCACCAATGCCAAACACAAGGGTTACGGCAACAATCACTAGATTACGAGACTTATGTAAATCAACGTTATTCTTGATCAGTGTGTTGAGGCCTACCGTTGCGATAGAGCCGAACAGCAGAATCATGATACCGCCCATGACAGGTACTGGAATCGTTTGAAGAACCGCACCTAGCTTACCTACCAATGCAAGTACGATTGCGGTGATTGCTGCCCAAGTCATGATCACAGGGTTAAATGCTTTGGTTAGCATTACCGCTCCTGTTACTTCACTGTAAGTGGTGTTTGGTGGAGCACCCACCATCGAAGCTGCGATAGTTGCCACCCCGTCACCTGCGATTGTGCGATGAAGGCCTGGTTTTTTCAGGTAGTTTTTACCTGTAACGTTTGAGATGGCAAGCATGTCACCTACGTGCTCAACCGCAGGTGCGATAGCGACAGGAATCATGAACAAAATTGCGTTGATATTGAACTCTGGCGCGGTGAAGTTTGGCATGGCTAGCCAAGCCGCTTGTTCTACGGGAGTGAAATCAACCACCCCGTAGAATAGAGAAACAGAGTAACCAGCAAGAATACCACCAACAATAGGAACGAGCTTCAAAAAGCCTTTTGCAAAAACGCTGAGTACAATGGTTGTGAGCAGTGAGACCGCCGAGATAATGATCGCAGCATCACCATTAACTAGCTGTGCAGCTCCATCACCAGTTTTACCTACCGCCATGTTCACTGCTGTTGGGGCAAGGCCAAGGCCGATAACCATGATCACAGGGCCAACGACAACGGGCGGGAGAATTTTATGGATAAATCCAACACCACGCACTTTGATCATCGCCCCTAGAGCCACATAAACTAAGCCAGCTGCCATCAAGCCGCCCATCGT
Organism: Vibrio sp. 1249-1; assembly: GCF_033340495.1. Lineage (NCBI taxonomy): Bacteria > Pseudomonadati > Pseudomonadota > Gammaproteobacteria > Vibrionales > Vibrionaceae > Vibrio > Vibrio sp. 1249-1. The sequence goes on from NZ_JAWOWJ010000005.1 coordinate 368,143, forward strand.
TGCACCGATACCCCAAGTTTGGATACCGAACATAATAGGAGCAATAAACGCAAAAGAAGAGGCAAGGAAGATGGGAACAGAACGTTTAGTCATTAATTGGAAGAGGAGGGTACCGACACCGGCACCAAAGAGGGCTACGTTTGGATCAAGGCCAGTTAGGAGCGGCACAAGCACCAAAGCACCAAAAGCGACAAAGAGCATTTGAGCGCCTTGTAACGCGTTTTTCATAATAATTCCCTATTTTCAAGATACGCAGACAAATCCGGCGAATACTATCATCCTGCAATCGTTTGCAATGTTGCATAGATCAAACTTTCGATTGAATTTTTCCCATAAATAGCACTTTTGAGAGTTGCTTGCTTGCAAATTGTCCTCTTTTACGTGCCTTGCGTGAAGATGAAAAATGGACAGCCTAACTTGTTGAGATAGCTTAATAAGCAATGAGTTTATTATAAAAAATAGCACTGAAGTGCTGGTTGAGGCCCGAGTTAACAAAGCTGGTCATAATACAGACAATTTACTCAGTACTTGCCTTGCTCAAGATTTGATAGTTGCTTATTATTCGGGTTCTTGTTCAGAGGATTATAAAAACTATGCGCTATTTAGCTCTCTTACTGATAGGTTGGTTGTCCCTACCAGTATATGCATTAACTCAGGTGGATATCTATCGTGCCGAAGTGGTTATCGACAGTGAGCAGAACGACGGTGAGTCTTTGGCTCGTCAACAAGGTATGCAGGATGTGATTGTTCGAGCGACCGGTTCTCAATCCTCTTTAAGCAATCCAGTGATTAAAAAGGCACTTAGCTCAAGTGCGCGTTACATTTCTCAACTAAGCTATGGGCAGGTTGATGGAAAAGCGAGCTTAAAAATGTTGTTTAACAACGACCAAATCAGCTCTCTTTTAACACAAGCACAATTGCCATCTTGGTCGCCAAATCGTGCCAATATTTTAGTTTGGATGGTTGAAGAACAGGGTTACGATCGTAACATTGCGTGGGAGCATTCTGAATCTTCAAATGTTGCAGCACTTCGTAGCGCAGCGAAATTAAGAGGCCTACCAATCACTATCCCGGTTGGGGATTTTGATGATGTAACCGGTGTTAATGTCTCTGATCTTTGGGGCGGCTTTATTGAGCCAATTGGTCAAGCCAGCCAGCGCTACCCAGCTGACGCCGTTTTGGTTGTACGGGCTCAAGGTGAACAAATTCGTTGGACACTCTACGACCAGTCGCCAACGAGAATTGTAGAAGCGCAACGTTCTCCGCGTAGCGGGTCTGTATCAGGTGCTAATGCTATTGCAGAAATGGTGGATGGCATCGCAGACTACTATGCAAGTAAGAGTGCAGTTGTGGTTTCAGGAAAGTCTTCAAAAGCGCTAGCAGTGAAAGTCCTTAATGTAACCTCTGCCACGGACTTCTTCCGTTTAGAGAATGCGTTAAAACAACTTAATTCGGTTGCGGGTACAGAGATTAAGCGTGTTCAAGGGGACGAGTTAACGCTCAACATCCACCTTTTGGCATCACAACAAGCTTTTGAGAAAGAAGCTTCTTCTATTTCTCAATTAATGGTTTTTGAAGATCCTTTAGGTGAAGTTGATGCCCCAGCTTCAACTCAAGAAGAAGAGCCATTGGTTCAGAGTAATGAAGCAAAAGACGCCGCGACGCCAAAAGAAGCGCAGCCTGAAGTACCAGTAGATATTGTGGCAGAAGCAAGTGACGAAACACAGCCAACTCAGCCAATGATTGTGGAGCCGGCCCGAGAACAGTATGACTTGATCTACGAGTGGCGCTCGGCATCGTAATCTCCTTGGTAGCGTTCCAGGCGTGAAACGCAAGGATCAAAGACCAATGTGGTAAGCATAAAAAAGAGTCGCAATAGCGACTCTTTTTGTTTTCTAAATTCGTATTCGAACCAATGATCAGTGATTGACTGCAATTGGCGTTATTTATTGAATTTCGCTTTTTCTTCTTTTTCTACTTGAGAGAGGCGTTTCAACTTAAGACCTAGCTCTTTGCCTCTCGCTCTAGCAAACAAAATATTGCCAGCGAAACCGAGTGAAGTCAGTATCAGTTCCACTGCCGCAAGCCAGCGTTCACCCCCATCCACATAAAGGATGGTCAGCGCATGCAAGAAATACAGCATAAGAACAAAGTTAGCCCAAGCATGAGTGTAAGGCTTACCAGCTAAAATACCAGGCAACGGAAGTAGTAGCGGAATACACCAAGCAATAGCAAGTGTTGTGCTGCTGAGGTGGGGATGAGGGGATAACGCAAGCTGCCAAATAGCGACCCAGGCTAATAAGGCTAAGTTGCCAAATAAAGCCAGGTAACGATACGTTTTAGCCTGTGTACCGAGTGGTGTTTGGTCTAAAGAGTCAGACATCGATTAACTATCCTTGATTTTACTAACAGACTTTTAGTTTTAACGCTGCAGTTGCCAGCCTTTTGCCTAATTGTTGTGCCAGGCGAATCTCTTCACTGCTTAGGGTTGCCTCATGGCCTACACTGCTGGCGCCATACGGAGTGCCTCCGGACTGCGTAGTGTGTAACTCTGGCTCGGAATAAGGAATGCCCAAAACCATCATCCCGTGATGCAATAAAGGGGTCATCATGCTTTGTAACGTTGTTTCTTGACCACCATGCATCGAGGACGAAGAGGTAAAGACACAAGCAGGCTTATCGATTAAGTCACCACTGACCCATAAAGATGTAGTCTGATCCCAGAAGTGCTTTAAAGGCGCAGCCATGTTGCCAAACCAGACGGGACTGCCAAACGCTAGACCGTCGCACGTTTTTAGTTCCTCTAGAGTAACAATTGGATCAGAAGGGGAGTGTGAGTGAGGTGACAATTCTTCAACTGTACGCAAAATTGCTTGGCATTGAGGAGTCGATTCGACTCCTCTTGCTATTTGTCTTGCCAGCTGTTTTGTCGAGCCATGACGGCTGAAATACAAAATAAGGATCTGGCAATCCATTTATAAAATATCCAACACTTGCTCTGGTGGGCGACCAATTTTTGCTTTGCCGTTAGCAACGACAACCGGACGCTCAAACAACTTTGGATTCTTCGCCATTGCTTCGAATAATTGCTCATCGCTGACGGAGTCTTCGCCTAAGCCAAGCTCTTTATATTCACTTTCTTTAGTGCGCATCATTTCACGTACAGATGAAAAGCCAAGCTGGGCGTACAGCGCTTTTAGTTCATCCACGTTAAGTGGTGTGTCTAGGTATTTGACGACTTCCGGTGTAACACCATTTTGCTCAAGCAGTTCAAGTGTTTGACGGCTCTTTGAGCAACGAGGGTTGTGATAAATCACGACTGACATGGTTTTCTCCATTTCGTTATTGTAATGCCATGAATCGATCTCTTTGGATCATGAGTTGGTCGATACGGGCATCGTATCGCGCTTGCTCTAAGCTGCCCAACTTGGCCATTTTACTTGCTTCACTATAATATTGAATCGCTTTATTCCAATTTGCTCGCAATGCCAAAATTTCTGCTCGAGCAGCCAACTCTTCATCGCTACGCCCCAGCGCGTGGTAGCTCTTCGATATTAGGTGCCAGCCATTTGTATCTTCAGGATAGTCATGAGTGTATCTTTGAAGAACTCGCGTGGCTTGATCGTTTTTATTGTCCTCAAGTAGCGCATTGGCGTAGTTAATGGTCAATACTTTATTTTGAGGGTTACGAGATAACGCTTTGCGGAGCATCTCGGTTGCTTTTTCTGGCTGCTTCTTCTCGATATATAAATCCGTCATAGCGTCCAAGTAAAACGGGTTACTTGGGTCTTGTTCCAGTAACTTTTTCAAAATTGGTTCCGCTTGAGATAGGCGTTTATTGTCTAAATGCACGAGTGCTCGACCATAATCAAAAGCAGGTGTAATGTCCGCAGAGGCTTTCTTTTGAGTTCGCTCAAACCAGCTCAGGGCGGCTTGTCCATCAATGCCAGCGTAACGAGCCACAATGCGCGCGCGAGCTAGATGATAGTCTATTGAAGGCACAACACGCATTGGAGGATAGGTTCTTGCTCGCGCACGGCTATCGGTAATTCGATCTTCAGGCAGAGGGTGAGTCAGGAGCATTGGTGGCGGTTTACTCGCATAACGATACTCATCAGCAAGACGGCCAAAAAACCTTGGCATTGCTTGAACATCAAAACCGGCTTTTGCTAGTGTCGAAATACCAAAGCGATCCGCTTCTTTTTCGTTTGCACGAGTGTAGTTGATTTGACTTTGCATGTTGCCCGCGGTTGCTGCTGTAATTGCAGCCATCCCCGCTTCGGGTGAGGCAATTGAAAGTAGTAGTGCCCCCGCAAGTGCGGCTAATGTGGCCGGAGAGCGACGCGCTTGTTCTTCCATACTCCGAGCAAGGTGACGTTGTGTGACGTGCGCTATCTCGTGAGCGACAACAGAGGCCAGCTCACTTTCTGAACGAGCATGAAGAAACAACCCAGAATGCAGCGCTACATAGCCACCAAAAAACGCGAATGCGTTGATATTACGGTCGCGAATCATAAAGAAGTGGAACGGCGTTTTTACATCATTCGCATTGGCCACTAATTTGTGCCCAAGAGAGTCAATATATTCATTGATGACAGGGTCATTAACGATAGGTTTACTGGCTCTGAGCATACGCATATAGGCGTCGCCATAAATCAACTCTTGGTCTATTGAAAGCGTGCCACCAGCAGCTGTGCCAATGTCTGGCAAGTCAATGCTATTGGCATAAGTTGTCGGCGAACTGATGGCAGCAGCAAGACATAAGCAAACTAGCGAGCGAGTGCGTTTTAACATACGTTTACAAGGTTCTCCAAAATACATAAGCATGTGGTTACAGGTCGAGAGCCTATTAACAGCGCCACATACGTTTTGGTTATCCGTGAGGATATAAGCTAACAGTAAGACCGGAAATAAATGAATTGGTTTCGTAAATTATTTTATATCCGAGCTATTTCAGCATGTGGTTAAATCATGTCAGAAGTGCTAGCACCAGCTCAAAAAGCCGTTACAATACAACCCTATCATAAGTGCAGAGCAATACAATGGAATCCATGTTACTTGATTTGCGTGAGCAACGTTGTCCTATGGCACTGTTACTTGCAAAGCGTCATGCTGCTGAGGTCTTTCAAGGAGAAGCAAAGCAGTATCATCAACTTGTCATTCAAGTGGTGGACAACAGCTCTAAACGAGACATTGTGAACTATCTTAGTGCCCAAGGGTACTCGGTTGATTGCCAATCTACATCAGAGCACTACACATTGACTGTCTTCAATAAGGAATCCGCATAAGATGTTTGAAATGGTTAGTCGTTGGTATAAACGACGTTTCTCTGACCCTCACGCAGTAAGTCTCGTCGCGATCTTGCTGTTTGGCTTTATCACCATTTACTTCTTTGGACACTTGATTGCGCCATTACTTGTCGCGATCGTTTTGGCTTATCTACTTGAATGGCCAGTTGTCAAAATGTGTCGTATGGGCGTGCCGCGCACTTTGTCGGTTATTATCGTGATCTTGGTCTTTGTCGGGTTAATGTTAATTGCGTTGTTTGGCTTGGTTCCGACGATTTGGACTCAGGTCGGTAATCTAATTAACGATATTCCGAACATGTACAACGGGCTACAAAAGTTTATTGTCACATTGCCAGAGCGCCATCCTGAACTAGCCAATTTAGAAATAGTAGAAACCGTGGTGACGAACGCCAAAAACCAAGCACTGGGGCTGGGTGAAAGTGTCGTCAAAGGGTCGCTTGCTTCATTAGTTAGCATTGCAACGCTAGCGGTATATTTGATCTTAGTGCCACTCCTTATCTTCTTTTTGCTTAAAGATAAAGAAGAAATGCTGCGAATCGCAAGCGGTATTCTGCCGAAAAACCGTAAATTGGCGAATAAAGTTTGGCATGAAATGAACGAGCAGATATCAAATTACATTCGCGGTAAAGTGTTAGAGATTTTAATCGTGGGCGGTGTGAGCTACGTAACTTTTGCCCTTTTAGATCTTCGTTACTCGGCGTTGCTTGCCGTAGCCGTTGGTCTATCGGTTTTGATTCCTTATATCGGTGCGGCGGCTGTTACTGTGCCTGTTGCCATCGTTGGTTTGTTTCAATGGGGTTTAACGCCTCCGTTTTATTGGTTGTTGCTTGCTTACGGTATTATCCAGGCGCTTGATGGTAATGTCTTGGTTCCTGTTCTGTTTTCCGAGGCAGTAAACTTACACCCAGTTGCTATCATTGTGGCTGTATTAGTCTTTGGTGGGCTGTGGGGTTTTTGGGGGGTGTTCTTTGCCATTCCTTTAGCGACATTAGTCAAAGCCGTTTGGCATGCATTACCAAGCACGGAAGAAAACGAACCTGTCGAACAAGAGTAGTTGTTACCAAAGGTATGATGGTTAAAAGAAAGCCCAGCAGTTTGCTGGGCTTTTTGTTTGTAGAAAAACAATAGCGTTTAAGCGTTTTCGTTTAAGTAGTTTAATACGACTTCGTGGTGATCTTTGGTTTTGAACTTGTTGAACACATGTTCGATCACGCCTTCTTCATTGATCAGAAAGCTAATGCGGTGAAGACCGTCGTATACTTTGCCCATGAATTTCTTTTCGCCCCAAACGCCGAACTGGTCAGCAACGGCATGGTCTTCATCAGAAAGCAGAGTGAAGTTTAAATCATCGCGCTCGATGAACTTGCCTAGACGCTTTACAGGGTCGATGCTTACGCCGAGTACCACCACGTTATGTGCATCGAGTTCAGCTTTGATGTCACGAAGGCCTTTTGCTTGTGTAGTACAACCCGGCGTCATCGCCTTAGGGTAAAAGTAGAAAAGTACTTTCTTGCCTTTAAAGTCTTCAAGAGAAACGGTATTTCCGTCTTGGTCGAGCAAAGAGAAGGCTGGCGCTGGCGAGCCTGCTGTCAGCGTATTCATTTTGATTTCCTTTACTTTATAGTGTGTTTTTAATGAAATTCAGAGAACCTTGTACGTTGAGCGACTTACAAAGTTCATCGAAGTCTTCTTGTAACTGCATCAAATTAAAATCCGCGCTTACAGATGCAGTAATCGCAATGTGAAACTGGTCAGAATCGAGTTGAATTTTCGACTTGCTGATGGTTTGCGCGCTAAGAGAGTCTAAACCAATCTGCTGATCAGCGAAGAACTTAGTAAATTTTTCAGTTAACCCAGGGCGGTCTTCAGACTCAATAAACACTTCCATGGTGTAGCTGTTATCGAGCAGTTCGTGCGCCGCTGTGCGTTTCATGATCGTAATAAGGTCATGTTCTTGGCCAAGCAGGGGCAATTGTGTTTCAACTCGAGTCACGTTGCTGGCGTTCCCAGTCAGGAGCATGATCAGCGTAAATTCGCTGCCAAAGATAGCGATACGGCTATCGACTATGTTACAACCAGCTTGAGTAACGAGCTGTACGACTTGGTTACAAATGCCTGGACGGTCCGTTCCAACTGCTGTAAGTACCAGATGTTGCTTCATAAATGAGCTTCTTGTCCTTTCTTCAATAGAGAGATGTTAGCACAGATATTGCGAAGAAATATCGAGCCAGTTCTTTTTTAGTCCATAAAAAAGCAGTCGGAGCTTGAGGGGAGTGGTGGGAAATAAACAGTAAATGCAGGCTATAGGATAAACAAAACGTTTGCATGATGTGCTTGCCTATTGTCTGGCCGTTTTATTCACTTAGATCTGACTTGGCTAACAAGACCAAAGAGTATATTTTCCTTGCTTGTGCTCTTCAGTATTTTCCAAATCACTGATAGATTCTAAAGTCACTCGAAAGCCCAACACGATTATCAATATTGCCGTTAATCAAACCAAATAGAGCAATTAAGTTGCTAGACCTCTAACAACTGGTAATTATTCATTCATTTGTACTTTGTAAGCGAGTTTACGCTCTTGTGTTTTTCAATCGCATTACAGTACCATGCAGAAAGAGTTAAATGAGGGAGATAAACATGTTTTCAGGAAGTATCGTAGCGCTGATTACGCCATTCAAAGCAGATGGCGAAGTAGACTTTGACGGTCTGCAAAAGCTAGTAGAGTACCACGTTGAAGCGGGTACAGACGGTATTGTGGCAGTAGGCACAACAGGTGAGTCAGCGACACTGACCATTGAAGAGCATGTAAAGGTCGTTAATAAAACTGTTGAGTTTGCCGACGGTCGCATCCCTGTGATTGCTGGCACGGGTGCAAATGCAACCCATGAGGCAGTAACATTTAGCAAATTACTGGCTGATTCTGGTATTGCTGGCTTCCTGAGTGTGACACCGTATTACAACAAACCAACTCAAGAGGGTTTGTTTCTACATTACAAGGCAATTGCCGAAGCGAGTGATGTGCCTCTAATTTTGTACAACGTACCAGGCCGTACTGCTGTTGATATGCAGCCAGAAACAGTGGCACGCTTGTCAAAGCTTGATAATATCGTAGCTCTAAAAGATGCAACGGGTGATTTGGAACGAATTGCAATTCATCGTGAACTTTGTGGCGAAGATTTTATCTTACTAAGTGGCGATGATGCGACAGGGCTGGATTTTGTGAAACTTGGCGGCAATGGTGTTATCTCGGTAACGAACAATATTGCAGCTAAAGACATGGCAGACATGTTCCATTTGGCAAGTGAAGGTAAGTACGAAGAAGCAGAAGCGATTAACCAACGCTTGATGACTCTACATAAAAACCTTTTCATCGAAGCAAGCCCTATCCCAGTAAAATGGGCAGCGCAAAAGCTTGGTTTGATTGAAGAAGGTGGTTTGCGTCTTCCTTTAACTACGCTTTCTGAAAAATCGCAGCCGATCGTCGAGCAGGCGCTAACAGACGCCCATATTTATTAAGATTGAGCTATTAAGATTGAGTTACTAGGATTGAAGTTCATACTGGGGGCCAAAGCGCCCTCGGTGTTTTAGGAGTATAGATGAAGCTTTCAAGCCAGTTAGTGTTAAGTTCATTAGCTGTATTCGTATTGACTGCCTGTTCAGGTGGTGCCAATCAACGTCGTCAAGCAAAAGATGACTTCGAGTATTTGAACTCCCCAAATTTGGGTGAGTGGAATGTCCCACAGGGTGCACAGCCTCAGTTTTACCCTAACTACGAGATCCCTCAGGGTAACTACGCTGGTGGTGTAGGTAAAGATGTCGACATTCGTCCACCTCAACAAGTCCTAGAGCTTATTCCCGGTGCACGTTTGGACCGCAGTAGTGATGGTGAAGTGACACTTTGGCTACTTCGTAAAGATGAACTAGATAAAGTTTGGCAAACGGTGCAAAACATGGTCGCGGCTAACGAGATTCCAGTTGAAAGCCAAACAGACTCTCGCATCGAGACAGGATGGGTGACTTGGGATTCGCCAGATGAAGAGCTAGAAATTGGCAGCCGATATGAAATCGTACGCGCTGAAGCAAATGGTCGACACGGCTTTAAGGTGAGCCTTATTGACTGGCGTGAAGGCAATCAAGTGAAAGAAGTAACGGCGACCAACCGTGAGCGCTACAATGTATTCATGACGAACTTGGTCACCGCTCGCTACGACCAAGAAGTGCGTGAAGAAGCACAGCGTAAAGCGCAAGAGTTGGTTAAACAGATCCCAATCACAATGGGTAAAGACCGCAGCGGACTTCCTGTGATTATCGCGCGTGCGCAATACAACATGCTTTGGCAACGTTTGCCTAATATTCTACCTAAGATGGGCTTTAAGATTGAAGAGCGTAGCCAGTCTCAGGGTACAATCACTGCGAAATATGCGTCTCCGGATGATGAATTCTGGAACGATATCGGCGTTAAACCAGTGGAGTTAGCCGCTGGGAAGTACACATTCTTACTTGGTGATTTAGGCAACCGTACGTCTATCAATATCACCGACTCCTCTGGCAAGCCAGTAGAAGAAGAGTTTTTGAAATCACTAGCGCCTGTATTGGCTGCAACAGTGAAGCAGTAAACAAAGCGAGCTTAACGCGGCGTGTTTACTTAATGATAGAAAAGGGACCTAGTGGTCCCTTTTTTGATGTTTAGATTAAATGTGTCGAGATGAAGCTGGTGAGTAACTAACGAGGCTCGTTTTTGTTTTTATCTTCTTCAGCGTAGCGCTGTTTATCCAATGTGTTCAGCTTATCTAAATCGTTCTTACGGCTTTTATCCATCTGACCAAACTTCATTTTTGCGGTATATTTGAGTGCGGCAATATTACCAATGACCACGCTCAACACTACAATAATAATGACCCAAGGATTGGTTAGTATTTCTATCATAGAGCCTCCGGCGGCGTGATATTGTGAATAAATTTGGCAACGACGTTATCCAAATTATTCAGTATGACGTCAATCCCTGCAATGTTGTCGGTCTGATTTTGTTTAATCAACTGGCTTCTGAGTACATCAAGCGTCAACTGCTCGAGGCATTGCTGCCCGACAGCGCGGTGACTAATGTGCCAAGGCTCAATCGAAACGCCACCTAAATCATGCTGATAAGGAAAGAAGAAACCGAACCGACCAAGGTTGGCTTTTAACCATTGGTAGAACGCCTGCTGGTGGCCTTCAAGATACTCCCAAGGTTCCAACTTGAGTTTGGTGTCAGCAGGCAATAAATTGCGCGCATAGACATCAAAATCACAACCCCAATGATGACGACTTCCTCCGGGCAATGCCGACCAGCGCAAAATGGCCATCAATTTCTCTTCGTCATTTAACTCTGCTTTATTCAAAGGGCGGGAGTTGATGTCGAGAATTGGCAACTCACCAGAAAACTTCCCGTTCCAGATGGCTTTTTGGCGATTAAAGTCACGAAAACCACTGGCGATTTCCATTTTGAAACCTGCTTCGGTTGCGGCATTAATCATCTTCAATAAGTCATTGACTACTTTAGGGTGAAGCATAAATGCCTTTTGCCCCACTAGTGTGGATTGAAGATGGGAATCAGTGATTCCGGTGAGTTGCTCTGATGTCATTGTGTTCTCGCTGATTACTTCGCCAATAGGTGTTTCAACGTGTTTTCGTACATGTCCGTCAACTTTTCAAGATCGTCGACTTTCACACACTCGTTCACTTTATGAATCGTAGCGTTAACAGGGCCTAACTCTACGACTTGACCTCCCATTCGAGCAATAAAACGACCATCAGAAGTACCGCCAGTTGTAAGTAGCTCTGGCTTCGTATCATTGACTTCGGCCACAGCAGCTACAACCGCGTCTAGCAGTGCGCCTGTATCGGTCAGGAATGGGTCTCCGTTGAATGTCCATTTTAGGTCGTAGTCCAGCTCATGCTTGTCCAATGTTTCGGTAACACGCTGAACAATTGCGTCATTGTTAAGCTCAGTACTAAAACGTAGGTTGAACTGAACATGGAACTCGCCAGGAATAACGTTAGACGCACCAGTGCCAGCCGATACATTCGGGATCTGGAAACTAGTCGGTGGGAAGTAATCATTCCCTTTATCCCATTCTGTCGTCGCGAGTTCATGAATCGCGAGTAGAGACTCGTGCACTGGATTGCTGGCTAGGTGAGGGTAGGCCACGTGACCTTGTGTTCCTTTTACCGTTAAATCACCAGTGATGGATCCACGGCGTCCATTTTTCACTACATCGCCAACCACGTCGGTGCTGGATGGTTCACCAACAACACACATATCGATGTTCTCACCACGTTCCATCAACGTTTCTACAACGCGAACGGTACCATTGATAAATGGCCCTTCTTCATCTGACGTAATCAAAAAGCCAATTGAGCCTTTGTGGTCTGGGTTTTCTTCAATGAAGCGTTCGACAGCAACGACCATAGCAGCTAGCGACCCTTTCATGTCAGCTGCGCCGCGGCCATGCAAGTAACCATCAATAATGGTCGGTTCAAACGGATGTGTATTCCAGTGTTCCAATTTGCCAGCTGGTACCACATCGGTGTGGCCAGCAAACGCAAATAGCGGCGCTTCTGAACCACGTCGAGCCCAGAAGTTCGTGGTGTCTTCAAATACCATCACTTCAATTTCAAACCCGAGTGCTTTTAAGCGCTCGATCATCAAATCCTGACAACCTGCGTCTTCCGGCGTTTCGGACTGTCTACTGATCAGATCTTTAGCAAGTGCCAATACTGGACTGTCTGTCATCCTTGAGTATTCCTTTATTTAAGAGTTGAAAATGCTAGCGTATTGATCAGCTTTAAAACCGATATGAAGTTGATCATTCACTTTTAAAATTGGGCGTTTAATCATCGCAGGGTTTTCTACCAAAAGAGCGATGGCGTTTTCCTCGTTAAGTGTGTCTTTCTGCTCTTGCGCTAATTGGCGGTAGGTTGTGCCACGTTTATTGAGCACCTGTTCCCAACCTAAAGCGCGACAAAATTCACTTACCATTTCTGCATCAATGCCTTGCTTACGGTAGTCATGGAAGTCGTAAGCTATATCCTCGGCTTCTAACCATTTCTTGGCTTTTTTGATCGTATCGCAGTTGGGAATACCAAACATGGTAATCGACATAGTGTTTCCTTTTTCTTTGTTCTATTTTTCACTGGCGCGGTTAAGACGCACTTAAGTGAATTGGGCTGTTAAAGCATCCTATCAAGAAGCAATCAAACTGACAAAATGCGGTGGAAAATATTTTCAGATAGATTGAGATAACTAATGTCACATAACTTATTTACGATGAATGCGCTATAAATCGAATAAAAATTCGTCTAAATCAAATGGAAAAGTCGAGTTATTGATCAAACGCAACACCTCGCTGAGCAAAAACGAAATAATGAATCAGCACAATTTTAGGAGGTGTCAATGGAATTGAGTCCTGTTTTTGCAAGGCGGCTATATTTGGCCTTGTTGGTGGAAAACCTAGAAAGGCCGAATGTGCCAAAGTTGATCGAAAAAACGGGGTGGCCTCGTCGTACTATTCAAGATGTACTCAAGGCGTTACCTGGGATCGGCATTGAACTCATATTCGTTCAAGATGGCCGACGTCATAATGACGGCTATTATCAACTTTCAGATTGGGGGCCTTTTGATAGCCAATGGGTTCTAGAGCGGGAGAGAGATATCGCTAGCAGTCTTGGATTTCGTGCATAAGCCAGCAATTGCTGGCTTTTTTCATATTCAGGCCTCATCCATTGCAGCGGTAGGCGGAACCCAGCACGCTAAATGAAGTGATAAAATCTTGTGGGGAAACCATAAAAACGGTGTCCGCATCGATAGCCGCTGCATTGTTTTTTAAATCGTTCATCGCGCCTTGCATCATCGCGTCATTAGTCATGAAAATGTAGTTATACCAATGGCCTTCACTTCCGGTGACTTCGCCTTTGTATTCGCATCGCTCAGGGTCGAATTGCGCGTCAATGCGAATATGAACATCTTGACTTTGAGCATGAGTAAGGTGAGAAGGCATCGTGCAACCCGTTAGAAGCACGACAAAAAGTCCAAGTAACAGGCGTTTCATTAGTTATTTCCCCAATACTATGTAAGCAGCAAAGCCAATCCAGCTCAGGACAAGTAGTGTCCAAGGCAGTTTGCTTGATGAATGGTTTGGCGCATCGTCGGTGATATTGTCTTGTTCGATAATCTCTTCATGCTGACGTTGTTTTTCACGTTGCTGTTTTTTCTTCGCTTTATCGGCTTGGCGGTTGCGCTCTTTTTGTTGTTTCTTATATTGCGCGATGCCTTTTTCGATACCTTGAGCGATGAGCTTGGTTTGCTCTTTGGTTTGGCCGGGCTTTTGCGTGGATTTAGCAATTCTCATCGCTTCGGCTTGTGTTTCTTGAGAAGGCACAGGGGTGGCTGGAGTTCTTTTTTTCATGTTTCTCATCAACGTCGCTGTAAATCTTTGTTTAGTTTACCTGTGTAAGGTGCTGAAATGAACTTCAGTTCTCATCTTTGTTGGCTTGCAACTCTGAAACGATAGGTTAAAGTGGCGTTTTATCACATAAAGAAGAAGATGTTGTGCGCTATTCGTTTGACCAATATGACGCTCATGGATTTTTAAAGGCGCCGATCATTTTATGGGTGGGATGGATGTTTCTTGTGCGTTCATGGGTGGTGTTTGCCATGGCTGGTGTAAGTCGTGATAGTGGCAGCAAGCTACTCGCTATTGTTTACCCAGATTCAAGTACGTTGTATTTAGGTTTGGCGATGGGCATTCCAAGTTTGCTTCTTATGTGGTTAATGGGGCTTCGTCATCCCGACAGAGGATGGGTAAACAGAATTACTCGCTATGGTCGCGAGATCACTTTGATCTTGTGCGGTATTCAACTTGCTCAGACCATGTATCATGTGTACCTAGAACATGGAGTGTTTAATTGGGCAAACGCCCTTACCATTACCTTATTAGCTTGGTTTATGATCTATCTTCTAAATGGAAGATGGGTAAAAGACTGTTTTCATGTGCCACAATTGGCGCACGATGAACAGCAGCATTCAAAGAATTAAAAACAATAACTTCCCACTCTGGGGCAAAGTAATAGAGGAAACCTCAATGTCACAAGCTCAAACGGCGATCGTGCCAGAAGCCGGGCCATTTGCACTGTACACTCAACTCAAAGTGAACCAAAACCGTGAAAACGTATTAGAAAAACTGAAAGCACTGCCAAAGTTGGTGGAAGAGTTAAACATTACCCAGCCGGGTGCAGCGCTGACGCTTTCTATCGCATTCACAAAATCGTTTTGGGAACACCTTAATGTAGACGCGCCAGAAGAGCTTATTGATTTTACTCAACTTGGCGAAGGGGACATCGTAGCGCCTGCATCGGATGTCGATGTACTGATTCACTGTCACTCGACTCGTCACGACTTGCATTTTTACGTGTTGCGTAAGTTCCTAGAAGAGACGGCACAAGATGTCACCATTGTGGACGAAACATATGGGTACCGTTACCTTGATGCTCGTGATATGACAGACTTCATTGATGGCACAGAAAACCCGAAAGGGGAGGCTCGCGCTGATGTGGCTCTAGTAAAAGAGGGCCCATTTGCTGGAGGCAGTTATGTTATGGCTCAGCGCTTTGAACATAACCTTGCCGCTTGGAATCGATTGAATGTCAAAGCGCAAGAAAAAGTGATTGGTCGTACCAAGCCAGACTCTATCGAGCTAGAAGACGTTCCTGCTGCATCACACGTTGGTCGAGTTGATATCAAAGAAGAAGGTAAAGGTTTGAAGATTGTTCGCCACAGCTTACCATACGGGACGGTGACAGGGCCTCATGGCCTGCTGTTTATTTCTTACTGCAATACACTTCATAACATTAAAGTGATGCTAGAAAGTATGTACGGCGTGACAGATGGTAAAACAGACCAAATGCTTCGTTTCACAACAGCGGTAACTGGTGCGTACTTCTTCGCGCCTTCGCAAGAAATGCTCGCAGAGCTAGCCATCAAGTAAGTTGTCAGACTTTATTTCTTAAGCCCTCCAATGGAGGGCTTTTGTTTTCTATTTCTATTCCAATCTCTTTTCAAAAAACACTAAACTTTTCTGTTACTTGGTCGATAAGTACTCAAAGCCTTAATTTTAGGACTCTTTATTCGTGGCGATCACCGTTAATACCAATGTTGCAGCACTTGTCGCACAGCGTCACTTGACCAGTGCAACTGACATGCTGAACCAATCCATGGAGCGTTTGTCTTCAGGGAAGCGTATTAACAGCGCAAAGGATGACGCTGCGGGTCTGCAAATCTCCAAGCGCTTGCAATCGCAAATGCGTGGTTTAGATGTTGCGGTTCGCAACGCGAATGACGGCATTTCCATCATGCAAACTGCGGAAGGCGCGATGAATGAGGTGACCAATATCATGCAACGTATGCGTGATTTGTCGCTACAGTCAGCCAATGGTTCAAACAGCAAAGCGGAGCGCACTGCACTGCAAGAAGAAGTGTCTGCTTTAAATGATGAGTTAAGTCGTATTGCAGAAACCACATCTTTTGGTGGACGTAAATTGCTGAATGGCACATTCGGTACATCGTCTTTTCAAATCGGAGCAACGGCTGGTGAAGCGGTACAAATTGGCCTGCGGACCATGCAGCCGGAATCTTTAGGTAGCTTTTCAATGAGCTCATATCAAAGAGTCAGTTCAGATTGGACGGTTCAAAACGGAAATAATGAAATTGTTATCAGCTACCGTGATAACAATTTTGAAGAGCAGGAGATCCGTATTGAAGCTAAAGCTGGCGACGATATAGAAGAACTCGCGACTTACATTAATGGGCAAACCGATAAAGTGAAAGCGTCTGTTAATGAGGAGGGGCAACTGCAGTTACTCATGTCCCACAAGGACGCCATAAAATACCCTGGACCAACCTTCAGTGGTGGCCTGGCTGATGAGTTAGAACTTGGCAAGTATGTCACCGTAAATAGAACGGTAGATAGTATTGATATTAGCACGGTCGGTGGCGCTCAGATGGCGGTCGGAATTTTAGATGATGCTTTGAAAACGGTAGATGGCAGTCGTGCGGAGTTAGGCGCGTATCAAAACCGCTTTAATCACGCGATCAATAATCTCGATAACATCCACGAAAACTTAGCCGCTTCCAACAGTCGTATCCAAGACACTGACTACGCGAAAGAAACCACGCAAATGGTGAAGCAGCAGATTTTGCAGCAGGTCAGTACTTCTATTCTTGCACAAGCAAAACAAGCGCCCAACCTAGCATTAACTTTACTTGGCTGATGAACGGCCTTGCCCGAATTTAACGTAAAACCTGTCTGTATCGACAATTCGAAAAGAAGCTTTAGCGAAAAATGAAAGTTTTTTGCTTTTTTATCCGCTTTGTCACGATTACCCCTCCAAACGAATTATTTTCAAAAAAATCCAAAATTTTCTCTAAAGAAAACAGGGCATGCGCCGTTAATAAAAGTAACTTTGAGAGAACTACTTGGTTTTCCGAGACGTCGGAAACCGCTACACCGGAAAATCAATTGGAGAAATCACCA
>NZ_JAWOWJ010000006.1:0-265994 GCF_033340495.1 Vibrio sp. 1249-1
TACGGCCAAGAGCAAGAAATCAACATCAGCGCAAAAGCGGGTGACGATATCGAAGAGCTTGCGACTTACATTAACGGCCAAACTGACCTAGTGAAAGCCTCTGTAGACCAAGACGGTAAACTGCAAATCTTTGCTGGCAACAACAAAGTCGAAGGCGAAGTCGAGTTTTCAGGCGGCCTATCTGGTGAGCTAGGTTTGGGCGAAGGTAAAAAAGTGACGGTAGATACTATTGACGTAACCTCAGTCGGTGGCGCACAAGAATCTGTTGCTATCATCGATGCGGCACTGAAATACGTAGACAGCCACCGCGCAGAGCTGGGTGCATTCCAGAACCGTTTCAACCATGCAATCAGCAACTTGGACAACATTAACGAGAACGTGAATGCGTCGAAGAGCCGTATCAAAGATACTGACTTCGCGAAAGAAACGACTCAAATGACCAAGTCACAAATTCTATCGCAAGCGTCAAGCTCAATCCTTGCGCAAGCGAAACAAGCGCCAAACTCAGCGCTAAGTCTGCTAGGTTAATTTCAAACCTAAGACGAGAACCTCATTGGCTCGTGGTGAGAGATGAGCGAGTAAACCCAGCTTCGGCTGGGTTTTTTTCTGTCTTTTGGGGCCCCAGGATTTCTGCGAATCACGACATTAGAGCTTCATCACATTTCAGTAAGCCAAAGAAAATAATCGCAAAAAATTGAAAATTTCTTCTAAAGGATATTCATCGGTCGCCGTTAAAGGGACTGAGAGAAATGAGATGTACCTAAGTGAGGTGAGAGACACGACGGTACATTCACTAAAGCCTTAAGGAGATCAATTATGGCGATTAACGTTAATACTAACGTTTCTGCGATGACTGCACAGCGTTACCTAAACCAGGCAGCTGACGGTCAACAAAAATCAATGGAGCGTTTGTCTTCGGGTTATAAAATCAATAGCGCGAAAGACGATGCTGCAGGTCTACAGATTTCAAACCGCTTGAATGCACAAAGCCGTGGCCTAGACATGGCAGTGAAAAACGCAAACGACGGTATTTCTATTGCACAGGTTGCTGAAGGTGCAATGAATGAATCTACCAACATCCTACAACGTATGCGTGATCTTTCGCTTCAATCTGCGAACGGTTCTAACTCAAAAGCAGAACGTGTAGCGATCCAAGAAGAAGTAACAGCGCTAAACGACGAGCTAAACCGTATTGCTGAAACTACCTCTTTCGGTGGTAACAAGCTTCTAAACGGTACTTACGGTACTCAATCTTTCCAAATCGGTGCGGACTCAGGTGAAGCAGTGATGCTTTCTATGGGTAACCTACGCTCAGACACTTCAGCAATGGGTGGTAAGAGCTACGCAGCAGAAGAGGGTAAAGACGCATCTTGGACTGTTGGTGAGAAAACAGAGTTCAAAATGAGCTACACCAACAAGCAGGGTGAAGAGAAAGAGCTATCAATCAGCGCTAAGCAAGGCGATGATATTGAACAGCTAGCGACATACATCAACGGTCAAAACGATGATGTAAAAGCCTCTGTTGGCGAAGATGGCAAACTACAAGTATTTGCTTCTTCTCAAAAAGTTGAAGGTGATGTTGAGTTTTCTGGCAACCTAGCAGACGAGATCGGCTTTGGTGGTCCGAAAGACGTAACAGTGAAAGACATCGACGTAACCACAGTAGCTGGCTCTCAAGAAGCAGTAGCGGTTATCGACGGCGCTCTTAAGTCCGTAGACAGCCAACGAGCTTCACTCGGTGCTTTCCAAAACCGCTTCAACCACGCAATCAGCAACCTAGACAACATTAACGAGAACGTTAACGCGTCTAAAAGCCGTATTAAAGATACTGATTACGCGAAGGAAACCACTGCGATGACTAAGTCGCAAATTCTTCAGCAAGCAAGTACTTCAATCCTGGCTCAAGCGAAGCAGTCTCCATCTGCAGCGCTAAGCTTGTTGGGCTAAGTGGTAAACCCAGCCTGAGGTCAACACCTTAGTGCTGGGGCACCAAAGCGATAGATTCTATCGTTAGCCCATAAGGTGGAAGGGAGATTGTAATGGATATATCCTCCTACGCATCGAACATCCAGCCTTACGGCACGCCAAATGGCACAAAGTTTGCAAATAAAAATGGCAATGATATAGGCACGTCTAGCCCAGCAAATTCAAATGGTGAGATTTCGCCGCAAAAAGCGAAAAACACCGAATACGACTTCTCTGTTCAAGCTGCGATCGAGATGGCTGAAAGCCGTCAAGAATTGAACAAAGAAGAACGTGAAAAATTGGTCGCACAAATGAATGAATTTGTAACGTCCATAAACAAAGGAGTCGCATTTCGAGTGGATGAAGAATCCGGACGAGATGTGGTGACGATTTATGAAGCCAATACCGGTGACGTGATTCGTCAAATTCCTGATGAAGAAATGCTAGTGGTATTGCGTCGCCTAGCTGAGCACACAGCCAACAGCGGGTTGTTGACTGAAAAAGTGTAAGTCGTTTTTAGAGGTGATTTGATGAGTTTAGGCCCTTTGGGGATGTCTGGCGGCATGGATATTAATTCCATGGTCAGCAAAATTGTGGATGCCGAACGCGTACCAAAGCAGCAACGCATCGACAACGAACGCACGACAATTAATGCCAGTATCAGTGCTTACGGGCGACTCAGAGAATCATTGGATACGATGAAAAATCTCATGGCGAACTTTCGTCAGGAGAAAGCATTTGCCGTTCGCACTGTCGAAACGACCAATGACAATATCGTATCTGCCACGGCAACCACAGATGCTATCGCTGGCAAATATGCTATCGATGTGTTGCAGCTTGCTCAGAGCCATAAAGTCGCTTCTGACGTATTGCCAGAAGACGCAAAATTTGGCCCTGGTAAGCTGCAGATTTCGCTTGGTGATGAGCGTTTTAATATCGATGTTCGTTCCCGATCTAAGCTCATCGATGTCGTACGTGGCATCAATGGCGCTAAAGATAACCCTGGCGTTCGTGCATCTCTTATTAACGACGTCGAAGGTCCACGCCTTATCCTTGCTTCTAACCTCTCTGGTAAGGATCATCAAATCAGAGTCAGTGTGGAGGCAGAAAAAGGCAACCCTCTTAAATATTTCGAATACCAAACACTTGAAGACCGCGTCAACGCGCTTGAAGAAGCTCGTTCAGCGGCGGAAGATGTCTTAGGTCCTCTTAAATTTCCGGAACAACCAGCAGAAGAGCTGGATGCAAACGGCAATCCTCTACCTCCAGAAGAGCAAAAAGCGGCAGACGATGTACAAGATGATGCATCGCAAGCGCCAATCTCTGCGGCGGGTGCAGAAGCAGCCAAAGCTGGTCAAGAAGCCATTGATGAAGCCAACCGACGCGCGAGCTTACGCCCTGAAGACAGAATTCCAGGGTGGACAGAAACTGCGTCAGGTACTTTGTTGGACTCTTATGAAGAACCAGAGCTTGAACTCGACGAAAAGGCAATAGAGAAGGCACCAGATGTACCAGGCTGGAATAATGCCGCATCGGGCACCCTAACCGATTCTTACGTTACGACGAAAGAGGCTAAGCAGCTTCTTGAGCAAGAAAAAGCGGAAATCGAGCAAAAAATTGCGAGTGAAAAGCAAGCGTTAGACGAAAAAGTGGCACGTGGTGAACTTTCCGAAGCGCAAGCTAAGCAAATTCATCGCGCTAAACTTGATCCTCAAGAACGTGAGCGTCTGGAAAAAATTGATGAAGCAGAAGCGAAAATCGCAAAGGCACAATCTGCTTTTGAACAATACCTTGGGATGACAGAAGTACAAGCAGGGCAAGATTCAGAAGTTCTGCTTGATGGCGTGGCAAAGCTATCTAGCCACAACAATGTGATTGAAGATGCGATCGAAGGTGTTGATTTAACACTAAAAGGCAAATCAGAACCGAATAAACCGCCTGCTGAAATTGGTGTCGAGTACGACCGTCAAAGTGTACGCAACGATATCGAAAACTTTGTGGCAGCGTATAACTCGTTTTATCAAACCTCCCAAGCGTTGGCGAGTGTGGATCCGGTAACTGGCCAAAAAGGGCCGTTGTCAGGTGACAGCACCGTACGCAGTGCAGATTCACGATTAAAATCGGTCTTTTCTACTCGAATCGATAAAGCACCTGAAAACCTAAAGTCCTTAACAGAATTTGGCATTACGACCACACGTCAAGGCACCCTAGAAATCAACTATGACATGCTAGACCGCCAGTTGAACAATAACTTCAACGAGTTAGAAAAGTTCTTCGGTGGCAACACAGGTTTTGCTAAACGAGTAGAAGATGCGATTCACGGTATCACAGGTATTACAGGCAGTATTCGTACTCGAGAAAAAAGTCTCACAGAACAAAACTACCGTTTGAGTGACGATCAAGCGGCATTAGATCGCCGCATGGAAAGCCTAGAGAAGCGTACTCATGCGAAGTTTACCGCGATGCAAGATGCGACCGGTAAAATGCAAGGCCAGTTAGGCGCTTTGATGAGTGCGTTGGGTTAATAAATGCAAAAAGAACTCATGGAAATTAGTGATATAGATCAACTAATTACGCAAGAATTAGAAAAAATTGATTTTAATGCTGAAGAAATTCTTCGCTTGGTCGATATCAGGGAACGGTTATTGCAAAACCTGTTACCAATTATTCATCAAAATCCTTTGGTTAAGCAGGATGCAGAGTGGCAAGCATTGCTAACTCGTACCAAAAGAATTGTCGAGCTGATGCAATCGGAAACGTCAAAGGTCGGAAAAGAGCTCCATAAGTTTCGTTATGGCCAGCGTTCACTTCAGCAGTACAAAAAATTTATTTAAAAGAGGATTACTATGCGCGGTTCTTTGCAAGCATACAAAAAGGTATCAGTCGACAGCCAGCTTAGCGCGGCTTCTCCGCACAAAGTCATTCAAATGCTTATGGCTGGTGCGATTGAGCGCCTTATTCAAGGTAAAGCAGCCATGCAAGCAGGCAATATTCCAGCAAAAGGTGAGCGCTTGGGTAAAGCGTTAGACATCATTATCGCGCTACGCAGCTGTCTATCTATGGATGACGGTGGTGATATTGCTTCAAACTTAGATTCACTGTATGAGTTTATGATCACGCAAATTTCTGCTGCTAACCATCAAAATGAGCCTCAGCTGATCGACGACGTTATCGACATTATCCGTGAGATCAAGTCCGCTTGGGACCAAATCCCAACAGAGTTTCATAATCTTACCGCTGCTGAAGTTGGTATTTAATAGTCAAAACAATGCGTTAAGATACTAGACGAATATATTTGTCAATTGCGCAACGAGTTGTGTAGCAAAGTTTCTATCAAGCTCACACCTCTCCATTGCTTGGTTGCCTTATTTTTATATTCAAATAAAATAGAAGCCATTAGTAGCCCTAATGGCTTTTTTGTTGCTGATTTTCCTATTTTGTCTATCGTAAATTGAGTGTGGTGGTTCTGCCTTCTTTAGCACCCAATTGCGCAAATCAAGGTTTGGCCGCAACGCACCTAAAATAAAGGCAATCATTCTTACTTATGCATGGTTTGGCAAAGCTGCTTGTAATTGATGATGACGCATCAAGTCGTTTAAATTTAAGCAATATATTGGAATTTGTTGGAGAAAATTGCGAAGCGGTCAGTTCTGATCAGCTCAGCGATGTTGATTGGTCTAGCGTATGGTCGTGCTGTATTGTTGGTAATATTCCAGCAGGTCAAGCGGCGAGTACGGTTATCTCTCATTTAAACAGCGCTTACCACATCCCTCTTCTAGTCATGGGCCGTTTTCCTTTGCCTGTTGATGATCTTCCAAATTTTGTTGGTGAACTAGAGCTGCCGCTTAATTACCCACAGCTTAGTGAAGCGTTACGCCACTGCAAAGATTTTCTGGGGCGAAAAGGAGTGAATGTTGTTGCTAGTGCACGCAAAAACACGCTTTTTCGCAGCTTAGTTGGTCAAAGTAGAGGTATTCAAGAAGTTCGACACCTGATCGAGCAAGTATCAAACACGGAAGCAAACGTGTTGATCTTAGGTGAGTCCGGTACAGGTAAAGAAGTTGTTGCGCGTAACATCCACTATCACTCTTCATACCGCGATGGCGCATTTGTACCTATTAACTGTGGTGCAATACCGCCTGAGCTCCTAGAAAGCGAATTATTTGGTCACGAAAAAGGCGCGTTTACTGGTGCGTTAACTGCCCGTAAAGGTCGATTTGAGCTCGCAGACGGTGGCACGATCTTTCTTGATGAGATTGGCGATATGCCAATGTCGATGCAAGTAAAGTTGCTTCGTGTATTGCAAGAACGCTGCTTTGAACGTGTAGGTGGCAATAGTACCATCAAGGTAAATGTTCGAGTTGTGGCGGCGACACACCGTAATCTAGAAAATATGATTGAAGAAGGCACGTTCCGAGAAGACTTGTTCTATCGTCTGAACGTGTTTCCGATTGAGATGCCAGCGCTGAAAGAGCGCAAACAAGATATACCATTGCTGCTGCAAGAACTGATGACACGTTTAGAGGCGGAGGGCGGACAACCTATCTGTTTTACACCTCGTGCAATCAACTCACTGATGGAGCATAACTGGCCGGGCAACGTACGCGAGTTGGCTAATCTTGTTGAGCGAATGATTATTCTGTATCCAAATAGCTTAGTGGATGTAAACCATCTACCAACCAAATATCGCTACAGTGACATCCCAGAGTTCCAACCAGAGAGCAATCCATTTGTTTCGGTGGAAGAGCAAGAGCGTGATGTATTCCAAGATATCTTCTCTGAAGATTTTAGCTTTGAAGATCAAGACGACCTTGATCACAGCATGAACGCCCCGCAAGCGCTGCCACCGGAAGGGGTTAATTTGAAAGAGCTGCTGGCTGATTTAGAAGTTAATATGATCAGCCAAGCATTAGAAGCGCAGGGTGGCGTTGTAGCAAGAGCGGCCGACATGCTGGGTATGCGACGTACTACGCTGGTGGAAAAAATGCGTAAGTACAACTTACAGCGCTAGGTAAAGTGAAGTTTTAAGACGATATCTGAATTATCACTTGTGCTAGTTAACATCGTTTTTCTGGCATCCAAAACCGTCACCTCTGAGTGTCAACTTATTGTCGATAGCTTAACGTCCTGATAAATATATAAAATAGCTTGGTACGCTAATTGCTTACCAAGCTATTTTAGTTTTAGCGGCGATATTTCGACAGGCAGTAATGGATAACAACACCAATCAATCCCATTTAGATTCCGTAGAGAATCAGGTTGAGCGCTACAAACAGGTGCTCGATGTGATGCCTGCTGGAGTGATTTTGCTCGATACGTACGGAGTAGTGCGTGAAGCAAATCCAGAAGCGCACCGAATTCTTGAGATTCCACTGGTTAACGAAAAATGGTTCAACGTTATCCAGGCGGTGTTTGACCCACGTGAAGATGATGGCCACGAAGTTTCATTACGTAATGGCCGTAAAGTTCGACTCGCCATCTCGGCGTCCACAACAGGTCAATTGATCCTGATTACCGATTTAACCGAAACCCGTTTACTTCAAGCTCGTGTCAGTGATTTACAGCGCTTATCGTCGTTAGGACGTATGGTTGCGTCGCTTGCTCACCAAGTAAGAACGCCGCTGTCGAGCGCTATGTTATATGCATCCAATTTGGGAGCGCCAAATCTTCCTCCAGCGACAAAAGATCGCTTCCAAACCAAATTAATGGATCGACTGCACGATTTGGAAAAGCAGGTTAATGATATGCTGCTTTTTGCTAAAGGTGGTGATAATAAAGTCATTAAGCCATTTACGATTGCCCAGTTGGTAGCGGAATATCAGCCGATGGTCGAAACCGCGCTAAAAAACAACAGTATTGATTACTGCCTAGAAGTGGAAGAAGAACAAACTGAGCTACTAGGCAATGCGAACGCCATTGCATCTGCATTAAGTAATCTGGTCATGAATGCGATTCAAATGTCTGGTAAAGAATCGCAAGTCGATATTTTTTTCCGCCCGGTAAATGGTGAGTTACGCATTTCTGTGCAAGACAGCGGACCGGGTGTGCCCGAAGAGCTGCAAGCCAAAATCATGGAGCCATTTTTTACCACACGTTCTCAAGGAACTGGATTAGGGTTGGCAGTTGTTCAAATGGTTTGCCGTGCCCATGACGGTCGATTGGAACTTATTTCAGAGCAGGGTGATGGAGCCTGCTTCACCATGTGCATTCCGCTAGAGCGAGTGCAAACAGAAGCGCAATAAGCGGCTTTTGGTAATAACAATTTCTGGAGAATCATAATGGCGCAAAGCAAAGTGCTGATCGTAGAAGACGATGAAGGTCTTCGTGAAGCCCTAGTCGATACTCTGGCTCTGGCAGGGTATGAGTGGTTGGAAGCGGACTGTGCTGAAGATGCACTGTTAAAGCTGAAATCGAATACAGTTGATATCGTCGTTTCTGATGTGCAAATGGCGGGTATGGGTGGCTTAGCTCTGCTCAAAAGCATCAAGCAGAATTGGCCTAACTTACCAGTATTGCTAATGACGGCGTACGCCAACATTGAAGATGCCGTGTCTGCAATGAAAGATGGCGCAATTGACTACATGGCGAAACCATTTGCACCAGAAGTGTTGCTAAATATGGTCAGTCGTTATGCACCGATAAAAAGTGATGACAACGGTGACGCTATCGTTGCTGATGAGAAAAGTCTACGTTTACTCGCGTTGGCCGATAAAGTGGCACGTACAGATGCGAATGTTATGGTGCTAGGTCCTAGTGGCTCAGGTAAAGAAGTGATGTCGCGTTATATTCACAACGCGTCAAATCGTAAAAATGGTCCTTTTGTCGCAATTAACTGTGCCGCGATTCCTGACAATATGCTCGAAGCAACACTGTTTGGCTATGAAAAGGGCGCATTTACTGGTGCTGTTCAGGCATGCCCAGGAAAGTTTGAACAAGCGCAAGGTGGCACAATCTTGCTTGATGAAATCAGCGAAATGGACCTGAACCTGCAAGCGAAGTTGTTGCGTGTTTTGCAAGAGCGAGAAGTAGAGCGCCTAGGCAGTCGCAAAAGCATCAAGTTAGATGTTCGTGTGTTAGCGACGAGTAACCGTGATCTTAAGCAATACGTGTCAGAAGGAAACTTCAGAGAGGACTTATATTACCGCCTGAATGTATTCCCAATTGCGTGGCCTGCACTTAAAGAACGTAAAGGCGATATTGCACCGCTTGCCAAGCATCTTGCTGAGCGTCATTGCAGCAAAATGGGCATGCCAGTGCCTCAATTCTCGACCGTTGCGTTAGAAAAACTATTGCAATACCCTTGGCCGGGTAATGTTCGTGAATTGGATAACGTGGTTCAACGAGCGCTGATATTAAGTGAAAATGGCGACATCGATGCAGAGCACATTTTGCTTGAGGGCGTAGATTGGCAAGATGCCAATAGCTTGCAACACGTGGTGCAAAACGCAGATATGGTCGTGCCCAATGTTAAGCCAGTTGCTCAAGCTGAGAGTGTCAGCCGCCCAGTAACTGGTGGAGAAGGCTTAGGCAGCGAGCTGCGCGATCAAGAATACGCCATTATTTTGGAGACTTTGGTTGAGTGTAATGGTCGACGCAAAGAAATGGCGGAGAAACTGGGTATAAGCCCTCGAACCTTGCGCTATAAGCTTGCCAAAATGCGTGATGCTGGTATAGATATCCCGAATTAACACAGACAACGGCCATAAGACAAAAAGTGTAAGTAAATTGATTGCTAATGTCTTATGGCACGTTAATTGCTGTGTCAATAATCAGTTTTGTTAATAGTCAATCTTTTGGCTTAGAGGTGCTAATGAAAATTGATGGTATTCAGGCAGAAATGCGCGCCATGATGGTAGAAGCAACCAATACGGCTCCTACTGCAAGTGGGGCGAAAGTTGGAGCGGATTTTAACGATCTCCTAACTAAAGCCATCAATAACGTGAACACACTTCAAAAAGCATCTGGTGATTTACAAACCCGTTTTGATCGTGGTGATGCCGATGTATCCCTTTCTGACGTTATGATCGCTCGTAACAAGTCTAGTGTCGCTTTTGATGCGACGGTTCAAATTCGCAATAAACTCGTTGAGGCATATAAAGACCTCATGAACATGCCAGTGTAATTTAGGTAATAAGTGTGGCAGACAAGTCTACAGATTTAACCGTCACTGAAGGCGGCTCAGATGGTGCACTGGTAGCAAGTTCCGATGTGGATGTGGAAAGTCAAAATCCAGATCTAGAGGAGCGCAGTGCGTCAAAATTCGATATGGCAGTGGGCGACCTCGATTTACTTCGTCAGGTTGTGCTTGTGCTGTCGATATCCATCTGTGTTGCATTGATCGTGATGCTGTTCTTTTGGGTCAAAGAACCGGAGATGCGCCCACTTGGTGCGTATGAGACCGAAGAATTGATCCCCGTTCTGGATTATCTGGACCAGCAGAAAATCAATTATAAGCTTGATGGCAATACTGTTTCTGTTGAATCGAGTGAGTACAACTCGATCAAACTTGGCATGGTTCGTTCCGGCGTTAACCAAGCTACAGAAGCAGGCGATGATATTTTGCTGCAAGACATGGGCTTTGGTGTTTCACAACGTCTTGAGCAAGAGCGTCTGAAACTCAGTCGAGAGCGCCAATTAGCTCAAGCAATTGAAGAGATGAAGCAAGTTCGCAAAGCACGAGTGTTATTGGCACTGCCAAAGCACAGCGTGTTTGTGCGTCATAACCAAGAAGCGTCTGCGTCGGTATTTTTGACATTGTCGACAGGCACTAACCTTAAGCAGCAAGAAGTGGATTCTATTGTCGACATGGTGGCTAGTGCTGTGCCGGGAATGAAAACTTCTCGAATTACCGTCACAGATCAGCATGGCCGCTTACTCAGCTCAGGCTCCCAAGATCCCGCTTCTGCGGCGCGACGCAAAGAACAAGAATTAGAACGCAGCCAAGAACAAGCGCTGCGCGAAAAAATTGATTCCGTACTATTACCCATTTTAGGTTATGGCAACTATACGGCGCAGGTTGATATCCAAATGGACTTCAGTGCGGTTGAACAAACCCGCAAACGCTTTGATCCAAATACCCCTGCGACCCGCAGTGAGTACGCACTCGAAGATTACAATAACGGTAACATGGTAGCGGGTATTCCGGGTGCGTTGAGTAATCAGCCTCCAGCGGATGCCTCAATTCCGCAAGATGTGGCTCAAATGAAAGATGGTTCTGTCATGGGGCAGGGTTCAGTTCGTAAAGAGTCCACGCGTAACTTTGAGCTAGATACCACCATCAGCCACGAGCGAAAGCAGACCGGGACGGTGGCTCGTCAGACCGTTTCTGTTGCGATTAAAGACCGTCGTCAAGTTAACCCTGATACGGGTGAAGTGACTTATACCCCAATGTCCGAATCTGAAATCAATGCCATTCGCCAAGTATTAATTGGTACCGTTGGCTTTGATCAAGGCCGTGGCGATTTGCTAAATGTATTGAGTGTAAAGTTTGCTGAGCCAGAGGCTGAGCAGCTAGAAGAACCACCAATTTGGGAGCACCCTAACTTCAGTGATTGGGTTCGTTGGTTCGCAAGTGCATTAGTGATTATTGTGGTTGTGTTGGTTCTGGTTCGCCCAGCAATGAAGAAATTGCTTAACCCTACCAGCGATGATGAAGACGAAATGTACGGACCAGACGGCTTGCCGATTGGTGCGGATGGTGAAACTAGCTTGATTGGCAGTGACATCGAAAGCAGCGAACTGTTCGAGTTTGGCTCAAGTATTGATTTGCCAAACCTTCATAAAGATGAAGATGTATTGAAAGCGGTTCGCGCTCTGGTTGCGAATGAACCTGAACTGGCTGCTCAAGTAGTGAAAAACTGGATGAATGACAATGGCTAATGATATCGTACCTCAAGATGACAACGCCGCGGGAATGCCAGTAGAGCTGGATGTTTCAACCATTACTGGCGAAGAAAAAGCGGCAATTTTGCTACTGAGCCTTAATGAACAAGATGCAGCTGGCATTATCCGTCACCTAGAACCAAAACAGGTTCAGCGTGTTGGTAGTGCGATGGCTCGCGCGAAGGATCTCAGCCAAGACAAGGTATCTGCTGTTCATCGTGCGTTTTTGGAGGATATCCAGAAATACACCAACATTGGTATGGGCAGCGAAGACTTTATGCGTAATGCACTGGTTGCCGCTCTTGGTGAAGACAAAGCCAACAACTTAGTTGACCAGATCCTACTTGGTACGGGCTCAAAAGGTTTGGATTCTTTGAAATGGATGGACCCACGCCAAGTGGCGAGCATTATTGTCAATGAACACCCACAGATTCAAACTATCGTATTGTCTTATTTAGAAGCAGACCAATCTGCAGAGATTTTGTCTCAGTTCCCTGAGCGCGTGCGTTTGGATCTGATGATGCGTATTGCCAACCTTGAAGAAGTTCAGCCATCAGCATTGGCAGAGCTGAACGAAATCATGGAGAAACAGTTCGCGGGTCAAGCGGGTGCACAAGCAGCCAAAATTGGCGGCCTGAAAGCAGCAGCGGAGATCATGAACTACCTAGACAACAACGTCGAAGGTTTGTTGATGGAACAAATTCGCGATCAGGACGAAGACATGGCGACGCAAATCCAAGACCTAATGTTTGTCTTCGAAAACTTAGTCGAAGTGGACGACCAAGGTATTCAGAAGTTGCTGCGTGACGTACCACAAGACGTGTTGCAAAAAGCACTCAAAGGTGCAGATGACTCGTTACGTGAGAAAGTCTTCAAGAACATGTCTAAACGTGCTGCTGATATGATGCGTGATGACATAGAAGCGATGCCGCCAGTACGAGTGGCAGATGTAGAAGCCGCTCAGAAAGAAATCTTAGCAATTGCCCGTCGAATGGCGGATGCTGGTGAGCTCATGTTGTCTGGCGGTGCTGACGAATTCTTATAATTTCTATTGCTTCGCAATTATCCTATTGCGGAGCACCCTCACTTCTTAATCGAACACACAATAGGTAACCCATGGCTGGCGATAGAAAACGTGGATTTATCCGTCCTGATGAAGATGATTCGATGATCGAACCTCAACGTTGGGGGCTGCCTGATTATGGCGAGCCTAAAGCCAAACAAGCAAAACAAACCGCGTTCAACTATGACCCGGGGTGGGTGCCGAATTTTGATGAGCCTGAAGAAGAGCAGCCACTTGCGCTAACCGAAGAACAAATTGAACTGATTAAGCAAGGTGCTTATCAAGAAGGCTTACATCAAGGTCAGGAAGCTGGCTTTAAGCAAGGTTACGACAAAGGTAAAGAAGAAGGGTTGCAAGCCGGCCATGCTGAAGGTCTCGAGCTCGGAAAAGCTGAAGGGGTAACTGCAGGGCAAGAATACATTCAGCAGCAAGTTGAAACTTTTATGAACTTGGCCAATCAGTTTGCTCAACCTTTGGAGCTGATGAATGCTCAGGTTGAAAAGCAGCTGGTGGATATGGTGCTCTGTTTAGTTAAAGAAGTGGTGCACGTTGAAGTACAAACCAACCCTCAAATTATTTTAGATACAGTGAAGCAGTCGGTTGAAGCGCTACCAATATCAGGCCACCCTATTACCTTGCACCTGAATCCAGAAGATGTCGCGATTATTCGTTCAGCTTATGGTGAAGAAGACCTTAATTGTCGCAACTGGACGTTAGTTGCTGAGCCATCGCTCAATCGAGGTGACGTCCAGATTGAAGCCGGTGAATCAAGCATTAATTATCGCATGGAAGAACGCGTCAAAAGCGTATTGCACAGCTTTTGTGGCGCAAACCGTCATCAAGAGGGCGAGTAATCCATGCAAGCACTCTCTGACCGCTTAAAAAGCTACAAAGTTGAAGGCCTTACGACGCGTCCTGTCGCCTCTGGCAAACTGGTGCGTGTGGTTGGGTTAACGTTGGAAGCGACCGGCTGTCGCGCACCAATTGGCAGTTTATGCTTAGTGGAAACCATGTCAGGTCAGATGGAAGCCGAGGTTGTCGGCTTTTCAGGTGACAACCTATTTTTAATGCCAAGCGAACAAATTACGGGCATTTTACCTGGCGCGAGAGTCACCCCTTTAACCAGTGACGCTGGTTTGCCTGTCGGCATGGAGTTACTTGGGCGCGTGATAGACGGGGTTGGGAATCCACTTGATGGACTTGGCCCTTTGTATACCGATCACCGTGCCTCTTTTAATGCCGAACCAATTAACCCGTTGGCTCGAAAGCCAATTTCTGAACCGCTCGATGTTGGCCTAAAAGCCATCAATGGTTTGTTGACGGTTGGTAAAGGTCAGCGTATCGGTCTGTTTGCAGGTTCTGGTGTGGGTAAATCGGTCACGCTTGGCATGATGACGCGAGGCACCACCGCACAGGTTGTGGTCGTCGGCCTGATAGGTGAGCGTGGACGTGAAGTTAAAGAGTTCATCGAAGAGATCTTGGGTGAGGACGGTCGTTGCCGCTCAGTGGTGGTCGCGGCGCCTGCCGATGCTTCACCTCTAATGCGCTTAAAGGGGTGCCAAACGGCATTAACGATTGCTGAATACTTCCGGGACCAAGGGTTAGATGTTCTGCTATTGATGGACTCGTTGACTCGTTTTGCACAAGCACAGCGTGAAATCGCACTTTCTGTTGGTGAGCCGCCAGCGACGAAAGGCTACCCGCCTTCTGTATTTGCCAAGCTGCCAGCGCTGGTTGAGCGAGCGGGTAATGGAAGTGCCGAACAAGGCTCGATTACGGCGTTCTTTACCGTGTTGACCGAAGGGGATGATTTGCAAGATCCGATAGCGGACGCATCGCGAGCCATTCTTGATGGCCATATTGTACTTTCTCGTGAAATGGCGGATGCAGGCCATTATCCGGCGATTGATGTCGAGAAGTCGGTGAGCCGTGTTATGCCGCAAATCACGACCGAAGAGCACGTTCTGATGTCAAAAGCGGTGCGACAGGTCTTGTCTATTTGTCGCAAGAATCAAGATTTGGTCTCGATTGGAGCGTACAAACCGGGTACCGATCCTGCTATTGATGGCGCATTTACTTTGAAACCGAAGTTAGACGAATACTTGCAGCAGAGCATGAAAGAATCGGTGCCATACGATATGTGCGTCAATATGCTTAGAAACATTTTGGGTGGGTGATAGCGCGTGAATAATGCGATGGAGTTTCTACTTGAGCAAACTAAGGATCGTGAAGACCAAGCTGTGCTTGCACTGAACAAAGCGCGTTCTGAACTCGAAGATTATTACCGTCAGGTTGAACAAATTGAAAAGTATCGGCTTGATTATTGCCAGCAACTCGTCGACCGTGGTCAGGCGGGCCTAACGGCAAGTCAATATGGACACCTAAATCGATTCCTTACCCAGCTAGATGAAACTTTATCTAAGCAAAAGCAAGCAGAAAGTCATTTCAAAGAGCAGGTTGAAAACTGTAAAGAATATTGGTTAACCGTGCGTAAAGAACGCAAATCCTATGAGTGGATGATAGACAAACGCGAAAAAGAGAAACAACTTGCTGAAGCTAAGCGCGAACAAAAGCAAATGGACGAGTTTTCCACCTTACTTTACAGTCGAAAACCACATCGTTTCTAAAGGTTATCGGTTCGATATTGCATTACGGTGTTGCAGTTGACTACATCTCTACCGTTTCAAGTAAGGTAACTTTGATTGAGTCTTGTTCAATTAGCTCAAATACCTTCGGTCGAATCTCGCGAACCCACCACTCGTTGTATGTTTTTTCGTAGAGAGCCTGGCGTGCTTGTTCATTGTCGAACTCTCGAAGCCAAACAAAATAGTCATGTCCATCATCACCAGTGTGGACGTAAGTATTCAGTACACGCATGCCTTGTGAGCGTTGATAGGGCAACAGTTCTTCCTTCATCCAACTTAGCCACTGTTCTGTTTTGCCTGCTCTGATTCTATATTGGCGTAATTCTGTGATCTTCAAAGTGATTCCTTAATTGTTAAGCCAAGTGTCTGTTTACGCTTATCGTTTTTCAAAGTCAATCAAGTAGCTGTACATCATGTTAGGAACCAGGTTATCGGATAGTATTGTTGATGTTTGTTCCATAAACATGCCATCTATTAGCTTGCCGAGAATTGGCCCAATATTGTGGTGTGATTTTTGCATTTTAGCTGTCAGTGTCGGGTCTTTTTGACCTTAGTTTGCCGCCAGTATTGCTGCCTGCCAGCGATATACTCAGAGCCACGAGAACGAGAGTTTCTAAATGAGTGTGAATTTGTCCCATGTATCTGCGACTACCAAGACGCCAGTTTCTGATGTGTCCGCTAAAGCGTCCGCAGAGAGCACTGAGAGCACTGAGAGCACTGAGAGCAAGGGATTTTTAGAAACGTTAACCGATGCGTTTGCTGGTAAACAAAAGCCCGAAAAAGTAGCAACAGAATCGACAGTGGTTGAAGAAAAAGAAAGAGCGGATGTAGGCAGTACTTCTTCTGCTAACGTCTCGGACGAATTGTTGGCGCAAGAAAGCCAAGGATCCGTCAGTGACGAGACCCATGGTTTTGATGAAATATCAGCAAACAAACCGAATGCAACCTTAAGTGAAGAAGCAAGTTTACAAAAGGCGAGTAACAGCACACCTTTGGAGAATGATGTTGAAGCTATTGAAAAAGTGAAATCAACATCAATCGATACGAGCAACCCATCAAATACAGTGGACGTAAAAAGCACGATGGGCGAAGGACAACAGCTTCTTGGTCGAATTGAACAAGCGAATCAAACCCTGAATGCGAGTAATGCATCCATCGATAGTGGCAAAGTTTTGCCTCAGAGCGCGAATTTAGTGCATTCGTTCCACGAGCAAGCAACCGTTTCGACACACCTTGATGAGCTGGCTTTGAATGAAACGCCATCAGTTCATTCGCTTGAACAAGCACAGATGATCCCAGGACAAGACTTAGAGCCAATTTTAGATAAGAATGGTCAACCTATCGATGTCGACAAACTTTCGCCTGAGTTTGCTGCTTGGCAAGAGCTAGCGAAACAAGCCAGCCATCCGACGGCTAAGAGCGCAGTCAGTGGTGAAGTAGCTAATGATCTGTCGCCGTTGTTAACAGACGTTGATGGTTCCAACATCGACGCGCTTCCACGAGTCTCCTTGGATGAACTTGAAATTATAGATACCAAGTTGGCGCAAGGAAAAGCACTGACTCAGCAAGAAGCTCAGATCATTGAAGGGTTGAAACATGGAAGGATCACGGCGGATATTCCTGATCAAGACCTTGCCCAATTTGTTGCGCTCCCTAATGACATTAAACAGATTCTCGCAGAGCAACAAGTACAACATAATTTAACTCGCCAGGCTGGACCTATGGCAGTGTCTCAGCAAATCCAGCATACAGCGGCTCAAGTACCCCAGCCACAAACTGCTCATAGTGGAGATAAAGTCGCATTATCTCCAACGCCCGATATGTTGATAGCCGCGCAAGTGCCGACGTCGCTTCAGGGTGTGAAAGACGGAGAGATTAGCCAGAAAGTGATGAACGCAGCATTGGCGACTGGTGCGCTAAAGGCGACTGCGGATAAACAAGATAAGCCGGACCTCCAACATGGCTTCGCTGGACAGCTTCAGGCTATGGCAGGTCAGCAAGGAATTAATGTGCAGCAACAAGCGCGTATTGATGCTGCACAACAAGCTCAGCTTCCGTTGCAACTAACTAAAGAGCTAGCTAACGAGCAAGTTGCGGAAAAAGTGCAAATGATGATGTCGAAGAATCTGAAAAATCTCGATATTCGTCTTGATCCACCAGAGTTAGGTCGTATGCAAATTCGTATGACCATGAATAACGACGTTGCCAATGTACATTTTACAGTGAACAACCCGCAAGCTCGTGACATTATTGAACAGACGCTCCCTCGTTTGAGAGAAATGCTAGCGCAACAAGGTATGCAGCTGGCTGATTCTTCCGTCCAGCAACAAAACAGCGGGCAACAGCAAGGTAGGTATACTGCTGAACAACATGGTCAAAGCGCGCAAAGTGGCGGTTTTTCTGGACAGTCCGAAGAGGGTTTTGAATCTGATGTCAATCTGGATTTGAATGTCGCTTCAAAGCGTGATGGAATTAGTTTTTACGCATAAAAGGCCGTTTAACGGCAATGGAATACGGTTACCAAGCAACTTACTAAAACGTCTTGGTAACTCAAAAGAACAATAAGAGACAAGAATGGCAGAAGAACAGTTACAAGGGGCCGATGCGCCGAAAGGAAAAAGCAAGTTACTTATCATCATCATCGCTGTTGTAGTATTACTACTTGGTGGCGGGGCAGCGGCATTTTTTCTAATGGGCTCTGATGAACCTGCTCAGGCTGAATCGTCTCAACAGGCTCAAGTGAAGGCATCGGATGCTGCGCCCATCGCGTATGTGAATCTTCCTCAGGCATTTGTATTTAACGTTACTGGGGATAGCCGCGATAGGTTGGTTCAAATTAAAGCGCAGTTAATGGTTCGCGGTGCAGAAAATGAAGAGTTGGCGCGGTATCATTCGCCACTGATTGAAAGCTCTATGCTATCAACGTTTGCTTCCGCGACGGTTGATCAATTGCGCTCTCCTACAGGACGAGTGGAATTGCGCGATCGTGCTTCCGAAGATATCAAAGCAGCGCTGAATGCTGCGGTCGGTAAGCCAGTGATTGAAAAAGTACTGTTTACAGATTTTGTTATTCAATAGGTAAAACGTGACCGATCTATTAAGCCAAGACGAAATTGATGCGCTATTGCATGGGGTTGACGATGTTGATGACGTCGATGAACCGATAGAAAACGACACTGAGGGTGCCGTCAATTTTGATTTCTCGTCGCAAGACAGAATCGTACGTGGTCGAATGCCGACGCTCGAACTTATCAACGAGCGCTTTGCACGGCACATGCGTATTAGTCTGTTTAATATGCTGCGTAAAACGGCAGAGGTGTCGATCAATGGCGTGCAGATGATGAAGTTTGGTGAATACCAGAACACATTGTACGTGCCAACCAGTTTGAACATGGTGCGTTTTCGTCCGTTAAAAGGCACTGCGTTGATCACCATGGAGGCTCGTTTAGTCTTTATTCTGGTAGAAAACTTCTTTGGCGGTGATGGTCGATTCCACGCCAAAATCGAAGGCCGCGAATTTACCCCAACGGAACGCCGCATCATTCAGTTGTTACTGAAAATTGTATTTGAAGATTATAAAGAAGCGTGGTCGCCAGTGATGGGGGTAGAGTTCGAATATCTCGACTCTGAAGTAAACCCAAGCATGGCAAACATTGTCAGCCCGACAGAAGTGATTGTCGTGAGTTCATTCCATATAGAAGTTGACGGCGGTGGCGGCGATTTTCATGTCGTTATGCCTTACTCCATGGTTGAGCCTATCCGTGAACTATTGGATGCAGGTGTTCAGTCCGACAAGATGGAAACGGACGTTCGCTGGAGCTCAGCACTACGTGAAGAGATCATGGATTGTCCGGTTAACTTCCGCGTGAACTTGCTCGAAAAAGACATTTCTTTGCGTGATCTCATGGAGCTGCAACCGGGCGATATCATCCCGATTGAAATGCCAGAACATGCGACGATGTTTGTAGAAGACCTACCGACCTATCGCGTAAAAATGGGTCGATCGGAAGACAAATTAGCGGTGCAAATTTCTGAGGAAATTGAGCGCCCACATGTCGTCAAAACAGATTTAGCTTTCTTAGGTAAAGACATCATGTCCGAGCTTGAGAGTGAAGACGATATAGACCATTAAGATACCTTATTAAATAGACATGCTATGGCATGAGTAAGGCGTAACACAGGATAGAAAAATGGAACCAAGTGACGATCAAAAGCTAGCAGACGAATGGGCAGCCGCTCTTGGCGAAGACCCGTCTGCCCCTTCTGTAGACGTAGATGAAGTATTGGCTGCGCCACTGGAAGAGCTAAAAGACACTTCAAGCCCAATTAGCGAAGATGAGCGTCGTAAACTCGACACTATTATGGATATCCCGGTGACGATTTCGATGGAAGTCGGTCGTTCTCAAATTAGCATTCGGAACCTGTTGCAGCTTAACCAAGGTTCGGTTGTTGAGTTGGATCGTTTAGCCGGTGAGTCGCTCGACGTATTGGTTAACGGTACTTTGATTGCTCACGGCGAAGTCGTGGTCGTCAACGATAAGTTTGGTATCCGTTTGACGGATGTGATCAGCCAAACTGAACGAATTAAGAAGCTGCGTTAAGATGAGTCGTTCAATCAAAATGCGATTGAAGCAAATCACTGGAGCACTGAGCTTAATGCTAAGTGCTCCTTGTGCATTTGCTGCCGCACCAAATAATCTGGATCTTGCGACGACACTTGGCTCGCTTGTGCTTGTAATCGGCGTGATTCTTTTGCTGGCTTGGTTGCTGAAACGTATGCAAGTGCCAGCGATGGGACAACAAAAGGGCTTGCGTATAGTGAGTCAGTTGCCAGTGGGTACAAAAGAAAGAATCGCAGTAGTTCAAGTGGGTGAAGAACAGTTTTTGGTTGGGATTACTAGCCAATCGATCCAAACTTTAGCCAAGTTAGATAAGCCACTGAAAGAGGAAGAGTTGGCGACCAATGCTTTTGCGACTCAATTTAGCCAGCTGATCAAAAAACATGACAAAGGGTAATCCAATTCGTTTGCTCCTGAGTACGTTGTTACTTTTTGTCGGCGTGCTGTTTTCTTCATTTACCTTTGCTGAAGCAGAGGAGTCAGCGCTGCCAGATAACTTAGCCGATGGAAGTAGTGTTACAGTTCAGGCTATGCAAAGTGATACTGGTGCTAGCCGTGCTATGTCCGTTTCTAGTGGCGGTGGTATTCCAGCATTCACCATGACCACGAACCCTGATGGCAGTGAAGACTACTCGGTTACACTACAAATTTTAGCGTTAATGACCATGCTTGGCTTCTTGCCTGCCATGGTGATTCTGATGACCTCGTTCACTCGAATTGTGGTGGTGATGTCGATATTGCGTCAGGCAATGGGTTTGCAACAAACGCCTTCTAATCAGGTTATTATTGGTATTGCGCTGTTTTTGACCTTTTTTGTTATGTCTCCTGTCCTGAACGAAATCAACGACAAAGCTGTTCAGCCTTATTTGAACGAGCAAGTCACGGCGCGAGAAGCGTTTGATGCTGCACAAGCGCCAATGAAAGCATTTATGCTTAAGCAGACCCGAATCAAAGATTTGGAGACGTTCGTAACCATGTCAGGAGAGCAAGTCGAGAATCCAGAAGATGTGTCGATGGCGGTGTTGATTCCGGCTTTTATCACCTCAGAGCTAAAAACTGCATTCCAAATTGGCTTTATGCTCTTCTTGCCGTTTTTGATTATTGACCTTGTAGTCGCTTCGGTACTGATGGCAATGGGTATGATGATGTTGTCACCAATGATTGTTTCGTTGCCGTTCAAGTTGATGTTGTTCGTATTGGTCGATGGTTGGAACTTGATACTCTCGACACTTGCGGGCAGCTTTGCCCTTTAGATAAGCGCAGATAGAGGATAAGACATGACACCAGAAATGTTTGTCGAGCTTTTCCGTGAAGCACTTTGGATGGTGCTTATCATGGTCTGCGCTATTATCATCCCAAGCTTGCTTATCGGCCTTGTAGTCGCGATTTTTCAAGCTGCGACATCCATCAACGAACAAACATTGAGCTTCCTACCGCGTTTGATTGTCACGCTTTTGGCCCTGATGCTGTTTGGGCATTGGATGACGCAAATGTTGATGGAATATTTCTATGGCTTGATTGAACGCTTACCTCAGGTGCTTTATTAGAGGCGCCTATGGAGTACCCCACTAGCGTTGTCTTAGATTGGATCGCAAACTACTTCTGGCCCTATGTTCGTATCTCATCCATGTTGATGGTGATGACAGTAACCGGGGCCCGATTTGTTTCGCCAAGAATCCGCCTTTACCTCGGTTTAGCCATCACTTTCGCTGTCATGCCAGCCATCCCCGCCGTACCTCAAGACATTGAGCTACTCTCGTTTCGTGGCTTCATGACCATTGCCGAGCAAATGATCATCGGCATAGCGATGGGTATGGTTACTCAATTTATGATTCAAACCTTTGTCCTACTTGGTCAAATATTGGGTATGCAATCAAGTTTGGGCTTTGCTTCTATGGTTGATCCCGCAAATGGTCAGAACACGCCATTGCTTGGCCAGTTATTCATGTTCTTAACGACAATGTTTTTCCTTGCCACCGATGGACACTTAAAAATGCTGCAATTGGTGGTGTTCAGTTTTAAAACTTTGCCGATTGGCTCCGGCTCGCTCAACGCGGTTGATTTCCGTGAAATGGCAGGCTGGCTTGGTATTATGTTCCAAACGGCACTGAGTATGTCTCTATCTGGCATTATTGCGCTACTGACCATTAACTTGTCGTTTGGTGTAATGACCCGTGCCGCACCACAGCTGAATATCTTCTCGCTTGGTTTTGCTTTTGCTTTGATGGTGGGTCTATTACTTTGTTGGTACATACTGGCTGGTCTATACAGTCATTATGAAATGTTCTGGACAGTGGGTGAGGCGCAGATTTGTCGGCTTATTCGCTTGGAGTGCTAAGATTTGGCAGAATCAGACGGTCAGGAACGCACCGAAGAAGCCACGCCTCGACGGTTACAACAAGCCAGAGAAAAGGGGCAGGTCGCTCGATCTAAAGAGCTCGCATCAGCATCTGTGCTGATCGTTGGCGCCATTTCATTGATGTGGTTTGGAGAGGCGTTAGCACGTTCATTGTTTTCCATCATGAGCCGTTTATTTGATCTTCAACGAGAAGAGATTTTCGATACTGCAAAACTGTTTGATATCGCTTTGGGCGCGATGAGTGATTTGTTGTTCCCACTATTTTTGGTGTTAGCGACATTGTTTACCGCCGCCATGATTGGAGCAGCAGGTGTGGGAGGAATCAGTTTTTCTGCCCAAGCAGCCATGCCCAAGCTGTCGAAAATGAATCCGCTTAGCGGCTTAAAGCGAATGGTTGGAATGCAAAGCTGGGTAGAGTTGATCAAATCAATCCTTAAAGTGGTTCTGGTCACCGGTGTCGCCATCTATTTGATCCAAGCATCACAGGCCGATCTGATTCAATTGAGCATGGATGTGTATCCGCAAAACATCTTCCATGCTTTAGATATTTTGCTGAACTTTATTTTGCTGATCAGTTGCTCGCTATTGATTGTGGTTGCCATCGATATTCCATTTCAAATCTGGCAGCACGCTGATCAGTTAAAAATGACCAAGCAAGAAGTCAAAGACGAATACAAAGAGACTGAAGGTAAGCCGGAAGTGAAAGGCCGTATTCGTATGTTGCAAAGGGAAGCGGCTCAACGTCGAATGATGGCGGATGTTCCTCAAGCTGATGTTATTGTTACTAACCCAGAGCACTTCTCGGTAGCGCTTCGTTATAAGCAGAAGACAGACCGTGCGCCAGTCGTGATCGCTAAAGGTACTGACCACATGGCGATGAAGATTCGAGAAGTCGCACGCGAACATGACATTACGATTGTGCCCGCACCACCTTTGGCTCGTGCGTTGTACCACACGACAGAGCTCGAGCAAGAGATCCCCGATGGGTTATTTACTGCCGTCGCTCAGGTTTTGGCATTTGTATTCCAATTGAAGCAATACCGAAAACGAGGTGGACAGCGCCCGAAAATTCAAGATTATGATTTGCCAATCCCGCCCGAGCACCGTCATTGATACGAAAAGCGGTAAAGCCTTAAAAAAGCTCGTTTGATCAAAAGCTAAGCTCTATTTGAGTGTTTAGTCATTATTTTGGCGCTAATTATGGTACATAGATTGCTTAAAACGCTTTAATTATCAACCCTACCTAAACTTTTAGGCTAAAGCGGTCGCGTATTAATAGTAAGAGCTTACGTGACGCTTCAATCGATTGAGATCTCTCGCAGTATGAAGTTAAGCCTGCCGTTTGCAGATAAATTGCCACGAATCCCTCAACGTGAAATGCCAGCTATTGGTGCTCCGGTGATGGTTTTGGCCACCCTAGCGATGGTGGTACTGCCGATTCCAGCATTTTTGCTGGATATGTTCTTCACCTTTAACATCGCGCTGTCGATGGTGGTGTTGTTAGTGACCGTTTACACACGTCGCCCTTTGGACTTCGCTGCTTTTCCAACGGTATTGCTGATCGCCACGTTGCTCCGCTTGGCTTTGAACGTTGCCTCGACTCGTGTCGTCTTACTGCATGGTCATGAAGGCGGTAATGCGGCAGGTAACGTAATTGAGGCGTTCGGTAACGTCGTTATTGGTGGTAACTACGCGGTCGGCCTAGTGGTTTTCCTCATCTTAATGATCATCAACTTTATGGTGGTGACCAAAGGTGCGGGTCGTATCTCTGAGGTAAGTGCTCGCTTTACGCTTGATGCGTTGCCGGGTAAGCAAATGGCGATTGATGCCGACTTGAATGCCGGATTGATAGACCAAGAGCAGGCAAGAGTTCGTCGTTTTGAAGTGACCAAAGAAGCGGATTTCTATGGCTCGATGGATGGTGCCTCGAAGTTCGTAAAAGGTGACGCGATTGCCGGTATTTTGATTCTGTTTATCAACATCGTCGGCGGTCTGTCGATCGGTATGGCGCAGTATGGATTGGGTTTCGGTGAAGCGATTGAAATCTATACCTTACTGACAATCGGTGATGGTTTGGTCGCACAAATCCCATCGCTATTGCTGTCGATTGCAGCGGCAATGATGGTGACGCGCCAAAACACCGATGAAGACATGGGGGAACAACTGGTCTTCCAGATGTTCGACAACCCAAAAGCGCTGATGATTACTGCGGCTATTCTTGGTGTGATGGGCATCGTACCGGGCATGCCACACTTTGCGTTTTTGAGCCTGGCAGTCGCGGCCGGTGCAGCGGCATATTTCATCGACAAACGGCAGAAGCAGAAAGCGAAAGAGCCCGCTTTACCAGCAACAGCAGACGAAGGTACAGAACCTTCCTCACAGCGCGAACTGTCTTGGGATGACGTCCAGCCAGTCGATATTATTGGCTTGGAAGTCGGTTATCGCTTAATCCCTTTGGTGGACAGAGACCAAGGTGGGGAACTGTTAGAGCGCGTAAAAGGCGTGCGTAAAAAGTTATCGCAAGATTTTGGGTTCCTAATTCCAGCGGTTCATATTCGTGACAATCTTGAGCTGACCCCAAACAGTTACCGAATTACATTGATGGGGGTTGCGGTGGGCGAAGCAGAGATTCGTCCGGATCAAGAGCTAGCGATTAACCCAGGTCAGGTGTATGGCATGATTGATGGTGAGCCAACCATTGACCCTGCTTTTGGACTGGAAGCCGTATGGATCCGAGAAGATCAGCGTGAGCACGCGCAGGCTCTGGGTTATACGGTTGTTGATTCATCAACGGTATTAGCGACGCACCTGAGCCAGCTATTGACCAACAACGCGTCACAGCTAATTGGTCATGAAGAAGTAGAGAATTTATTAGAAATGTTGGGACGCAGCGCGCCTAAGTTGGTCGAGAACTTTGTTCCTGACCAATTACCATTAGGTGTGGTGGTGAAAGTCCTACAAAACTTGTTAAACGAGGCCATTCCAATCCGCGATATTCGCACGATTGTTCAAACTTTGGCTGAGTACTCAAGTAAGAGTCAAGAAGCTGACATATTGACGGCAGCAGTTCGAATTAGTCTTAAACGTCTAATTGTTCAAGAAATCAATGGTATAGAGCCTGAGTTACCAGTGATTACTTTGATCCCCGAACTGGAACAAATATTGCATCAAACTATGCAAGCATCAGGAGGCGAATCCGCGGGGATTGAACCGGGACTCGCTGAGCGATTGCAATCTTCACTAAGCCAAGCGACACAGGAACAAGAACTGAAAGGCGAACCTGCCGTTCTGCTTACTTCTGGTGTATTACGCTCGACGTTGGCGAAATTTGTGAAGAACACAATACCTAATCTCCGGGTACTGTCTTACCAAGAAATCCCGGATGAAAAACAGATCAGAATTGTGC
This sequence comes from Vibrio sp. 1249-1, assembly GCF_033340495.1. Classification (NCBI taxonomy): domain Bacteria; kingdom Pseudomonadati; phylum Pseudomonadota; class Gammaproteobacteria; order Vibrionales; family Vibrionaceae; genus Vibrio; species Vibrio sp. 1249-1. Next base: position 25,940 of record NZ_JAWOWJ010000006.1, read on the forward strand.
AAGCCGTGGGTAACTGATCTCACGCATCATTAATGGATTCATAGTTTGAAAATAAAGCGATTTTTTGCCAAAGACATGAGAACGGCGCTGCTCCAAGTGAAAGAGGAGTTAGGCGCGGAAGCGGTGATCATGTCAAACAAGAAAGTGGCTGGTGGAGTAGCGATTGTTGCGGCGATAGATAGTGAATCTAATCCGTCTCAAGCAAGCGCAGCGTCACAGCAAAATCGCGGTGCTTCTCAATCGAATCGCTATAACGAACATCGTCAAATGTCATCGTCTTCTGCTGATCGTTACCAAGATCGTCATTTAGATGAAGATAAAATTAGCCTGAACAGTAATAACAGTAACAATGAAAAAACAGGCTCAATGACGCAGCGATTCGCTAATATGCTTAAGCAATATAGCGGTGGTGCAGCAGATGCTGACGACCACGTAGCGGAAAATGAAGATTCGCTCTCGGCTTTGCTGCAACGCCAAAATAAGCATCGCGACGGCTACAACCAAGAAAAGCCAGCGCCATATCAACCAGATTCACCTTTGGCGAAGCTAATCGCACAGGACAATCGATTTGAACGTCCGACGCCCAAGCTGGACCCGACGCGCTATGACCGACGTCGCCCAAGCGATGAGCGTGGCGAATCGGCCGATGAGCTAGAAAGCATGCGCGAAGAGATGACGTCAATTCGTCGTCTGTTGGAGCACCAAGTTTCTGGCCTGATGTGGCAAGAAGTAGAACGCCGTGAGCCGCTAAGAGCGATGCTGATTAAGCGCTTAGAGCGAATGGGCGTTTCTCCGGAGTTAGCAGACCAGATGGCCTGTTATATCCCGGAAGATACAAAGCCAGCGCGAGCGTGGAAAGCGTTATTGTCGCTGGTGGCGGATCAAATCAATATTCCTAAACAGGACATTTTAAAACGTGGTGGCGTAGTCGCATTGTTGGGTCCGACGGGGGTTGGGAAAACAACAACCGTAGCGAAACTCGCAGCACGCGCAGCCATGGAATACGGTGCCGACAATGTGGCCCTTGTGACAACAGATACATATCGCATAGGTGCACATGAGCAGCTCTCAATTTATGGAAGAATCATGGGTTGTCCCGTAAGAGTTGCTAAAGATTCTAACGAGTTAGCCGATGTTATATATCAGCTAAGAAACAGAAGACTGATTTTGGTCGATACGGCAGGGATGGGGCAACGAGATGTGAGGCTTTCCGAGCAGCTCGACACTCTAATGCAAGAGAGCGGGGAAGTGATTCACAGCTACCTTGTTTTGCCGGCTACCGCACAACGTCGTGTTCTACAAGAAACGCTGGATCACTTCCGACGTATACCACTTTCGGGTTGTATTATGACGAAGCTTGATGAGTCATTAAGCCTAGGCGAATTCATCAGTGTAGTGATTCAAAACGCAATGCCAGTAGCTTACATCGCTAATGGTCAACGCGTACCAGAAGACATTGTGATAGCGCAACCAAAATATATGCTTGCGAAAGCAAATGAACTGTTAGAGAAGTCGACAGAGAACGAACCTCACTTTTGGAACAGTGACAGTGAAGGACTCTAAGGCGGCGGACTACTATGACTGAGAATATGATACACGATCAAGCAAGCGGCCTCCGTCGCTTAACACAACCATCGTTGACCAAAGTGATTGCTGTTACTGGCGGCAAAGGTGGTGTGGGGAAATCAAACGTAACACTGGGTCTGGCGATTTGTATGGCTCGCCAAGGCAAGAAGGTGATGGTTCTCGACGCTGATTTAGGTCTGGCCAATGTGGACGTGATGCTCGGAATTCGTGCAAAACGTAATCTAGGACATGTCTTAGCGGGTGAATGTGAGCTAAAAGATGCGATTGTCGAAGGGCCTTATGGTATAAAGATAATTCCTGCAACTTCTGGCACACAGAGCATGACAGAGCTTTCTCACGCTCAGCATGCTGGACTCATTCGAGCATTTGGTAGTCTTGAAGACGAAATGGATGTCCTGCTGATTGATACCGCTGCTGGTATCTCTGACATGGTAATCAGTTTTTCGCGAGCAGCTCAAGATGTGGTTGTAGTTGTGTGTGATGAACCGACGTCAATCACAGATGCCTATGCATTAATCAAGCTGTTGAGTAAAGAACACCAAGTTCAACGCTTTAAAGTTGTAGCAAATATGGTCAGAAGCTACCGTGAAGGGCGAGAATTGTTTGCAAAGTTGACACTAGTCACAGAGCGATTCTTGAATGTTAGCCTTGAACTCGTAGCATGTATTCCATTAGATGATAAAGTACGACAGGCTGTAAAAAGACAAAAAATTGTCGTTGATGCGTTCCCACGCTCGCCTGCCGCTTTAGCTATCAGCTCACTAGCAAACAAAGCGTTGACGTGGCCACTACCGAAAACACCAAGTGGACACTTGGAATTTTTTGTGGAAAGGTTGCTAAATCGTACCGAATTCGCAGAGGACCCTTTTGGTGAATAAAGCGATAACCTATGACCAACATGGCAAATTTAATAGCCAGCAGGCGTTCATTGAACGTTATTCAGTGTTGGTTAAGCGCATTGCTCACCACCTACTAGGCCGTTTACCGCCGAGTGTTCAGGTAGAGGATTTAATTCAGGCCGGCATGATCGGTCTTATCGAAGCTCAGCAGAATTATGATGGTTCTAAAGGTGCGAGCTTTGAAACTTATGCAGGTATCCGTATTCGTGGCGCAATGTTAGATGACATGCGTAAAGGCGATTGGGTACCGCGTTCTGTTCATAAAAATAATCGAGAGATTAACCAAGCGATTGCGGAGCTGGAAGGCGAATTAAATCGAGATCCTACTGATTCTGAAGTAGCCACGCATCTCGGTATGACACTGGATCAATATCATAGTGCTCTTACCGATATCAACTGCTCAAAATTAGTCGGTATTGAAGATTTAGGCGTTTCTGATGATGTGATTTCACCGGCGGATGAAACCGATGACAGCAACCCATTCAAAGGGGTAGTTGATGAATCATTTCGAAAAGCACTGGTTGAATCAATAAAACAGCTTCCAGAGCGTGAAGCTTTGGTTCTTTCGCTTTATTATGATGAAGAACTCAATTTGAAAGAAATTGGCGATGTGTTAGGCGTAAGCGAATCTCGCGTAAGTCAAATACTGAGTCAAGCGATGCAACGTTTACGTACCAAGCTCAGTGCGTGGACACAAAATGACTAAAAACACTGATTTTACGATTCAGTGGAGGCAATTTTGAATAAAAACATGAAGATCCTTATTGTTGATGATTTCTCAACAATGCGCCGTATTGTTAAAAACCTGCTTCGTGACTTGGGTTTCAATAACACTCAAGAAGCGGACGATGGTTTAACCGCATTACCAATGCTGAAAAAAGGTGACTTCGATTTTGTTGTAACTGACTGGAACATGCCAGGTATGCAAGGCATCGATTTGCTTAAACACATCCGCGCGGATGCAGAACTTAAGCATCTGCCAGTTCTAATGATCACGGCTGAAGCGAAGCGTGAGCAGATCATTGAAGCTGCTCAAGCAGGTGTAAACGGCTACATTGTTAAGCCATTTACTGCTGCAACATTAAAAGAAAAATTAGATAAAATTTTCGAGCGTTTATAACTCTCTCTTTCTCTTTGTTATTCGAGTCATTCATACCAATTATTAAATACCTATTAAATGACTCGTTTAGCGTTTTCAAAGTGATAAGAAGAACTAAACGTAAAAGGGTCTATTCAGAATGATCTCACTAGAGCAGGCGAAGTCACTCGTTCAAATGCTAGAAAACGGGGAACAAGACCAAGCCAATATGCTTGTTGCCTCGATCTACGAAGGTGCCGATAACCCAATGCTGCAAGAAATTGGAGCGTTAACTCGAGACCTTCACGAATCACTCAAGCAGTTCAGTCTCGATCAGCGCATGACCGAAATTGCGAAAGACGAAATCCCTAACGCTAGGGATCGTCTCAATTATGTGATCGAGAAGACAGAGCTTGCAGCCAACAAAACAATGGATGCGGTCGACTGCTGCCTTCCTATCGCTGACAACCTGCATGATTGCCTTCTAAAAGTTCGTCCTCAATGGAATGAACTCATGCACGGGCGCATAGAATTAAGCGAATTTAAAGCACTGTGCCACCGAATCGACGGGCTATTAGTGCAAGTCGAAGGTGACAGCACTGAATTGCGCGGCCAATTGACCGAAATTCTCATGGCGCAAGACTTCCAAGACCTAACTGGCCAAATCATTCGCCGCGTAATTACATTGGTTAATGAAGTTGAAGGCCGCTTAGTGGAAATCCTAACCGTATTCTCTGGAAATAAACTTGAAGAACACATTCAAGTTTTGTCAGAACCGGCAGATAAAAAGAATACACAAACAAGCGAAGCCGAAGGCCCGATTCTTCATCCAGAACTGAGAGAAGATGCGGTTTCATCGCAGGACGAAGTCGATGACTTGTTGTCCAGTCTTGGATTTTAAAGGTAACGTATGAGCTACGATTTAGACGAAGATATTCTTCAGGACTTTCTCATTGAGGCTGGGGAAATTCTCGAGCTGCTTTCTGAGCAGTTGGTTGAATTGGAAAATAACCCAGAAGACAAAGACTTACTTAATGCTATTTTCCGCGGGTTTCATACCGTAAAAGGCGGTGCCGGCTTCCTTTCATTGGCAGAGCTAGTCGATACTTGTCATGGTGCGGAGAACGTGTTCGACGTTTTACGAAACGGTCAACGCACGGTAACGCAAAACTTAATGGATACGATGCTAAAAGCCTTGGATACGGTTAATACCCAGTTCCAGGCTGTTCAAGATCGTGAGCCGTTAGAAGCTGCGGACCCTGAGCTTCTTGAAGAACTTCATCGTCTATGCAAACCTGAGTCAGAAGATGAAGTAGCGGCAACCGTAGTTGAAGAACCAGTGGCTACTCCAGAGCCTATTATTCCCGAGCCTATCATCGAAGAACCTGCTGCGCCGTCAGCACCATCAAGTGTCGGCTCTGTTGATGAAATTACCCAAGACGAATTCGAAAAGCTACTTGATGAGCTTCATGGTAAAGGTTCAGCGCCAGGCACCTCAATGTCTGCGACACCTACAACGCCATCTGAACCGCCTCAATCGAGTGCACCATCAGTTGAAAGTGGTGATATCACTGATGATGAGTTTGAACGTTTACTCGATGAACTGCACGGTGTAGGAAAAAGCCCTTCTACGGCAGAGGCTGCTGCATCTGTACCAGTAGAGCCACCTAAAGCGGCAGAGCCTTCCGCTCCAGTGGCATCTTCATCAAATCAAGACAGTGACTTAATGACGGACGAAGAGTTCGAAAAGTTACTCGATGAGCTACATGGTTCAGGTAAAGGTCCAACGCTAGAAGAATTGGACATGGCAACGAAGCCTGCTTCAGCAAACGTAGAGCAAAGCCCTGCGAAACCTGAGCCTGTTGCTAAGCCAGCACCTGTTCAAGCAGCGCCAGCACCAAAGCCAGAATCTAAACCAGTCGCGGTAAAAGAAGAAGCCAAAGCACCAGCGGTTAAAAAACCTCAGGCTGAAGCAACCGTTCGTGTTGATACCTCGACGCTTGATACCATCATGAACATGGTGGGTGAGCTCGTATTGGTGCGTAACCGTCTACTAAGCCTTGGTTTGAATAGCGACAACGAAGAGATGTCCAAAGCGGTCGCTAACCTTGATGTGGTAACTGCGGATCTACAAGGCGCGGTAATGAAAACGCGTATGCAGCCAATTAAGAAAGTGTTTGGCCGTTTCCCACGCGTTGTCCGTGACTTGGCTCGTAACCTAAATAAAGACATCGTGCTAGAAATGCGCGGTGAAGAAACCGATCTCGATAAAAACCTTGTAGAAGCATTGGCCGATCCGTTGATTCACTTGGTGCGTAACTCGGTTGATCACGGTATTGAAATGCCAGACGCACGCGCGAAGGCAGGCAAATCACGCACAGGTAAAGTGATTTTGTCAGCATCGCAAGAAGGGGACCATATTGAACTATCCATCGTAGATGATGGTGGCGGTATGGACCCGAACAAACTGCGTGGCATCGCGGTGAAGCGTGGCATGATGGATGAAGATGCGGCGGCACGTTTAACAGATAAAGAGTGCTTCAACCTTATCTTCGCACCTGGCTTCTCAAGTAAAGATAAAATTTCTGACATTTCTGGTCGTGGTGTGGGTATGGACGTGGTTAAGACGGCGATCAATACCTTAAACGGTTCAATCGATATCGATTCTGAGCTAGGCAAGGGCACTAAGATTACGATCAAAGTACCACTAACATTAGCGATTTTACCGACTCTGATGGTTGGTGTTGGCGGTCACCCTTTTGCTCTACCACTGGCTTCGGTGAGTGAAATTTTCCACTTGGATCTTAGTCGTACAAACGTGGTAGATGGTCAGCTGACGATTATTGTGCGTGAGAAATCTATCCCACTATTTTACTTACAAAACTGGTTGGCATCCAAATCGCAAAACGTCCAAGAGCGTACTGGTCACGGTCACGTGGTGATTGTACAGATTGGTAACCAGCGCGTTGGTTTTGTTGTGGATACGCTTATTGGTCAAGAAGAAGTGGTTATTAAGCCACTCGATAATCTATTACAGGGCACTCCAGGTATGGCTGGTGCGACAATTACTAGCGATGGCCATATTGCATTAATTCTAGATGTGCCTGATTTACTTAAGCGATATGCTGCGGCTTCACGCCTTTAAGCAAAGCTGACGTTATTAAAAGGAATAAGATGGCGATTAAAGTACTAGTCGTTGATGATTCGAGTTTTTTCCGACGTCGCGTGAGCGAAATCATCAACTCAGAATCGCGCCTAGAAGTGATTGACGTTGCGGTAAATGGTAGAGAGGCGGTTGAGAAAGCCAAATCTCTCAAACCTGACGTCATCACGATGGATATTGAAATGCCAGTGATGGATGGCATTACAGCTGTACGTGAAATAATGGCCGCTGCTCCAACGCCAATTCTAATGTTTTCGTCCCTGACCCACGACGGGGCGAAAGCTACGCTTGATGCGCTAGATGCGGGCGCATTGGACTTCTTACCGAAAAAGTTTGAGGACATTGCGCGTAACCGTGAAGAAGCGGTGTCATTACTTCAACAGCGTGTGATTCAGATTGCCTCAAAGCGCGCTTTCATGCGTCGACCTATCGCTCGCCCAACAGCGAGTACCAGCACGACTACTCGATCATTAGGTTCAAGAACGGCTTCACCTGTGACTCCAACACCAACTCGACCTGCTGCGACAAAGTACCGTGCTTCTGGTAAGAAGTATCAACTGACGGCAATTGGCACATCAACAGGTGGCCCCGTTGCTCTACAAAAAATTCTGACGCGCTTGCCGATGAACTATCCGCATCCGATTGTATTGATTCAACACATGCCAGCAACGTTTACTGCTGCGTTTGCCAGTCGTTTGAACACCTTGTGTAAGATTCAAGTGAAAGAAGCACAAGATGGCGATGTGTTACAGCCCGGTGTGGCATACCTTGCACCAGGTGGGAAACAAATGATGGTGGATGGACGAGCGGGCGCTGCTCGTCTTCGCATTATTGATGGCGGCGATCGCATGAACTACAAACCATGTGTGGATGTGACTTTTGGTTCTGCCGCAAAAGTATATGGCGACAAAGTGCTCTCTTTAGTGTTGACAGGCATGGGTGCAGACGGTCGTGAGGGCGCTCGCATGTTGAAGTCTGCAGGCTCAACTATTTGGGCACAAGATGAAGAAAGTTGTGTTGTTTATGGCATGCCCCAAGCGGTTGCTAAAGCAGGCATTTCTTCAGAAGATTTACCGCTTGACCGCATCGCTGAACGCATGTTGGTGGAAGTTGGCCTAGCTTAGGATTCATCATGATTGTTTGGAGTGTAGCTAACCAGAAAGGAGGCGTGGGTAAAACCACCTCAACAGTGACATTGGCGGGCTTATTGAGCCAGAAAGGCCATCGAGTATTGATGGTTGATACTGATCCTCACGCCTCACTGACTACTTATCTCGGTTATGATCCTGATGCAGTAACTTCGAGCCTATTTGATTTATTCCAGTTGAAGACGTTTTCTCGTGAGACGGTTAAACCGTTGATTTTAGAAACAGAGCTGGAAGGAATGGATATCATTCCCGCGCATATGTCCCTTGCCACGCTTGATCGCGTAATGGGTAATCGCAGTGGTATGGGATTAATCTTAAAACGGGCGCTGCAAACTGTCTCACAAGACTATGACTATGTGTTGATTGACTGTCCGCCAATCCTTGGCGTGATGATGGTGAACGCGTTGGCAGCCAGTGACCGAATTTTGATTCCTGTTCAAACAGAGTTTTTGGCAATGAAAGGTCTAGAGCGCATGATGCGTACGCTAACCATTATGCAAAAATCTCGCCCGGGCGGTTTCAAAGTGACTATCGTCCCAACCATGTACGATAAGCGCACGAAAGCGTCATTGCAGACATTGATGCAACTGAAAAAAGATTACCCAAATCAAGTGTGGACCTCAGCGGTGCCTATTGATACCAAGTTCCGCGATGCCAGTTTAAAGCACTTGCCAGCTTCGCATTTTGCATCTGGTAGCCGTGGTGTGTTTGCCTATAAACAGCTACTGATTTACCTGGAGAGGTTGGCGTTCGATGAGCAGTAATGATGTGCTGTCCAGTGAACAAGCACTTGATGACTACTTTAATGCATTACTGGATGATGAAACTGAAATAACGACTCTTGAGGAAGACCTTGACCTGTTGGCTCAAGAGGTATCATCTGCAGAGCCAGAGCCAGAGCCAGAGCCAGAGCCAGAGCCAGAGCCAGAGCCAGAGCCAGAGCCAGAGCCAGAGCCAGAATTGCAGCTACAATACTCGGAGCCAGAAACGTACCAGTTTCAAGAAACATATCCGCCAGAGTTGGAAGCTCCAAACCTGGAAGATGTTCAAAGGCTATTAAGTCAGCTTGAAGCAAGCAACCCAGTGGCTGAGTTGGATATTGATAGTATTCTTGAACAAAATACGATTGATATTGCAGCAGAGATAAAAGCGGCTGAGCCTGAGGTACAAACCTTTAGTGAGGTGCCTGAGCTTCAGGGTGTTGAGGAAATACAGGACTGGGTGATTGATGAGCCAGTTTTTGAAGAAGCTCAACCAGAGGTGGATGAACCTCACGCAGTGATCGAACAAAGTATCAATATAGAATCGAACGTCGATACTGAACTCGAAACACAAGCAGATTCCGATATACCAACGGCCTGGGAGAGTACGAAGCGAAGTGAGGACTTCCAAGTTCTTTACTTTGATGTGAATGGTGTCACGTTTGCTGTACCTCTTGATGAGTTAGGTGGTATTCATCGCATTAGCGAGCTTAACCATTTGATAGGAAAACCCGCCTGGTATTTGGGGCTACAAACAAATCGCGAGCAACAGTTTGATGTCGTCGATACCGCGAAATGGGTGATGGCAGATAAGCTTCGTGATGATAGCTATAAAGATAACTACCAATATGTCGTCATGCTTGGTGAGAGCATGTGGGGGTTGGCCAGTAACCAATTAATGGGGACTGAAACGCTTAATATCGACAAGGTTCGCTGGCGTGAGCAGGCGGGTAAACGCCCTTGGCTAGCGGGCATGGTAAAAGAAAAAATGTGTGCCTTAATTCATGTCCAGGCGCTCATTGACATGCTAAACGCCGGTTTAGATGTCAAATCACTGAATTAGATTTAAGTCGGGAACGACATTAACGAGGATTAACTATGTCTCAAGCTTTTGAAGTAGAAGTGAAGAAAGATGCATCGAATGACGAAGTTCTTCAGTGGGTGACGTTCCAGCTAGAAGAAGAAACGTACGGCATCAACGTAATGCAAGTTCGTGAAGTACTTCGTTATACTGAAATTGCCCCTGTTCCAGGTGCACCAGATTATGTACTTGGTATCATCAACCTACGCGGTAATGTAGTTACTGTTATCGATACACGTTCACGTTTTGGCCTGATGGAAGGCGAAGTCACTGACAACACTCGTATTATTGTGATCGAGTCTGAGCGTCAAGTGATTGGTATCTTAGTAGATAGCGTGGCAGAAGTTGTTTATCTGCGTTCTTCTGAAATTGATACGACGCCTTCAGTTGGTACCGACGAGAGTGCGAAGTTCATCCAGGGTGTGAGCAACCGTGACGGCAAGCTTCTTATCCTTGTGGATTTGAACAAGCTGCTAACAGATGACGAGTGGGACGAGATGGCTCACCTTTAATGGCTGAATGATGATGGCTGAAGAGACTCTTTTATCTGCTCCATTCCTTGCGGGTGGCGTCGCATTTATCGTGTTAGTATTGGTTGTTTTGCAACTGCGGATTCGCTCGGGGTTACAAAAGCAGTTAGATCAACAACGAGCTCAATCTCGACACGCAGATAAAGAAGTGCAAAAGTTGAGTAAGCAGTTACTCGAAGTGCGCTCGGTTGTTGTTGGTCTTGGACAAAAAGTGACCGAGCAACAAGACATTATTCAGCACTTAAACGAGAGAATTCGCGAACTCGAACACGCTGATACTGATGGTCGCTTGTACAGTCGCGCTTCTAAAATGGTACAGCTTGGCGCTGATATCAACGAGCTGATTGAAGAGTGCGAACTACCAAAAGCCGAAGCTGAGTTGATGCTTTCACTGCAGAAGAAACTGGCGGGGAAAGAGAAGATTCCACCATTAAGTGGTCAGCCATCAGATGACTCAGAATATCCAACGCGTGGACGTCGTCGACGCTAAAGGTTATCAAGCGAAAAAAAGAGGCGTTATTACGCCTCTTTTTTTGTTTTTAGCCTCTAATGCTCTTCTTAAATACAACCCTAGACAACCTTCAGTCGATCTTGCTCTTAGTTCTGGCCTCTCAAATTCAAAATGAGCGCTTATAACTACTTATAGTTAATTTTATTAAAGTGTGATGATTAATTAACAAAAATACATGAACTTACATGTAACCTAGCCCTCTTATCCTGTTTTGTCATAACTAAGCTGTGCTAATATAGCGGCTCGTTCATTTTTTAGTTGAAGCTCTATGTTAGAAGTGTCTAACCTGACAGCAATCCGTGATGAAAGGGTTCTGTTTGAAAACCTGCAGTTTGAAATTAAGCCTGGTGAATTGGTCCAGATCGAAGGGCGTAATGGTACTGGTAAAACTACATTGCTACGGATTGTGACAGGGTTAGGTGATAGAGAAGAAGGTGTCATTAAATGGAAAGGAGAAGAGGTTGAAAAATCTCGTGATGTTTTCCATCAAGATCTGCTTTTCTTAGGACATCAAACAGGAGTGAAGCGAGAGCTTACCGCATTAGAAAACTTACGTTTTTATCAATCTATTCAAAATAATCGCTCTTCAGACGAAGAAATCTTTATCGCTTTGACTCAAGTAGGATTAGCTGGTCGAGAAGATGTGCCTGTAGCACAACTTTCCGCAGGTCAGCAACGACGAGTCGCATTGGCAAGGTTATGGCTCAGTAAGCAAATTTTATGGATCTTAGATGAGCCGTTGACTGCCATTGATAAGCAAGGTGTCAAGGTGCTTGAATCTTTGTTCGCAAGTCATGTTGATAATGGCGGTATTGTTGTGTTGACGACGCATCAAGATATGTTTGCGGACAGCCCGAAACTTAGAAAAATAAAGCTGGGTGACTGATATGATTTCCTCGATGACCACCATCATTCGTCGTGAGCTCCTAATCGCATTTCGCCGTCAGGCAGACATTCTGAACCCGCTGTGGTTCTTTATTATTGTCATTACTCTCTTTCCTCTGAGTATTGGACCAGAGCCTAATTTGTTAGCACGTATTGCAGCGGGCATCGTTTGGGTTGCCGCATTGCTGTCCGCCTTATTATCATTAGAGCGTCTATTTCGTGATGATTTTCAAGACGGTGCACTAGAACAAATGATGCTAATGCCGATTCCATTGCAACTTGTAGTGGTTTCAAAGGTCATAGCACATTGGTTGTTAACAGGGTTACCTCTGATTTTAATTAGCCCATTATTGGCGGTTTTACTTTCGCTCGACTTCAATACTTGGCTATCGGTTGTATTAACCTTGATGATCGGTACACCAACACTAAGTTTTATTGGCGCCATTGGTGTGGCGTTGACTGTTGGGTTGCAAAAGGGTGGCGTTCTTTTGAGTTTGCTTATTCTTCCGCTCTACATCCCAATTTTGATTTTCGCAACATCGGCAATTGATGCTGCCGCACTCGGTATGGCGTATAACGGTCAACTAGCGATTTTAGGTGCGATGCTAATGGGGGCGATGACATTAACGCCTTTTGCCATCAGTGCCGCATTACGAGTTAGTGTCAACTAACTCAATAAAGTGCCAATGAAGCGGCGCTTGATCAAAGAATTATTATTAAAGCACTGCTACGGTCTCAACCCTTTAGACAGTGTCCCTGAAGTAAGAGTGAGAACAAAACATGTGGAAATGGCTACATCCTTATGCCAAGCCAGAAGCAGCTTATCGTTTGAGTGGTAAGTTTCTGCCTTGGTTTTCTGTATTGGCCCTCGTATGCTTATCGGTTGGTACGGTTTGGGGGCTTGCATTTGCGCCTTCAGATTACCAACAAGGTGACAGTTTCCGAATCATCTACATTCATGTCCCATCAGCTATTTGGTCTATGGGCGTTTATATGTCGATGGCGATCGCTGCATTTATTGGCCTAGTATGGCAAGTTCGCCTATCTGATATGGCGGCACTTGCGATGGCTCCGATTGGTGCAGTATTTACTTTTATTGCTCTACTTACAGGTGCTGTTTGGGGCAAGCCTATGTGGGGCACTTGGTGGGTATGGGATGCCCGTCTTACATCTGAATTGATTCTGCTATTTCTCTACCTTGGTGTGATTGCGCTCTACCATGCGTTTGACGATCAAAAAACCGCTGCAAAAGCCGCTGGTATCTTAGCGATCGTAGGCGTAGTAAACCTACCTATCATTCACTTTTCCGTGGAATGGTGGAACACGCTTCATCAAGGTGCGACGATCACGAAATTTGAACAACCTTCTATTTCATCCGACATGCTTTGGCCGTTATTGCTGAACATCTTTGGCTTTGCGTTCTTCTTTGGTGCCGTGACGATGGTCCGTTTTCGTAACGAAATCATCAGTAAAGAAAGTCACCGCCCTTGGGTGCGCAAACTCGCAACAGAACAAACTCAGTGAGGTAACTGATTATGCATTTTGAATCTCTGAGCGACTTTTTTGCCATGGGTGGCTACGCATCATACGTATGGAGTGCGTTTGGTATTACTTTCTTATCCATGCTGATTCTTCTGATCACTAGCCTTCGCCGCGGTGATGCATTATTGAAAGAAGTGAAAGCAAAAATTGACCGTCAAGCTCGTATCGACGCAGCGAAGAACATGGAGAACACCTTATGAACCCGAGACGTAAAAAGAGGCTAGGTATTGTACTAGCGATCTTTATCGGTATTAGTGCCACCATTGGTTTGATACTTTATGCGCTTAACCAAAATATGGACCTTTTCTACACTCCAACGGAATTGGTTAATGGTAAGCCAGATGGCACCAAGCCAGAAGTAGGCCAGCGTCTGCGTATCGGTGGAATGGTGGTTGTGGGCTCAGTTCGTCGAGATCCTAATTCTTTGAAAGTGAGTTTTGACCTGCACGATGTCGGTCCGAAAGTGACGATTACCTATGACGGTATTCTTCCTGACTTGTTCCGTGAAGGGCAGGGTATTGTTGCTCAAGGTGTACTGAAAGATGCCACGACAGTTGAGGCATTTGAGGTCCTAGCGAAGCACGATGAAGAATACATGCCACCAGAAATTGCAGAAGCGATGAAGAAAACGCATGAACCGCTTCAATACAGCACCGAACAGAAACAAGGAAGCGGCCAATGATTGCTGAAATCGGTCACTTTGCTCTCATTCTTTCGCTTGCAATGGCAGTGTTGTTGAGCGTATTGCCATTGTGGGGAGCATCGAATAATAACACCATGCTCATGAACACAGCGCGACCGCTATCTTGGTCTATGTTCCTGATGCTGTTGTTCTCTTTCGCCATTTTATGTTGGGGATTTTATACCAACGACTTCACGTTACAGTATGTAGCGAGCAACTCGAATAGTCAGCTTCCTTGGTACTACCGTTTAACCGCAGTATGGGGTGCGCACGAAGGTTCACTGTTGCTGTGGGTTTTAATCCAAGCTGCTTGGACTGTCGCTGTAGCGACGTTTAGTCGTGGTATGCCGCAAGAGTCGGTTGCACGTGTACTTGCTGTTATGGGCATGATCTCAGTAGGTTTCCTACTGTTTATCATCCTAACGTCAAACCCATTCCTACGTACGTTACCGTTCTTCCCGGTTGACGGACGTGACTTGAACCCTCTGCTTCAAGATCCTGGTTTGATTGTTCACCCGCCAATGCTTTACATGGGCTATGTTGGTTTCTCGGTTGCATTCTCTTTTGCGATCGCATCCCTAATGACCGGACGCCTTGATACGGCTTGGGCTCGTTGGTCTCGTCCTTGGACAACCGCAGCCTGGGTATTCTTAACACTTGGTATCGCACTAGGTTCTTGGTGGGCTTACTACGAACTTGGCTGGGGTGGCTGGTGGTTCTGGGACCCAGTAGAAAACGCATCATTCATGCCTTGGTTAGCGGGTACCGCATTAATGCACTCTCTTGCCGTGACAGAAAAACGCGGCACATTTAAAGCGTGGACGGTACTATTGGCAATCTCTGCATTTTCGTTGAGTTTGTTGGGCACCTTCTTAGTCCGTTCCGGTATTTTAGTATCGGTGCACGCGTTCGCGTCTGACCCGTCGCGCGGTATGTTTATTCTAGGCTTCCTCGTTTTCGTTATCGGCGGCTCTTTATTGCTGTTTGCCGTAAAAGGGGCAGCAGTGCGTGTACGAGGTAACTTCGACTTAGTCTCACGTGAAAATGCGCTCTTAGCCAACAATGTATTACTTATCGCCGCTCTTGTTGTGGTGTTAGTGGGGACACTGTTGCCGCTCGTACACAAGCAGCTTGGTTTGGGGTCGGTCTCTATCGGTGCGCCATTCTTTGACATGCTATTTGCGTGGTTAATGATGCCATTTGCTTTTCTGCTTGGTATTGGTCCTCTTATTCGTTGGAAGCGAGACAATTTATCTAAACTTGTGAAACCAATGCTCGTTTCAGGTGTGCTTGCTTTCGCCTTGGCCGCGCTATGCGTGTACCTGTTTGCCGATTTCTTCTCAACCATGGCTTACATTGGTTGGGTGATGGCGATTTGGATTATTGCGATGCATGGCTTTGAACTGTACGAGCGCGCAACGCACCGTCATAGCTTTAGTGAAGGTGTTCGCAAGCTGCAACGTAGCCACTGGGCAATGATGTTGGGTCATGTTGGTCTGGCGGTATCTGTTATCGGTATTGCGATGGTACAGAACTACAGCATCGAGCGTGATGTACGTTTAGCACCTGGCGAACACTTCCAAATTCAAGGCTATGATTTCTACTTCTCAGGCTTGCGTGATAAAGATGGTCCAAACTACGATGGCTACATCGCAGACTTTGAGATCACACACGATGGCAAATACGTGAATACGCTTCACGCAGAGAAGCGCTTCTACCGTACGGCTAAGTCTATGATGACTGAAGCAGCCATTGACCGTGGTATTAGCCGCGACTTATACATTGCAATGGGTGAACGTTTAGACGACAACCGATCTTGGGCTGTTCGTATTTACTATAAACCGTTCGTTCGTTGGATTTGGGCTGGCTCTTTGATTATGGCATTAGGCGGCGCACTAGCGATTTCTGATAAACGCTACCGCTTCCGTAAATCGCCGAAGAAAAACGCGAAGTCAAAAGAGCAGGAGGCATAACATGAATAAGAAAATCTTATTTATTCCGCTTGTCGCTTTCATGATTCTAGCGGGCATTTTCGCAACCCAATTAATGCGTAATCAAGAGGGCGATGATCCAACTAAATTGGAGTCGGTTTTGGTTGGCAAGCCAGTTCCTGAATTTCATTTAGAAGATCTGGCTGAGCCTGGAAAACAGTACGACCAATCAATTTTTAAAGGTGAACCGTTGCTCTTGAACGTTTGGGCAACGTGGTGCCCAACGTGTTATGCAGAGCATAAATACCTAAACGAATTGGCGGGTAAGGGCGTTAAGATCATCGGTATGAATTACAAAGATGATCGTAATAAAGCAATAGGTTGGCTGAATGATCTCGGCAACCCGTACTTGATCAGCCTATTTGATGGCAGTGGTATGCTTGGCCTTGACCTTGGTGTTTATGGTGCTCCAGAAACATTCATTATTGATGCAAATGGTGTGATTCGCTATCGCCATGTAGGGGATGTAAACCCACGTAATTGGTCAGAAACACTGGAGCCGCTTTACAACAAATTGGTTGAGGAGGCGAAGCAATGAGAAAGCTAATTCTTGCCGTTTTTGCTGCGATGACATTATCTCTTGCTGCTCATGCGGCCATTGAAGTGTACGAGTTTGATAATTTGGAACAAGAACAGCAGTTCAGAGAGTTAAGCCATACGCTCCGTTGCCCTAAATGTCAGAACAACACGATCTCGGATTCTAACGCTGAACTTGCTCAGGACTTACGCCATAAGGTGTACGAAATGACCAAAGAAGGTAAGTCCAAAGATGAGATCGTTGATTACATGATCGCCCGTTACGGTAACTTCGTGACTTACAACCCACCATTTACGGTCGCGACTGCGATTTTGTGGCTAGGGCCACTTGCTGTAGTACTGGGTGGTTTTGGTTTGATTGTACTGCGTAGCCGTAAATCTAAAGTTAAGGCAAAAGCGAGCAGTGACGAGCAATGGGATGAGCAAAAAGAAGCTCGTTTAAAAGCATTGCTTGAAGAAGAGAACAACGGAGATAAGAAGTAATGACACTATTTTGGATTTCCACCGTTGCTCTCACGCTTATTGCTTGTGCGCTGGTGGCTTTGCCGCTGCTTAAACAAAAAGCGAACAATGATGATGTGTTACGCGATGAGCTTAACAAGGCATTTTATAAAGACCGACTATCTGAGCTTGCAGAAGAAACTGACGAAGGTCTGGTTGAAAGTGAAGACGAACTGATTTCTGATCTAAAGCAATCACTGCTTGACGATATCCCTGGTGATAAAGCGCAAAAAGAAACCAAGGTTTCTCCAATCGCGGTTTTAGTTCCATCGGTAATTCTGACGGTGGTGCTGAGCTATGGTTTGTATTATAAATTTGGCGCGTCAGACGATATTGTTCAATGGCAAGAAGTGTCTGCAAATCTACCTGAGTTATCGAAAAAGCTGATGTCGGCTTCTTCTGAGCCGCTGAGTGACGATGAAATGGCGGATTTGACCCTAGCCCTTCGAACTCGCTTACATTACCAGCCGGAAGACTCGACAGGTTGGTTACTGCTAGGTCGTATTGCGTTAGCAAATCGTGATGTCACCACGGCGATCGATGCGATGGAAAAATCATACCGCCTAGAGCCCAAAGATCCTGATGTGATGTTGGGTTATGCACAAGCTCTGATGCTGTCTCAAGAGGAAATGGATCAAGCGACGGCTCGCTCATTACTCGGCAAGCTGATGCAGCAAGACTATGTCGATCTGCGTGTGTTTTCTTTGTTAGCGTTCGATGCGTTTGAGCGTCAAGACTTCCCGGCAGCCATCAAGTACTGGGGTATCATGCAACAAATGATTGGTCCAGAAGATAGCCGCTACGAGATGTTGTCACGCAGTATTGAGAGTGCTCGTAAGCAAATGGGCGAAGCGGTTTCACCGGATAAGAGTGTAGCTGTGACAATTAATGTGGCACCAAATGCTCAGTTGGATCCAAACGCAGTTCTGATTGTGTCAGTACATCGTTCAGATGGCTCCCCAATGCCTGTGGCTGCTGCTCGTTATCCGCTAGGTACTTTCCCTCGCACAGTCGTATTAGATGACGGCAATGCCATGATGCAAGGGCAAAAGTTATCTTCACTCGATAAGCTAATCGTCCGTGTGCGTGTAGATTCTGACGGTAACGTAGCAACGCGTGATCAAGATTGGCACGGAGAAAGTGACGTCGTTGAATTTGGCGCACCAGTAGAAGTGACCATTGATCAGCAGTATTAATTGTTAACATCTGTCTCTGAAACATGACAACGAGGTAGAGTCAGTTGCCTTTAGTGGTATGACTCTAAACGATCGAGTAGAATACCGAAGGCCAGCGATTGCTGGCCTTTATTTATTCCCATATCTGAGTCATCTTTACTATGTATCCTGCTCAACATACGTACAATGGTTAATCGGGGTGACTTAGGTACATTAATAGTCGTTATGGAAAATAAAATGTATAACAAGGGTAAATCTACCTTCTTGTTGCTGTTAGCCGTTGGACTGGTTGGCTGTTCAAGTGCGCCTGATGAAGCAGTAACAGGACAAGAAACAAATCAAACGACTTCTGATGTGTATGACCCGTTGGAAGGCTTTAACCGAACCATGTGGGAACTCAACTACGAATATTTAGATCCGTATTTGGTTCGTCCTGTATCACTTGCGTATGTAGAATACACGCCAGTTCCTATTCGTTCTGGTATCGCTAACTTCTTATCGAACTTAGATGAGCCAGCAAGCATGGTTAATAACTTAATCATGGGTAATGGTACGAAAGCCGTGGACCACTTTAACCGTTTTTGGATTAATTCGACGTTCGGTATTTTCGGTTTATTCGATATTGCAAGTGCCGCGGGTATTACGAAGTACGACGAGAAAGCGTTCAGTGATGCAGTAGGCCACTATGGTGTTGGAAATGGTCCTTACTTCATGGTTCCAGGTTATGGTCCGTATACCTTACGTGAAGTGACAGATACCGTAGATAGTACGTATTTACCCCTCTCTTATCTCAACTTCTGGGCGAGTTTGGGTAAGTGGGCGTTTGAAGGAATGGAGAAGCGTGCTTTATTAGTACCGCAAGAAGCGCAGCTAGACTCGTCGCCGGATCCATATATTCTAACTCGCGATGTTTATATCCAGCGTCAAAACTTTAAAGCAGAAGTTGAAACGGTAGAAGAAGTTAACATCGAAGAAGAAGAGTATTTAGATGAATATCTAGAAGACTTTTAAGCGTTGTTCTTCACAATAGAGAAATGAAAAAAGGCTTAGCTGATGCTAAGCCTTTTTTGTATTTTGCAGCTTGGTTAGAAACGGTAGTTTGCTTGAACACCGATTAGCCAAACATTACCCGTAGTTTCGCCTACAAATTGGCCGCCGACTTGTTCTGCAGTGTCGTCTGACTTGTAACCACGAGACTCAACGATTGGTGCGTCTTTCGCAAAAATATAGGTGAAGCCAGCGTCTAGGCTGAAGTCTTTCGTCCAATCGTACGTTGCGCCAATACTTAGCCAAGTGCGGTCAGTTTCTGGAATAGTGATCGTACGGTTTTTGTCGCTTACCGCTGAAGTATCGTATGCAATACCAGTGCGTAGCGCTAGCTTAGGATTAAGCTGGTAAGTAGCACCAACAGCAAAGCGATAGTTGTCTTCCCAGTTTTCTACTTTAACCATATGCGTGCCAGCAGTATTTAGACGTGCTTCCAATTTCTCGAAAGAGCTCCAATCCGTCCAGTTAACGCTTGCGTGTAACGCAAGTTGGTCTGTTACTTGGTGGAAGCTTGCCAACTCAGCCGTTGCAGGCAGGTTTAGATACATGTAGCCGTTGTCGCGTTCAGAAGTACCGAAGCCAAAACCAAGACCTTCAGCATGGCCTTCAAGCTTCAGTTCAACTTCAGATTTGTACGCGAAGCCGATACGGTTATTTTCATTGATCTGCCATGCTGTACCAACTTGCCAGCCCCAAGCGGTATCGTCACCTTCCATGTATTTTAGAGCGGTACCTTGAGGAACACTGATTGGTTGATTAGTTTCAGGATTTAACCCTACAACGTTATTCTTAGGAGCTGCTGCGCCAAAGCTGCCTTCGCCGATGATGTAACGGATACCACCACCAACGCTGATTGATTCATTGACTTTGTAAGCTGCGTTTAAGTTCGCTTCCATTGTCGTTACGCTTGCTTCGTTACCAAAGTGCGATGCACCAAAGCCTTTACCTAAATCGGTTTCCATGCCGTAGTTGGTGCCAAATGCCAAACCAATCGCGAATTTCTCATTATATTGGTGTGATAGGTAGAAGTTTGGAATGATTGCATCATGTGCGAAGTCATCTGAAGATGCAGAAGAAGTGCTACCGTGGAAGTTTACATCACCTTCAATATCAATATTTGGGTTCACATAGATTGCACCAACGGACACTTGAGTGCCTTCCAAATAAGTTAGCATTGCTGGGTTACGCCATTGTGCACTTGCGTTGTCAGCCATTGCAGCTTCACCAGCATATGCTCGACCTAGGCCTGTTGCAGAATATTCAGCAAGTTGGAAACCTGCTGCGTTAGCCATGCCCGTTGTGCCAAGTAGGCTTAATGCCACTGCTGTTGATAGAAGAGTCTTGTTGGTTTTCATTCGAATGTTCGCTGATTTGTTTATAACGTGGGACGAAAGTTTAAAGGTAGAGTTTTTACTTTAGAAATGAAAATCCAGCGTAAGTGGTCATTTGGAATATTATCCTTTCAAATGTTATTTGTGCGGTTTAATAATCTAACTGTGAAAGGCTTGTAAACGGAATTCAGCGAACAGCTGTGCGTCCTAATTGTGAGATTTAGATACACGTGTTCACTCAAATTGAGTGGGCAATAAATCGCAGATATGAAAAAAGGCTGGAAATCCAGCCTTTTATATAAAGTATTTTTCTACTAACTAACAGCGAAGCGTTTAGAAGCTACGGCTGTATTGTAAGCCGAATAGAATTGCATCAGCATGAGTTGTTGCTGTTACACCGGTAGAAAGACCAGGAGCTAATTGAGTATTCTCATTAACTTTTACATCTTCACCTAACAAGTACGTGAAGCCAAAATCGATGTTTGAGCTATTATCAATATGGTAAGAGAAACCTGTGGAGAACCACTGGCGATCCGAGTCTGGTACCGAGATAGACGTTACTTTATCTTGAGCGCTTGTGTCGTACATGTAACCAGCACGAAGTGTCCAGTTGTTGTTTAAGTAGTAAGTACCACCAATTGCGTAGTGCCAGCCATCTTGCCATTGATAGTCTTTCGAGTAACCACCTTTAAGTAAACCCTGATTTAGGTTCTCAAAATCAATTTGGTCGAAATCTTTCCAGCCGATGTATTGGATGCTGTAGTGTACAGCAAATTTAGTGTCTTGGATTTTGTGGAAACCGGAAAACTCGGCCATATCTGGTAGAGGTAGCGTGATTTCCTGACCTTTGTCGTCTTTCGCCGTAAATTCAGGGCTGTAACGATACGCTAGACCAAAACGGTTGTTTTCATCTAGTTCGTACACAGTACCTACGTTAAAACCAACAGCCCAACCATCAGCTTTATCTACGTCCAGAATTTTTTGACCGCCAACCCTTGGGACTGAAGAGCTAGTTGTACGCTTCATTGTGCCTTGGCCGTAGATTAAATCTAAACCAGCACCAAAGCTCCATTGTTCGTTTAAACGGTAAGAACCCGCCAATCCAAAGTTGAAGCTTTTTACATCCGTAAGACCACCGTACTCTGTTGCGGTGTAGTTATCTGAAAATTCAGTTTTAGTGCCGAAATTAGAGTATGCGTTTACGCCCCATGCAAACTTGTCATTTACTGGAACGATTAGGTGAATGTTTGGAGCTATTGACGTATCACCCACATCATCAGTATCAGCAACACTTACAGTATTGGAGCCCAAAGGAGTATTAACGTTATATTTCGCATCTTTCACTTCAATCATTGAAGTAATGCTTTCGAAACCTAGCGACAGTTCCATTTTATCAAACAGAGCCATTGCTGCTGGGTTACGAGCCATTACTGCTGCATTATCTGCGATTACCGCATCACCAGCAAATGCACGGCCGATGCCAGTTGCTGATTGAGCGTTGATTTGGAAACCCGCTGCCATCGATTGACCTGAGGCAAAAGCTACCGTTACTGCTAGGAGAGTCTTTTTAAACAGACGCGTGTTCTGAGTCATTTGTTTTTCCTTATTAGATTCGTCTCTTTGGACGATAAATTGAGCTTTTGCTCAGTGGCGCAGATAGTAGTATCAATAGTTGCTTGGACAAATCCGACCATTGGATAAAATTGAATAAAAATTGCAGAAATGATGTCTAAAAGACGGGAAATTGCACTTAAAATGCATAATTTAGAGTTTAAGCTCTAAATGCGATAGGGGTGGTGAATGTTTTGTGTTATATTTATACAAAAATGCCGCTAAATAAGATCATTTAGCGGCATTTAACCTTTTGAAGGCTGGAAATCGTCGAAGTTGTTACATCGGCTTAATCATTGATGCAAGAGTCGTAGCGAGCGCATCAATATTTTCACCTTCTTCCCCGACTAAAATCAGGCTTGAACTCCCGACGGGCTGAACGATTCCGGTCATGCCATCCTTACTAAAGTCGGTACTTTGTTCGCTTGGAATACCAGTAATAAATAACGTTACTTTACCTTTTGGACCTTGGAACACCATATGCACCGCATTGGATTCGCCAAAACCGCAGTGGTTTAGGTAGTAAACGTGATATGGAAAGTTTTCACTAAACTGGTAATGAAATGGCGACATTTTCGCATTAATTTGCGAGCTCGGTACATCCTCATCAAGATGACGAACAAACGGTTCTTCATGAATAACGTGTTTCATCGCGGTATCCGCTAAACTGGCTTGTGCTGGAGACACCAAAACATTTCCCCAGTTTACTTGGCCAACTAATAATCCTGCGGTGAACGCAATAGAAGCGGCAAGTGCCATTGCTTTGCGGACAAAGTTTGGTCTTACGACCTTCTCTTCATCAAGTGCACTCGACGTCTGGCTAAATAAAATCTTATCTGCGAGATCTTCGGGTACATCCACATTCATGGCTTGTTTAATTTTTACATCGAGATCCAAAACGTCATCAACAAACTTATTGTTGGCGTCGCTACCAGCTAAAGCTTGCAGAATCTCTTCATCCTTTTGTTTTGGATCCGACAAAATACGACGACGAAATTCTAAATCATCCATTCTTTTGTCCTCTCTTAGTATCTTGAGAATCCAACATCTCTTTAAGTTGATTACGAGCGCGAAATAGTCGAGTCATCACTGTGTTTTTATTTAAATCAAGAATGTCGCCAATTTCTTCTCCACTGAAACCACCGACAACTTGGAGAAATAAAGGCTCACGGTATTCAACATCGAGCTTCATGATCTGTGCCTGCAGCCATTCTTGCTGATGATGTGAGTCATCGCTGACTTTAGCATCATTGCCGTAATCATCGATATCAACTAAATCAAATTGTTTACGTTCGAAGCGGCGCGCATTTTCTCGTCTCAATATTGTGATGAGCCAAGACTTGGCAGCTTTTTCGTCCTGGAGGCTATCGAGTGACTTCCAAGCTCTAAGACAGGTTTCCTGAACTAGATCTTCCGCGACCGCTTTATCTTTGCACAACCAATATGCGTAGCGGTACAAGTCACGATGATACCCTCGGACGAGCGCTTCGTATTTTCTTTGCTTGTCCATATCAGAGTTGACCGGACTGTTGGAATTTTTCTTTCCAAACATTTTTAATATGGCCACAGGAGCCTCCATCCTCGCTCTGTGAGTTTCTTATTTGTTCTGAGCATGACTTTACTTGCTTCATCGCCTAGCGGTTTTGGTTGCAGGATTTGTCATGCAACCCCTTTGACACAATAAGCCATGTGGTTACCTAAAAGTGTATACGCAAATGTCAGATATCATCGAACACGAATTGATATATATTGTTAACAATATCATCATTAGTAATCAATGGCTTGGATAAGTTCACTCGATGGAGCATTAACAGGGACTTCTGATGGTGGATTCTTGAATTGTTTTGAATCAATAATCGCTCTAGGTGAGCTTAAAACTCGTAAAATCACTATAAAATTGATCTATTTCAAAATATCAAGCAGTGAAGGGGTTATAGTACACCTTGTCATCTCGTTAGTCATTGCGACTAACATGTTGAGCAAGATGACACTTCCTTTTGAAGGCTGACTTTACTTTCTCCTAATCAGGAAACTGATTACTTTTCAATTGGCGTAAGTTAATTGTTTTATAGATATTCCGACCACACAGTTATGTGTGGTTTTTTTTTGCTTCGATTTTACTTTCCGTATACCTCTTACCGTTTTAACTCTCTATAGTTAACCATTAGTAATCGCATAAGAATCAAAGAAGTAGAGTAATTGAACTACTTGCTTCACGTTTATTTAAACGCACGTTTGATAAATTTAACAAATTCATTACAATGCATCAGGTCAGACCTCTTGTATTTAAGGAGAAACAATGGGCAAGCAGGAAGTAAAAACACGCAATGGTGAGCGTGTCGCTATTGTCGCGGGGCTTCGAACTCCCTTTGCTCGTCAAAGCACGGAATTTAGCCAAGTGCCAGCGGTCGATTTAGGGAAAATGGTAGTAAGCGAAATGCTTGCTCGAACAGATATTGATCCGAAGCTAATCGAACAAGTGGTATTTGGACAAGTAGTACAAATGCCTGAAGCGCCAAACATCGCACGAGAAATCGTGTTAGGCACCGGTATGAACATCCATACTGATGCTTACAGTGTGACTCGAGCGTGCGCAACGAGTTTTCAAGCGGCAGTTAATGTCGCAGAAAGCATCATGGCGGGAACCATCGATATTGGTATTGCTGGCGGTGCAGACTCTTCTTCCGTCCTGCCTATTGGCGTATCAAAGAAATTGGCCGCTAATCTGCTTGCTCTTAGTAAGACAAAAACAATGGGTCAGAAGCTTAGTATCCTCAAAAACTTGAGCTTTAAAGACCTGATGCCAGTGCCACCAGCAGTAGCAGAGTACTCTACGGGTTTATCCATGGGACAAACTGCAGAGCAAATGGCTAAAACACATGGTATTTCTCGCGCAGAACAGGATGCGCTTGCACATCGTTCTCATACGCTGGCTTCTCAAGCTTGGAAAGAAGGAAAAATCCAAGATGAAGTGATGACGGCTTTCCCTGAACCATACAGAAAGTGGATTTCGGAAGATAACAATATTCGTCATGACTCAACGGTTGAGGGATACGCGAAATTGCGACCTGCGTTTGATCGTCAGTATGGCAGTGTTACGGCTGCGAACAGTACGCCATTGACTGATGGTGGTGCGGCAGTGATGTTGATGCGAGAAGGTAAAGCGAAAGAGCTCGGAATGGAGATTCTTGGTTACATCCGAGGTTATGCATTCTCTGCTATCGGCGTGGAAAAGGACATGCTGATGGGGCCGACTTATGCCACAGCGAAAGTGCTTGAAAATACAGGCTTGGAACTGTCAGACCTGACGTTGATCGACATGCACGAGGCCTTTGCTGCTCAAGCATTGGCGAATGTGAAGATGTTTGCTTCCGATAAGTTTGCTCAAGAAAACCTTGGTCGCTCAAAAGCGATTGGTGAAATTGACATGGATAAGTTCAACGTGCTTGGCGGATCAATTGCTTATGGTCACCCATTTGCTGCGACTGGTGCGCGTATGATGACGCAAACCCTACGAGAGCTAAAACGCCGTGGCGGTGGTATTGCATTGAATACCGCATGTGCTGCTGGTGGTCTTGGTGCGGCAATGATTCTGGAGGTTGAGTAATGAGCGAGCAAAAAGCATTTAGTCTAAAGGTTGATGAGCAAAATATTGCTTGGTTAGCCATCGATGTTCCTAATGAAAAAATGAATACGCTGCAGGCGGCTTTTGCTGACGAAATGAAAGAAATTTTTGCTCAGCTAAAAGACTCCAGTGGTATTAAAGGGATGATCATCCACTCCCTAAAACCGGACAATTTTGTTGCGGGTGCTGATGTTCGAATGCTAGAAGCATGCACCACAGCAAGTGAAGCGGAAGCCTTAGCAAGGCAAGGTCAGGATTTATTCCAGCAGCTATCGGACTTACCTTATCCTGTCGTTGCGGCTATTCATGGCCCATGTTTGGGCGGTGGTTTAGAACTGGCTCTTGCATGTGATTATCGTGTTTGTACGGATTCTGACAAAACGCGTTTAGGTCTGCCAGAAGTACAACTTGGTTTATTGCCAGGTTCTGGTGGTACTCAGCGTCTGCCACGTTTGATTGGCCTGTTACCATCGTTGGACTTGATCCTGACGGGTAAACAACTTCGTGCGAAGAAAGCTAAAAAACTGGGCGTTGTGGACGCCTGTGTGCCGGACACCATTTTGCTCGACGTAGCAAAACAGTTTATCGACAAAGGTAAAAACAAGGGTACGAAAAAGCTATCGACGAAAGAAAAGGTGATGTCTGGTAGCGGGCTAGGGCGCAAGTTTGTATTTGAGCAAGCTGCGAAGAAAACGAATCAAAAAACCCGTGGTAACTATCCAGCAACGGTTGCAATTCTAGAAGTTATTCAACATGGCTTAGAGAAAGGCTTCGCTAAAGGTCAAGAACTTGAAGCGAAGCGCTTCGGTGAGCTTGTGATGAGCTCAGAGTCAAAAGCGCTCCGTTCGATCTTCTTTGCCACAACAGAAATGAAGAAAGAAAATGGCACGGATGCGAAACCAGCACCAGTTCATAAAGTTGGTGTGCTTGGTGGTGGTCTGATGGGCGCCGGAATCAGCCATGTGTCTGTTGCAAAAGCAAAAGTACCTGTTCGCATCAAAGACGTTAGCAACGATGGCGTTTTAAATGCGCTCAACTACAACTACAAGTTATTTGAGAAACAGCGCAAACGTCGCATTCTATCCAAGGCCGATCTGCAAGCGAAAATGCTGCAACTGTCTGGTGGTGTCGATTTTACCAGTTTTAATCATATTGATGTCGTAATTGAAGCGGTTTTTGAAGACTTAGATCTTAAGCAAAAAATGGTGGCGGACATTGAAGCAAACGCTAAGACAGAAACTATCTTTGCGACCAATACTTCTTCGTTGCCTATCCACAAAATTGCAGAAAAAGCAGAGCGTCCAGAAAACGTAGTTGGTTTGCATTACTTCAGCCCAGTAGAAAAAATGCCTTTGGTGGAAGTGATTCCGCATGAAACGACGTCAGATGAAACCGTTTCAACAGTTGTTGCACTTGCTAAGAAGCAAGGTAAAACCCCGATCGTAGTGAAAGACAAAGCGGGCTTTTACGTGAACCGCATTCTTGCTCCATACATGAACGAAGCGGCGCATATTTTGTTGGCTAACGAACCGATCGAAAAGATTGATACGGCGTTGCTTGACTTTGGTTTCCCTGTCGGCCCGATTACCTTACTGGATGAAGTCGGTGTCGACATTGGCGCGAAAATTATGCCGATCCTGGTTAATGAGTTAGGTGACCGATTCAAAGGGCCGGATGTGTTTGATATCTTGTTAAATGATGGACGTAAAGGACGCAAGAGTGGTAAGGGCTTTTACACTTACAAGGGCAAGAAGAAAGATGTCGACAAATCGGTTTACAAACTGCTTAAACTCGACCCTAAATCTAAGCTAAGCGATAACGATATTGCGTTGCGCTGTGTGCTGCCAATGCTGAATGAAGCGGTACGTTGTTTGGATGATGGCATCATTCGCTCGCCACGTGACGGTGATATTGGCGCGATATTTGGTATTGGTTTCCCACCGTTCTTGGGTGGCCCGTTCCGTTACATGGACCAATTTGGTATTAAAGAGCTCGTAGAGAAAATGAATGAGTTTGCATCGAAATATGGCGATCGTTACGCGCCGTGTGATGGTTTGCTTACTCGAGCTGGTGAAGGGACAACGTTTTATTAAACGTTGCTTCGGTAGAGAAAAAGGCTTGCCAGTGGCAAGCCTTTTTCATAAATAAGAAATGGTTACTTCTTCTTGTCTTTCTTATCTTTATTGTGGCCTTTACCAGGGTTGTCGTCCCCATGAACGCTGCTATTACCTTTTTTGTCTTTATCATTCCACTGTTTTGAAGAGCAATCATCTGATTTGATGGATACATTGTCTCCGCTAAGGCGCACACAGTCGTCACTTAGTTCGAAACCATCGCCTTTGACTGAGATTTCAGCGTAAGCAGATGCCTATGGCAGTATAAGAGCCACAAGTAAAAGTGCTTTTTTCATGATTACCTCATTAAGTTATTTTTAGTGCGGTAATTAGAGATAAGCCGCAATGGCGTAATTTCAATTTTCTGCCAATTATGGTGCCGATTCAATCTATGAGACCGACAACCTCATGGGTTTGTAGGTACATTCTAGTAATCGACAATTTTATTTCTGCGCAACTAGATCACCCCAAGCCGCAATCTTTTGGCCGAAGTTGGAACTCTTCAATTGATCCAATTTCTTGTCCTAGATGGATGCGCGGAGCCTCCGAATGCGCTTGACCTTGAGAGTGCATGATCAAACGATTTGCAGTACGAGGTTTCAATTCGTTCACAACGAAGCGAATCATGTCTGCGCGCGTCAGCTTCTTCAACTCCGTAAGTACCTTGTCACGTTGGTTAAACTCAGTGTCTTTGTTTCCTATTGCAACCCAAAGACGTTGAGCTCGTCCTCGAAGAGTGGTGTCAGGCGTTGCTATTTGGTTCCACAAGCCGCGCTTACTGCTGTGCCATTGGTAATCGTTTAACTCTAACAACACCATATAAAAGGCATTTAAAAACTCATCGATTGAGGTAACCAGCTCGGCAGGTGCTGCATTAGGTGACTGCACATACAGTACAATACCAGGGTGACGATTTAGCGGCATATTGCCAGTGCCTACCATGTAACCTAATTGCTGCTTGGTACGGATTTCGTGGAAAAACGTTGCCGACATAAGGTGATTGGCCAATGAGTATAGCGCGATACTGCGAGGCTCAATATCCTCGCACTGGTGGTAAATAACGACTGCGGAATCTTGCTGATTACAATGCACCTCACGTTGAAAACTGCCATTTTTACCTAGCATAATGAGCGGACGAAGTGCCTCTTCATAACGTTGCTCGTTAACTCTTAGAGCATCCTTCAAGGTCGTAGCCATGTCATGGGCTTGCTGGCGTTGCCAGTCTCCGTAAACAAACATTTCAACGTGCAGTTCTGCAAGAATGGATTCTACGAATACCGAGAGTTCATCGACTTCGATTTCTTCTAGCGCTTCGACTAAGGTTGCGAAAGGCGGGTTATTGGGTTGAAGTAACCCAGTAAGTGCGTTAAACAGCTGAGAAATAGGGCGATCTTGTGAAGCATTTCTCCAGTTTCGTAACAGTTGTTGTTTGATGGTTTCAAAGCGAGCAGGGCTGAAATCTCGAGAAGCAAAACGGTGCAGAATCATTTCCAGCAACTGAGGCAGCTTTTGACTGAACCCAGAGAGGGTTAAGGTCACGCCACCTTGGTGAGCGTACATGTTGTAACCCATCCCTGCGATTTCTGCTTGATAGGTTTCTTTTGCTAGCGAATCGAGGAACATCTCTACACATAAGCGCGTTTTGACGATGTTCTTTGGTGATGCAACGGCATGAGAGCTGTCGATAGCGACATAAACGACACCTTTAGGCACGCGAAATTCGTCATCTTGCAAATGCCACAGCCGAAACCCTTCGAGATCCTCAATCAACTCTGGCAGTGAATCACCATTTTCGAGTGGCATGGGGTCGAGGTCGTAGCAAATATAAGGGTTCTTTTCCGGTAAGACGAATTGCCAGCTTGGGTCGATTTGTTGATAGAAACGACGTTGGTCTTCACTAAAAGGTGTGACGGAGTACGGGGTAAAGTACCATTCGGCAGTACGGTTGTATTCCAGGCCTTTAGCAATCAAAGTGACGCGTACATTATCGATGGTTAAGTATCGCAGCAATGAACGCTGTAACTCCTCATCGTAGCCCGCCATTTTGTAGTCACCATAAACCGTGTCTTCCGGTTGATAGTGCTGCATGTTGATCACCAGATGGCTGACGAGATCCATTGGGCGCGATGGCTCTTGGAAGCGGAAAGCCGATTCTAATACCGCTTGTTTTTCGAGATAGCGCCATTCATCTAACCCGTCTTGTTTGATCATCGAGAGGTATTGAAAAACCGCTTGAACGATATCATCAACATGATCTAAGCCGTTTGGCGTCAGGGTGCAGCTTACGGTAAAGTCTCGGTAGTTACTGCCACTCGCGCCGCCGCCCGCTGAGAGAGAGGTAATCCAGCCTTTTTCTTTGAGTTGAAGCATCAAACTGCCTTCTCCTTCATAACCCAACAGGTGAGCAAAGTAGGAGAGTGGCTTCACGCTATAATGCGCATCCATTCCCGGCATGGGGAATGTGAGAATCAGTTTACGGAACTCTTTGAGCGGCTCGACTTGAACCAAAATGCCCGTGCTTTCCTCAGTGCCTATCGGTACATCAATCGATTTTCCACGAAGGTGGTGATTTGGGATGTCGGCAAACATGGTTTCTACCCAAGCTTGCTGTTCATCGAGCGACTGTGGCCCAAATAGAGTCAGTGTCATCAAATCGGCGGAATACTGAGAGTGGTGAAACTCCACAATTTCGTCGCGGATGGATTTACCATCTCGGTCGCCAAGAGTATCTAAGTTTCCGACAGAGAATTTTGAAAACGGGTGCTCTGGATTGATGACTTCTTTGTTAACTTGATACAGGCGACGAGAATCATCATTGAGTTTGAGCTTGTATTCGGAGTCGACAGCCTGTCGCTCTTTGTCTAATGCTTCTTCGTTAAACAAAGGTGCGGTAAAGAATTGGCTAAATCGATCTAAGGCACTTTCAAAGGCATTTGGAGCAATATTGAAAAAGAAACAAGTGTGCTCTGTACCAGTCCAAGCGTTGTTTGTTCCACCGTGTTGGCTAATATAGCTTTGAAACTCGCCCACTTTAGGGTATTTTTCCGTACCCAAAAAAAGCATGTGTTCTAAATAGTGTGCCAGACCTTGGCGATCGTTTGGGTCGTCGAAGTGTCCAACGTTCACTGCCAGAGCAGCTGCCGACTGTTGAGCTGTATCGGAATGAATCAGCAGTACACGCAGTTCATTGCTCAAGGTAATGTAGCGGTATTGATTTGAATCGTTAGGACTTAGATGCACGATGCGTCTCCAGATTTCGCATTACAGTAATTTAGGCTCCCCTCGCGGGGGGCGCAAAGTTTGCGTTTCGACAAATACTGCTTGCCGTATTTTTGTTATTCGTAGACTTCTGCACAGGCCCATCGCGTTTGCGTATGGGGAAGAACTGTTTGAGTGAATGCTCTGAACTCATTGCACAGTTAAATAGTGTGATGAACTGAGTACATTCTTTTAATAGATTGTTAAGAAAGTCGCTATCTTTAACAAGCGAATTGGTATAATGAACAGATAATTATATCAGTATTTTTGTTTCGTCATTGTTAAAGTTAGCCCCGTCTATCTAATAAAGATAGCAGTCAACCTTTTGGTAGCGTTAGCTATCCCTAGGAAATAACATGAAAATATTCATCATGCGTCACGGTGAAGCCGAGCATTTTGCAGATTCAGACGCAGCACGACAATTGACCCCAAGAGGCAGAGTCGAATCAGAAGCGGTTGCGAGAGCCTGTAAAGAACAGGGTTTTGCGCAATTCGATAAAGTGTTGGTGAGTCCGTACATTAGAGCTCAACAAACTTGGCAAGAGATCAGTGCGTATTTCTCTGCAAAAAGCATTGAAACTTGTGAAGATATTACACCTTATGGCCAGTCCGAGCATGTCTTCGATTTCGCAAGTGCGTTAATCGAAGTCGAACAATTGGACTCGCTTTTGTTCGTATCGCATTTGCCTTTGGTCGGTTATCTGACTTCAGAGTTTGTAAAAGACATGACACCACCGATGTTTCCTACATCAGGGCTAGTGTGCATTGAATATGATTTACAAACACAAAATGGTGAAGTGCTTTGGCATATTACGCCATAAGTGTCTAAACCAAAATAAGCGTTTGCAAATTAGAGACAGAATAAGAAAGGCAGGAGATCCCTGCCTTTTCGTTTCGTCGTGTCTACAGCAAGCCTGTTACTTTTCAGGAATAGAAAGCAACACTAACAACGCACCATCACCACCAAATTCTAGTGGCGCTTGGTGAAAAGCCATAACGTCAGGATGCTGTGCTAACCAAAGTGGGGCTTTCTGTTTCAGGATGTGTTTCCCAATACCATGTTGCACACACGCACAATGAATCTCGTTTTTGATGCAATAGGCTATCATCGCACCAAGCTCGCGTTTTGCTTCTTGCTGTGTCATGCCGTGCATATCGAGGAACACGTCCGGTACATACACGCCACGACGTAGACGTTTGACTTCATAAGTGGAGACGTCGTCACGTGCATAACGAGTTGGACCTTCATCGTTTAATAGAGGGACAAACTCGTCTGAAAAGTAAAATTCAGAGTCACTCGCTTCACGGTTGGAGCGCTTGATTTCTTTTTGCTTAGTATTTTTTTTTGGTTGCTGGATTATGGTATCCTGTCGCAACTTTTTTACGCCCTGTACTGCTTCCTGAAACAAGGCGAAATCGTCATCGTTCTCGGTGTCTTTTTTGCTCATTAGGTAAACAATTTCATTAATAAACTTTATTGGCAGTATTGTAGCGCTTTTCGGAGGCAATTTTGGATAAGATTTTTGTAGAAGAAGCGGTATCGGAACTGCATACCCTTCAAGATATGATTCGTTGGACGGTAAGCCGCTTTAATGCAGCGAACCTGTTTTACGGTCATGGTACTGATAATGCGTGGGATGAAGCTGTTCAGCTTATCCTGCCAACCTTATACTTGCCGATTGATGTGCCTCCGCACGTATTGAACTCTCGCCTAACGACAAGCGAGCGTCTGCGTATTGTTGAGCGCGTAGTAAAACGCATCAACGAGCGTACGCCAACAGCATACCTAACAAACAAAGCATGGTTCTGCGGTCTTGAGTTCTTCGTTGATGAGCGTGTACTTGTGCCACGTTCTCCTATCGGCGAATTGATTCAAGCGGAATTCCAACCTTGGTTGGTGGAAGAGCCTACGCGCATCATGGACCTATGTACGGGTTCTGGTTGTATCGCGATTGCTTGTGCGCACGCTTTCCCTGAAGCAGAAGTGGATGCGATCGACATCTCTACAGATGCTCTACAAGTGGCTGAGCAAAACGTACAAGATCACGGCATGGAGCAGCAAGTGTTCCCAATTCGCTCTGATTTGTTCCGTGATCTTCCAAAAGAGAAATACAATCTAATCGTGTCCAACCCACCATATGTGGATGAAGAAGACATGAACAGCCTGCCAGATGAGTTCACGCATGAGCCTGAGCTTGGGCTAGCTGCGGGTACGGATGGTCTAAAACTAGTGCGTCGTATTCTTGCTAACGCGCCAGATTATCTAACAGATAACGGCATTCTTATTTGTGAAGTCGGAAACTCAATGATTCATATGATGGAACAGTACCCAGAGATTCCATTTACTTGGATTGAGTTCGAGAACGGCGGTCATGGCGTATTTATGCTAACGCGTGACCAGCTGGTTGAGTGTGCAGAAGAGTTTAAACTGTACAAAGACTAATAGAGTCTTGCACTAAACATCAAAACACCGAGCTTTATGCTCGGTGTTTTTTTATGCATACCTCGCCGATATTAACTCTTTACATCAAAACGTAATAAAGCCACTATGAATCCACGAAGAATTGGAAAGCAGCTATGCTCTGTTTTGAGAGAGCGTGGCGATAAAAAACTTGAGGAAGTAATGGCAGGAAACAGTATCGGACAACATTTCCGAGTGACGACATTCGGGGAAAGTCACGGTATCGCACTGGGATGTATCGTAGACGGATGTCCTCCGGGGTTGGAAATTACAGAAGCAGATCTACAAATCGATCTCGACCGCCGTCGTCCAGGCACATCACGTTACACCACACAACGTCGTGAACCGGATGAAGTTAAAATTCTTTCTGGCGTTTTTGAAGGCAAAACCACGGGCACATCGATCGGTTTGCTAATTGAAAACACCGATCAGCGCTCAAAAGACTACTCTGACATCAAAGATAAGTTCAGACCGGGTCATGCTGATTACACTTACCACCAAAAATATGGCGTCCGCGACTATCGCGGTGGCGGCCGTTCTTCAGCTCGTGAAACCGCAATGCGTGTGGCTGCTGGTGCAATCGCGAAGAAATACTTAAAAGATGAGTTTGGTGTTGAGATTCGTGCTTACTTGTCACAAATGGGTGATGTATCTATCGACAAGGTAGATTGGAACGAAATCGAGAACAATGCATTCTTCTGCCCTGATGCTGACAAAGTAGAAGCATTTGACCAACTTATCCGTGACCTGAAAAAAGAAGGCGACTCTATTGGCGCAAAAATCCAGGTTGTGGCAACTAACGTGCCTGTTGGTCTTGGGGAACCCGTATTTGACCGTTTGGATGCAGACATCGCGCACGCACTAATGAGCATAAACGCGGTGAAAGGCGTGGAAATCGGAGACGGTTTCGAGGTGGTAAACCAAAAAGGCAGTCAACACCGTGATACGCTTGCTCCTGAAGGTTTTGGTAGTAATCATGCGGGTGGCATTCTTGGCGGTATCTCGACTGGTCAAGACATTGTCGCTAACATTGCGCTTAAGCCAACATCAAGTATCACTGTGCCGGGTGAGACCATCACAAAAGAAGGTGAACCAACTCAGTTGATCACCAAAGGTCGTCATGACCCATGTGTGGGTATTCGTGCTGTGCCTATCGCAGAAGCGATGCTGGCAATTGTGGTGATGGATCATTTACTACGCCACCGTGGTCAAAACCATGGCGTACAAACCGAGACTCCAAAGATTTAAGAGCTTTGTGTCATTCCAGCGAGCTATAGCGAGACTAGGAATCTAATTTCAGCACGATGAAAAGAGAAAGAAACATCTCTGACAACAGAGTGCTCGGATAATAGATCCTGAATCATGCTCCTTCGTCGCTGTTCAGGATGACTGAATATAAAATTATGCCACTCACTGAATCGCGGGTGGCACAATTTTATCAGGCAAACTTTTTTGTTTAAGTAGTTTTTGCTTAATGAATCGAGCCTTCGGTTTCCAAATGGAAAGAAGGCAGACGCCACTTAAAGCGCACTGCAGCCATACGCAGCATGTAACCAGTAACCAGTGTAATGATCGTGGCAGTGACATCGGGAACATTGAATTCTAATAGCGCTAAGTACATTCCTGATGCGATAAGAGCGACAGAAGCGTAAAGCTCTTCATGCAGTACCAATGGTGTTTGGCGACAGATTAAGTCACGAAGTAGCCCACCGAATACACCCGTTACTAACGCTGAAACCATACAAATACCAGGGTGCAAGCCCATGCCCATCGCAATTTTTGTTCCGATGATACTAAACACGATTAAACCTAATGCATCGAGGCGAATGAACAGACCTTTCAGCTTAATCACCCATTTCGCTAAACCTGTTGTTAGCACACCTGCAACACACGTAATTGCAAGGAACTCTGGGTTTTTTACCCAACCAAGAGGGTAGTGGCCTAATAGAATGTCACGTACGGTGCCACCACCAATGGCCGTTGCGCTGGCCACCAACATAACACCAAACCAGTCCATCTTTCTTCTACCAGCACTTAACGCACCTGTCATGGCTTCAGCCGTGATACCAATGATATACAACACACTTAGCAACATAGGGAAACACTCAACGTAAAAAGTCACTACGTTCTACGAGAATCAGCGTAGGCGAAGTAACAACACTTACAAACGGTTCTATCTCTCTTAAAAAGTGATTAAAACCAGCAACATGCTTGTAATCAAACGGCTTAAAAATAGCGGTTTGAACGGCATCAAAATAAGGCGAGAGTGTAGTGGTAAATAAGTACGCTGACGAATGAGAAATTGTATGGAGAAAGCGACCTTCAGATAAATTCAACTAATAACCAAAAATGTGGGGTTGCCTTTACCTCATAGCTAAAAACAGCGACAATATGCAGCGCATGTCAAACTGAAGTACAAACTCGACGATGACCCACGAATACCAAGACTTAATCACCATTTTTAATGACACCTTTTTAGAACAATTTAATACGAAATTAGAGTTAGGTGGTGATGAGCCTATTTATCTTCCTGCTGATGATGAACACCCTCATCATCGGATTATTTTTGCTCGGGGTTTTTACGCCTCTGCTTTACACGAGATTTCGCATTGGTGTGTGGCTGGTCCAGAGCGTCGTTTGCTGGAAGATTTTGGTTATTGGTATGAACCCGATGGGCGAACAGCAGAAGTTCAAGCGGAGTTTGAGAAAGTTGAAGTGCGACCTCAAGCTTATGAATGGATTCTGGCACAAAGCGCTGGCTTCCCTTTTACGGTGAGTTGTGACAATCTACACGGCGATTTTGAACCAGATAGGCTCGGCTTTATGAAAAAAGTGCATAAAGAAGTGCTGGGTATTTTGGACGTTGGCTTGCCTTTGCGAGTGAAAATGCTTTCTGATGCCCTGCGCGCATTTTATCAAACTAAGCCACTGGAAGCGTCGGACTTTTGCGTTAAATAACCACTAATAACCTCAGAGATACACCATGATTATTGAATTTGAAGAAAAACTACTGGAACTGATTGATGCTCGAATTGAAACAGCATCTGACGATGAATTGTTTGCTGGTGGTTATTTACGTGGTCACATCTCTTTATCCGCGGCGTCTTGTGAAGAAGAAGGGATTAGCGATATTACTGAGCTGAAGTCACGCATTGAGAGCAGCTTAGAAAATGCGCGTACCGAGTTAAGCCCGGCCGATCGCGTAATTGTCAGTGATTTGTGGCAAGAGCTCCAGGCTCAGGCTTAATCCCTAAGCAGCGTTCTCCCTTCATTTAATCCTAGTCATTTACTACTTCGAAAAATTCGAACCTCTCCATAAAATTTTTGTGGTTGTAGCGAAACTGTTCAACTTTTATTCTGATCAGCATAAAACGTGAACAAAGGATTACAACCATGAAAATTGTCGCATTTGGTGCATCTACCAGCTCTACCTCAATCAACAAACTACTTGCTACATACGCAGCAAATCAAGTCGAAGGCGCTCAAGTGAATGTTCTAGACTTAAACGATTATCAAGCGCCAATGTTTAGCGAGGACAAAGAGAAAGAAATAGGTCAAGCTGAAGGGGCTGTCGCGTTTTTACGTGACTTGGCGGAGGCTGACGCTCTCGTTGTTTCCTTCGCAGAGCATAACGGTTCGTACCCAGCGGCCTATAAAAACTTGTTCGATTGGGCGACGCGCATTGAGCGTAATGTATTTCAAAACAAACCTGTCGTTTATTTAGCAACTTCCCCAGGTCCCGGTGGTGCACAAAGTGTTCTTGCGGCGGCGACAGGTTCTGCTCAATTTTTTGGCGCGGATGTAAAGGCATCGTTATCTGTGCCGAGCTTCTACGAAAATTTTGACGTGGAATCGGGTAAGGTTGTAAACCCAGAAGTGGCAGAGCAAGTGAAACAGGCAGTTGCACTGCTGAAGTAATCTCAGTACGAGCAACTTAGTGAGTTAGCGATTCCCGACACGTATCACGTATCTGTGTCGGGAATTAAAACGAGAGAATACTCTTACAGCTCGGTAATGGCTTTGCCTTTTCTTAGTTTACGAACCCACATTCGACTTGGGTGAAGTTCGGTCAATACATCAACCGGTAATGGCAGCGGGTCCCCACAGATCTGGGAGGCCAACACTTCAGCTAATAATGGTGCAGAGCTCAGTCCACGAGATCCTAAACCTAAGAAGCAGAATAGGTTAGGGTACTGATGAATGGTTTCTACCTCTTCTGCTTTTTGATTTTGTAAGTTGGCGTATTGCGTTTTGATCGTCTCAAAGTCACCCACATTCCCGACAAATGGTAAGTGATCTCGGCTAACACAACGAATACCTTGGCGAGATTGATTATCAGTGATATCTACCTCTTTTGCCCATGTTTGATTCGGTACACATTTCACTAGCTTTTCCGCATTATCTTTTTGGGCGTTTTCATCAAATTCGTAGTCAAGGTGACTGCGGTCGTAGCTTGCACCGATACACAAGTGTTGATTACTTGGGTTAACAGGTGTCATGTAACCGTCGTAACACAACACCGTTTTCAGCTGACTCAGCGTTTCGGTTGCTGGCGCATGACTGACTTGTCCTTTCACTTGTCCCATTGGTAGGGAAGCGGTTTGACTCAATGTCTGGAACTCATGGCCGTTCGCAATTACAACCGTTGAGTGCTCAAATGTTTGACCACTCGCCGTTAGTAGCCAGAGCTGACGCTTTTCATCCCAATCTAATGCCTCAACAAGATGTTCAAACTTCGTTGAGAGTAACGACGTCTTCTCCAATTGTTTAATTAACCCACGCGTTAACTCGGCAGGGCACAGCCACCCTCCCATTGGGTAGTGCACAGACGCCATATCAATAGGTAACCCGATAGTGTTCGCAGTTTCCTCGGCGGACAGCTTTTGAATGAGCTCTGGAGTGAAGTTACCCGCAAGCATTTTCTCCAGTTTGTCTGTGGATTTGTCATCCCACATCAACTGAGTTACGCCACACCAGTCATGATCAAAATCGATCTCTTGTGCTGCTTGTTCAACAAACTGACGTGCGAACAAAAATGCAGGAGCAAACACACGCGAAACGCCAGTATGGGGACCGTTCAACAATGGATACACGGCCCCTTGACGATTACCCGACGCTCCTTTGGCTGGTTGTTTGTCTTTACAGTAAAGGGTGACGTTTTGGCCACGACGAACTAACGTTTTCGCTAACGCCGCGCTGGCTATACCACCACCAATGATGGCAATCGAATCAAGATTGCTAGATGCTGTGCGATTGAACCAAGGGAGATGGTTCGACTGCTTTTCACCTTGCTCCATAGAGCCGGCGATCATTTCTCGCTTAGTGCCGAAACCTTTCACCTTTTTCATTGTAAAGCCAGCTTCGTTCAAACCACGACGTACAAAGCCTGCTGCGGTAAACGTGGCAACTGTACAATCTTGCTTGGCTAGCTTTGCCATGTTGTTGAACAGGCCTTGGTTCCACATCTCTGGGTTTTTGCTTGGCGCGAATCCATCTAAGAACCAAGCATCAATCAAACCTTGTTCGTTGTATGGGACTTGCGGCATGCAGTCTTTAATGTCACCAAACCAAAGGTCGAGTGTGATTGCGCCGTCTTCTAAAACAATGCGATGACACTCCGGCACAGCGGCAGGGTAGTGCTTTTGTAACTTTTCCGCGTATTCAGCTAGCTCAGGCCAAGCTTCATGCGCCTTCTTTAAATCGGCTTTGCTTAATGGGTATTTTTCAAAGCTAATAAAATGCAGCTCTTTCAATGTTGCGTCCGGATGCTGACGACGAAACTCACTAAACCACTGGCATACTGCTAAGAAGTTTAATCCCGTGCCAAATCCGGTTTCACCAATGACAAAACGTCTTTGGTCAAATTCCTGCCATCTTTCTGGGAGATGATTTTGTTTTAAGAAAACGTAGCGTGTCTCTTCAAGACCGTTTACGTTAGAGAAGTAAACATCATCAAATTGGTCTGAAACCGGAGTACCAGCTTCGTTCCAACCAAGTTCTGCGTTTTTTATTGAAGTCATAATGGTGCAAATTTGTGATTTGGCGCGGTAAGAATGGGGCGATTGTACGAATTTATGGGAAAGCTGACCACTTTTGTTGACTATCTTAGTTATCATCTAGCGGATTTTTGAATTATAGGAATGTCATAATGAAACGAGTCGTAATCACCGGTATGGGTATTGTTTCAAGTATCGGTAACAACGTCGAAGAAGTTCTAGCGTCTCTTAAAGCGGGCAAATCTGGCATCACTGCATCTGAGCAGTTCAAAGAACACGGTCTTCGTTCGCAAGTATGGGGTGACCTAAAAATCAACCCGGCGGAACACATCGACCGTAAGCAGATGCGCTTTATGGGTGATGCGGCTGCTTATGCATACCTATCAATGGAGCAGGCAATCGCAGACGCTGGTCTTACAGAAGAGCAGGTTTCAAACGATCGTACCGGTATCGTTGCAGGTTCTGGCGGTGCTTCTGCATACAATCAAACGGTAGCGACAGACACGATGCGCGCCAAAGGCGTAAAGCGAGTTGGTCCTTACATGGTTCCTCGTACTATGTCTTCTACTGTTTCTGCTTGTCTTGCTACGCCATTTAAGATTCGTGGCGTGAACTACTCAATGAGCTCTGCATGTGCAACATCTGCACACTGTATCGGCCATGCTATGGAGCTTATTCAACTAGGCAAACAAGATATTGTTTTTGCTGGTGGCGGCGAAGAGCTAGATTGGTCTCAAACTATGATGTTTGATGCGATGGGCGCACTGTCAACCAAATACAATGACACGCCAGACAAAGCATCTCGTACATACGATGCAGACCGTGACGGTTTTGTTATCTCGGGCGGCGGCGGCATGCTGGTTATTGAAGAACTAGAGCACGCACTGGCACGTGGTGCGAAAATCTACGGTGAAATCGTAGGTTACGGTGCGACATCAGATGGCTACGACATGGTAGCGCCATCAGGTGAAGGCGCAATTCGTTGTATGAAGATGGCGATGCAAGACGTTGATGGTGTGGATTACATCAACACGCACGGCACATCGACACCAGTTGGTGACGTGAAAGAGCTTGGTGCTATCCAACAATTGTTTGGTGAGAACAGCCCTGCAATCTCTGCAACAAAAGCAATGACTGGCCACGCACTCGGCGCAGCGGGCGTGCACGAAGCAATTTACTCAACACTTATGCTAGACAAAAACTTCATTGCTCCAAGCATCAATATTTCAAACTTGGACGAAGCAGCACAAGGTCTGGACATCGTGACAGAAGCACGTGATGCAGAGCTAACGACCGTAATGTCAAACAGCTTTGGCTTTGGCGGCACAAACGCAACTTTGGTTATTAAAAAGTACCAAGGTTAACTGAATTTGTTGGCGCCTTGCGAGAGTACTGTAAACGCCAACAATCCAGTTTCCAGAGCTTGATCAGTCACACTGATCGAACAGACGCAGACTCTATCCCATGGAGAGCGGGATAGGATCCTTTTGTTCTGGAACTTTGCCCGGCTATTTAGCCGGGCTTTTTCTTTTCTCTGTTTCTGCTTTTCTCTAGGCTTCCCGTCAATCGATTCTATAGGAGTTACCTCCTTGAGGTTTATTGGTGTTATATCTTGAGATTTTTCGGGAAAAGGGCACAATCGCTTTAGTTTCGCATCTTGCGAATAAACGAACTCTTACAAATGGATGTTAGAACGCTGGCGCTATGAAAATTATTGTTGATGAAAATATGCCGTATGCTGAAGAACTATTCAGCCAACTCGGTAACGTAATTCTAAAACCAGGTCGTACACTGACCGCCGATGATTTAGTGGATGTTGATGCCCTAATGATTCGCTCAGTCACCAAAGTGAATGCTGACCTGATCAGCAAAGCAAACAAGCTGAAGTTTGTTGGTACGGCCACGGCAGGCATGGATCATGTTGAC
Source organism: Vibrio sp. 1249-1 (assembly GCF_033340495.1). Taxonomy (NCBI): domain Bacteria; kingdom Pseudomonadati; phylum Pseudomonadota; class Gammaproteobacteria; order Vibrionales; family Vibrionaceae; genus Vibrio; species Vibrio sp. 1249-1. The sequence continues at coordinate 67,380 of NZ_JAWOWJ010000006.1, forward strand.
CAAGCACTCTTAAAAGAGAAAGGCATTTTCTTCACTGCGGCGCCAGGGTGTAACAAAGTGGGTGTGGCGGAATACGCGTTCAGCGTGATGATGGTGCTCGCTCAGCAACAAGGTTTCTCGGTATTTGACAAGACGGTAGGTATTATTGGTGCAGGCCAAGTAGGTAGCTACCTAGAGAAATGTTTGAAAGGCATGGGTATTAAAGTTCTCATCAATGACCCATTCAAACAAGAGGCTGGTGATCCTCGTAGCTTTACTCCGTTGACAGAACTGATTGAAAGCTCAGACATCATTACACTACATACGCCAATCACCAAAGATGGCCCATACCCAACGCATCATTTGATTGATGAGAAGGTATTAAATGGTCTCCGCAGCGATCAAATTTTGATTAACGCGGCTCGAGGTCCCATCGTTGACAACGCTGCTTTGAAGCAACGTCTTTTGAAAAATGATGGCTTTACAGCGGCACTCGACGTATTTGAATTTGAACCAGAGGTTGATATGGAGCTTCTGCCTCTGCTAGCATTCGCAACCCCTCACGTTGCAGGCTACGGCTTGGAAGGGAAAGCTCGCGGTACAACGATGATTTTCAACAGCTACTGTGAGTTCTTAAATAACGAATTACGTGCGCATGCCAGCGATTTACTGCCAACCGCGCCTGTTCCTACTATGGTATTGGACAGAGCTTGGGACGAAGCAACACTGCATAACATCACGCAGTTAATCTATGATGTGCGTAGAGATGACGCTCTTTTCCGCCGCGAAATCAGTAAGCCAGGCTCTTTTGACCTGATGCGTAAAAACTACTGGGATCGCCGTGAATACAGCGCTGTCACGCTAGTGGGTAACAAAACATGTAACCTTGCTCCATTAGCAGAACTAGGTTTTCAGATTGAGGTAAGTCAATGAGCCAGCAATATAATGTTGCCATTTTAGGTGCGACCGGTGCGGTCGGTGAAACAATTTTGGATGTGCTTCAAGAGCGCAAATTCCCAGTAGGCGAAATCTTCCTACTCGCGAGTGAGCGCAGCGAAGGCAAGACTTATCGCTTCAATGGTAAAACGGTACGCGTTCAAAACGTAGAAGAGTTCGATTGGTCTCAAGCGCATATCGCACTGTTTTCTGCTGGTGGTGAGCTATCAGCCAAGTGGGCTCCAATTGCCGCTGATGAAGGCGTGATTGTTATCGACAATACATCACACTTCCGTTACGAGTACGACATTCCTCTTGTTGTGCCAGAAGTAAACCCAGAAGCGATTGCAGAGTTTCGTAACCGTAACATCATTGCGAACCCGAACTGTTCAACCATCCAAATGTTGGTTGCACTAAAACCAATTCACGATGCGGTGGGCATTGAGCGTATTAACGTATCAACTTACCAATCGGTATCTGGTGCAGGCAAAGCGGGTATCGATGAGCTAGCAGGTCAAACGGCGAAGCTGCTAAACGGTCTGCCTGCAGACAAGAAGCAATTCTCTCAACAGATCGCGTTTAACTGTATTCCACAAATCGATCAAATGATGGAAAACGGCTACACCAAAGAAGAAATGAAAATGGTGTGGGAAACACAGAAGATCTTTAACGATCCATCAATCACAGTCAATCCAACGTGTGTACGTGTTCCTGTATTCTACGGTCACGCAGAAGCACTTCACATTGAGACTCGTTCACCTATCGATGCACAAGAAGTCGTTAACTTGCTTGAGCAAACTGACGGTATCGAAGTGTTCCACGGTGAAGACTTCCCTACACAAGTTCGCGATGCGGGCGGTAAGGACCATGTAATGGTTGGTCGTATCCGTAACGATATCAGCCATCATAGCGGCGTAAACCTGTGGGTTGTTGCTGATAACGTGCGTAAAGGCGCGGCAACTAACGCGGTGCAAATCGCAGAAGTTCTGATCCGCGATTACTACTAAGTCGCTTACAGTTCATTTCAAAGCCTCGCACAGTGCGAGGCTTTTTTGTACGAACGAAACAAAATAGTGTGAGATTAGTACGAATATGGCGAGAGCCACACATTTTTTATTCTCAACGCTATAGTTTTGCATGCGATATCCGATATATTTAACCGATCACCATTTCAAATTGTATCTAGCACAAAACTGAGCCTTCTATGCGTCAAAATTATAAGCGTTTGTTAGCAGCCCTTGTGTTGATGAGCGCGACTCAGACATCATCAGTGGTTCAAGCCGAAGGAATTCGTCTTGTTGGACCGTCTGGTGAAGTGCAATCATCTCCGAGCTATGCTGAAGATATTGAGCGAGCATTACCTGCTCCTCCTGCGAATACTCAACCGTCACGTTTCTTTGGTCCGACTGGTGAAAATCAAACACTATGGTCGATCGCTTCAGAATTACGACCTTCACGCGGTGTTACCGTTCAACAAACGCTTCTTGCCATTTACCGAATTAACCCTCAAGCGTTTGAGAACCAAAACATTCATGAATTGATCCCAGGGAGTCGGCTACGAGTACCTTCTTTAGAGCAAGTGCAAAGCGCGACCACAGCGCAAGCTGTTGCGATTATGAAGGCGCATGAAGCTAAGTTAAAACAGCCGAAGCCGACAAATAGAGCGACGCCAGCACAACGAGTCACCGAGCAACCAAAGCCACAAATTAAAGTAGAACCCAAGTCTGCGACTAAGCCAGAGACAGTGGCAGCAACGGAGCCAAAACCAACTCCGAAAACAATACCGGTCATCCCTGCGCCACCAGTAACCACCTCTCCGCAGGGTGAAAAGCAGGTCAGTGCGCTAAAGGACAAACTTCAAGGCTCACAAAGTGAATTAGAGTCATTAGAAGAGAAGAACCATCGTCTTCGATTGATGCTGTCAGAAGTGCAAAGCGAAGTCGAAACTTTGAAAAGCGAGTTGAATGACGAAGAACGCATTCGCTCAGAAGTCGAGAAGCTGCTTGCTGAAGAGCGCCAACGCCTTGCTGAACAACAGCGCATGCAACCAAGCACCATGGACAAAATTTTGTCTAATGGTTGGCTCGTTGGTCTTGCGGCATTAATTCCTGGTGCTTTGATTGCGTTGCTAGTTGTTATGCTTCTTGGCCGACGCTCTAAAGCGAAAGAGGAAGAAGCGGCTGCGCAGGAACAGCAAAACGTTGATCCTCTTGCGGCGCCAATCGGTTTAGCGGCGGCGGATGAGCTGGATGAAGAGCTCACGCTTGATGATGAATTGTTTGCAGATGAAGATATCAACGCACAGTCTTTACAAGAAGAGAAGTCAGATTTAGAAGAAGACGTCTTTGCTAACCTCGACGATGAAGAACTTGATTTCAATCTGGAAGGGGACGATGACCCATTTGCAGATATTGGCGATGACGGTGACCTAGATGTTGGTCTGGATGAGTTTGAGTCATCGAACAATGGTATCCAAGTCAACGGCGAAGAAAAGGCGCTTGGTTTAGAAGAAATGGAGCGAGCCTTAGATGAGGTTGCTCCAGAACTAGAAGTGCTCGATGACGATGAGTCTGGCTTCGATCTTTCGGATGATGCGAATGAGAAATCAGACTCGCTTTCAGACGACGCATTTGCCGAGTTACTTGCAGCCGATGAGCCGTCAGAAGAGTTACCAAGTGACACTGTCGACCAGGATATGCTTGATGACTTGTTTGCTGAACTTGGCAACGATGACTTCGATTTAGATACTGATGAGCCTGAGTTAAAACACCCCGTTTCGGATGATGACTTTAGTGTAGTAGAGGCATCTGACGACGATATCGATAAGCTATTGGCCCAGTATGAACAACCGGCTAGTGAATCGGAAGTTCGAGAAGCTGACGCCAATGAAGGTCCTGTTCTAGATGAAAACAGTACAGAGCTACTCGATGAACTCATTGATTTTGATGAAGATGACACAGACGAGTTTGATCCACTAAACGAGCTAGAAGCAATCTCTGGTTTTGAAGGTGATGACTCGATCGAAGAGTTAGACGCAGATAGCACAGACTTACTGGACGAACTCATTGATGATGTTACCTCTGAACTTGATGAAGAGACTGAAGCTGATTTAGATCCGTTTGATGATCTGATTCGAGAGGACGAGAGCCCAGAGCAGAATAAATCGGAAGAGGAAGAGTTACTAAAATCACTTGGTTTTGGTGAGCCAGACGCCGACGAAAAGCCATCTCCCGTAGTTGGGTCAGAACAAACTCATGAAGATCAGGACATTGAGTCTGGGTTGGACATCGACGCTTTATTAAGTGAAAGCCAGCCAGACACGCAACAAGCTGTAGAAGATCAACCATTAACCGAGCCAGAGGCTGCCTCAGAGCCATTTAGCAGCGATGAATTTCTTGGTGATTTAGAGGACCTCTCACCAGAGAATGATCCTTTAATGAGCGAGCTAGACGACCTATTTGAGTCAGACAGTGAAGAACTTCTGCCAACAGAACAAGAAAAAGCGGATTTTTCTGCTGAACTTGACGCTCTATTTGATAGTGAAGACGATTTACCGCAGCAAGTTGAAAAAACACAAACGGAGATAGAGGAAGCTTCATCACTACAACAAGAGGCTACCGATACTGATTCAACACAAGAACCATCCGTGGAGTCCGATGCTGAGGTACAGCCTCACGTTGAGCAAGAGGAAGACATTCCAGCCTTCACGCCGACACCAAATACAATAGAAAATGAATTCGGTGTTCCACAAGAAGAAGATTGGCTACTGGATGAACCTGAATTGGAGCCGGAAACTGAGTCGACCAACGATTCAGAAGATGAATTCAATTTTGACGAGCTAGATCTTCCAGAATTCAGCGAAGAAGATGCTCTAGCATCTATGGCTGGCGAACCTGCGTTAGAAACGTCCGAGTCCGTTGAGTCAGAACAAGTTGAAGCAGGCTTACCAACTGAATCAGAAGAAGAATTCAATTTTGACGAGCTGGATCTTCCTGAGTTTAGTGAAGAAGACGCATTGGCGTCTATGGCGGATGAGCCGGAGTTAGAAACGTCCGAGTCCGTTGAGCCAGAACAGGTTGAAGCCGACTTGCCAGCTGAATCAGAAGATGAATTCAATTTTGATGAGCTGGATCTTCCTGAGTTTAGTGAAGAAGACGCATTGGCGTCTATGGTGGATGATCCGGAGTTAGAAACGTCCGAGTCCATTGAACTAGAACAAGTTGAAGCCGACTTGCCAACTGAGTCCGAAGAAGAGTTCAATTTTGATGAGCTCGATTTGCCAGAGTTCAGCGAAGAAGATGCCTTGGCGTCGATGGAAGAAGAGCCAGAATTACCGAGCTCTGAGACTGCAGATATAGAACCAATCTCCGGTGAGGATGATGAGTTAAGTTTTGACGACGAAGATCTTCCAGAGTTCAATGAGGAAGATGTTCTCGCGTCAATGAACGAGGGTGCGTCAGAGAGCCCTAAGGTTGAAGCAGAGACATCGAGACCAGCTATTCAAGCCGATAACGATCATGATGCTTTGTTTGAAGTATTTGCGCAGCAAAACGGCTTTGATACTGACCCAGAAGTGCAGCCAACAGCGACAGAGGGTGAGCCGCTCAGTAATTTGGATGATGAATCATCAATGGCTAACCTTCTTGCGGAAGACGCAAACTCAGAAGTATTTGAAGGTAAACTAGACAGTGACACCATCGCAAGTGCAGGTATGGATTTTGAAACCATGCTTGATGTTGGAGATGATTGGGATGGCTTTAAACCCGCTGCTGATAACGTAAGTTCTACTGAAGAAGTGCCTGAGGACCAGCGTGATGTTTGGAATTCGAGTGATGCACTAAGTCAGCCAGAGATCGCGCAAGAAAACTGGGCAGAGCAAAGCGACTTGGATGACTTCGACCCGAAGAAAAATCAATTTATGACGATTGATGAATTGATGGCTCAGGTCGACAGAGAAGGTGGTGAGTTCGAAGAAGAAGACCTTAAGCTCGATGTCGGATTGAACGAGTTTCCAGATGTTATCGGCGAGATCGGCGATATTGACGTAGATAACAATGCTGAAGCGGCTGGGAAACTGGATTTGGCTAAAATCTATCTCGAGATGAACGATTCTCAAGGGGCGATTAAACTACTAGAAGAGGCGATTGTTTACGGTGAGGATGATATTCGCCGCGAAGCAAAAAGCCTGATTGACGCTATTAATGGCCGATAAACCGAAACAAAAGGGTAGCGTTTGCTACCCTTTTTGTGTCCCGTTAGTAGGATGCTACCTTTATGTCACCCTTGGTGAAACTGGCAACTTGAGGTGACTTGAGTATATACTTCCCGCCCCATTTTAGAGTTCGAAGGTTAAGATGAGAATCGCATTAGGTATCGAGTACAACGGTACAAACTACTTTGGTTGGCAGCGCCAAAGAGAAGTGAAAAGTGTCCAAGAAGAGCTAGAGAAAGCATTGTCCGTCGTCGCTAATCACCCAGTTGAAGTTCAGTGTGCTGGTCGGACAGACGCAGGCGTGCATGGCACGGGACAAGTTGTGCACTTTGATACCAACGTTACTCGAAAAATGGTAGCTTGGACCATGGGCGCAAACGCGAACATGCCGAGCGATATAGCGGTTCGTTGGGCTCAAGAAGTTTCAGATGATTTCCATGCAAGATTCTCAGCGACAGCGCGCCGTTATCGTTACATTATTTTCAATCATGCTTTACGTCCAGGCATCTTAAACTCGGGGGTTAGTCACTATCATGGTGAGCTCGACGAGAAAAAAATGCATGAAGCAGGGCAGTTCCTACTCGGCGAAAATGATTTTACGTCGTTTCGCGCGGCGCATTGTCAGTCTCGCAGTCCATTTCGAAACTTGATGCATCTGAACGTTACGCGCCATGGGAACTATGTGGTTATTGATATTAAAGCCAATGCGTTCGTGCATCATATGGTTCGTAATATCACGGGTAGCTTGATAAAAGTTGGACGTGGCGAAGAGAGTCCTGAATGGATCAAGTGGTTATTAGACGCCAAAGATCGCAAACTAGCGGGTGCGACAGCGAAAGCGGAAGGTCTGTACCTGGTAGATGTAGACTACCCAGAAGAGTTTGGGTTACCTGAAGTGCCGATCGGTCCACTGTTTTTACCAGATAATTTGAACTAATTTTACAAACTTATTTCAAAATATCGGTAGTGTTTACATTGAATGTGAACGGAAAACATACGCTATTTACGATATCAAAAATAGGTACAACCAGTTTTTTATCTACAGTAGCTGCAAGATATGGTTTAATCCGTCGGTATTATGTCGAATTTATATCTTTCGCAATGAAGCGGAAGAGTTGAGAGAAAAGGTCTTCCATGAGTTGGCTTGAAAAGATTTTAGAGAAAAGTAATCTAGTAAGTTCACGCAAAGCTTCTATCCCAGAAGGTGTGTGGACTAAATGTACCTCTTGTGAACAGGTTTTATACCATGCTGAACTAGAGCGTAACTTAGAAGTTTGTCCAAAGTGTAACCATCACATGCGTATGAAAGCGCGTCGTCGTTTGGAAACATTTTTAGATGAAGGTAATCGAGTTGAATTAGGTTCTGAACTTGAGCCACAGGATAAACTGAAATTTAAAGATTCTAAGCGATACAAAGAGCGTATCTCTGCTGCACAAAAAAACAGCGGCGAGAAAGATGCGCTAGTTGTTATGCAGGGTGAATTGCTTGGTCTGCCGCTTGTGGCGTGTGCGTTTGAATTCTCCTTTATGGGTGGTTCAATGGGTTCAGTCGTTGGTGCTCGCTTTGTGAAAGCCGTGGATGCAGCCATTGAAAATAACTGTGCGCTTGTTTGTTTCTCAGCAAGTGGTGGTGCTCGTATGCAAGAGGCATTAATGTCTCTTATGCAAATGGCAAAAACCAGTGCTGCGCTTGAGCGTTTATCAGAAAAAGGTCTGCCGTTTATTTCGGTTCTAACTGACCCTACAATGGGTGGTGTATCAGCAAGTTTGGCTATGTTGGGTGATATCAACATCGGTGAACCTAAGGCTCTGATTGGCTTTGCTGGTCGTCGTGTAATCGAGCAAACAGTGCGTGAAGATCTTCCTGAAGGTTTCCAGCGTAGTGAGTTCCTACTTGATCACGGTGCTATTGATATGATCGTTGACCGTCGTGAAATGCGTCAGCGTGTGGGTGGTCTTATCGCTAAGATGACTAACCACAAGTCTCCTTTGGTGGTTTCGGTTAACGAATCTCCAAATGAAGAGCCATATTCTGTACCAGAAGCGGACGAAAAAGGGTAAAGTATCAACTAACATAAAAACCAAAGAATTTAATGGTTAAAGTTAGATGACCCAAAACCCAATTCCTCAAGCCACATCTTCATTAGAGATGTGGCTTGATTATTTAGCAAATATTCATTCCTCAGCAATTGATCTAGGCTTAGACCGTGTCCAAGCGGTAGCAAACAAAGCCAATCTTACCAAACCAGCTCCAACCGTAATCACCGTTGCCGGAACCAATGGCAAAGGCTCAACGTGTGCGTTAATGGAAGCCATTTTACTTGATGCTGGCTATTCAGTCGGTGTTTATAGTTCTCCGCACCTGATTCGTTACAACGAGCGTGTACGCATTAATGGCGTTGACGTTGTAGATGCCAAGCACTGTGAAGCATTCGATTATGTAGAAAAGCAGCGTGGTGATGTTAGCCTTAGCCTCTTTGAATTCGGTACGCTTGCTGCGCTACGTATTTTCCAAGTAGAGAAAGTTGACGTTGTCTTACTTGAAGTAGGACTTGGCGGCCGTCTAGACGCCACTAACGTTGTTGACCATGATGTTTCTGTTATTACGAGCTTAGCGATCGATCATGTGGATTGGCTTGGTGATGACATCAATGTTATTGGTTTTGAAAAAGCGGGCATTTACCGTTCAGGGAAGCCAGCAATTTGTGGTCAACCGACGCCACCAGCGACCGTGGCGGCTCATGCTGACGATATTGGTTCTGAGTTCTTCCAAGTAGGTATTCAGTACGATTACCAACTAACTGATAATGGTTGGAAATGGAGCAGTGGGGCATTTGAGTTAGAGGATTTACCAATCCCATCGCTACCATTACAAAATGCAGCCACTGCACTGATGGCACTAGGGGCTTCGGAATTGCAAATCACTGACATAAATATTGTCAATGGCTTGAATAATGCTCGTTTGGCGGGGCGTATGCAAGTACTGCATCACGAACCTGAAATAGTCCTTGATGTCGCTCATAACCCGCACTCTGCTGAGTATTTGGTAGAAAGAGTGAAGCAACAATATCTGGGTAAGAATATCCATATTGTGGTTGCAATGCTGCATGACAAGGACATTAAAGCAACCATTGAAGCGCTAACTCCAGTTGCAACACAATGGTATCCAGCGTCGCTTACTGGACCGAGAGCGGCGACCGCTGATGAATTGTGCCAATACTTACCTGATGGGCAAGTTCATTTTGAAAACCCTGTTGGCGCCTTCGAGAGTGCGAGAAGCCACGCAAAGGCAGGAGACGTTATTCTGGTGGTTGGCTCATTCCATACCGTCGGAGAGGTATTGGAACATTGGCAATCAAATAATAAATAAGCAAAGGTATTTTGATGGCAAGTAAATTCCAAAGTCGTTTAGTCGGCACCATCATTCTAGTCGCAGTCGGAGTCATTGTTCTTCCCGATGTGCTAGATGGTAAGAAACTGCACTACAAAGAAGAATTTGCCAGTATTCCTATCAAACCAGAACTTGATAGTGATGTGGAAAACTTCGAAATATTAGAGCCAGTGGAAGACGACATTACGTTACCGGATTCTCCGGTTGAAGCTGTAGTGCAAGAACGTGAGGATGCTCAAGTAGCCGTTTCTGAGCCCGAGCCAGTGCCAACATCTAAACCTGAGGTCATCAAACAACCAGAGCAAGTTGAGGTCGTCACTCGTCCTGTTCAAGAGAAAAATCAATATGAAGATTCAGCTTGGATCATTCAGTTGATGGCACTTAAGAATCACGAAAATGCTGTCGCGCTTGTCGCGGATTTGCAAAAGCGTGGTTATCAAGCTCACACAAAGAAAGAAAACGAGTTTACGAGAGTGATTGTTGGCCCTGATGTGTCAAAAAGTAAACTTGAACGACAAGTTCAAGAATTACAAAAAATTACAGGTTCAAAAGGTCAATTGCTTAAATTTAAGCCATTAAATCCATAAGAAAACGTTTGCGTCAGCATTTTTTCTGTTAAAATGCGCGCCAACTTAAGATGAAGAAAAGATGAATTGGATAGATTTTATCATTTTAGGTGTGATCGGATTTTCAGCTCTGATCAGTTTAGTTCGCGGTTTTGCTAAAGAAGCTTTGTCTTTGGTGATTTGGTTCGGAGCGTTTTTTATCTCCAGTAATTACTATGCCAAATTGGCGGTGTACTTCACCAACATCGAAGATGATATGTTTCGTAACGGAGCGGCGATTGCGGCGTTATTTGTCGCAACCTTGGTAGTTGGTGCAGTGGTGAATTACGTCATTGGTCAACTGGTACAAAAAACAGGGCTATCAGGTACGGACCGAATTCTCGGGATTGTATTTGGTGGTCTACGCGGAGTCTTAATTGTTTCTGCGGTGCTGTTTTTTATGGATGCGTTTACTGCATTCCCAAGCTCGGATTGGTGGAAAGATTCACAGTTGATCCCTGAGTTCAGCCGTATCATCGCCCCATTCTTCGAGCATTTACAAGCAACATCAAGTTTTCTGTCTGGCACTATCTAGTAGTGCCAGCTACTGTCGCAAATCGAGGATTAGGACATGTGTGGTATTGTTGGAATCGTGGGCACAACGCCTGTAAACCAGTCTATTTATGACGCGTTAACGGTGTTACAGCATCGTGGCCAAGATGCCGCTGGTATTTGTACCATAGAAAGCAATCGTTTTCGTCTGCGTAAGGCGAACGGTTTAGTCAAGGATGTATTTGAAGCAAGACACATGCAGCGCCTGCAAGGCGAGGTCGGAATTGGTCATGTTCGTTACCCTACAGCAGGCAGTTCAAGTGCTTCAGAAGCTCAACCTTTCTACGTAAACTCTCCTTTCGGTATTACACTTGCCCACAACGGTAACTTGACTAACGCTAACGAAGTTCGTCAGAAGCTGTTTGAAAAAGATCGCCGTCATATCAATACCACTTCAGACTCTGAAGTATTACTAAATGTACTGGCGCACGAAATTGACTCAGTAAAAGGAAATGTCACGACCGAAGACGTATTCCGCGCAGTCACCAATGTTCATCGCACAATTCGCGGTGCTTATGCTGTGACCGCCATGATCATTGGTCATGGTATGATTGCATTTCGTGACCCACACGGTATTCGCCCGCTGTGTTTAGGTAAGCGTGAAGTTAACGGCAGAGCAGAGTACATGGTTGCGTCTGAATCGGTGGCATTGGATGCGGTCGGTTTTGATTTCGTCCGTGATGTTGCACCTGGTGAAGCGATTTACGCAACGTTTGACGGTGAGCTTTACACGAAGCAGTGTGCAGATAATCCTAAGCTTAACCCTTGTATTTTCGAGTTCGTATACTTTGCTCGTCCGGATTCGTTCATCGATAAAATTTCGGTATACAGCGCTCGCGTTGAAATGGGTAAAAAGCTGGGCGAACGTATTCGTGAAGATTACGCAAACCTTGATATCGATGTTGTCATTCCTATCCCTGAAACGTCTTGCGACATTGCACTGCAAATCGCTCAAGCGATCGATATCCCTTATCGCCAAGGTTTCGTGAAAAACCGTTATGTTGGACGTACGTTTATCATGCCTGGCCAGCAACAACGTAAGAAATCAGTACGTCGCAAGTTGAATGCTATTCGTTCGGAATTCAAAGGTAAGAACGTGTTGCTGGTGGATGACTCTATTGTTCGTGGTACAACGTCAGAGCAGATTATTGAGATGGCTCGTGATTCTGGTGCCAAGAAAGTGTACATGGTCTCAGCGGCCCCTGAAGTTCGTTTCCCGAACGTATATGGCATTGATATGCCAAGTGCTACAGAGCTTATTGCCCATGGCCGTGACAACGATACAATTTGTAAGCAGATTGGTGCCGATGCGCTTATTTATCAACGTCTAGAAGATTTGGTAGAGGCAGTCGGTCTTGGAAACCAAGACATTACTCAGTTCGATACATCCGTGTTTAACGGGGAATACGTAACGGGTGATATTGACCAACAATACCTAGATTTTTTAGATGGTCTTCGTAACGATGATGCGAAAACACAACTTGAAATCCAACAGGATTTAGCAAACCTAGAGCTTCATAACGAAGGCGCATAGGGTGCGTTTTCTTAAGTCGTAAAAAAACCAGAGCTTCGGCTCTGGTTTTTTGTTTTCGCTACTTAATTAGTGAATGTTATAAGCGATCACAAAGTCAATAAAGAGGCGAACTTTCTCTGGCAGGTGGTCTTTGTGGTTGTAAAGCATATAAATGTCGCGCGGGTTTGCACTCCAATCTGGCAGTACGCGTACCAAATCGCCGCTCTCGATGTACTCTTTGATCATGACATCTGGCATTAGTGTGATGCCTAAACCTTCGGAACAAGCACTGCGCACCACATTGAGCGCGTTTGCTTGAAAACGACCACGATCAACATTCACCACAGACTCGCCTTTGCTATTAATCAAGGTCCACTTAATAAGTGGGTACCCTTTTAGCAATGAATGGTTAGAGAGCTCTTCTGCATGGTGTGGCGCAGGATTTGAGGTTAGATAGTCAGGGCTTGCAACGAGAATATCCTTCACTTCGCCAATCTTACGCGCGATGAGGCTAGAGTCGCGTTGCGGTCCCACTCGAAAAATTACATCCCATTCAGTAGGGTCAAGCTTGTCCGCATTATTCTCTGTCGTTAGCTCAATGTTGATGTCCGGGTACTGCTTCATAAAGCTGTTGAACATCGGCATCATCATTCGTTTAGTTAAGTTGTAAGGCGCGGAGATCTTAATCTTGCCGGATGCTCCTCGGCAGTCGTCAGTGATTTCCTCTGCTGCGGTTGTTAGCCTTTGTAGTAAAGGAGAGCACTCATGGTAAAAACGTTCCCCTGCTTCAGTGAGCGAAAGTTTGCGAGCATGACGGTTCAATAGTCGAAGATTGACAGAGTCTTCTAGCGCTTGAATGCGTCGGGTGATGGTCGCAACCGGGATCATGGTTTTTCGCGAAGTTGCGGTGTAGCTCCCATTTTCGACAACCAGTCGAAACAGGTTTAAGTCATCTAATTTCATATTTCCAGACACATTAAATTACCGATTACGGTTAATTTATAATTAACTTTGTGATCAAAGCTTGCTTTAAGTCAACATGTTGCATCATTTGAACACAGCAACCCTGTTTGAGTAAATACTGTTATACGCCGTAATATTTGTATTAATGCAGTTTCCGAGCTAAGTTTTATAACAAGGCAAAGCGGCCTCAGGTCTTGCTGTGACACGTTTTGCTGGAAGTAAACACAACAAAAATAATGACTTAATAATAAATCTGTTTTTTTGACTGAGCTTTGTGAGGGATAAAGGTATGTTTAAGACTCACAGTCAAACGGCAATGGTCTCGGCACAGGAAGTGATTAATCAAAAACTAATAATGTTGGTGGACGATGATCCAATATTTCGTAAAGTAACCAATGCCTATTTAGAAAGTCAGGGTTTTAAAGTAGTAGAAGCAGAAAACGGCCTAGAAGCGCTTCAACAACTCAGGGAATGCCAACCCGATCTTATCTTATGTGATTTATCGATGCCGGTCTTAGATGGTATCGAGTTCGTCGAAGAAGTTAGTCTCGAATACCCATATATGCCGCTTATCGTGGTATCAGGCACGGATGAAATGTCCGATGTCGCGAAAGCGTTGCGATTTGGTATTAAAGATTTTCTTCCTAAACCGATAGGTAATTATGAGCACCTATCTCAGGCGATAGAGAATACGCTAGAAGATACCGATAGCCACTTCTCAGAACAACGTGACTTTTCAAGTCAGTGGTTCAGGGTTGATGATGGTGGTGAAATCCCAGATGAACAAGAGCTGTATTGGCATCTGGAATATTTACAACAGAATCCGAGTGCGGCAAGAGATTTACTGCAAGCTCTATTGCCAGAAAAGGATGCTGCTCAGGGAGATTGGCGCTGCTCGTACCGTTTATTGCAATCGACGGATGTGATGCCCTTGGTTTTCGATTATCGTTGGTTAATGAATGGTCAATTTGCGTTTTATCTCGTTGATTCTGCTTCCCAAGCTAATGATGGAGTTGCGACGACATTGCTCGTTAGGGCATTGTTTGACGATTATCTCCGTAACTTGAAAAGTTTCAGTGCTGATCTCAAGGACATGGTAGGGATCATTGAAAAAGGAATTGAGTGTTCGGAGTGTGCGGGTGCAGTCAATGCTGTGTTTGGTGTCGCCGACCTCGCTTCATCCTCGGTCTCTATATTGCCTGCGGGTTTAGATAGCCATTGGTCTGACGGAAATACGAATCAACACATCGCAGCAGGTAACCGTTTAGGGGGAGGAAGTATGAAAAACTTCATCACCCGCGATTTACCGCTTAGTGTTGCAGGACAGTTGTCTATCGGGTGTTTAGGTTCTTCAAGTTTTAGTTTAAGTATTACCCGGAAATCCCGACTAGTATAATTATGACTTGCAAACCAATAAGCAGCGTCCTGACGCTGCTTATTATCTTTTTAGAACCACCAAAACAACATACGTTTAGTTCAATAACCTTACTTTTTATTGGTGTTTAGATTTGGCTGTTTAATGTATAGTCAGCGCTTAAAACAATAATGACCCATTTGTGCAACGATAATTTAACGCTGTGCCTTGGGAGAAGCAAAGTCAACTAGTGAGAAGACACATCATGGCAGACAAAGATTTTAAAGAGCCTTATAATATTTTTTACTTTTTAGGTTTTATTGCAGTTCTTTTGATCCCAACACTTCCTGCAACGCTAACCTGGCTTCGTGTAATGAATGGTTACGCAGGCTTTTAATCTAGCTATTTTGTACCGGAGTTCACCATTCGTATTAAGCGTTACTTTTTCAATACTGTTGGTGGACTCTGTATTGTGCTCGGCATAGCCGGCATAGCCCTTCCACTTTTACCCACCACACCTTTTATTTTGCTTGCTAGCGCATGTTTTATGCGTGGTAGCCCCGCATTTCATCAATGGTTACATAACCACAAAACGTTTGGACCCATTCTCGACAATTGGCATAAGCATCGGGCTGTTACTTCAAAAGTAAAAAAGCGTGGTGCGATTTTTATTGCGCTTAGTTTCATGGTTTCAATCGTTGTTGTCCCCCTCGTTTGGGTAAAAATTGGTCTTTTAGTGATGCTAATCGTTTTACTCAGCTGGTTTATGCGTCTGCCTGTGATTGAGTTAGTTGCTGACCGAGAAGAAAATCACTAAGATTGTAGAGAATAGTGTGCCCGCTCTTCGAGTGGGCGTTTGTATTTTCAGCGCCTGTGACTTTTACGAAAATAAGCACATAGTGGTGAAAACCTATTGTTCGTTGCCCTCGTGATACTGCGATTAGAGAGGGCGATGAGCCAATCTAAGTAAATCGGTATTATGACTACAGAAACAATTTCACTGATCAAATCTAGCATCAAAAGCATCCAAGACTACCCAAAGCCAGGCATTCTATTTCGTGATGTGACGAGCCTTCTTGAAGACGCGAAAGCATACCAAGCGACGATCAACTTACTTGTTGAACGTTACAAAGATATGGGCTTTACCAAGGTTGTGGGTACGGAAGCTCGTGGCTTTCTATTTGGCGCGCCTTTAGCGCTTGAGCTAGGTGTTGGTTTTGTACCAGTGCGTAAACCAGGCAAGCTACCACGCCCTACTGTTGCTCAATCTTATGAGCTTGAATACGGCGTTGATACACTAGAAATCCATACAGATGCCATCGTTGAAGGCGACAAAGTACTGGTTGTCGACGATTTATTGGCAACGGGCGGTACTATTGAAGCGACGACTAAGCTGATTCGCCAACTGGGTGGTGAAGTTGAGCACGCTGCGTTCGTTATCAACCTACCAGAAATCGGTGGCGATAAACGTTTAGAAGCACTAGGTCTAAACGTGTACAGCATCTGCGATTTTGAAGGACATTAATACATTCAATGAGTTATTTAGCTTTAGCGCGAAAATGGCGTCCTAATCAGTTTGACCAAGTTGTCGGACAAAAACATGTCCTGACGGCGTTGGAAAACGCACTGGCGCAAAACCGTTTACACCATGCTTATCTGTTCAGCGGGACTCGTGGTGTGGGTAAAACGAGTATCGGTAGGCTGTTTGCCAAAGGCTTGAACTGCGAAACCGGCATTACCGCGACACCTTGTGGTAAGTGTGATACTTGTCGTGAAATTGATGAAGGTCGCTTTGTCGATCTTCTTGAAATCGACGCAGCATCACGTACTAAAGTTGAAGACACTCGCGAACTGTTAGACAACGTTCAATACAAACCTGCTCGTGGACGTTTTAAAGTGTACCTCATTGATGAGGTGCACATGCTATCGCGTCACTCTTTCAATGCGTTGTTGAAAACCCTGGAAGAGCCGCCAGAGTATGTGAAGTTCTTACTCGCAACAACTGATCCACAAAAGCTGCCTGTCACTATATTGTCGCGTTGTCTTCAGTTTCATCTGAAACCAATCAGCGTTGATGAGATTCACCAGCAACTTGATTACATCCTAGGTCAAGAGCAAGTTTCAGCAGAGCCAAAAGCGTTGGGTATGATCTCACATGCTGCAGATGGCAGTATGCGTGATGCTCTTAGCTTGACTGATCAAGCAATTGCATTAGGTAACGGTGCGGTGCAAGCCGATATTGTCAGCCACATGTTGGGGACGATTGATACCGACCAAGCGATTCACTTACTAGAGTCAATCAGCAGCAAGAAACCTCAACAAGCCATGGATAAAATCCAACAATTAGCGGCAAATGGTGTTGAGTGGGATGGTTTGTTGCAGCAAGTCGCAACACAGTTACACAGAATTGCGATGTATCAAGCGTTGCCCGCGTCGTTAGACCGAGCACAACCAGATGCAGAGAAAATTGAGCTGTTGAGTAAAGCTCTAAGCCCGCAAGACGTTCAGCTTTACTATCAAATTGCATTGAAAGGTCGTGAAGATTTGACTCTCTCGCCAAATGGGCGAGTCGGTTTGGAAATGATTGTGCTGCGTATGATGGCGTTCCGCCCATCAAATAACAGTGGGGCAAATGTTGTTTCTAGTAACTGCGAGCCAGCGTCATCTCCGGCTCAAAGTACCAGTCAACCAAAGGCTGCGCCAGCTCAGACAGCCGCTGCTCCTCGAGCTCAGCAGCCGAGTCCAGCACAAAGCACACCACAAGTGGCGCCTCAACCTTCATCCAGTTCGCAACCTGAGTATCAAGCGAGTGGATATGAGACGGTTCCACCACAGTATGATATGGCGCCGCCGATGAGTGAAAACCCAGCGCCGCAGCATGAAACGCCACCTCAACAAATGCAAGAGAGCGCTTCAACACCAGCGCGCGGTGGTCTAAGCGGTTTACGTCACCAATTACGTTCTCAGCGTCAAGGCCTACAACAGAACACTCCTCAAAATGGTGGCTCAAAAAAGCCTAAAGCGGCATCTGCACAACCAGAATCGGTTATCGACCGAGTAGCGCAATTGCATGGCAATTCCGCGCAGGTGTCGCCAAACTCAGCTCCGAAGTCGACGGAGCCACAAGTTGAAGAAGCGTATCGCTGGCGTCCAAGCAAGCCTGTTGAGACAAAAGTAAATACAAAACTGACACCTACGCAGCTCAAGCAGGCACTTGAGCATGAGAAAACGCCTGAAATGGCACAAAAGCTCATCGATGAATCGTTAGAACATAATGAATGGGCGAAGCTAATCAGCTTAATGGAGATCCCTAAGCTAGTAGAGCAACTTGCGCTAAACTCTCATTATAGTAAGGAAGGAACAACCGTTTCGTTACTATTGAGAAGCAGCCAAGCTCATTTGAATACTGATAGAGCTCAAGCCGAATTGCTTAAAGCACTTAATACCGTGTTGGGTGAAGAGTGCCACATGAGCATCGAAATAGGGGAGAGTGGAGAAACACCACTTGAACTGAGAGATAGGCTCTACCAAGAGAAATTACAGCAAGCGCTGAACAGTTTAGAAAACGATCCAAATGTTCAATTTATTGAACGTCGTTTTGCTGCAGAGCTTGATAAAGATAGTGTGCGCCCTATCTAATAATCGAATGGAATGGGGTTGAAAACCCAAAGGTATAACCCCATTAATTGATGCAACACCTCATTAAACCAGAGAGATAAACATGTTTGGTAAAGGCGGTATGGGCAACCTAATGAAGCAAGCCCAGCAAATGCAAGATCGCATGCAAAAGCTTCAAGAAGAAATCGCGAATATGGAAGTAACTGGCGAGTCTGGTGCTGGCCTAGTTAAAGTTACTATCACTGGTAGTCACAGCGTACGTCGTGTTGACATCGATGAAAGTTTGATGGAAGACGACAAAGAAATGCTTGAAGATCTGATCGCTGCGGCGTTCAACGATGCAGCCCGTCGTGTTGAAGAAACTCAAAAAGAGAAAATGGCTTCTGTAACTGGCGGTATGCAACTACCACCAGGTATGAAAATGCCATTCTAATCTGCTGATATTTAATTAAGCGGACTTTTAATGCGTACCAGTCATATGCTGGAGCAATTGATGGAGGCCTTACGTTGTCTACCTGGGGTTGGCCCCAAGTCAGCGCAGCGTATGGCCTTTCATTTGTTACAGCGCGATAGAAAAGGCGGTTTGCAGCTTGCAGATGCGCTTAGTCAGGCAATGACAGAAATAGGTCATTGTACTGAGTGTCGAACCTTCACCGAAGAAGAAGTCTGTCACATTTGTACCAACCCAAAACGCCAAGAAAATGGTCAAATTTGTGTGGTAGAAAGCCCGGCAGACATCGCAGCCGTTGAAGCAACAGGCCAATATTCTGGTCGGTATTTTGTTCTTATGGGGCATTTGTCGCCATTAGATGGTATTGGTCCAAGTGATATTGGATTGGATGTCCTTGATTACCGCTTACGTCGCGGTGATATTACCGAAGTGATTTTGGCGACAAACCCAACAGTTGAAGGTGAAGCCACTGCCCACTACATCGCAGAGCTATGTAAAGAGCACCAAGTTGATGCCAGCCGCATCGCGCATGGTGTGCCTGTCGGTGGGGAGCTAGAGCTTGTTGATGGCACGACGTTGTCACATTCGCTATTAGGTCGACACAGAATTTAATAAAAAGCCGCTGAACTCAGCGGCTTTTTTGATCTTGGGAGTTGGGAACGATTAATCGTTCGATTCTTCACCAAGAAGGTTTTTGTAGATAACCGCACCAAGCACGCCACCCACAATAGGCGCAACCCAGAACAGCCATAGCTGAGAAACCGCCCAGTCACCCACATATACTGCGACTGCCGTGCTACGAGCAGGGTTTACTGACGTATTGGTGACAGGAATGCTGATCAGGTGAATGAGAGTCAAACACAGGCCAATTGCGATAGGTGCAAAGCCTTGTGGCGCACGTTTGTCTGTTGCACCCATAATGACAATCAGGAACATCATCGTCATGACAACTTCAGTCACAAGTGCAGCGATCATCGAGTATTGGCCTGGAGAGTGTTCACCATAACCATTGGCGGCAAAGCCAGAACCCACAACATCGAATCCTGCTTGTCCAGATGCAATAACGTAAAGCACACCACCTGCGATAAGCCCGCCGATAACCTGTGAGATGATGTAGGGAGCAACGTCTTTTGTCTCAAAACGACCGCCAGCCCAAAGGCCAACTGTCACTGCAGGGTTCAAGTGACAACCTGAAATATGACCGATAGCAAATGCCATCGTCAGAACGGTTAAACCGAATGCCAAAGAAACGCCCAACAGACCAATACCCACTTCAGGGAAACCCGCAGCCAACACCGCGCTACCACAGCCGCCTAACACTAGCCAGAACGTGCCAAAAGCCTCAGCCAAATACTTATTCATGTTCTTTCCTGATCTTTAATTAAATGACCCGCTGAACATAGTCGAGAATTGTCAATAAATTGTGAGGGAGATCGCGCGAAAACCGCAAATGGAACGCTATGTGGCAAGAGTTCTCAAGGGTGAGATAAAAAGCAGAGGGGGAAAGTGCTAAATCTTGAGTTTGCTTTGATTACTGCCTCGGAGAGAAACAACCGAGGTACTAACTTTAAACGTGTGGTCTAGAGTCGCATTACGTCAATTGTTCTAATTCAGTGATGTTGTCGAGTGCTTCTTGATTGGTGTTGCCGCATACAATCGGACACGGTTTAAAATCGTGACAGACTTTAGGGCGTTCAGGCTTACCAAATAGCTTGCACAAATTGTCGTCGTTGAGTTGCACACAACGAACACCTGCAGGTTTGCCCTTGGGCATTCCAGGTATTGGTGAAGAGATACTTGGCGCAATACAGCACGCTCCACATCCTAATCGACAATCCATAATGTAAACCTCTTAAAAATTAAGGGGGCAATTATGGTCATTTTGACGTGGATTGGAAGAGTGAAGAAAGAAAAAAATAAAAGGGCGCGCTTAACATTACGCTCCCTTTTTGGTTTTTTGCTTTTAAATCATCGTGATTATTTTAAGAAACGGTTATAAACAAACAACAGAATAAATGCGCCTAGTGTTGCGGTAATGATACTACCAATGTTGACGCCAGTGGCTCCGCCGAAACCGAGAATGCCGCCAAGGAAGCCACCTACAAATGCCCCTGCAATACCAAGTAACATTGTTGCAATCCAACCGCCCCCATCTTTTCCTGGCATGAGCCATTTAGCAAGTGCGCCGGCGATTAAGCCCAAAATAATCCAAGAAATAATACCCATGAAAACTCCTTAATGCCTTCTTGATCAATTGAGTAATGGAAACTTGTTTAAGGATAGAACAGTAAAACGAAAGTAGTTGAATATCTCCACCGTTATGTGGGAAGGATGCAAGATCTTCTCAAAACTTGAACTTTTGCGTTGAGAAGAGTATAAATCGCCCCCTAAATTCCCTTGGTGAGACCTGAAGTATGAGCACTCCATTTTGGCAAAGTAAATCGTTAGAGCAGATGACAGAAGAGGAATGGGAATCTCTCTGTGATGGTTGTGGCAAATGTTGTTTGCATAAGCTTATGGATGAAGATACCGATGAAATCTACTATACCAATGTGGCTTGTAGCTGGCTGAACAGTAAAACGTGTTCATGTAAGGATTACCCAAACCGTTTCACTTCGGGTGAAGAGTGCACCAAGCTGACCCGAGAAGACATCGACGATTTTACTTGGCTGCCACACACGTGCGCTTACCGTCTGTTGGCTGAAAAGCAGCCTTTACCAGAATGGCATCCGCTGATTACAGGCTCTAAGTCCGCAATGCATGCGGCAGGGGAAAGTGTCCGTAACAAAGTCGTTTACGAGATTGATGTGGTGGATTGGGAAGACCATATTTTAAATCATCCCAACCGTCCTTAGTCGAATACAAACAAGCCTTTCATTGATTAAATGAAAGGCTTGTTTGCTATTGGGGCTCCCAACTTTGACGTCTCGCTAACGAAATGCTGCTCAGTTTATTATTTAGTGTTGTAAACTTAGGAGTATGATTTCAACGCTTTACACTTCTATTCCTGATTGTTTTGATCAGGATTGTTTCCTATGAGGTAAACATGACGTTTCATTTCCCCCAGAAACTGCGCCTGACATCTTGGGTGACATTATTCGCACTTGCCGTCATTATGTTCTCCCCAATGGCTGTTCATGCGACTGCTACTGACGATATCCAAGAGCCTTCTGCTGCCGAAATCTCGATTGACAACTTGAACCGAGAGATTGTGGATTTATCCCAAAGCCTCTCGCAAGCGAGTGGCGACGAGCGTGATGCCCTTCAACTGCAACTATTCCAAAAGAATGAAGAATTAAGAAGCCAGTTAGCGTCAGCGATTGAACGTGAAACTATCTCTCGCGACAAGCTGATCTTGCTAGTTAAAAAACAAGAACAATACTCTGAGGACGCGACGAACTATCTATCGGAAAAAATAAAGAAAGTCGTCGAGGATTTAAATAAGGCTAAGGATGAAGAGAAGCTTGCTCTTGTTAATGATTATCGAGAGCTACAGCGTTATCTTGATGTTAGCTTCGATTCGAGCTGGCAAAATCTCGCTTGGTTGAAGGAGCTAGGGGCCCAAAACGAGCGCGCAGAAGCGGAACTAAAAGATAAAATTGATAAACGTATGCGCTTACTGTCTGCTTCAATTGAGTACTTGAGTCAGCAAAGTGAGATCATTGGCTCCCAACTTTCGTCTAGCCCAGAGTCGGAAAAAGCGTCGTTGCAACTTAGTCAGCTCATTACTAAACAAAGGCTAAATATTGCGACAGAAAGCTTACGCAACCTGATTTCAATTGGTGATAAAGTCGGTTTAGAAACGTCTGAATACAAACGCCAAATTTTTGAAGTGACGGGTAATATCACCCATGATTTACTGAATACCAAAGTTGTGTGGTCAATACTGAGTCACTGGTCCAACTCGGCACTGGATTGGTTTGCCGAGAATGCACCGCAGCATATCTTCCAGTTGTTTGTTTTTGCGCTGATTTTATTGATCGCTCGCGGACTGGCTAAGTTAACTCGCAAAGTCGTCCGTAAAGCAGTTGCATCGAAAAACTTAAAACTTTCCCACTTGATGCAGGACTTCTTTATCTCGATGTCCGGCAAATTCGTGTGGGTGATCGGTATCATGGTGGGCTTATCTCAGCTTGGTTTGAACCTAGCGCCAATCCTAACCGGTTTCGGTATTGCTGGTGTGATTATTGGTTTCGCGTTGCAAGACACGTTATCCAACTTCGCGGCGGGTATGATGCTGCTTATTTATCGCCCATTTGATGTTGGTGATTTTGTGTATGCTGGCGGTGTGGATGGCAAGGTAAGCCATATGAGTTTGGTGAACACCACAATCCGTACGTTTGATAACCAAATTATTATTGTGCCTAACAGCAAAATCTGGGGAGATGTTATTAAGAACGTCACGCATGAACGCATTCGCCGCGTGGATATGGTGTTTGGCATTGGCTATGCGGATGACCTCTTAAAAGCGGAGTCAGTATTGTCTGATATCATTACCTCTCACCCTTCGGTACTTCGCACTCCAGAGCCAATGATCAAAGTTCATACATTAAATACGTCTTCTGTAGATTTTATTGTGCGTCCTTGGGTAAAAACGGATGATTACTGGGATGTATACTGGGATGTGACAAAAGAGGTGAAACTACGCTTCGACCGAGAAGGTATTTCGATTCCTTTCCCACAACAAGATGTGCATTTGCATATGGTGGAGAAGCAAGACGCTTAATCACAGGTCCCAACTAGTGAAAGGCACTCTAGATAGAGTGCCTTTTTTGATCTTCGGTTAGCGCTATAGTTACAGTTCGTCGAAGAACACCAGTTTCGGCTCGCATTCTAACAAGTTGTCGATCTGGCTAATCAAAAGAGCAAAGTGTTCTGTTTTACCATGAAGCTCAAATGCTTGTTGGTTTTTAAATTGCTCCTGAAAAACGAAGTGGCATGTATTGTCTTTATCTTGGAACAATTGATAACGAACGCAACCTTCTTCATTGCGAGTAGGTTCAAGCGCTCGGGTAAGTACCTCTTTCAACTCTTGTTCTTTTCCCAGTTGTGCATGAAAGGTAGCCGTCAAGTGAATCATAATGTTTACTCTTTTTGTTATAGGTAACGCCCTTGGCGTTGCAGGAACTCAATTTTGTAACCATCAGGGTCGGTTACAAAAAAGAACGTTGCTAAATGCTTTTGTTGATGGTCAAAGGCTTTGATGTCACCAGTTTCAATGCCGAGAGATTTAATGCGTTTGTGGGCTTGTTCAATGTCCTCCACGCTGACGGCAAGGTGGCCGTAACCTGAGCCGTGAGTGTAGGGCTCACTTTGGTCGTGATTGTGCGTCAGTTCCAATTCAAAGCCAGTTTCTTGGTTGGCTAGATAGGTTAGAGAAAAGCCATCAAAGATGTATTGATCAGCGACTTCTAGTTCAAGTACGTCACAGTAAAATTGTAGAGAGCGGTCCAGATCACTTACTCGGATCATGGTGTGAATCATTTTTGTCATAGGTACTCCTTGATAGTCCGCACAGGTTAGCGATTTCAAAAGGAGTCTGGGTAGTACTCTAGTACGACAAATTAGAAGATGCTCAAGGGTTTATAATACGGATGCATAGCCTAGGATGGTTATTGCTCGGTTGGTTGCTATTAACTGTTAAGTTGCGCAAGTGCTTGACGAGTGGTCTCTTGAGGTTGGCGGGCGTAAGTGAGGCAAGCGCATCGAAGTAAGGAGGCAAAGTTGTTCACTTTACCATTGTATTCGAGTGCTTCTTGATAAACAGTGCTTATGAATTTAGGAACCGTCATGTTTTGAGCACTAGCGATTTCCTCAAGAATTGTCCAAAAGCTCGCTTCAAGTTTTACACTGGTCGCGTGACCATCAATACGGATAGAGCGGGTGATGAACTGATAGTTGTCTTGGGGTTGCTTAGCAAAGATTTCGCACATTTTCTTTATTCATATAATTAAAGACCCATAATTATTGTGGTGTACGATTTAAAACGTCAACTGTTTTCATGCATAAAAAAACGCTCCCTTGCGAGAGCGTTGAAACATCACGAGTTGTGAAGTAAGTGCAAGTTGATTATTTAATTTGTTGCTTCAAGTACTCGCCTAGTTGCGAGTGGTGCATGATTTTTGATACCGGAAGGATAGTTTCTGCAGGTCCCCAAGCAAATACGTTGACAGGAGTATGCGTATGAGTACCCGTCCCCCATACTGTGTTTTGCTTTGTTGCATGCTCACGCGCTAGCAAGTTGCCACGGTCGTTGTAAGGAAAGAAAGCATCAAAGTCATTGATTGTCGGAACGTTCTCTTCGCTTAAGTATTTGTGTCCAGCGAGTCGGTATGGATTTGGTTTACTTGCTAATACGCGTTCTGCTTGCTCAGGCGTAATCGAAAAATCGCTATTTGCGTTCACGACTTCCGCAAACTTCTCTGGAGTTTGCTCTTTCTTATCAAGCGCTTGGAATTCACTGATCATGCCGTAGTAACTTTTCTTTTGGTTGTATAAACCATCGAGGATCTCGAACTGACCAAAGTTGAAGTTTGGCGCGTAATCCTGATTTTTGAATGCTTCGCCGTCGCGTTTTTGTGGTTTAGGCAAGTTTGCTGATGAGTAGCTAAAGCCAAAAGAGCCGGTTTCGTGGTCAGCAGTAACAATGATCAGGGTGTCATCACGGCCTTTTGCCCACTCATAAACTGAGTTTACCGCTTCATCGAATTTAAGCATTTCATGCAGCATTGTACCTGCATCGTTACTGTGGCCAGCCCAGTCAATTTGGCCGCCTTCAACCATCAAGAAAAAACCGTCTTTGTCTTTTGAAAGAATGTCGATTGCTTTGGTGGTCATTTCTTTCAGCGATGGCTGCGTGCGTTTTGGATCGTTTTTGCTTTGACTGTAGGCAATACCATCGTTCATGCCCGAGTAAGCAAAAAGTCCAAGTAATTTGTCACCTTTAGCTTGTGTGAGCATATCGCGGCTGAAAGCCAGGTTGTAACCTTGGTCTTGCGCTTCGGCAAGCAAGTTGCGTTCGTCTTTGCGTTTCGATTTTAGGTAGACATTACCTTGAGTGAGCTTTTCAAGTTGCTCGTATGTCTCTCCCTTGTCGTTTGTCGACTTTGGAATCCAATGACGAAGTCCCCCAGACATCATCACGTCTACGCCAGTTTCGAGCATATCCGCCGCAATACTGTTTTCTAGTGAACGATGTGGTTGATGAGCGGCAAATGCTGCTGGCGTTGCGTGGGTCATGCGCGTATCAGAGACGAGCCCAGTTGCTTTACCTTTACTTTTGGCTTTTTCCAAAATAGTTTCGACATGGTTGCCTTGGCTATCAATGCCAATGACTTCAGAAGCGGTAGGGATTCCTGTCGCTAGCATCGTAGCTGAGCACGCAGAGTCGACGACAATTGCGTCTTCTGGATTGGTCAGTGATGATCCAATCACACCTTCTTGAGCGAGTTTGTATAACGCTGTGCTTTCGCCTTTGTAAACCGAGTTAGGTGCGTGTTTTGCGTAGGTCTCGAGTAAACCAACTTGTTGGGGACCCATGCCGTCGCCGATCATCAAAATGACGTTTTTGATTTCAGCTGAGAGTGCGTTGAAAGAGAGGGTAGATGCAGCCACTGCCGTAACGATTGGAGATACTAAGCGCTTCATTATATTTTCCTTGTTTATTGAAAGCGCAGGCATTAAAGCAATGATTTATGAAGGTTTTGTGTCGGTAATAAAAGTTTAACCAAATTGTCGTTTTTGTTTGGTTTTGCAGAAAAAATGAGTCGCTCTCTAACGTTCGTTAGTTTGGAAAGAAGAAAGCCCACAAACGTGGGCTTGGATTACGCTTAGGAGTTGAAAGCATGGACTAAAGTTATCCATTCAGTGCCTTCACAAGAAACCTAGTTTATGGAGCAATAAACGAGCATGTATTATCGGGCCACAAGAGCGGTCGAATTCACTTACGTTTGCATCATATCGTTCTTTGGCTTATTAAATTATGGGCTGCAGTAAGTGTTTGGTTCAAATAGGATTTGTTGTCGTGACGATTATCAGACTGGTTATCAGACTAATGCCAGTATGATGCCACCAACGGTAAGTGCCGCAGAAAGGTATTGACCCGCAGAATATGAGCCATCCTCTTCTTTCTCGATTTTATCGGGGTGATCCATGCCAAGCGCACCATGTGTGAAAGATTCGACCTTTTCACCAACAGATTTATCTTCTGCTTCTATTTTTTTGCTGTCGTGCTCGATTTGTTGCAGAGCGGCAAGTAGCGCTTTGCCTTCGGTCGAAAGCGTCACCTTATTGTGTTCGACTTTCAGCGGCGAAGCACTAGTTTCTTCTTGTGCAATACTTGCTTGTTTAGAGGCGACAGATTGTTTGGCATAGCTATTAACAGAAGTGCTTCCTACTGGATTCATCGAATACTCCTTGGAACATCGACACTCGGTCACTGAGTGCGGGTAAAAAGCAGTTATATTTTTATCGGCGGCAAAGTTTATTTCTGAAGCTATTTGGATAAAAACAGGTCTGCTTTTGCCGCTTCTAGTTTCTATTGGTGATCATTAGCAAAAAATAGACCAGCAGGAAGCAGACCGTTGTCACTCTATGAACTCGGAGCGGTGTGATGATGCAACGCAACGACAAGGTAGTAACTTAAATTGAAGACCAGCTACTTACATTGAAGATCGTTATTGCGTTTAGTTAGATGTTGATATGCCGCCATGCGGTGAGCATCTTGTACATACCGTACTGGTGGTGCGAGAACCTCTAACTGATAGTCTGTATTATCAGAAAGCACGTTATCTGTTGGGCTAATTACAACCACTTTTAAGCTCGGGTTGCGGCTTAAGATTGATGCTGCCGTACCCAACCCTTGCTCGGTGTGAAACTTGCCCGCAACATGGACAATCTGAGCGCCTGGGTTGTCGTCTAGATAGCTAACGATAGATTCCGCCATAGTTTCATCCCAAGTAACTTGAGCTGCAAACTGTTTTTCCGTCTGCTCTGGCTTACCGTGATGCATGGATGCCATGAACTTTTCTTTGTACGGACTACTACCAGTGTTGATGGCTTGTGCAATGAACATCCGCTGATCATCATCGAGCTTGTTAATGTAATCTAGCCCTTGTCGACCAATGCATCGGACAATGCTCTTTGGTGCATTTGCTGCAATGACCGGGAGATTTTTCTGCTTAGCAAACTCCACGAGAGGGCGATAGTCGCTTTCATAATTGGGCCAAGCGTTGGCTTGTTTCATTAAGTACTGTTCGCCGATCTCCCCACGTAGGTAAGCGTCAACAACAGGTTGTTTGTCGCGGGTAAATTGTTCCATAGATAACGCGAGTGAGCGGTCGTAGGACGTAAGTTGTTTGAGCATATCGGTTTGAAAGCGATGAATGCCGGCGTGTGTGTGCCATTCACCAATAAGAATGACATCTGCTTGTTGCAGCTCAATTGGCAGTTTGCTTAGAGCGATGTGCTCGCCAGAAGGGGTGTATAGTTGGTAGTCGTAAAAACTAGTGACTTCCGCTGAGGTTGCGTGAGAGTTGGTGTGCGTATATGAAGAGCAACCAGTAAGTAAGCCTGCAAAGAGCAAGCTCAAAGTAGAAAAGCGCATTGAAAAGCCTCCAAAAATGTCCGGATGATATTAATGGAGGCTGAGCAATGAATCAATATAAATGATAACTATTTGCGTTTGTTGTTTTTTTTGACTTATTAATTGAGTGTTTTTTTGCGATATACACGCAACATAAAATCAGCCTCACATTGGAAAAGTGTAGCGGATTTCAACTCTTCACGAAGAGCATCGGTTGCTTTCCATGCGAATGGCGTCATTTGCAATAAATCGATTGCGGCTCCGTTTTTCAAGTCCATAACATAGTTAAGATGCTGCTGGTGCTCTAATTCAAACCCTTCAATATGTTCTGGTTCTTCATTGTGAAGACGAACTTCTTGATAAATACGCTCACGCAGTTGGTATAAGTGGCGACTAGCAGGAGTAACCGTGACAACAACGCCGTCGTTTTTTACAACGCGCTGCAGCTCCTCAGCTTTACAAGGGGCATAAATGCGCAAAATGGCATCTAAGGATTCATTTGCGAAGGGAAGTCGGTGACTAGAAGCCACACTAAAATTGCAGTGCGTGTAACGCTTCGCCGCGTAACGAATGGCAACTTTGGAAATGTCTAAGCCATAAATCGTGGCATGGTTCGCTTGTGTTTCTATCGTCTTTTGTACTTGATCTGTGTAGTAACCTTCACCACAACCAATATCTAATAATTGATGGGTGCTCCCCTCAGTGTATGTTGCACACAGCTGCGCCACTTCTTGGCGCATTGGGTTGTAGTAATCTCCTTCAAGGAATCGACGACGAGCTTGCATCATCTCTTTGTTGTCACCAGGATCTTTAGAACGTTTGTGGTGCGCTGGCATCAAGTTAACGTAGCCTTCTTTTGCTAAGTCAAACTGATGATTGTTTTCGCACTTAAACGTTTTTTCATTTAACGCTAGAGTTTGGTGGCATAGAGGGCATTGATAGTTCATGACGATCTCGAACAGAAAGTAGGGCGGCAAATTCTATCAAAAAGCATGGTCTCAAGTGAAACAAAAAGAGCCGACTGGGTCGGCTCTTATTAAGTATTAGTGGAAGAAGTCGACTTGCTCTTTCAAGTTTCGTGCTTGTTGTTGAAGTTCAATGGCACTTTGCGAGGTTTTTGCGCTCGTGTTGCGGCTTTCTCGGTTAAGTTCACTGATAGAATGGGCATTTGCTGCAATTTCTTGTGAAACTTGAGCTTGTTCTTCTGAAGTCGCTGCAATGGCGTCGGCTTGAGAGGCTATCGACTGCACTTGTACTGCGATGGCTTCTAATGCTGTGCCCGCGTCTTGTGCTTTGTCCAAGACCTGGTTTGCACTGCGTTGGCTGTCTGTCATCATATTAACTGCATTATGAGTCGACCCTTTTAGTTTCTCGATAATTTCCACGACATCCTGAACTGAGCTTTGGGTTCGGTGCGCAAGTGTGCGCACTTCATCTGCTACAACTGCGAAGCCACGACCTTGTTCACCTGCTCGTGCTGCTTCAATGGCGGCATTCAAGGCAAGTAAATTGGTTTGCTCAGCAATTTCATCAATCATTTTAGTGACGGTTTGAATACTCTCGCTATCGCGATTTACTGGCTCGATAGCCGTTGCTGATTGATCCAATTGATCGTTAAGTTGAGCAACGTCGATACATACGCCTTCAACAATCGCGAGACCAGACTGGCTATCGGTATTTGCTGAGCGTACGTTTTCCGCAATGCTTTCGACTTGTTGTGCGACAGATTGAGCGGAAGAGGCCATTTCTTCAATCGCTGTCACAACTTGCTCGACTTCTTGTTGTTGTCGGTCGGCTTGGGTCAAATTGCTATGTGCATCGTTGGCAACGCTGGTGGAGTTGCTCTCCACTAAGTCGCTTGTTGAACGGATCTTACCGACAAGTTCATTGAGCTGACTTGCCATACTGGCGACACCCGAGCTCAGGTTCGTAATTTCATTCTTTGATGCTTTACGAGACGCTGGGATGCTCAAGCTGACTTCGCCGCCGGCTAAGCGAGTCATGTATGAGTTTAGAGTCGTGAGAGGTTGTAAGCTGCGATTCAAGAAAAGTGTCAGTACAACAAAAGTAATGATTGCCGCTACCGAAGAAATGATGGCAATGAGTGTGAGAAGCGTGTCGCTACCTTTTGTAACTTCTTTGATAAACGTACCGCCTAGCAGTTTCCAGTTCCAACCTGGAACCTCTGTGTAGACAAGATACTTTTCGCCTACGTTACCTTGGTACTCGAAAGGGTAGCGAATTAATCCACTAGATTGTTCGAAAATCTGGCCAAAAGGCTTGTGACCATTGTAGTCGGCGACTTCTAGTATTGACGAATCTGAGCCGCTTTTTGCTGGATGAAGTAGGTATTTACCAAGATTGTTTTCGTCGTTATCAACGATAATGGTGTAACCAGTGTCGCCCCATTTTATCTCTTCGAGTGCATCGAATAAGGTTTGTGTCGCTTGGTCTACTGGTAAGCCAATAAACGATAGGCCTGCTACCTTTCCTGTCGCATCTTTGATTGGGGCATAGTAGGTAATGTAGCGCTCGCCATACAATTTAATTTGAGCGTAATACGGTTGTCCTGCTTTAAGTTGCTGATAACCAGGATGGTTGATGCCTAGCGTGGTTCCGACCGCTCGCTGACCTTGTGGATCTTTTAGGGAGGTGGACACCCGAATAAAGTCGTCACCCAATGGTGCGAATAGCGTTGCTATAGCGCCGGTATCACGTGTGAAACTGTCGACCAACTTGGTGTCATTAATTAAGCTTTCACTGTATTGAGTGATGTTTGGTACTTCATGTCCCATGAAGTCAACCGTGTAATTTTCGACATAGACACCGGCAAGGTAGCCATTGCGAAAAGTAGATTCGAGGACTTTAGCGGTGTGCAGGTAAGCATCGAATTGGCCAGCAATGGTTTTTGCCATTGATTCTACTTTAGATTGGTGTTCTTTCAGTGTGCTTTCCAATAGAACATCGGAAGCGTTGCGGTAAACAAGCGCTGCAATACTGCTGAAAGCAATGAATAGACACAAAGTGATCACCAGTTTCAACTGGAATCCGACACTTTGATTTCGGTATCTCTCTAACATAGACTAATTCCTGATATTTTTATTATTTATGAGTTTTGTATCGGTATGCTATCGGTTTATATGATCAATTTTTTTGATATTTATTAATGAAACCGTCAAAAGTGACCAGTAACCAATAAGTTAGTAAAGATAGGACCATCTAAGCAGAGCTTTTATTACAAAAAAAGCCGGGTATCCCGGCCTTTATATGGTGATTCTTACTGCGCTGAAATGACAGTGACAAGTTCATGTGTCTCACCTGGTTGGAGGGTTTGACCTTGCTCAATACTTGGTGCATGAACAGTAGACTCCACACACAACATGGTTTGATAACCATCGTCAGCCATGTCACCCATGCTTTGCGCACCTTCTGCCCAAGGGTTCCATAATACTGCTGAGTTGTGGCCTTGGTTGTGTACGCTTAGCGTACGATCCAATACCGGGTCTTTTACCAAAATTTTCGCTTCTGGTTGCGTGTAAACGCGATCAATGGTGTCAGTTAGTTGTAGAACATTACCACCTTGGCATACCGCATCAGCTTTCAAGCTATCAATGTACTCGGCACCCATGCCTGTCGTTTGTGCTTGCTTAATGTCTCCAACGTTTAGGTAAGTATGTAATGCGCCAGAGAAGGTCCAAGCCTCGTCATCAATGTTCATGACTTTGAGCGTCACTTTTAGCTCATCGCCCACTTCAATCACCAAACGAGCGTCAAACATATGGGGCCAAATATCGTGGATTTCTTCTGTCGGAAACAGAGCAAGTTCAACAATCACACCGTTATGGTTCTCACGATGTTCAACCAACTCCCATTCTGCGGTGCGGGCAAAGCCGTGAGCTGGAGCAGCAATACGCCCAAACCAAGGCCAACAAACCGGAATACCACCGCGAAGAGCAGCTTTACCATCGAAGACAGCTTTTTCGCTCATCCAGATCAGATCTTCTTGACCTTCAGGCGTGAACGACACGACATGACCACCGTGTAGCGAGATGCCTGCCGTTGCTTTGTCATGAATCACGCGGACGATTTTTATCTGATCAACTTCAACGATAGTGACGTTATCAGATAGCACCGTTAGGGCTGGGAGAGTTTTTAAATCCATGTGTAGTTTCCTATCGCTGGGGGAGAGCTTTTAGACGCGCTTCGCACATTAAATGCAACATCGAGCCTGCATTCTCTCAAATTCCAGATACAAAAAAGGCGACTCTAGAGCCGCCTTTTCTTTAACGAAGTTATTCGCTAATTGCTAATTTTCTAATTACTTAGAGATGTGAGCGATTAGGTCTAGAACTTTGTTTGAGTAACCGATTTCGTTGTCGTACCAAGATACAACTTTAACGAATTTGTCAGTTAGCGCGATACCAGCTTTAGCATCGAATACTGAAGTGCAAACTTCGCCGATGAAGTCTTGAGATACAACTGCATCTTCAGTGTAGCCTAGAACGCCTTTTAGTTCGCCTTCAGAAGCTTCTTTCATCGCTTTACAGATGTCTTCGTAAGAAGCACCGTTAACTAGGTTAACAGTTAGGTCAACTACAGAAACGTTAGCAGTTGGTACGCGGAAAGCCATACCAGTTAGTTTGCCGTTTACTTCTGGAAGTACAACGCCTACAGCTTTAGCAGCACCAGTTGAAGATGGGATGATGTTTTGAGAAGCACCACGACCACCGCGCCAGTCTTTAGCAGAAGGACCATCTACAGTTTTTTGAGTTGCTGTAGTTGCGTGAACTGTAGTCATAAGACCAGATTCGATACCGAACTTGTCGTTAAGAACTTTAGCGATAGGCGCTAGACAGTTAGTAGTACAAGAAGCGTTAGAAACGATGTCTTGACCAGCGTAAGTGTCGAAGTTTACGCCGTTAACGAACATTGGAGTAGCGTCTTTAGAAGGACCAGTTAGTACAACTTTTTTCGCGCCAGCAGTGATGTGCTTACGTGCAGTCTCGTCAGTTAGGAAAAGACCAGTTGCTTCAGCTACAACGTCAACACCGATTTCGTCCCATTTTAGGTCTTCAGGGTTGCGCTCTGCAGTAACACGTACAGTTTTACCGTTAACGATTAGGTTACCGCCTTCAACTTCAACAGTACCGTTGAAACGGCCGTGAGTTGAGTCATACTTAAGCATGTATGCCATGTAATCTACATCGATAAGGTCGTTAATACCTACTACTTCGATGTCGTTGCGCTCTTGCGCTGCACGGAATACGAAACGACCGATACGGCCAAAACCGTTAATACCTACTTTGATAGTCATTATAGTTGCTCCACAACTTAATTTCTGATTAAAGATAACTGGTAGTAAAATTACAGAATCCAGTAAACATCTGCAAGTGATAATCGGACTTAACTTGTTTAAAGTCAAAAAAAAGCGACGCTTTTTTTAACAATTCTTTGCAAATGTACGTTTTTTAAACTTTTAACTGATTCTTCTGTAGCCCAGTTGGCGTAATATAACTGGTGAGATAAGTGCTCTTATCAAATTAATTACGCATGGTGTCCTGGTGAGAAAGTATGTGCTACAACTGTTAAGAGAAGCAAGTTTTTTGCTAAAAAAGTCAATACCAAGAACAGTAAATAAGGAGCCGAAAGTCGTGGAACAAAGCGGGAAAAAAGTGACGAAGTCAGATGAACAGTGGCGTGAGCAACTGTCTGATGAAGAGTTCCGTGTTTGCCGAGAGCAAGGTACAGAGCCTCCTTTCAGCGGTAAGCTACTGCATAATAAGGAAACTGGTGTTTATGCTTGTACTTGTTGTAATGCCCCTCTCTTTGTCTCTGATAACAAGTATGACTCTGGCTGCGGATGGCCAAGTTTTGATGCGCCTATCAACGATCAAGCGGTGCGTTATTTAGAAGATCTAAGTCACGGAATGGTACGTACAGAGATTCGTTGTGCAACGTGTGATAGCCATCTAGGGCACGTTTTTGAAGATGGCCCACAGACCACAGGAGAGCGTTTTTGTGTTAATTCTGTGTCGTTAATTTTCAACAAATCAGAATAATAACGACAAAATTGTGCTCGAGATTGTTTTATCCTTTCAGGATGATTCATGCTCAACAGTGATCTGAGTGTCGCTCGACTTAAATAAAAACTCCCGCTCATTGCGGGAGTTTTTCGTTTATATCTCACTGGGTATCATTGCTGGGGAATAGATACCTTTCTCTATGGCTTTCGCCACCGATTCGGCTAATTCATCCAACTGCTTATATCGCTCTGGATGACTGAAATTGAACATACGTTGGAGCTGCTTTTCATCAGCAAGCGGTACGTCGAATCTCTTCGCGACCATTGCCCATAGATACGCTTGCTCTTTGTCTCCAAGCCCCTGATGAATACTTGCCATTGACTTGAGAATGACCGGATTGATGTTGTCTTCATCAGATAAAGACAACGCGTTATTAAGAAGCTCCAGGGTTTTCTTGGTATCTCGGTTGGTATAAAAAGTGGCTAATGCATATTGCATCTCAGCATTATTTAATTGGGGAGACCCTTCCATTTGTAAAAATGCGCGCCGAGCTTGAGTATCTCCCGTTTGAGACCATAAGAAATACAAAGTAGCCGGGTCTTCTGAGCCTTTTAACTCGTTTACGATGCGCTCTAGCTCATCAATACTGTGTACCAATGCATTAAAGCGTTGTCTTTTGAGAGCACTTTGATCAATAGGGGTGATCTGGGAGGCGAGTTCTAAGCATTTCCTATATTCAGCGACCAGACCGTATTCGATGATTTGGTTGGCCTCTGATGGGTTTTTCAATTGCTCAAACCGATGCCAAACCAAATTTGTTCTTGGAATTCGACATTGGCCGTCATCCATATTGAGCTGCTCGCAACGCAGCTCTGGTGTTTTTTGGCACAACTCTTCGGTTGTCACGTTACCTTCAAAACAGCCCGATAGCGCAAAACATGCGAGGCTGAGAAGTAACCAGTTTGTTCTTTTCATGGCTTTGCTTGTGATCCGTTACACCAATTCATTTTCGTATTCTTGACTCAGTTTCTTAACCCGTTATGTTCTGTAAATAGAATGTAATAAGAAGGTACACTATGGACGCAGAACAACTATTACAAGCGATGACTCCAGAAGTTTATGATCGCTTAGTCTATGCAGTAGAAACGGGAAGATGGCCTGAGGGTACAACACTTTCTAAAGAGCAGCGAGATTCGTGTATGCAAGCTGTGATGTTGTATCAATCAAAACATAATACTGATGCGCAGCATATGACGGTTGCAGCCGGTGGTGAAATCAGTTTTAAATCAAAACAAGAGCTTAAAAAACAATTCAGCGGAGAAGAGAGCGATATTGTTCGTGTGAATCCGAACATTGATTAATCCTTACGCCTTATTTCTCAAAATTTTATTATTTTGATTTTGAAAGAAAAAAGCCCAAATTGTATTGGGCTTTTTAGATCGTAGAAAGCTTGAACTTACAGGCTCATTTCACCACGCAGTACTTGTTGCATTCTCTCTTTTACTTCTTCGTAAGAAAGGTTTTGGCTTAGAAGGTAGTGTAGTTTTGCCAGCGCCGCTTCGGGCGTCATGTCAAAGCCACTGATAACACCAGAGTCTGCGAGCGCACAACCTGTGGCATATCCGCCCATATTCACTTTACCTGCCAAACACTGAGTTAGGTTTACGACAATAACGCCGCGCTCAGAGGCTTCTTTCAGGTGACCAAGCAGCTCAGGGTTTTGAGGAGCATTACCGACACCAAAAGTCAGAAGAATCATCGCATTCACGGGCTGACGAAGCGTGTTGCGGATAACTTCGTGTGAAATACCAGGGTACATGGTGATCACACCGATTGGTTGTGGCGTGATGTTGTGAACCTTAAACTCACCTTCTGGTTGTGCACCAACGGTTACGCTGTTGCTAACTTGAATATTGATCCCAGCTTCCAATAGTGGAGGAAGGTTTGGTGAAGTAAAGGCATTAAAACCGTCTGCATGAGATTTTGTGCTGCGGTTACCACGCATCAATTGATTATTGAAGAACAAAGTTACTTCGTTGATCGGGTAGTTTGCCGCAATATGTAGCGCGTTTAATAGGTTTGCTTGGCCGTCAGAACGCAGCTCTGCGAGAGGGATTTGTGAACCCGTTACAATCACTGGCTTACCAAGGTTTTCAAGCATGAAAGACAATGCGGACGCAGTGTACGCCATGGTGTCAGTACCATGTAGGATAACGAAACCATCGTATTTGTCATAGTTGTCACGAATATCATTCGCAATCTGCTGCCAGTCAGCAGGTGTCATATCTGATGAGTCAATCAGAGGGTCGTATTCGTGGATGGTGTAATCCGGCATTTCAGGACGATGGAATTCG
The DNA here is from genome assembly GCF_033340495.1 of Vibrio sp. 1249-1. Classification (NCBI taxonomy): domain Bacteria; kingdom Pseudomonadati; phylum Pseudomonadota; class Gammaproteobacteria; order Vibrionales; family Vibrionaceae; genus Vibrio; species Vibrio sp. 1249-1. The sequence goes on from NZ_JAWOWJ010000006.1 coordinate 103,914, forward strand.
GGCATGCTTGCTAATTGCTTTTCCATAAAGCCAGCAACAGGCACATAGCCGTGGTCGGATTTTTGCATTCCGATGGTACCACCGGTGTAAGCGATGTAGATGTGTTTTCTAGTCATCGTTTTTTCTTTCGTGTAGGGGAACAGAGGCGGGGATTATATACCTAAATAACCTTGAGATGCGAGGCTATACGCACAGCATCAGAAAGTCATCTGAGGAGATGCAAAGCCTAATAAAAAGGGCACTTCAAGTAGAAGTGCCCTTTGTAATATTGATGGAAAAACTACTGCACTTGGCAGTTCAAACAAAATGCGTATTGACCTTTAGGATCGTTGAAGCTTTGGAGCAAGCTTGCGTCTTGTTCGAATTGTTGAGCTACGGGTTGAAGACTTTTTGGTAGCAAGCTTGTTGCATCAATACCTAGAGAGACTTTCACCTGTTTCATAAACTCTTGCAGAAATAGTTCAGTAGGTGAAAGAGGCTCTTCTACCCAGTAAATGCCGTAATCGGTTACGTTCGCTAGTTTCGCCGCTAGCTCTACAGCATCATCAAAGTCACCCATTTGATCGACAAGACCAAAGGATAGTGCATCTTGGCCAGTCCAAACTCGACCTTGAGCAACTTTGTCAACTTCCTCTAGAGACATATCGCGATTCTCGCCAACTAGAGAAATAAAGCGCTTGTAACCGTGCTCGATACCTAATTGGAACACTTGAGACGCGCCCTCAGAAAGGCCAGTGGTAATACCGTCACCTGAGAACGGCGATGTGCCAACGCCATCAGTATTAATACCTAACTTGCTAAAGCCTTTTTCAAACGTGGTGATGACACTAAATATACCAATGGAGCCCGTCAGGGTTGTTGGCTGAGCAACGATTTTGTCTGCGCTCATTGAAATCCAATAACCACCAGAAGCGGCCAAACTCGACATGGATACAACAACCGGCTTACCTGCTTGCTTCAGAGCTTCTACTTCGTTACGAATCACTTCAGAAGCAAAGGCACTGCCTCCTGGACTATCTACTCGTAATACGACCGCTTTCACTTTTTCATCATTGCGTGCTTGACGCAGCAAGCTTGCGACTGTGTCACCACCAACAGTTCCGCGAGGTTGTTGACCGTCCATAATCGCGCCACTTGCTAGAACAACGGCGATGTCGTGCTGAGGTAGTGTGTAATCGGGACGAATCGTTGCAAGGTAGTCGTAGTAACCAATCGCGTTGTAGCTGTCTTTGCCGTCGCTACCAAACTGTTTTGCGAATAGAGTGCGAATGTCTTGGCGTGTAGCAAGTTCATCCACTAGCCCCAATTTGACTGCGAGCTGAGCAATATCGCCATTTACAGACTTCATCTCGTTAATCAGTTCATCCATGGTTGGATTAAGCACTTTCGCATCAATGTTTCGGTTTGTTGTTACGTCATCAACAAAAGCACTCCACAATTGAGTAACCCAGCGTGTTGCTGACTCTTTCGCCGCATCGGACATGTCATCACGAATAAACGGTTCGATAGCGGATTTATAAGTACCTACGCGAAAAACATGAGTAGAAACGTCAAGCTTTTCAAGTAACGTTTTGTAGTACATTGAGTAAGCGCTGTAACCTTTAATCAATACACCACCATCAGGTGCCAGATAAACTTTGTCAGCGTAACTTGCCAAGTAATATTGGCTTTGGTTGTAGAAATCACCTACGGCGTAAACGGGTTTGCCTGACGCTTTAAATTCGTTCAACGCTTTCGCGATGTAACGTAGTTTCGTGAGATTTGTTTCTGGCATGTCTCGCAGTGCTAGCACTAATCCAGACACTTTAGGATCGTCTTTCGCGTAGCGAATAGTATCAACGATATCGAAAAGGACGTTTTCTTTCGGTAGCTCATTACCCAAAAGGGAACCAGCAAAAGAGTCCATTGGGTTTACATAACGTCTTTGTTCGACAATTGGGCCTGAAAGGTTCATCACCAATGCCGATTCTTTTTCGACGACAGGTTGACCGTCTCCGGTATAAGTAAAGGCAAAGTAGAAAACGGCAATCATCAGCAAGAAAATTAGGTTTGCCAGTGCGAGTCTGATGAAAGTGATACTTTTCCATATCCCTTTAAATATCAAACCAATAAATTTGAAGAGTTTTTTCATCTTGTCTCCATAACGAGATAGTTACGCCGAGTCTAACAAAGTATGGGTTCTTATCTCTAAGATCTCAAAAGATAACATTTTTTTAGCTTATCACGACCACTCTACAATTGGCATATTTTCACACGAGATTGATCGGTGTTACAAAAATGTAAACGCTTGTTTGATTTTTTGGTTGAGCAGGCTTAATCTGGTCAGACCATGATAATAACAATGGATGTTAAGTGATGTCTGCCATGTACCCAAACCTATTAAAGCCACTGGACCTCGGTTTCACACAATTACGAAACCGAGTTCTGATGGGATCAATGCACACGGGCTTAGAAGAGCACAAAGAAGGATTACAGAAGCTCGCTGCTTTTTATGAAGAACGCGCGAAAGGCGGTGTCGGACTGATTGTAACCGGAGGTTTTTCTCCTAACTTACGTGGTCGTTTACACCCGTTGAGTGCTGAATTCAGCAAGCCAAAACATGCTAAAGCCCATAAAGTTGTGACAGAAGCGGTGCACAAGCACGGTGGTAAAATTGCGTTGCAAATTCTCCATGCTGGGCGTTATGCAATGCATCCATTCTCGCAAAGTGCATCTGGCATTAAAGCGCCGATTGCAAAGTTTGCTCCGAGTGAAATGAGCGACCGCCAGATAAAGAAAACCATCGACGCGTTTGCTAATAGTGCGGAGTTAGCACAGCTTGCTGGTTATGATGGCGTCGAGTTAATGGGCTCGGAAGGTTACTTGATAAACCAATTCTTATGTAAACGTACTAATATGCGTTACGACGAATGGGGTGGCAGCTATAAAAAACGTATGCGTTTTCCGCTAGAAATTGTTAAAGCGGTACGCAAGGCGGTGGGTGACAAGTTCATCATCATCTTCCGTCTTTCTATGCTGGATCTTGTCGAGCAGGGCAGCACTTTTGAAGACGTTATCGAATTGGCGAAAGCACTTGAAGAGGCTGGCGTCACGATTATTAATACGGGTATCGGTTGGCATGAGGCTCGAATTCCGACCATTGCGACTCAAGTACCACGTGGTGCGTTTACATGGGTTACGGAAAAAGTTAAACCTCACGTTTCGGTTCCTATTATCACTTGCAACCGTATAAATACGCCAGATGAAGCAGAACGTATTTTATCTTCAGGTCATGCCGACATGGTTTCGATGGCGCGCCCATTCTTGGCCGATCCTTACTTTGTTGCTAAAGCCGAACAGGAAAAAGCGCAGCTTATTAATACGTGTATTGGTTGTAATCAGGCGTGTCTAGATAACGTGTTTAAAGGTAAGCGCGCCAGTTGCTTAGTGAACCCTCTAGCGTGCTATGAAACCGAAATTGTTGTTGAACCAGCCTTTAAAAAGAAAAACATTGCAGTTGTTGGTGCTGGACCTGCGGGCTTGGCTTGTGCGACCACACTGGCTGAACGTGGCCATAAGGTTGATTTGTTCGAAAAGAACGACCGCATCGGTGGTCAGTTCCGTCTTGCGATGCAGATCCCTGGTAAGGAAGAGTTTCGAGAGACGATACGATATTTCGCTAACCGTATTGATGAAACAGGCGTGAATCTGCACTTATCGACGGAAGCGAACTATGACTTACTCACAGAATATGATGAGATAGTGATGGCATCGGGTGTTGAGCCACGTAAAGTCAATATTGATGGAATTGATAACCCAGAGAAAGTCGTCGACTATCAAACTCTCATTCGAGACAAAACGCCAGTCGGTGAGAAAGTGGCTATCGTTGGTGCTGGTGGCATTGGCGTAGATGTCGCGACCATGCTCACAGAGCCAGTTGGACAAACGTTAGATGACTGGTTGCATGAATGGGGAATCGACAAGGAGATGTCTCAGCCGGGTGGTTTATATCCTTACCCTGATGCGGTCAGCGATAAAGAAGTCTGGGTACTTCAGCGTCGTAAAGGTCGTGTAGGTAAAGGTCCGGGTAAAACGACAGGTTGGATCCATAAACGTACCCTTGAAAAACGGGGCGTACATTTAGTCGGCGGCGTGTCTTACGATAAAATTGATGATCAAGGTTTGCACATTCATGTAGACGGAAGCGCGCAGGTACTTAATGCAGACAAAGTGATCATTTGTGCTGGACAAGAGTCTGTACGTCCGTTTGAAGATAAATGGTCTGAACTTGGAGAGAAGATTCATATCATTGGCGGAGCTGACCATGCGGGTGAACTTGATGCTGTGCGTGCGATTCGTCAAGGTGTTAAATTGGCGGTAAAACTCTAGCCTTTTAATGTGTGTTTACCATAAAAGCTGCGCTTTGAGCGCAGCTTTTTTGTATAGAACTAGTCACGGATATCTGGCAGTTGTTTGGCCATTACCACGCCAGCAAAAGTAATAAAAGAGAACACTAACACCACAGCTGAAAGGCTCAAGAAGTTCGACATAACACCAAGAGAGCTCATTAGAAGCAGCATTATTCCAACCACTGTGTTACTCACGGCTACATAGCTCGTCCGTTTGTCACCTTCTGCGATATCAACTAAATAGGTTTTTCGTCCGACTCGTATTCCGTCGTGGGCAATACAAACACAAAAGTAAAGCAGAGGAATCACGAATAGGAAGCTTTGGCTAGCGGTGACCCATGTATCGTAAACAAATAACACAACACCAAGTAGCGCGCTCATCATTGCGCCGATGACCATCACACTGCGGCTAGAGCGATCGGACATTCTTCCCCAGAAAGGACCTGACACAAAGGAGGCTAAGCCACTCGCAAACATAAAGAGAGCTAGCACCCAGAGCTGTCCACCCAGAGATTGCTGTGCCAGCACAACGTAGTACGGTGCACTCAGCGCAGAACATAAAAATAGTGTCCGCGTGATAACGAATCGACGAAAGGTCACGTCTGTCTTAAGTAACGCGAGTTGTTTAAATGCTTCGAGGACGCCATTTCGACCACCGTCTACCTCACCGGCATACTCATTAATTCGCGCATAGACTAATGCCGCGATGAGCCATATGACGCCCGCTAAGCCTAAACTCAGACCGTAAAAGCGCTCTGTCGGCTCTACGTCCCATAACCAGGCTAGTGCCAGAAGGCTCGCGAAAAGCAGCGTAACCAGGCCAGCAGCGCTTGAAGACCAGCCGTTAACTTGACCTCGTTGGTTTTTAGGGATGGTTTTGCCCAATACATCTTTTGATGCGACGGAATTTAAACCGCGTGAGAGGCTGAAGATCATAAGACATGCAATCACACCATAACCCGCAGCTGCTCCTGTTAGAGTTAATGCGACCAATCCGATTGCAAATATGGAAAGAGCCTGCAAGATGCTGCCAATTACCCAGACCCATTTTCTTACTGGAATGCGTCGGATGTAGTGCGCGATGCTAAGTTGTGGGATAAGGGATCCTGACTCACGAATAGGAACCAGCCAACCAATTAAGTAAACCGGTGCCCCGAGACTTTGTAGTATCCACGGCAACGTGACTTTAGGGTTGATTAACGCATCGCCGACCTTCGTTAAAAACTGAGCAAGAATGATTTTAAGAAAGTTGCCGGGAACTTGATGACAAGCTGATTCAGGAATCGCCTTACAGGCACGGGCATCTTCGTCATTAACGATCTTTTCGTAAATGCTGTTTTGTTTGTCCTTGTTCATCAACCTGCCTATGTTCAACTTATTCATTTCGCGAATAAATTAACATTAAATCCAGTTTGATGTTAAGTGAAGCACGTTATCAAGCCCACAGAAAACCGGTTGTTATTCGTAGGAACAGATTGTGCTAAAGTGGCGTAAACAAAATAACAACGATATTCAATAAGGATTCTTTCATGGACGCTCTCGATCTTTTGCTCAATCGCCGATCTATCGCGAAGTTATCCGCGCCTGCACCAGAAGGTAAAGCACTTGAGAACATCATTCGTGCAGGCCTTCGTGCGCCTGACCATGCGGGATTAACCCCTTGGCGTTTCGTTATCGCACAGGGCGATGGTTTGAAAAAACTGTCAGATATCTTGGTAAAAGCGGCAGAAGCTGAAAATAGTGATGAAGCGGTGGTCGAAAAGGTAAAGAATGCCCCATTTCGCGCACCAATGGTGATCACTGTTATTGCTAAAGTAACAGAACATGAGAAAGTACCAGCACTAGAGCAACACTTATCTGCGGGATGTGCTGTACAAGCGATGCAAATGGCAGCCGTAGCGCAAGGCTTTCAAGGGTTTTGGCGCTCAGGTAAGTGGATGTTCCATCCAGAAGTTCATCAAGCATTTGGTTTAGAAGGTGACGATGAGATTGTTGGTTTCTTGTACTTAGGCACGCCTGGTTGTACACCGATGAAAGTTCCTGAGCGTGATCTTTCTCAGTTTGTTGAGTTTCTATAACTGAAAACTCAAATATACTGACTGTTTATTTATACAGTTTTTCTTGATTTATTAGGGCTACATTCGATAATGTGGCCCTAATTATATTTATTTCCAAAACGTTATGTCTCGTCTGTTTATTGCTGAAAAACCAAGTTTAGGCCGTGCGATTGCCGCTGCACTGCCAAACCCTCAAAAGAAAGATCAAGGATTCATCCGCTGTGGGAACGGGGATATCGTTACTTGGTGTATCGGCCACTTACTCGAACAGGTCGAACCCGACGCTTACGATGAGCGTTACAAAAAGTGGAATATGGCAGATTTACCAATTGTTCCGCAGCAATGGCAGCTCAGACCGAGGAAAAGCGCAAGTAAGCAATTAACAGTGATTCGTAAATTGCTCAAAGAAGCTAACGAAGTCATTCATGCAGGAGACCCAGATCGAGAGGGTCAGCTGTTAGTTGATGAAGTTCTGGACTATTGCAAGTTATCTAAAACCAAGAAGGAATCCACACAGCGTTTGCTGATTTCCGACTTGAACTTACCTGCGGTGAAACGCGCACTCAGTTCTATGCGCAGTAATCGCGAGTTTATCCCACTTTCAGTTTCTGCATTGGCCCGCTCTCGGGCTGATTGGCTGTATGGTATGAACATGTCTCGTGCTTATACCTTGCTTGGTCAAAAAGCAGGGTATCAAGGTGTTCTCTCGGTAGGGCGAGTGCAAACGCCAGTTCTTGGCTTAGTGGTGCGTCGTGATGAAGAAATCGAAAACTTTGTCCCGAAGGACTATTTTACCCTACATGCTCTGATCCCATATCAAGATGCCAATGGTACTTTTGATATTCGTGCTCGTTGGAAGCCAAGTGAGGCATGTAAGCCTTGGCAGGACGAAGAAGGTCGAGTATTAAACCGTAAGTTGGTAGAAAATGTTGCAAACCGTATTGCAAATCAACCCGCAAAAGTGACAGAGTCGGAACAAAAGCAAACCAAGCAATCAGCACCATTACCTTATTCGTTATCTGCTTTACAGATCGATGCCGCGAAGCGCTATGGTATGAGTGCGCAACAAGTACTAGATACTTGTCAGGCATTGTATGAAAAGCACAAGCTGATCACTTACCCGCGTTCAGATTGTCGCTATTTACCGATGGAACACTACTCACAAGCAGGGACGGTGACAACTGCTATTGCGAATAACGCAAAAGAGTTGCAAGTTGCCGTTCAGGGAGCAGACTTAACATTAAAGTCCAAAGCCTGGAACGATAAAAAAGTGGATGCGCACCATGCGATTATCCCTACACCGAAGCAAGCTAATGTGAATGCGCTTTCCGGTAATGAGATGAAAGTGTATCAATTGATTGCGCGCCAGTACCTCATGCAGTTCTATCCGGCGGCGGTTTACGCAGAAGCGAAATTGGTTTTCGATATCGCTGGTGGTACGTTTGTCGCGAAAGGTCGTCAGTTAGTTTCGCCGGGTTGGAAAGCGCTAATGGGCAAAACTGACAAGGAAGATGAAGGTATTGATGCCGTGCCACCGCTACCCGAAGGCACCGTGTTAACTTGTCGTGAAGGGGAAATAAAAGACCGAAAAACCGAGCCACCAAAGCATTTTACCGAAGCATCGCTGTTGCAAGCGATGACCGGGATCGCCCGTTACGTTGCGGATAAAGAACTGAAAAAAATCCTTCGTGACACTGATGGGCTAGGCACGGAAGCGACTCGCGCTGGTATTTTGGACACGCTGTTCAAACGCCAACTGCTTACGCGTCAAGGTAAGTCAATTCTCAGTTCTCCTGCGGGAAGAGGTCTCATTCATGCCTTGCCAGAAGATTCAACATACCCTGATATGACGGCTCATTGGGAGCACCAGTTACAAGGTATGGCAGAGAGAAATCAAGCATATCAGCCGTTCATGCAAGCACTGGAACAACGCGTTGATAGCTTGATGGCACAAGTAAAAGCAGGGCCTATCCCTGATTCATTACGTCATCTACCCAAGGTGGAACGTCCTGCGTTTAAACGTAAAAAGCGCAGTTATTCAAAGAATGGTGGCGCGACTAAATCTCGTGCAACCAAAGGTAAGCAGGCATAGGACAAGCGCGGCGTAATTAAACTCCGCGCATGCTTGAAAATAGATTACTCGAACAGATCACCGTGGTTTTGGATCGCGCCTCTTACTTCACCTTGAGTTAACACGCGTTTGTCCAGTACCTCTTTCACCTGGTTGCCCAAGTCAACTAATGTATCTCGATTCGCTTGAGTTTGGCGTTTACCAGCACTTCTCAAGCAGTAATTTAGTTCGTGCTCTTCGCTAAAATTAACCAAATCCCTATCTGCTGCCATCGTGCTTTCTCCTTATTTGTTCTACTTTTTCCTAAGTCTGGATTGGATGTAGATAAATTCAAGTTAGATTGCGCGAATTATGCTGGTGGATCACTGATGAACATTATGTTTGCCAACCAAGTCACGATTATGAAGCCTGGCTTTGATGGTATTTGGTTTAGTGATGGTTGTGTCTTAATGCTGCTACCAAGGTAACTCAGTACCATCGTAGTTAATAAATCGACCTGAAAGCTGCGGTGTGCTCAGTTCTATCACGTTCGCTAGGCCTAGCGCGGAGGTTTGCGTATCTATCAAAGCATTTGGCCCGCCCATCGCCGTTTTTACCCAACCAGGGTGAAGCGCTAAAACGGTAAATCCTTCAGGTGTTAAATCATTACTCAAGCTTTTCACAACCGAGTTAAGCGCCGCTTTCGATGAGCGATAAATATAGCCGCCGCCGGACGTATTTTCGGTCATACTGCCGACTTTTGATGAGATACAAGCAATCTTTTTCATCTTGCCTTGTTGTAAGCGAGGGTAACAGTACTCAACCAGTTTTAACGGAGCAATGGTGTTTACTTCGAAGACTTTACGCCATGCTTCTACGTCAGTGTTTCCAAAGCCATATCCCTTGGGGCCGTAATATCCTGCATTATTGATGAGTAAGTCGATGGCAGGGAGTTTATCGGCAAGCTTAGCGACTTGTTCGTAGTGAGTGACATCCAGTTCGTGCAAAACCAGATTGCTGAATTGTGAGGCTAGAGTTTGTAGTTCTGAACTGTTCTCTAAGGAACGGCTAGTAGCATGTACTTGGTGGCCTTGCTTCAGGTACAGCTCAGTTAAGCTAAGGCCAATGCCGCGATTTGCTCCGGTAATAAAGACGGTTTGACTCATACAAACACCTATGTTTTTTTGATTTCAGTTGAAAGTCATTGTGTTAGCTAAGCACAATAAAATCAACCAACCACCACGCACCAACAACGAGAGATGAAAATAGGGACAGAGCACAAAGAGAGCCAAACAGTGCGCCGAGAATAGCAAAGAAAGTAGAATTCATATGTATATTAAATTTAATTGATATTGAAAATCATTATCAATTAAATTGCATTTTATTCAACCCATGAAGTTGATACTATTTCGTTACCATTGTTATTAAGAATTTCTCATGCTGCCATTTATCTACCACCCGATTTATTCTCAACTTGAGTTGCCAGAGGGGCATCGTTACCCAATTATGAAATACCAGTACCTCTATGAATCGGTATTGGTGCATATAGAGAAAGATAACTGGAAAGAGCACGCGCAGTTTTTCCAGCCCGAAGCATTAACTGTTGGGGAAGTAAAACGTGTTCATGACGAGGAATACGTCGAGTTACTTGTTAGTGGAAACATGCCAGCTGCGAAGATGCGCCGAATAGGTTTTCCTTGGAGTGAGTCTCTCATTACCAGAACGCTAACTTCAGCAGCGGGCACGGCTCTGACCGCAAAAAAGGCACTTGAGTACGGTGTGGCCATTCATTTGAGTGGTGGGTATCACCACGCACACAAAGAGTTTGGCAGTGGTTTTTGTTTATTTAATGACTTAGTGATCGCGGCCAGGCAAGCGCTCGAAGTCGAGCATGTCGATAAAGTATTGATCATTGACAGTGATGTTCACCATGGGGATGGAACAGCAACTTTATGTGACGATGAGCCAGATATCATCACGCTTTCTTTCCACTGTGATAAAAACTTCCCAGCGAGGAAGCCTCAGTCTGATCTCGATGTGCCTTTGGTGCGAGGAACAGGTGATGAGGACTTTTTAATGGCGTTTAAAGAAGTGGTCGATATGGCACTTAATCTTCATCGCCCTGATTTAGTTATCTACGATGCTGGTGTCGATATACATCAAGACGATGAGCTTGGATATTTTGATGTGTCGACGCAAGGGATCTTAGAACGTGATAGATTTTTAATGCAAACAGTGAAATCTCGAGGTATCCCTGTCGCAGCTGTCGTTGGAGGTGGATATCGAACGAATCATGCTGACCTCGTCCCAATCCATTTGCAGCTTATCAATGCCGCTAAAGAAGTCTTTATTGATGAGTAGATACAACTAGACGTAAATATCAAATTGATTCAACACTGGAACGAACGAAAAGGGCATTAATTTTTTGTGGGTTCTTTCTGAGTGTGGCGGAGTGCTTAGTTGCGTTCAAGAAGTGATAAGTGATTTGTACAAATCTTTTTAAGTCTGGAGATGCGAAAAAGCCCGCTAATTTCTTAGCGGGCTTTTTCTAAATGTGGCGGAGAGATAGGGATTTGAACCCTAGATACGCTATTAACGTATGCCGGTTTTCAAGACCGGTGCTTTCAACCACTCAGCCATCTCTCCGTTGTTGAGGCGCATAATATAAGGCTTTGAAAATGTTGTAAACCCCTAGTTGAACTGATTGGATGTTTACTGCGCAAATTTGTGGTTTGTGTTGTTGAAATAAACAAAAACTCCCCAAAAAGGGGAGTTTGAATAGTATATGGATTGCTAGGTATTAATCGTTTTTAGAATAAAAACGCTGTAACTCAGTTAAACCTTGCATCAAAACTGGCAACTTCGGTGCATCATCTCGAAGTCGTTTGTAGTTTTTGTCATACAGCTTGTAGTTGCCAAACTTATCGATCACTGTGGTTTGTGAGCTAGTAATTAAGGCAAGCTCGCGAGTATCGCCCGCCAAGATCCAGCGACGACGACTTTCATCGAATAGGTTGCGACCACTACTGTAATCATATGGGTTGGAAGATACGCCGAGCATATCTTGCAACAGTGTAACTGAGAGGTCCAAGTGACTTGTGCTGTGATTAAATTCGCCAGCCAGCATTCCAGGCCAATGGATCACCATCGGAACTTGTAATTGATAACGGCTGTAGTTGCTGTTTGCTCCCCAGCTGTTCGTATTGGTTTCGTTAAATTCACTACCGTGATTAGAAGTGATGATTACGATGGTGTTTGTCAGTTGTCCCGTCGTTTCCAGTTCATCAATAATACCGGCGATAGTTCTATCCGCCGACTTCACTGCATATTCATAAGCTTTTTTGAATCGCTCACTTGCAGGCATTTCTTCGTCATTATTTGAAGGAATCGATTCAAAATTATCAACGGTGGTGACTTCGATGTAACTAAACCATGGCTGACTTGCTTTCTCTGCTAACCATGTATTCCAGTTTGCGATAGATTGTTTATCGGTATGAGCTTGCGTGCCATCTAGGTCTTCCGCTAAGTTCAAGTCGCGGAAAATAATTTCTGAGTAGAGATCATCTTCAAACCCACTGCCACTGAATAAACCAAAGTTGTAGCCCTGATCTTTCAGTACATCGAGCAATACTGGGGAAGCACCTTGCGCCTTGATGCTTGATGCATAACTGGTCGGTAAGCCATAGAACAAACCAAAGGCCCCGTATGTATCATTACTTGAGCTGTAATGATTACGGAAGTTCTGATTGTTTTCAGCAAACTCATAGAGGTTAGGCATCTCTTCTTGGTTCAGCGCATCCGCTCGTAAATTGTTTATGCTGATCATCAACACATTGAGCTTATTAACTCGGCGGTTAAACTCAAGCTTTTCAAGAGGGTAGTTGACTAACTCTACGTTGCCTTCGTTTTCTGCCAAACGTTTTAGGTATTCCTCACGGTCAAGTAGACCATGTTTTTCCATAAAACTCTTCGCCGTCATCGGGTAAGACAAAGGGAAGTTTGAACGCTGGCTAGTAATTGGGTTGTAAAAATACGCATCTGCCCAAATGTAAACCAAATGGCTGGTCATAAAGCTGAGGAAAAAGACGGCCGCGAGAGGGCGTCCTACGTGCTTATGAGATAGTTTGCGCTGTTTTCGCCATACCCATTCGGATAGTGCGAGTTGAATAAGGAAGATCAGCGGCATCACAACAAATAAATGTTGTAGGTCAGTGCTGAGCGCACTTTTGTCTTCGCTGAATAGTAACTCCCAGACAACGGGAGTTAAGTGCAAATTGATCGACTGATACGCTTGGGTATCAATTAATAATATGGTTTGCCCAACGGTTGCGAAAATCACTGCCACCAAACGGAACAACTTCCGCGATGGCAGGATAAACGTCAACGGGAATAGAACAAGCAAGTAAAGTGCGAAAACTAGAAAGCCAAAGTGACCAACCCAAGAAACCGCCAGATAAAACTGACCAAGTAACGTCTCGGGCCAAGGAGACTGAACAATGTAGCGTGTGCCTATCAACATCGACGCAACGATATTGAAGAATGCAAACCAGTGACCCCAACCAACTAGTCGAGATACACGTTCGCCGTATGAGTTTCCGCTGTCTACCATGTATGTGTTCTATTGTCCGTGATTAGTGTGTTTTTGGTGTTTCTAAAGAAGACATCAGCGCCTGAGCAAATTTTTCAGCAATCGCTTTGCGTTGTGAAGCAGCAACACGTTGATTTAAGACATTGGTTGCGATATTTCCGGCAATCATTAGCGTCAACTCAGGAGAAGCAGCGTGTTTTTCAAGAACTGTTGCTACTTCAGCAAGAATTTTTTCTACTTGCTCGTCAGTATATTTAGATGTAATCGGCATAAAGACTCTAATAATGATAGTAAAAGCGGCTTATGATAACCTACAATGCCCATCAACTAAAACCTTGTAGCAAGATAAAATCACTATGAGTCTTCATCTTTCAAACGTTATTCTGCATCAACTGTGCAAAAACGATCAGGACGAGCTGGTTGTAAACTTTCGTCCAGCATCATTAGAGAACGATGCATCTACAGAAAACTTAGTCGCTGAGCTTCACCGAGTATTCCATTCTAAAGCTGGTAAAGGTTTTGGCGCTTTCCAGTCAGACAGCGAATTTCAATTTTGGCTTCAAGAAATGCGCAAAGGAGAGCGAGATTTTTACGACTTCTCACAAATTAGTGCAAATCGCTTGAAAGAAGAGTTGATTAAGTACCCATTTGCGGATGAAGGTATCTTGGTTTTCGCTGAGTATCAGAGTTTAGCAACGGACTACTTGTTCATCGGTATCTTACCAATGAATCAGAGTTTAAAAGTGACCGAAGGTTTGGACATCAGTGCGACAGATTACTTAGATATCACCAAAATGGATATTGCCGCACGCATCGACCTGTCGAGCTACGAGACCGACAAGGAATCCAATCGTTATCTGCAATACATTAAAGGACGCGTTGGCCGTAAAGTGGCGGACTTCTTCCTAGATTTTCTGCAAGCGGATATTGGCTTAGATACTAAACAACAAAACTTAGTGTTGATGCAGGCGGTGGATGATTTTTGTGCTGACTCGAAGCTAGAAAAGCAAGAAGTGAACGAGTACAAGAAACAAGTTTACGACTACTGCAATGAGCAAATTAAATCCGGTGATGAAGTTCAAATCTCAGAACTTTCCGGAGAGCTTCCTCAAAGCCAAGATGGCACGAGCTTTATGGATTTCACCAAAGAGCAAGGGTACGAACTTGAAGAGTCTTTCCCAGGTGATCGTGCGACGGTTCGCAAACTGACTAAATTTGTTGGAGCTGGTGGTGGTTTGAATATTAGCTTCGATAGTCTCTTACTTGGCGAGCGTATTTTTTATGATCCAGAGACGGATACCTTAACGATTAAAGGGACGCCTCCAAATCTAAAAGATCAGTTAAGTCGCAATTAAAATCATATCGTTAAATAAAGAGAGCAAACGGCTCTCTTTTTTTATGTGAATAAGAAACATCCATAGTATATGCTTGTAATTAATGGAGATATGTGAGGGGCAAGTGTTGCTGAAGCTAAAAGAAGGAATACGGCGGTTTGTTTGGTTCTGGTTCGTTTTGTGGTGTGTTTTAGCACTTGGCATTTGGCTGCAAGCCAAACAAACGATTCAAACGATTTCGACTGTAAATGAGTTAGGAAGTAAAGTTGAAGAAGTCAGGCACTTTTTTAACTTCGATCTGCCTTACCGTGTTAAACACGTCGACCAGATTTCACTGAAACTTCAGTTGGCTTATGCAGTTCGCTTACAGCTTGAAAGTGAGTTTTCTGAAGGGAAAATCACACCAGACATCACTCAATTACTTTATACGACCGACCGATTTTTAGAAAGTGCTCGAGCTTTTGTAAGAAGTGACAGTGAATTGGTTTCGTTAGCAGAACAGTTACGAAGCAGCCGTGCTCGAACAGAAAACTCTGAGCAAATTCAGGCAATGTACTATCGCTTAGGTGCGCTTGTTTTTGAGTCTGTCTTTAGTGACTCTGCAACGAATAGCGATACTTACCGTGACTTAGACCGACTTTTTATTGAATCAGAGACGCTCTCTCCCGAAGAGCGAAGTGCTCTTCAGCGCCTGCTTGCTCAAACCTCAAGCGCACTATCTGCTCAGGCACAGGGCAGTTATTTATCCAATCAACTGCTTAATCCAGATTTCCCGAACCAGTTAACTTCGATAAATGATCAGTTGGAACAGAAGCTAATGACTTTTATTGTTTGGTTGTCTGTAATCAGTGGTTTGCTCCTTTTCCTCATTTCATGGGGAGCCTTCTCCCCAAAAACGATTCAACCGATACCACTACCCAGAACCGATGATAAAAAGTCAGAGCAAGTTGGCGATGATGAAAATGGAGCTAACATTGTTCCCTCAGATCAGTCAGAAAATTTTCAAAACGTCCAAATGAACGAAAAAAGTTGTAATGAGGTGAATTCATCACAAGTGGAAGTAGTGGAACGTGAGCCGTACATAGATATCAATAAAATGTTAGATTCTCTGTCTGGTGACGAGGGCGCTGTGCGGATGTTACTGGAGGTCTTTATTCAGGACCACTCTGGCGATGGCACTAAAATGTATCAGCTGTTAGAAGAGGATAAAGAGCAAGCGCAAAGAGCCGCACACAGCCTTAAAGGGGTCTCAGGGAGTTTAGGTGCAATGCCATTGCACTGTATTTCGGGTGATATTGAACTGTTGATTAAACAAGGGCAAAAAGTGCCGGAAGAGAAGTTGGCATGTTTAGATGATGTCCTAAAACAAACCATACTTTTTGCTAATAATGTTCTCAATAGTGAAAAGATAACAGAAGCGCTAACAGATTGATATTGCTCTGACTTAATGTCATAAGAGTTGAGGTAATAAAGGCTCGAACTATATGACTTAGTTCGCTTTATTCCTGTTCTATACAATTTGTTAAAGGTGTTTTCATGTCCGTTCGCCGAATGTCTTCAATGATGTTGATAGGGCTGGTTATGATGCTTTCAGGGTGCTCCCTGCTCGAAGTCAAGATCGAGAGTCAAACCGTCCCTCTTACCAAACAAGAGCTCAATATGCGTCTTTTGACTCGTGAGTATGCGCAGCAGTTTTTTGCTCAGGTTGAGCAAGCAGCAGACGCACTACACGAACAATATGAGCCTCATGATGAAGTTCATCAATCTTATATTTTACTTTGGAAGATAAATGCTGAAGAAGGCATCCAAGCTTCTGCATACCAAGTGTCCCCAATGGCTGCACTGATTGATACATGGACTTTCACGCTACAAATGGAACAGTTTTTTACTACCGCTTCTGGTAATGAGCTCTTTGCGTCCGATGAGGCCAAGTTAGTTTCCGTTTATTTAGCGAAAGAGGTAGATAAACTGGCTCAATCTTTATTGAAGAAAGAAGCATACATCAAGACACAAACGTTTGTTGCAGAGTTCGCCAAGCAGCATCCCTTCGCTGATTTAAGCATGATTAGGACTCCGGCTTACCGTAGGTGGTTAGATGCAAACCAAATTAGCGAAGAGGAAGCCGTTACAACGCTAGGCACGATGCCAGAAGCACTCGGGGATGTCTCTGATCGTCTAAGTCTGGTATCAGAACAGACACCAAAAATTATGACGTGGAAAGCGCAGTTGTTGGCCTTGAATAGCTCTGCCAGTATCGAAAAAGTCAATGCGGCGCTCAATAGTTTGCAAGTTACCGCTGATTCGGTGAGGGATTTTATCGATAACAACCCAGAGTACATGCGCTATTTGGCAGAACAAATGGCGCTGGAGTTACAACCTTTGGTTGACGATATCGATCAAAGGACGGAGGCGCGTTTATCTCAGTTGGGTGAAGAACGCCAAGCTATAGAGCTGATGGTTGCCAGAGAGCGCCAAGAAATCGCACAGATCATTACCCATGAGCGCGAGAAGTTTGCTCAAGATATGGATCGAGTGTCGCAAGAGGTTGTGAATCTCGCCATGACTAAGCTGATTGAACTTGTCAAAAGTACCATCATCTACTTTATTCTGTTCATTGCCGTTATATTCTTTGCACCGCTTGGATTGGGCTATTGGTTTGGGAAGCGTGCAGCCGTGAAAACGCCAGTCAAACAAAGCTAACGATTTGTTTTGGAAATACAAAAAGAGCGCTTTAAAGCGCTCTTTTTTAGTATTGAATTCGGAAGGGAGGTTCTTCCTATCTCTGCGAAGTTAAGCGGTTTGCTGCTTTAATTCGCCTTCAGCTTCTTCAACTGCTTCTGCTGTTGGTTCGCACTTATCAACAAACCAACCCATGTAAGAAGTGAAGATCGTTACGATGATACATACAAAACTCAGCCACATGAACGGGGCATAAGACAGTGTAGCAACACCCAAAATACTGGCCATGTAGATACCGTTGTCACTCCAAGGGACCATACCTGAGGTTAGCGTGCCGCCAAATTCTGCGTTACGAGACAAATTCTTACGTTTGTAGCCTAGACGGTCATAGTTCTTCGCACAGATTTTTGGGGTCAGGATAAGTGAAACGTACATCGCTGAACCAAATACGTTGCCCATAAAGGCCGTACCAATTGTGCTTGTTGCCAATGAACCTGCACTTTGAACGCGTTTTTCAAACAGCTTCGCGATAGTCTCTAGCACGCCTACTTTATCTAGTAGACCGCCAAAACCAAGGCCGAATACGATAACCGCTACCGACCCAAGCATTGAAGACATGCCGCCACGGTTAAGGATTGAGTCAATGAAATCTACGCCAGATGAGATTGCAAACGGAGCCCAAGCCGTGTTGAACGCGGTTAGGAAATCGACATCTTGGAGCATCACTGCCCAAATAATACCTAGCAGAGAACCAAAACTGATCACTGGGAATGAAGGCATACGCATCGCTAGAAGTGACAATACGATGATCACAGGAACAAATGAGTAAGGGGTGATGTAGAACTGCTGTTCCATCGCTTTAATGACAGAGTCTACCTGGCTCATGTCAACTTGACCTGCGTAGTGGAAGCCAAATGCAGTAAACATAATGCCTGTAATAATGTAGCTAATGAGTGCTATCGGCAACATGCCTTTAATATGTTCCATCACTTCAACGTTAGACATAGATGAAGCAAGGATTACTGAATCCGATAGAGGCGACATTTTGTCACCAAAGTAACAGCCTGAAAGTACGGCACCTGCAGTGATTGGCGCAGGAACACCAAGACCTTGACCGATACCCATCATTGCAATACCTGCCGTGCCAGCCGCACCCCAAGATGTGCCAGTCGCTAGCGCAGTCAATGAACAGATGATCATGGTCGCGAGCAAAAAGATAGAAGGGTGGATTGCTTTAAGGCCGTAGTAAATAATGGTTGGAACAATACCACCAGAGATCCAAGTACCTACAAGCGCGCCAACGGCCAAAAGGATTAAAACGGCTCCAAGTCCATTGGAAATGCCATTTAGTGCTGCTTTTTCCAGATCTTTATACTGATGGCCAAGCTTTATGCCCAATATCATGACAATGAACCAACCGATGTATAGCGCTAGCTGAATCGGTAGGTCTAGCTTGGCTGTGAACGAAAATGCCAGCAGGAGAAATAAACCGAGCGAGATAAATACCTGTATCAAGCTTGGTAGGCGTGGTGTAACTTGCTTCATATGTGCCTCTGTCAATCTTGGAGCAATAGAGGAAGGCGCTCCTTGTTGTAATCGCGCATAACATACATTAACAAAAATTATATTTCGAACATTTGGTGTTTTATCTTGATGTTCGTCGGTAAAAACGTTTGCTTGTGAAATTAACTGTTAGTTTGTTTTAACTTTTTTGGTTTTAAATGTTGTGTAATGTGAAATTATTGTGCTTCATGTGTTATTTTCTCATTGAGTGGTAAGACCAATTAGGGGACTAAAGTGCTTTCCCTACTTGAAAAATGGTTAAAACCGCAAACCAAACACTAAAAAATCTCGTGTAACCCGGTTTTTCAGAGGAAAAGGTTAAAAAACGCGCTTATTTACAAAATAGGGGTTGAGATTTTGCTGTGAAAAATTAACTATGGGGTAGGTTTTTTAATACATGGAGAGTTAATACGATGAGAGTTGGTTTAGTTGGTTGGCGCGGTATGGTTGGTTCAGTCCTTATGCAGCGTATGGTTGAAGAGAAAGACTTCGACCTAATCGAACCAGTATTCTACAGTACTTCTCAAGTTGGTATTCCTGCTCCTAACTTAGGAAAAGACGCAGGCTTACTGCAAGACGCATATGATATTGAAAGCTTAAAACAGCTTGATGCGGTAATCACCTGTCAAGGTGGTAGCTACACAGAAAAAGTTTTCCCTGCACTTCGTCAGGCTGGTTGGAAAGGCTACTGGATTGACGCGGCCTCTACGCTACGTATGGCTGAAGATTCGATCATCACACTTGATCCAGTGAACTTAAAGCAAATCCAACAAGGCATCCACGGTGGCACGAACACATTTGTCGGTGGTAACTGTACGGTTAGTTTAATGCTAATGGGGCTAGGTGGTCTATTTGAGAAAGGCCTTGTTGAGTGGACAAGCGCAATGACTTACCAAGCCGCATCTGGTGCTGGTGCGCAAAATATGCGTGAATTGATCTCGCAAATGGGCGTTATCAATGACTCTGTTAGCTCTGAACTTGCAAACCCATCAAGCTCTATCCTAGATATCGATAAGAAAGTCGCGGATACAATGCGCAGCGGCTCTTTCCCTACCGATAAATTCGGTGTGCCACTAGCTGGTTCGTTGATCCCATGGATCGATGTGAAGCGCGATAATGGTCAGAGTAAAGAAGAGTGGAAAGCGGGCGCTGAGGCGAATAAAATTTTGGGTTCTCAAAGTTCACCTGTTCCAATTGACGGTACTTGTGTGCGTATTGGCGCGATGCGTTGTCACTCTCAAGCACTTACTATCAAGCTTAAACAAAATGTACCAATGGACGAAATCGAAGAAATCATCGCCACTCATAACGATTGGGTGAAAGTGATTCCTAACGACCGTGACATCACTGCTCAAGAGCTAACACCGGCAAAAGTTACGGGCACAATGTCTGTACCAGTGGGTCGTCTACGTAAGATGGCAATGGGTGATGATTTCCTAAATGCTTTCACTGTTGGTGACCAACTGCTTTGGGGTGCTGCGGAGCCGTTGCGTCGTACTCTGCGAATTATTCTGTCTGAGAAAGCATAATCACATCATCCTTTATTTGATGACAAAATAGAAGAGCTCCTTAGGGAGCTCTTTTTTCATGCGTCGTCTTCCGTTCGAACGACTCTTTTGTCTGGATCGGCTAGTTCACTACCACAATGTTTACAGTAAATTGCGTCAGAGTCGTGCCCTGCGTGGGAGCAGTTTGGGCATTTCACCAATACTTTGTGCGATTGCATCTCTTGGTGCAGTTCGGCAGTGAAAATACCTGTAGGTACCGCCAAAATGGAATAACCCAGTAACATGGTGAGTGATGCAAGCCCTTTACCTAGGTCTGTTTGAGGGACCAAGTCACCATACCCAACCGTTGTGATGGTCACGATCGCCCAATAAATACTCTTAGGAATGCTAGTAAATCCGTTTTCAGGTCCTTCAATGATAAAAATCAACGAGCCGAAAATCGTTACCATAATGGCGACGGAACTAAAGAAGATAAAAATCTTTCTGCGCGCCATAAGCAGTGAACGTAAGAGGATATTGGACTCTTGGAGGTATCGGACTAACTTGAGTATGCGGAATATTCGCATCACTCGCAGCGCCCTGATCACACCCATAAACGAAGCGGATGGGAAGAAGAGTGCTAAATAAGTGGGCAAAATCGCAAGTAAATCGACGACACCATAAAAACTCTTTGCGTAGGCGGCAGGTTTAGGAGAGCAATAAAGCCTTAGAAGGTATTCAATCGTGAATAGGCCAGTAAATGTGTATTCAATAAACTTCAGCTCTTTTTCCCACTCGGCCCGAACGGAGGGTATCGAATCTAACACCAGTACGATTAACGAGCTGATGATCGCGATAATGAGAGCAATATCGAACGTTTTACCAGCTTTGGTATGAGTACCAAAAATGGTGACATATAGAGTATGTTTAAGAGAGTCAGTCGTCATGACAAAGCGATCCATTGTTGAATCGCTCTATCATACAATTTTATAGAAACTCAGGCTAATCCTGGAAATAAGTTGCGTAAGCCATTCGCAATAAACTCTATGCCAAGCGCGCCCAATATCAAACCCATGATACGAGTAATGACGTTGATTCCAGTTTGACCTAAAAATCGTACGATCAATGGGGCAGAGCGGAACAATAGCCATGAACAAAGGCAGAACAAACCAATCGTAATACTAATGCCCACGGTATCGAACATGCTTGGGTAGCGTGCACCATAAACAATAGTCGAACTGATTGCACCAGGACCTGCCATTAAAGGCATTGCAAGAGGGACCACACCAATCTGTTCACGACTGACGTATTCCGTTTTCTCTTGTTTGTTCTGCTTATCTTCCCCCAGTTTACCGCTCATCATCGAGAATGCGATGCTAAGTAATAGCAACCCGCCAGCGACACGAAACGAATCCAGAGAAATACTGAACATGTCTAACAGTAACTGACCAGCAAAAAGCGAAATGATCAGGATGATCGCAACAGCCACATTTGCTGTTGTTGCCGTATTGCGCTTTTCGTCTGGTGTCATATGCCCGGTTAGTGACACAAACACAGGCATGATACCAACAGGGTTTACTGCGGCGACCAAACCGAGAAAAAACTGCAAGAAGATAGCAAGTTCAAAAGTTTGCATGTTGCGTACTCATCAAAGTTCACATTAGTGAAAAGGAGAAGGGGTAATTTGGGCGTAATGTAAGGCAAAAGTTAGGTTGTAAGAAATGAAAAAAACTAACGCATTCCCTGCCATTTAAGTGAGAAAAACTAATTCTTTAATAAACTGTATCTAATCTGGAAAGGAAATGTTACGTATAAAGTTGCTGATAAATTGCACTGTTTTACATAAACGTTAACATTCGCACATTTTTGATAAAAACCAAGGTGGTTTGTAGAGAGATGTATTCGGTTCGATATACTCTCAGTAGCACAAAGAATTGGTCCTACATGTAATTTCGTTGGTCAAAAATGAAACTTTTTTACAGGTTGTTGTAGTTTCTTTTATTTATTTGTCCATTTGCTTCTTTTTTACTCAATAAAAAATGAAAGTTAATTTATTTGTTTATCAATTATTTATGTCATTTTGGTGTGATGAGGCACCACTTTGGTAGTATTTAGGTGGTGAGAACTGATCCAAGTCAATTTTTTTCACACTCTGAAATATTATACTCAGTCCTGAAAGCAATTTACTAAGACGTTTGTTTTCTAAGTGACTGATAAACAGTAAAAACGATAAGTAATAGCCTTAGTAAAAAGTTTTTAATATTTGTTAATTTTAGGAGATTCCCTATGCCTGTAACTAATATGGCTGAACTAGATGCAATGGTTGCTCGCGTTAAGAAAGCGCAAGAAGAGTTCGCTACTTACTCTCAAGAGCAAGTAGATAAAATCTTTCGTGCAGCATCGCTTGCAGCTAACCAGGCCCGTATCCCGCTAGCTCAACAAGCGGTAGAAGAATCTGGTATGGGTATTGTTGAAGATAAAGTAATCAAGAACCACTTCGCTTCTGAGTTTATCTACAACAAATACAAAGACGAACAAACGTGTGGCATCTTAGAAGAAGATGACAACCTAGGTACTATGACTATCGCTGAGCCTGTAGGCATCATCTGCGGTATCGTACCAACGACTAACCCAACTTCTACAGCGATCTTCAAATCTCTAATCTCTTTGAAGACTCGTAACGGTATCATCTTCTCACCACATCCACGTGCGAAAAACTCAACTAACGATGCAGCTAAACTCGTTCTAGATGCAGCAGTAGCAGCAGGCGCACCAAAAGACATCATCGGTTGGATCGACCAGCCTTCTGTTGAGCTTTCAAACGCTCTAATGAAACACGATGACATCGCGCTTATCCTTGCAACTGGTGGTCCAGGCATGGTTAAAGCAGCATACTCTTCTGGTAAGCCAGCAATCGGTGTAGGTGCAGGTAACGTGCCGGTTGTTATCGATGAAACAGCAGACATCAAACGTGCTGTTGCTTCTATCCTTATGTCTAAGACTTTCGACAACGGGGTAGTATGTGCTTCTGAGCAAGCTGCAATCGTAGTTGATGAAGTATACGACGAAGTGAAAGAGCGTTTTGCTTCTCACAAAGCTTATGTCCTAAGCAAAGCAGAAGCTGATAAAGTTCGTAAAGTGCTTCTTATCGATGGCGCGCTAAACGCGAAAATCGTAGGTCAGCCAGCAGCAGCAATCGCTGAAATGGCAGGCGTTAAAGTTCCAGCAGACACTAAAGTTCTTGTTGGTGAAGGTCTGGGCAAAGTATCTCACGATGACGCATTCGCTCACGAGAAACTATCTCCAACTCTAGGTCTATTCCGTGCTGACAACTTCGAAGACGCGGTTGCTCAAGCGGTAACTATGGTTGAGATTGGTGGTATCGGCCACACATCTGGTCTTTACACTAACCAAGATACTAACGCTGACCGTATCCGTTACTTCGGTGACAAGATGAAGACAGCTCGTATCCTAATCAACATCCCGACTACTCACGGCGGTATCGGTGACTTGTACAACTTCAACGTTGCGCCATCTCTAACGCTAGGTTGTGGTTCTTGGGGTGGTAACTCTATCTCTGAGAACGTAGGTCCTAAACACCTAATCAACAAGAAAACTGTAGCGAAGCGAGCTGAAAACATGTTGTGGCATAAACTACCTAAGTCAATCTACTTCCGTCGTGGTAGCCTTCCAATCGCACTGGGCGACCTAGAAGGTAAGAAACGTGCATTCCTAGTAACTGACCGTTTCCTATTCAACAACGGTTACGCAGATGACGTAGTAAGCCTACTAAAAGCTCAAGGCATGGAAGTTCAAACATTCTTCGATGTTGAAGCTGACCCAACACTGTCTGTAGTAGAAAAAGGTGCGGCTCAAATGGCTAGCTACCAACCTGACGTTATCCTAGCGCTAGGCGGTGGTTCACCAATGGATGCAGCGAAAATCATGTGGGTAATGTACGAGCACCCAGAAACTCACTTTGAAGAACTAGCAATGCGCTTTATGGACATCCGTAAACGTATCTACAAGTTCCCTAAAATGGGTAAAAAAGCTGAGCTTGTATGTATCACTACAACTTCAGGTACTGGTTCAGAAGTCACTCCATTCGCGGTTGTTACTGACGACAAGACTGGTGCTAAATACCCACTAGCTGACTACGAAATCACGCCAAACATGGCAATCGTTGATGCGAACCTAGTAATGAACATGCCAAAGTCTCTAACAGCATTTGGTGGTTACGATGCAGTAACTCACGCTCTAGAAGCTTACGTTTCTGTTCTTGCTAACGAATACTCAGATGGCCAAGCTCTTCAAGCACTTAAGATGCTAAAAGAGTACCTACCATCAAGCTATGCGAACGGTGCAAATGACCCAATCGCTCGCGAGAAAGTACACAACGCAGCTACTATCGCTGGTGTTGCATTTGCGAACGCATTCCTAGGTGTTTGTCACTCAATGGCTCACAAACTGGGTGCTGAGTTCCACTTGCCACACGGCCTAGCTAACGCACTACTTATCTCTAACGTGGTACGTTACAACGCGAACGACAATCCAACTAAACAAACTGCGTTCTCTCAATACGACCGTCCACAAGCACGTCGTCGTTACGCTGAAGTTGCTGACCACCTAGGCCTAAGCCAAGAAGGTGACCGTACTGCTCAGAAGATTGAACGTCTACTAGCATGGTTGGATGAACTAAAAGTTAACCTAGACATCCCAATGTCTATCCAAGCGGCAGGTGTTGCTGAATCAGATTTCGTAGCGAAACTGGATGAGCTAGCGGTAGAAGCGTTCGATGACCAATGTACTGGTGCGAACCCACGTTACCCTCTAATCAGCGAACTTAAAGATGTGTTGATGGCTTCTTACTACGGTAAAGCATTTGTTGAAGGCGAAACTTTCGAAGGTACAACTGTTATCAAGAAGAAAGCAGACCAAGAAGCAGCAAAAGCAGCACCTAAAGCAAAGAAAGAAAAAGCTGACGCGTAATTAAAAAATCGAGTGAGCAAGGTTTTCGCTAGCACGGAACCTTAGGAAAAGGTTAAAGCCCCAGTCAAATGACTGGGGCTTTTTTTATTTTGGTGCAGGAGTTACATCTGGCTTGGGAAAACAGAGTTGCTGTGTATGCTTACACTTCGGTCGCAACTACTCGGCCACTGAAGTATTCATTCGCGACGATGTATGCTGTGTTGCGGACTAGTTCGTCTTGGATCTCAGCCCAGTGCCTCTCGTTGAGCTCTTCTTTTGTATGATTTACCGAGGGAATAACGCCGCCCACTCGAATGTTGAATGGTGTGAGTTCTTTTGCCCAGCTGTGAGTAAAACCTGACACCAACGCCGCCATGCTTTCAACTCCCGTAAAGTCTTCATGGTTGTCATGAGAAATGACGTTAACAATGACGCCTTTCTTGTTTCTGGCTCGAAAGCGCTCTGCTCCTACTTGGCCGTAGGTATAAAGGAAGCGTGCCGCAGACGACAAGTGATCAATGTAAGTACTCATTGGTTCTGGCGCCATTAAGCCAGGCATAGGGGAGCTGGTCCAGCAATTAACAATCACATCTGGTGTCGCACGTAGCTGTGATTCTATCTGGTCAAACAATAAGTTAATGGACGTTGTGTTATCACTACACACATTCATCGCATACACTTTGTCAGTGAAAGCGCTGATTTGCTCATAGCTCGCTCTCAAAGCGCTAGAATTTTGGTCACAAAGAATCAACGTTGCTCCAAGGTGAGCAAAGTGATTTGCACAGGTTCTTCCTATAACCGAACCTGCAGACGTGACGAGAATAATTGATTCTTTGATATCCATAGCACCTTCACTGTATCCATATGTGAAAAACAATACACCAGTGGTTTGTGCTAATAGCATGGTTGAAATTCGTTGGGTTCAGTGTGAAAGGCTTCAAACTAACGCTTTCGAGTGAGGACTATTGTGCGGTAATTTGTAAGATGTCACATTTCTGACGTGTAGGTATTGCAAGCTATTGGATAAAAAGCGGATCTCTATGCTTTAGCTTGAATTTGATGCTGACGTTGAGCCGTCACTAGCTGATTATATAGCCCAGCATCTGGGATCAGTTGTTTGTTGCGTTCGCCCAATCTGCGTCGCTCATGACCAGATAGGTTGTGATAAACCTCCTCTGGTAGGTTGAATGTGTCTTCAGGCAGGTAAGTCAGCGCATCTGGTTTTAGGTAATGGCTCAGCTTTGCGGAAGGCAATCCTGCATCGTGAAACTGTTTCGCTTGTTCAGCTGCGAGTTCATAGCTGCTGCTATCAGAACGAAGAGCTTGAGGTTGCGATAAACCCAATTGTTGGCGAAGAATACTGTCACTGGTGATGACTTCCTGGACCTCTTCAACCGGGACTACATCGCGAACATCATTAGAGAACATAGACAGAATCAGCGAGAAATCCGCACGACGACCGTCGTGTACGGCATGGTTAATACCATTACCGAACTGAAGTTCGTTGATAATTGCAGCTTTGTCTAAAGTATGAATTTGCATGATGTTCCTCGCTCGATGCTCTTTTAACGGCGTGGATAAGAAGAACTTTAGTAAAAGAGGGAATTATTTAAAGGTGCTAGGGAAGGCGAAACAAAAAAGCCCGCTAAATAGCGAGCTTTTGAATAAGACTAAATTGAACTTAGGGGGAAGTATATTACTTCGCTAGGTTCTCAGCTACGAAGTCCCAGTTTACTAGAGCCCAGAAGCCGTTCATGTAATCAGGACGTACGTTACGGTAATCGATGTAGTACGCGTGTTCCCATAGGTCAACAGTTAGAAGTGGTGTTGTACCTTCTTCTGTTAGAGGAGTAGCAGCGTTAGAAGTGTTAACGATCTCTAGAGAGCCATCAGCTTTCTTAACAAGCCAAGTCCATGAAGAACCGAAGTTGTTGATTGCTGAATCAGTAAACTTCGCTTTGAATTCTTCAAAAGAACCGAATGCTGCGTTGATTGCGTCTGCAACTGCGCCAGTTGGCTCGCCGCCCGCATTTGGAGCAAGACAGTGCCAGTAGAACGTGTGGTTCCAGATTTGCGCTGCGTTGTTGAATACGCCACCAGTAGAAGTCTTGATGATCTCTTCTAGAGTTTTGCCTTCGAACTCAGTACCAGGGATAAGACCGTTAAGCTTAACAACGTAAGTGTTGTGGTGCTTACCGTGGTGGTAGTCTAGAGTCTCTGCTGAGATGTGTGGTTCTAGTGCGTCTTTCGCGTAAGGAAGAGCTGGTAGTTCAAATGCCATTACTCGATTCTCCATTGATTTGAAAGGATGACCTTTCGATTGCTTCCAGTGTTTTTTTATAGCTATGTCGCCTTTAAGGCTGACTTGCTAAGTATTTTAGCAAGTTTTTACTTTATTAAAACCCCGATATGAAAATATTTTAAGAGGTTAGCAGTGGTGAAGTGCTGCATTGCTCGCCAATGAGCAACCTAAAATTAAGCCTTATTAATTATATGGTTTTTATTCTGTCGTTATTGAGTAGAATGTGGCAAATAAATAAAGTTCAAACCCATGAATGAGGAAGCGATGGAAACTATCGACAAAATCAAACAGCAGATCTCTGAAAACTCAATCCTGCTGTACATGAAAGGATCACCGAAACTACCTAGCTGTGGTTTCTCTTCTCAAGCGTCACAGGCACTAATGGCATGTGGTGAGAAGTTCGCTTACGTAGACATTCTGCAAAACCCAGATATCCGTGCTGAGTTACCAAAGTACGCGCAATGGCCAACTTTCCCTCAACTATGGGTTGAAGGTGAGCTTATCGGCGGTTGTGACATTATTCTAGAAATGTTCCAAAAAGGTGAACTGCAGCCTCTAATCAAAGAAGCAGCAGCGCGCGCTGAAGATCAAGCTGAGTAATTCGTAAATACTCACATTTAGCGATAGAATACGAAGGAGCCGTACTGGCTCCTTTTTCTTTTTAGGTTAGTGGAATGAACATAAAGCTTTACTACGTGCATGACCCAATGTGCAGTTGGTGTTGGGGTTACAAACCAACGCTGGATAAACTAAAACAGCAACTGCCAGGTGTGATTCAGTTTGAGTATGTGGTTGGTGGTCTTGCGCCAGATACTAGTTTACCGATGCCGCCCGAGATGCAACAAAAACTCGAAGGTATTTGGAAGCAGATTGAGCGCCAGTTAGGCACTAAGTTTAACTACGATTTCTGGAAGCTTTGTACGCCAGTTAGAAGCACTTACCAATCTTGTCGTGCGGTTATTGCAGCGGGCTTTCAAGACTCTTATGAGCAGATGCTAGAAGCGATTCAGCATGCGTATTACTTACGTGCGATGCCTCCTCATGAAGAAGCCACTCACTTGCAACTAGCGAGAGAAATTGGCTTGAATGTTCAGCAATTCAAGAATGACATGGATGGCTCTTTCTTAGAAGGTGTGTTCGAAGATCAATTGAGCCTTGCAAAGAGCCTAGGTGTGAGCTCTTACCCTAGCTTGGTTCTTAAAATTAACGACGCTTATTTTCCGATTGCCATCGATTACCTGTCGACAGAACCAACCTTGAAGCTGATTCGTGAGCGTATTATTGACAATATACCAGCGCAATAACCACAGTTATGAATAACAAAAAGCCGCTCATTGAGCGGCTTTTTCGTAACTAAATGTATATCCATCCAAGCAATAGTATTAAAGCACCATTGCTGCAATCCAACCAAAGATGATTAGAGGGATATTGTAATGGATAAAGGTTGGAACGACTGTTTCCCAAATGTGCTCATGTTGACCGTCGGCATTTAGACCAGATGTAGGGCCTAATGTAGAGTCAGAAGCTGGAGAGCCTGCATCACCTAACGCAGCCGCAGTACCTACCAGTGCAATCGTTGCCATCGGCGAGAAGCCGAATGCTAGCGCAAGAGGCACATAGATAGTTGCAAGGATTGGAATCGTAGAGAACGATGAACCAATGCCCATTGTTACCAACAGACCAACGATCAGCATCAGTAGTGCAGCTAAAGGCTTATTGTCACCGATGCTGGTTGATAGCGATTGTACTAGTGTTTCAACACCGCCAGTTTGCTTCATTACTGCTGCAAAACCTGCCGCTGCAATCATGATGAAGCCAATCATTGCCATCATGTGTACACCTTTAGTGAACACGTCGTGCGTCTCTTTCCATGCAATAACGCCGCCGAAAGTAAACACCATAAAGCCAGCTAGAGCACCGATAATCATTGAACCCGTGTAAAGCTGAACACCCAATGCAGCGACAATACCAAGTGCCGCAACTAAGATGTGCTTTTTATTGATGACATGATCGGTTTCGTCAACGACAGTCAACTCAGTTTCTTTGTAGACACGCGGTTTACGATAGCTAACAAAGATAGCCAGTAATAGACCAAACAGCATGCCTGCACCTGGCAGTAACATGGCGGTTGGGACTTGGCTTGCAACCACATTCTCCAAACCGTTGTCATGTAGGTTCTTTAACAGAATGTTGTTTAAGAAAATACCGCCGAAACCAACAGGCAAGATCATGTAAGGTGTGATCAAACCGAAGGTAAGAACACACGCGACCAAACGTCGATCGAGCTTAAGTTTCGCAAATACGCCCAAAAGAGGTGGAATCAAAATCGGAATAAAGGCGATATGGACCGGAATTACGTTCTGAGATGACATAGTGACAAGAACGAGCGCGACTAACACCGCGTACTTTAACCCGGTAGTTGACGCCGAGTTTTCTTTACCATTTAAGCGCTTGATAACACTTTTGGCCAGTAGATCCGTGATGCCTGATTTCGAGATGGCAACAGCGAAAGTACCTAACATGGCGTAGCTTAGCGCAATAGTTGCACCGCCACCTAGACCACTTTCAAATGCGGCAACCGTATCCCCAAGGCTCATGCCTGCGACTAGGCCGCCTACGATGGCACTAAACGTGAGGGCAACCACCACGTTTACGCGCATCAATGCTAACACGAGCATGACGCACACTGATATAACGACAGGATTCATACTTTTCCTAATATGTTGTGTTTACTTATTATTCTTCGTCGACAAGCGGCCAACCGCCGAGGGCCTTCCATTTGTTGACAATACCGCAGAATAATTCTGCTGTTTTTTGTGTATCGTAAAGCGCAGAGTGTGCTTCACGGTTATCAAATTCCATCCCGGCTGTTTTGCATGCTTTAGCGAGAACTGTTTGGCCATAAGCAAGGCCACTTAATGTAGCCGTATCAAAAGTAGCAAAGGGATGAAAAGGGACTCTTTTTAGTTTACAGCGTTCATTTGCTGCATTTACAAAACCCAAGTCGAATGCTGCGTTATGAGCAACCATAATTGCACGTGAGCAATCTGCGGCTTTTTGTTCTTTGCGAATAAGCTTATAAATTTCCTTTAGCGCCTCTTGCTCAGAAACAGCACCTCGAAGAGGGCTGAAAGGGTCACGAATACCATTGAATTCAAGCGCTTCTTTTTCTAAGTTAGCGCCTTCAAATGGTTCCACATGAAAATGAATGGTGGAGGCCGGATGCAACACGCCATGTTCGTCCATTTTCAACGTAACGGCACAGATTTCTAAAAGTGCATCAGTTTGAGCATTGAAACCAGCGGTCTCAACGTCTACTACCACAGGGAAATAACCACGAAAGCGTTTTTTCAAGGTTAGAGCTTCATTTTCTAGTGTCATGTTGGCTTATTTTTGTGTGACGAAGGCTGCATTATTGCAGATTATACCGATGAGAAAAACCGCAATTTAAGAGAAAACCGGAATTCTATTTTGCATCCAATCAATAAGTTTGTATTGCATATTATGTAGACGTTTATTCGCCATACTTTGCATCATGTAAACCGATAAAACATGAGGAAGTAAAACGCTAAGTGGCGGTTAAGGTGATTGGAACACGGTGGCTCACATTAATGGCAGTGTGACAGATAACCCTATATTGGCGAGATTTTTGCATGCCGGTTGAAGTGGTTTTATTGATGCAAATTGACGGCAACAGACTGCCGTTTAAGAGACAGTATTAGATGAAGAAATGGCTGATTACCAGTGGTGTTGTATTTTCGTTGTTTAGCACAAGCAGCTTCGCTTTGATGGGCAAACGTTATGCTGCAACTCCACAGCAATCTCAATGGGAAATGGTGGTCAATACACCATTAGAATGTCAGCTTGTACACCCCATTCCAAGCTTTGGAGATGCGGTATTTTCATCTCGTGCGAATAAAAAAATCAATTTAGACTTTGAGTTAAAAATGCGTCGCCCGATGGGAGAAACACGTAACGTCAGTCTCATTTCTATGCCGCCACCTTGGCGACCAGGTGAACACGCCGATCGAATTACAAACCTAAAGTTTTTTAAACAGTTTGATGGTTATGTCGGAGGGCAAACAGCATGGGGCATTTTGTCTGAGCTGGAAAAAGGCCGTTATCCGACTTTTAGTTACCAAGATTGGCAGAGCCGAGATCAGAGAATTGAAGTCGCATTGTCATCAGTACTATTTCAAAACAAGTACAACGCGTTTAGCGACTGTATTTCCAACTTATTGAAATACAGTTTCGAGGACATTGCTTTTACGATTTTGCACTACGAAAGACAAGGTGATCAGTTAACCAAGGCTTCTAAAAAGCGTTTATCACAAATTGCAGATTATATCCGACATAATCAAGATATCGATCTCGTGCTGGTGGCGACGTACACAGATTCAACCGATGGTAAAAGTGCGAGTCAAAGTTTATCAGAGCGACGTGCAGAGTCACTTCGTGATTACTTTCAGTCTCTAGGGCTACCGGAAGATCGAATTCAAGTGCAAGGGTACGGCAAGCGTCGTCCTATTGCAGATAACGGTTCGCCAATAGGAAAAGACAAAAACCGCCGAGTCGTGATATCTCTAGGGCGAACCCAAGTGTGATGCATATAAAAACGCCGAAGCTGAAAGCTTCGGCGTTTTTGATTTACTGACGTTGTTAATAATATTTTAGTGGTATTTTGCCAAGCACCTTTCGGTGATTCTTGCTGTATAATTTGAATGTTAGTTTAAGCGGAATTTGGCAATGACTTCGCAATTGGTTGCGGTATCTATTTTTTCAACCTGTTTGGCAATAGCCGGATTAGGGTGACGCTTCATAAAGTCTATCAACGCCTTAGTACAGCATCCTATCGAGTCGATAAAGCTTGCACACTCTTTATTTGGGCATTGTGGGATAAGTGTTAAGACTTTCTCAGAGGCCAGTTGAAGGTATTTGAGTTCATAGTCAGTATCTCCAGCCCAACGCCAGAACTGAGCTAAGTTATGACAAGAAATCACAGAAATTAATAATCGCTCGTCCGCCTCAATTTCCACACATTCGCTGATATCTTCACTCAGGCTTAGGGCTTGCTGGTAATGAAGAATGCTGCGAACAGGGTCATCTAGTTGAAGTGCCGTATCGGCTAGAAGTGTGTGTTTTTCCCATTCACTGATCATTATCGTAATCCCGCATATCGAAGTTGCGGATAAATCTAAACGATAACTATTATCAAGTAAAGAGTTTTGTTTATAAAAGGACAGGCAGATCGCAGACCTGCCTGTAATCGGAGTTCAACTTGCAGTACAAGTGATTATTAGAAGTGCCGCTTAGCCTTCAAGACCTGCTGAAGCTTTCTTGTTTTGAATAAGCTCAATCATGTAACCATCTGGGTCTTTTACGAATGCAATGTGCGTGCTTCCGCCTTTTACTGGACCTGGCTCACGAGTCACATTACCGCCCGCCGCTTTGATAGCGTCGCAAGTTGTGTAGATATCATCAACACCAATGGCGATATGACCAAAAGCGGTACCTAAGTCATACTCAGTTTTACCCCAGTTGTAAGTCAGTTCGATCACTGCACCTTGGGATTCGTCACCATAACCAAGAAACGCTAGCGTGTATTCGTACTCTTTATTTTCGTTAGTACGAAGCAGCTGCATGCCCATAACTTCAGTGTAAAACTTGATGGATTTGTCTAGATCACCTACGCGAAGCATAGTGTGGAGAATTCGACCGTTTGACATTTTTTGCTCCTAGCTTTGATTTACAAATAGCGTTAGCTATCTGGGTATACTTTCTCTTTATATTCGCACAAATCTTCGATAATGCAGCTACCGCAGCGAGGCTTTCTTGCTACGCACGTATAACGACCATGAAGAATGAGCCAGTGGTGCACATCGAGTTTGAACTCTTTTGGCACAACTTTTAATAGCTTCTGCTCGACATCATCAACCGTTTTTCCCATCGCAAATTTAGTGCGATTCGACACGCGATAAATGTGTGTATCGACGGCAATAGTTGGCCAACCAAAAGCGGTGTTGAGCACGACGTTTGCGGTCTTGCGACCTACGCCTGGCAGCGCTTCTAACGCTGCACGATCTTCAGGAACTTCACCATTGTGTTTTTCCAACAAGATCTTACAAGTCTTGATTGTGTTTTCTGCCTTTGAGTTAAACAAACCGATGGTCTTTATGTATTCTTTTAAGCCATCGACTCCCAAATCAAGAATGCTTTGAGGTGTATTCGCTACAGGGAAAAGCTTGTCGGTGGCTTTATTGACGCTTACATCGGTTGCTTGAGCTGATAGTAATACAGCGATTAGCAGCTCAAAAGGGGAGCTCCAGTTAAGCTCAGTTTGAGGATTCGGATTGTTTTCTCGTAATCGCTCAAGAATTTCGATTCTTTTTATTTTGTTCATTGTTGACTTCCAATACCGTCTCTGCGGTTTATGAAAAAGGCTCCTATGACAGAGCCTTATCTTGTTATGCGTTAGTGACGCGAGCACGTTCTATGGTTGGTTTTTCTTCTTTTGGTTGACGTGCCTGAATTGAATTATCTATGACATTTTTGAGCGCTATCAACAGCCCAACACCAATAAATGCACCAGGTGGGAGAAGCGCTAACAGGAAGCTATTGTCAAATTGGAAAACTTGAATCCGTAGAGCTGAAGCCCAGTCTCCTAGGAGAAGGTCTGCTCCGTCGAATAGTGTGCCATTACCAATCAATTCGCGCATGGCACCTAAAACAACCAAGACGCTCGTCATACCAAGGCCCATCCACAAACCATCTAGCGCAGCGGGTGCAACATCATTTTTTGACGCGTAAGCTTCTGCTCGGCCAATAATAATGCAGTTCGTTACAATCAGAGGAATAAAGATACCTAGAGACAGGTACAAACCGTACGCATAGGCATTCATTAACAACTGAACGCAGGTAACGAGTGAGGCAATGATCATAACGAATACAGGTATACGGATCTCTTTTGGCACATAGTTACGAATAAGAGAAACTGTTACGTTGGATCCAACTAGCACGAGTAAGGTTGCAATACCAAGACCTAATGCATTGGTTATCGTGGAAGAAACCGCTAGCAGTGGACATAAGCCCAGCAGTTGTACGAGAGCGGGGTTGTTACTCCACATACCGTTTTTCATCAGTAATTTATTCTCATTCATTACTGCTCTCCTTCACAGCCCAAAGGCTGGCTAAGAATGTCTTCACGAGATTGGTTTACGTAGTTAACGGTATTTCGCACCACTTTTACGACGGCTCTAGGCGTGATCGTTGCACCAGTAAATTGATCGAAATCACCACCATCTTTACGAACTTTCCATGAGTTCCAGTTACTTTCCGTGACTTGTTTGCCCGTAAAGCTCAGGATCCAGTCGGTGACACGAAGATCGATTTTATCGCCCAGACCAGGGGTTTCTTGGTGGTTTAGGACGCGTGTCCCCAAAATATTGCCCTGATTATCAATCCCAGTAATCACTTTTATCTCACCATTGTAGCCATCTGGCGCGATAGATTCTATTGCGATTGCTGTTGGTTCACCATTCTTCGTGGCGAGGTAGGCTGGCATCGCACGTAATGTCCCCAGATCTGGAGACGTGACCATTGTACAAGCTTGCGTGAGTGCGTTGTCATGCATGTTTTCTGGAATGACTTGATTCAAAACAGAAAGTAATTGTTTTTGCTCTTGTACCTTGATTTGGTCTTTTGTTAGGTACTGAGTAAGGGCGACTAATCCGGTTGTTGCACATGCAAATATCGCGAGTGTCAGACCATTTTTTCTAATAGCGGTTAACATGTTTACCTCAGTGACCGTAAGTTCTAGGTTTGGTGTAGTAATCGATCAGTGGCACACACATATTTGCAAGCAACACTGCAAATGCAACACCATCTGGGAAACCGCCCCAACTGCGAATGATAAAGACCAAAGCACCAATAAGCGCACCGAAGATTAAACGTCCTTTGACGGTGGTAGACGCCGAAACGGGATCGGTTGCAATAAAGAATGCGCCAAGCATGGTTGCACCAGATAACAAGTGTAAAACTGGCGACGCAGTTTCCCCTGGCGTCAGCAACGTGAACACTAGGCTAAACAGAGTCAGACTCGCAAGGAAACCTGCTGGAATATACCATTGGATGATACGCTTTTTGATCATGACTATGCCGCCAAGAAGGTAAGCAAGGTTTACCCATTGCCAACCAATACCACCTAAGCCATCAAATATTGGCTGCGACATTACTTCGCTTGGAGTGGCACCTGTAAGAATGCCAGTCTTAAATGCATCAAGTGGTGTCGCCATTGTCACGCCGTCAACTCCTGAGCGAACTTGCTGAAGTGATAAGCCGTCGTAATCATAGCCCGTAAAAATTAAAGAGAGTGTATCTGCAAAATTTACATGATCAGGTATGAGTGATGTCGGTGCACTCCAACTCGTCATTTGTACTGGGAAAGAGATCAACAAGACCACATAAGCGACCATTGCAGGGTTGAATAAGTTTTGTCCAAGGCCACCATAGAGGTGTTTAGCGATTACTATCGCAAAAATAAGCCCGATCACCATAATCCACCACGGAGACCATGGTGGTATAGCAACGGCTAACAACCAAGCGGTAACTATTGCACTGTTATCACGTAGCGCTCTCATTGGTGAGCGTTTACGACAGATCATGACTAAGGCTTCAAGGGATACAGCGACTGCAATGGCAAAAATCAGTTGAATAAGCGTACCCCAGCCAAAGAAGTAGGTTTGAGCTACTAAACCTGGAAGTGCGCAAAGTGCCACCCATTTCATTAAGTCTGGCGTACTACGACGACTGTGGGTATGCGGTGAACTGGCAATAAAAAACGACACTACTCGTTCTCCTCAGTATTATTTTTATTAGCTTCTTGTTGCGCTTTGCGTGCCTTCGCGCGCGCAATTGCTGCGGCAACCGCGGCTTTCTTCGGATCCTCTTCTGGTTCTTCGGAAGCTGCTTCTTCAACAGGCTCTGTTTGCGTTTCTTGCTTCGCTTTGCGCGCTTTGGCACGTGCAATGGCAGCTGCCACGGCGGCTTTTTTCGGATCTTCGGTTTGCTCGGCAGGTGCTTCAGCTCCTTCCGCTTCAGTTGAGTCTGCTTGTTTCGCTTTACGAGCCTTCGCGCGTGCAATTGCTGCGGCAACCGCGGCTTTTTTCGGATCCACTTCTGGTTCTTCAGAAGTTGCGTCTTCAACAGGCTCAGTTTGCGTTTCTTGCTTCGCTTTGCGCGCTTTGGCTCGAGCGATGGCAGCAGCCACGGCGGCTTTCTTCGGATCGTCGGTTTGCTCAGCAGGTGCGTCAGCTTCTTCCGCTTCAGTTGAGTCTGCTTGTTTCGCTTTACGCGCTTTGGCACGTGCAATGGCAGCAGCCACTGCGGCTTTCTTCGGATCGTCGGTTTGCTCAGCAGGTGCTTTAGCTTCTTCCGCTTCAGTTGAGTCTGCTTGTTTCGCTTTACGTGCTTTGGCACGTGCAATCGCGGCAGCCACGGCGGCTTTTTTCGGATCTTCGGTTTGCTCGGCAGGTGCTTCGGCTTCTTCCGCTTCAATTGAGTCTGCTTGCTTCGCTTTTCGTGCTTTGGCACGTGCAATCGCAGCAGCCACGGCGGCTTTTTTCGGATCTTCGGTTTGCTCGGCAGGTGCGTCAGCTTCTTCCGCTTCGGTTGAGTCTGCTTGCTTAGCTTTGCGCGCTTTGGCTCGAGCAATTGCAGCGGCAACTGCGGCTTTTTTCGGATCGTCGGTTTGCTCAGCAGGTGCGTCAGCTTCTTCCGCTTCAGTTGAGTCTGCTTGCTTCGCTTTACGTGCTTTGGCACGTGCAATGGCAGCAGCAACCGCGGCTTTCTTCGGATCGCTGTCTTGCTGTGTAGACGTTTCCGATTCTACAGATTCAGTTGAATCTTCTTGTTGTGCTTTTTTCGCTTTAGCTCGGGCGATGGCGGCCGCAACTGCCGACTTTTTATCATCAGCGTTATTGTCTGGCGTTTCGCCTTGTTCTTTTTGCGCTTTCCGTTCGCGAGCAAGACGTTTGCGTTCTTCGCGCAGTTTTGCCATTTCTGAGTTATCAGGTTCACTAGAGCCTGCTTTAGCTGCTGCCGCTTGTTTCGCCTTCGCTTTGGCAATGGCTGCCGCTACGGCTGGTTTTACTGCTGGCTCTGTTTTTTCTGTGGTTTCTGTCTTTTGAGCTTTCACTCGTGCGATTGCTGCTGCTATCGCATCATCGCCGCCAGAAGACTTCATCTCTTTACGGCGCTGATCGGCAGCTTTCTTGAAGCGATTTTCACGTTCTGCTTTTTCGCGCTCCATACGCGCTTTTTTCTCTTCAAAACGCAGTTTTGCTCGCTCTGCAGCTTCCGCTTCTTGTGTTCTAGTTCTAATTTCTGCTTTC
Organism: Vibrio sp. 1249-1; assembly: GCF_033340495.1. Taxonomy (NCBI): domain Bacteria; kingdom Pseudomonadati; phylum Pseudomonadota; class Gammaproteobacteria; order Vibrionales; family Vibrionaceae; genus Vibrio; species Vibrio sp. 1249-1. The sequence continues at coordinate 141,718 of NZ_JAWOWJ010000006.1, forward strand.
GCTTGGCGGTAGTACTGTACGAGCGGAATTTCACTTGGACATACAAACGCACAAGCGCCGCACTCGATACAATCCTTTAAGTTTAATTCTTCGAGTTTGTCATACTCTTCAGCTTTTGCATGCCATTGCAGTTGTTGAGGCAGCAGCGAAGCAGGGCACGCTTCTGCACATTGGCTACAGCGAATACATTCCATCTCATACTGGTGCGGAGAGATCTCACGACGAGTCGGAGCAAGGATACAGTTTGCTGTCTTGGTAATCGGCACTTGGGAGTGAGGAAGGGTAAAGCCCATCATTGGCCCACCCATAATTAAACGCTGTAACTTCTTATCTGCTTTATAGCCAAACTCATCCAACAGTGCTTGTACTGGTGTCCCTAACAATGCCCAAACGTTGCGTGGTTGTTTGAAGGTTTTACCAGTGAGAGTCACGATGCGCTTTATCATCGGTTCACCGTCGATGACTGCGCGTTTTATAGCGTAAAGAGAACCAACATTCTGAACCAAAATACCAATATCGGCTGGAATCGCGCCACTTGGTACTTCTTTATTGGTTAAAATTTTGATCAGCTGTTTTTCACCGCCAGAAGGGTATTTAGTCGGGATAACGCGAATAACGATATCTTTGTTTATAGCCGCAGCTTCTAGCGCTTTGATTGCTTCTGGCTTGTTGTCTTCAATGCCAATAATCGTGAGCTTTGGTGTCAGGATATGTTCGACAATTTCGATACCTTGAATAAGCTCTTCGGCATGTTCTTGCATGAGCTTGTCATCAGACGTGATGTATGGCTCGCACTCTGCTGCATTAACGATAAGAATCTCGGTACGAGCAAAACCTGATTGGATTTTTTTTGCAGTAGGGAAGCCTGCGCCACCCATACCAGAAATACCAGCGAGACGAATAATATCAATCAGTGCGTCAGGGGTTTCTTGTTGGTAATCTGCGACGGGGTTTCTTTCACACCATGCATCTTTCCCATCAGGCGTGATGACTGCGCACAACTCACTTAACCCAGAAGGGTGCGCGACAGTTCGTGGCTCAATCGCGGTGAGCGTACCTGATGTTGGAGCATGCACTGGAACCGTAAAGCCGGTCTCCGATTGCGTTAATGGCTGACCTTTTAATACGTAGTCACCTTCGGCAACCAGTAGGTTACCCGCTTTACCAATGTGCTGTTTTAGCGGCAATACAATTTCTGACGGGATAGCCGCATGAGCGAGTTCAGTTTTGTTGGACTGCTTTTTATTTTCTGCCGGATGCACACCACCTGGGAAATCCCAAAGCGCGCCTGTACGAATTTGTTCAATCAAAGACAACATGTGAAACCTTACTTAATTGAATCTTTCACGTTCGCTGCATTGTCGGCAGCATCCGTAATGTTAAGTACCGGAATGGAGTGAAGTTGCCACTTCCAGCTTTCTGTGGTCGTTGCCACAGGAATCATTTCAATACAATCAGTCGGACATGGGGCAACACACAAGTCACAGCCCGTACATTCGTCTTTGATTACGGTATGGACCGCCTTTGTTCCGCCTACAATTGCATCCACCGGACACGCCTGAATACACTTAGTGCAGCCAATACACATGTCTTCATGAATAAACGCAACGGTTGGAATTTTGCTGTCGAGATCGTGCGCAGATTCTTCTGGCTCAACACCCATTAAGTCGGCGAGCTTTTCGATTGTTGCCTGACCACCAGGGGGACATTTGTTGATGTGGTCGCCATTTGCAATTGCTTCAGCATAAGGGCGGCAACCAGGGTAGCCACATTGACCGCATTGAGTTTGCGGTAAAATGGCGTCGATTTGATCCACAATAGGGTCCGCTTCAACTTTAAAGCGAATAGAAGCAAAACCAAGTATCGCGCCGAAAATCGCAGCCAGAACCGCTAACGCGATAATCGCAATTAAAATCGTACTCATCGCTTACTTCACCAAACCTGTAAAGCCCATAAAGGCGAGTGACATTAAACCTGCTGTAATCATTGCTATTGATGCACCTTTAAAAGGTACAGGAACGTCGGCGGCGGCTATGCGCTCTCGCATGGATGCAAAAAGTATCAACACCAATGAGAAACCAACAGCGGCGCCGAAGCCGTAGATGATCGATTCAATAAAGTTATGGTTTTCATTAATGTTAAGAAGTGCCACGCCCAATACTGCGCAGTTTGTTGTGATCAGCGGTAAGAAAATGCCAAGCAAGCGATAAAGCGTCGGGCTGGTTTTGTGCACAACCATTTCGGTGAACTGCACCACAACGGCTATCACCAAAATAAAACTCATGGTTCGAAGGTACTCAATACCCAGTGGACGAAGGATGTAGCTTTCCACTAAATACGCACACACTGACGCGAGCGTTAGCACAAAAGTTGTCGCTAAGCCCATACCTATTGCTGTTTCCAGTTTTTTGGACACACCCATAAAAGGACATAGGCCCAAAAACTTCACCAGTACAAAGTTGTTCACCAGCACAGTGCCGACCAACAACAAAACATATTCGGTCATAGTTATTACGTTCTTAAAATCCGATCTTGATATTATCGTGTTTTGTGACACCAATAACAACCAGTGAACGATGTGGTTTTACATACACGATGGAAAAATAGTCGTCTAATTGATGTATTTTGATGAATCAATAAGAAATTGAATCGTTTGCTGAATGTATTGTTAGCGAAAGGATACTACCTATTAATTTTCATCTAATGTGTGATTTTAAAAAAAAGCCCGCCTCTCCCAGGTAGAAAAGAGAGGCGGGCAATGCATATTTACAAGCTAATTATTTAAACTTTCTGAGTGCTTGATGGACTGTGTTTATATCTTACTCGTGAAGGTACGAGTGATGACGTCTTGCTGTTGCTCTGTCGTTAGAGAGTTAAAACGTACCGCATAACCAGACACTCGAATCGTCAACTGAGGGTATTTCTCTGGATGTTCAACCGCATCCAATAACATCTCTCGGTCTAGAACGTTGACGTTAAGGTGTTGACCACCTTCAATCGCAATGCCCTCGTTGCTTGCTTCGTGATGGAAGTAACCATCCATTAGCGCAGCTAGGTTTTTCTTCTGACTTAATTCATCTTTACCCAGTGCGTTAGGCACAATTGAGAAGGTGTAAGAAATACCATCTTTCGCGTAAGCAAACGGCAGTTTAGATACCGATGCCAAAGACGCAACCGCCCCTTTTTCATCACGACCGTGCATTGGGTTTGCACCCGGGCCAAAAGGCATACCTGCGCGACGGCCATCTGGTGTATTACCCGTTTTTTTGCCGTAAACCACGTTAGATGTGATCGTTAGGATCGATTGAGTTGGCACTGCTTCGCGGTAGGTGTGCATCTTCTGAATTTTCTTCATGAAGCGCTCAACCAGATCACAAGCGATGTCATCAACACGGGCATCATTGTTACCAAATTTTGGATAATCACCTTCGATTTCAAAATCAACGGCGATGCCATCTTCATCACGAACAGGTTTCACGGTCGCGTATTTAATTGCTGCCAAAGAGTCTGCGACAACAGACAGACCTGCAATACCACACGCCATCGTGCGGTGCACGTCGCGATCCATCAGTGCCATCAGTGACGCTTCGTAGCTGTAACGGTCATGTGAGTAATGGATGATGTTCAACGCTGTGACGTATTGCGTTGCTAACCATTCCAACATGTTGTCGAAACGAGGCATCAAAGCGTCAAAGTCGAGAATTTCATCTTGAACTTTGTCCACTACCGGACCAACTTGCGCTTTCGATTTTTCATCGATACCACCATTGATGGTGTAAAGCAGTGCTTTTGCAAGGTTGGCACGTGCACCAAAAAATTGCATGTGCTGACCAACAATCTGCGGGCTCACACAACAGGCAATCGCGTAGTCGTCATTGTTGAAATCAGGACGCATTAGATCGTCGTTTTCGTATTGAACCGAAGAGGTATCAATCGACACTTTTGCAGCATATTGTTTGAACGCTTCAGGCAATTGCTCTGACCAAAGAATCGTCATGTTTGGCTCAGGAGCAGGGCCCATAGTATGTAGCGTATGTAAGTATCGGAATGTCGTTTTAGATACTAGCGTACGGCCATCAACACCCATACCTGCCATGGCTTCTGTTGCCCAGATTGGGTCGCCAGAGAACAATGAATCGTATTCTGGTGTGCGTAGGAAGCGAACCATCCGTAGCTTCATGATGAAGTGGTCAATCATTTCTTGCGCTTGTGATTCATCAATCAAACCGTTTGCGATATCGCGTTCTAGATAGACGTCTAGGAAAGTCGAAGTACGGCCCAGTGACATTGCTGCGCCGTTTTGCGATTTAACCGCCGCTAGGTAGCCAAAGTAGGTAAATTGGATCGCTTCTTGTGCTGTTTTTGCAGGTAGCGACATATCAATGCCGTATTTCAGACCCATTTGACGAATGTCTTCAAGTGCTTGAACTTGATCGGCTATTTCTTCGCGAAGACGAAGTGTTTTCTCAAGATCGTTGCCTTGTTCTAAGAACGTTTGTGTTGAATTGTATTGTTCTTTTTTGTCTGCTTTTAAGAAGTCGATACCGTATAGGGCGAGACGGCGATAGTCACCAATGATACGACCACGGCCATAGGCATCAGGAAGACCCGTAATGATGCCGGATTTACGACACGCTAGGATTTCTTTGGTGTAAAGGTCGAAACACGCTTTGTTGTGAGTTTTACGGTACTCAGTGAAGATTTTTTCAACCGTTGGATCCAGCTCGCGGCCATAAACTTCGCAAGAGTTTTTGACCATGCGAATCCCGCCATTGGCGATGATTGCACGTTTTAGCGGTTGATCAGTTTGTAAGCCAACGATCTTTTCCAGATCTTTGTTGATGTAGCCTGCATCGTGGGAAGTGATTGTTGAGGGCAAGTCTGTGTCAAAATCAATAGGGGCGTGTGTGCGGCTTTCTTGTTTTATGCCTTCAAGCACTTGGTTCCATAATGCTGAAGTGGATTCGCTAACTTCAGCTAAGAAAGTCTCGTCTCCCTCATAGGGTGTATAGTTTTTTTGGATGAAGTCACGAGTGTTGACAGAGTTTTGCCATTCACCAGCAGTAAATCCAGCCCATGCATCTAGCATGTCAGTTGTCGGAATAGTCATAAGTAAATCCCTAAGTTATTGATAATTAGAATGGAGGCGACGAGTAGGACGGAACCATTCTTAACCATTTTAATCGTATGGATTTATTTGTTATGAGTAAAATGAATGCTTTTCATTTTTTTAATGATTAAATTGCATTAATAATAGATTCAACTATTTACGATTGTGTTTTGCTAGAAAAGAGACAGAATTAAATGTGTGGTGCTGTGAGAACACTATCTATGACAATGTTATGAGTTCTGTAATTTGAACTTATTTCGGTGTGATTTTATGGCGCCTAGATTGGCTTAGATTTCATGGCGATTAAGATACAAAAAAGCCGTGTCTTGCGACACGGCTTTTCTATAATCTGGCTCCTCCTGCTGGGCTCGAACCAGCGACCTGCGGATTAACAGTCCGTCGCTCTACCAACTGAGCTAAGGAGGAATTGCTTTGCTTGAAAGCGGGAAGAATCTTACCGAGCACTCAAACTACTGTCAACAGTAAAAAAATACATTTTTAGCAAAAAATATTGAGTTAAGGGCTTTACTTTTCTGTATGGCTTGCCAGTAAAGGCTCGAGGTTAGTTATCCACTAAATTTGTGGATAAGTATGTTGATGAGATATGGGTAAAGAAAATTGATATGCAACTAGGTTTTTATTTAATGAATTTTTAGTCGGAATTATGCGTAAAATAAGCAAATAAAACAGAGATTTATCGATGTTAATCAAAAGGTATTCAAAGTGGATAAAAATCAATCTTTTGGGGATAAGAAAGTTTTAAGCTAATTTTTGGGGAAAAGTTGTGGAAACTATAATGTGAAGAATGTGTGTAGCTCTTCAACTAGGGCGAAGTACTATATCAGAGTCACTTTTGTATGGCTATAGCATTCTAGACAAACAAGAAAATTTATTAACAATGATGGGTAAATTCTCGATAGACGTAGATTTCATTAGCTAAGGTGTATATATATACAGCCTTAGCGCAGTAAAATTGAGGAAGGGTATGAGTAAAGTCTATGAATTGGTCTCCGATTATCAGCCGTCGGGCGATCAACCAGGAGCGATCAATCAGTTGCTTGAGGGGCTCGATGCTGGGCTAGCACATCAAACATTGTTGGGGGTCACAGGCTCAGGTAAAACCTTCACACTAGCGAATGTGATTGCTCAAGCCCAACGACCTGCAATATTACTTGCGCCAAACAAAACGCTTGCTGCTCAGTTATATGGTGAGATGAAGTCATTCTTTCCTAATAATGCGGTTGAGTATTTTGTTTCTTACTACGATTACTACCAACCTGAAGCATACGTTCCCACAACAGATACTTTCATTGAAAAGGACGCTTCGGTTAACGCCCACATTGAGCAAATGCGACTGTCTGCCACTAAAGCTTTATTGGAACGGAAAGACGCTATTATCGTTGCTTCGGTTTCAGCTATCTATGGTTTGGGTGATCCGGAATCCTACTTACAAATGATGCTTCATTTGCGACGTGGAGATGTGATTGATCAGCGTGATATGCTTCGTCGCCTAGCGGAGCTCCAATACTCGCGCAATGATGTTGCTTTTGAGCGAGGGCAGTTCCGTGTCCGTGGCGAGGTGATTGATATATTCCCTGCTGAATCAGACCAAGACGCTGTGCGCGTTGAGATGTTTGACGATGAGGTGGATTGCATCAGTGTGTTCGACCCATTGACAGGCGTGGTCAAACAACGAGACTTGCCGCGCTATACCATCTATCCCAAGACGCACTATGTGACGCCAAGAGATCGCATTCTTGAAGCGATTGAAAATATTAAAGTCGAACTAGAAGTGCGCAAAAAGCAGCTTCTAGATAACAACAAGCTACTGGAAGAGCAGCGAATTAGCCAGCGCACTCAATTCGATATCGAAATGATGAATGAGTTGGGCTTTTGCTCCGGTATCGAAAACTATTCTCGTTATCTCAGTGGACGCTCGGAAGGTGAGCCGCCACCAACCCTGTTTGACTACTTACCTCATGATGGCTTGTTGATCATCGATGAATCTCACGTGACAGTACCGCAGATAGGTGCCATGTATAAAGGCGACCGTTCGCGTAAAGAAACGCTGGTGGAGTTTGGTTTCCGGTTACCTTCAGCTTTGGATAATCGTCCACTGAAGTTTGAGGAGTTTGAAGCACTAGCGCCACAAACGATTTTCGTCTCTGCTACTCCTGGAAATTATGAACTAGAAAAATCGGCGGGTGATGTAGCGGATCAAGTCGTTCGTCCTACAGGCTTGCTTGACCCTGAGTTGGAAGTTCGCCCAGTAGCGACCCAAGTCGACGACCTATTGTCTGAGATCCGTATTCGCGCTGCTAAAGATGAACGAGTTCTAGTTACAACACTGACCAAACGAATGGCTGAAGATCTCACCGAATACCTTCACGAACATGATGTTAAGGTACGTTATTTACACTCAGACATTGATACTGTTGAGCGTGTGGAAATTATCCGTGACCTTCGTCTTGGGGAATTTGACGTGCTGGTGGGAATAAACTTATTGAGAGAGGGCCTGGATATGCCAGAGGTCTCGTTAGTTGCAATTTTGGATGCGGATAAAGAGGGCTTCTTGCGGTCTGAACGCTCACTCATTCAGACCATTGGTCGTGCTGCACGAAACATCGAAGGTAAGGCGATTTTATACGCTGACCGAATCACCAACTCAATGAAAAAGGCGATGGATGAAACTAACCGTCGTCGCGAGAAGCAGGAAGCGTACAACGAAGAAATGGGTATTTCGCCACAAGCGCTCAAACGAAATATCAAAGACATCATGGAACTTGGCGATATCACTAAGTCTAAACGCCAGCGTAACACTAAACAGGTACCATTATCGAAAGTGGCGGAGCCTTCGCAAACTTACGAGGCACTGTCCCCTCAGCAGCTAGAAAAAGAAATCAGTCGACTGGAGGCAGCGATGTATCAGCATGCGCAAGATTTAGAATTTGAGTTAGCGGCACAAAAGCGTGACGAGATTGAAAAACTACGAGCGCAGTTCATCGCAAATAGTTGAACAAACTTACCGATTTAACTATCCAAGCATTTTAGGTCGCTTGTAAAAAAAGAAGCCAATAGGCAGTCGGGTCTATTGGCTTGTTTTGTGAACATATCGTTCACTAACAACGTCAGTTGGCTAGGTGACCCGAGGGGTCACTATCGTTACAGCATGGTTTGTGCCACTTTTTAAATAATTGATATTATTTTTGAATTTTTTCCTTTGCCCATAATTTAGCTAATGTTATTTGCAAAATGCAAAGCGTAATGCGATTATTGTTTAAAACACAACAAAATAATAGCTAGGTTATGCAACAAAAACCCGAAGGCCCAAAGTCTCGTTACCTTTTAATGGTCGAGGACACCGCATCTGTTGCGGCTCTGTACCGCTCATACCTGACACCGCTTGGCATAGATATCAATATTGTCGGCACAGGTAGGGATGCCATTGAGAGCCTAAATCATCGAATTCCAGATCTTATTTTACTCGATCTCCGTCTGCCAGATATGACGGGGATGGACGTTTTACATGCCGTTAAAAAGAGTCATCCCGACGTACCTATAATTTTTATGACCGCTCACGGTTCTATCGATACCGCTGTCGAGGCCATGCGTCATGGCTCACAAGACTTTCTAATTAAACCGTGTGAAGCAGACCGTTTACGTGTCACGGTTAACAATGCAATTCGTAAAGCGACCAAGCTAAAAAATGAAGCCGATAATCCAGGCAATCAGAGCTATCAGGGGTTTATCGGCAGTAGCCAAACCATGCAGCAGGTTTACCGTACGATAGATTCAGCGGCGAGCAGTAAAGCGAGTATTTTTATCACAGGTGAAAGTGGAACTGGTAAAGAGGTATGTGCCGAGGCTATTCACGCAGCAAGTAAACGTGGTGACAAACCTTTTATTGCAATTAACTGTGCTGCAATTCCAAAAGATTTGATTGAGAGTGAACTGTTTGGTCACGTAAAAGGGGCCTTTACTGGCGCTGCGAATGATCGTCAAGGGGCAGCTGAGTTAGCGGATGGCGGCACACTTTTTCTAGATGAGCTTTGTGAGATGGACTTGGATTTACAAACCAAGTTGCTACGATTTATTCAAACGGGCACATTCCAAAAAGTGGGTTCCTCAAAAATGAAGAGCGTGGATGTGCGCTTTGTTTGTGCCACTAACCGTGATCCCTGGAAAGAGGTACAAGAAGGTCGATTCCGTGAAGATTTGTACTATCGTTTGTATGTCATTCCTTTGCATTTACCGCCTTTACGCGAACGAGGCGAAGATGTTATTGAAATTGCATACTCACTGTTAGGTTACATGTCACACGAAGAAGGAAAAAGCTTCATACGTTTTGCGCCTGATGTCATCGAGCGATTCAACAGCTATGAGTGGCCGGGTAACGTTCGTCAGTTACAAAACGTGCTACGCAATATCGTTGTTCTAAACAACGGTAAAGAGATTACGTTGGACATGTTACCGCCCCCGTTGAATCAACCGCTTGACCGTCCGTCGTCTGTGGCTAAATTAATTGAGCCGAAAGCGATGACCGCATCTGAGATTATGCCATTATGGATGACGGAAAAAATGGCAATCGAGCAAGCGATTGAAGCATGTGATGGCAATATTCCTCGAGCGGCGGGATATCTTGATGTCAGTCCGTCGACGATTTACCGCAAGTTACAGGCATGGAACGGCAAGGAAGAGCGGCAAAAAGTATGAGTGTAAATGTATTAAATCAGCAAAAAATAGATGAACTGTCGATGGAAATTGGCAGTGACAACGTACCTGTACTGTTCGATATCTTCCTAGGAGAAATGGATACCTATATCGAGAACTTATCCCAACTGCAGGGGGCAGAGCGATTAGCTTACTCAAAAGAAATCAGCCACGCGTTGAAAAGTAGTGCTGCGAGCTTTGGGGCAGATCGCCTTTGTGAACTGGCTATGTCCATAGACAAAAAAGCGAAAGTCGGTGAGTTGACTGCGGAGTCTGAGGAGTTAGAGGCTATATTCGATCTTTTGCACGAAACTCGAGATGCTTATCGCTCTTGGCGACAGTAGCTATTTATTCCTATTAACCATTTTTCTTAGTAAACATCTGTTCTTACTGGATGCCTGAACTAAAACCCTTCGATGACAGAAGGGTTTTCATTATCAATAAACAACTTAAAAGAGGGCGCTAGTCAGGAAACGTGCTCCTAGATAGAAAGTTGTAGCTGATTTTCAATCGCTAGTTTGAGCTTGTTTCTATCGTGACGCCAGTCTCGGTTAGAGGAGGCGAGTGACTCCGTCACTACATTCCATTGACTTAAGACGTCTTGCTCGGTTTTCTCTGCTAGAACCACGTCTATTTTTCTTCCTTGGCAGGCACGTTCACACCATTCTAATTTTTGAGCCATCGTCATTCGTCCTGCTGGGCCGTATTCTGGACTCAGGTTAGCAACAAAAATGACTTTTGCTTTTGTGTTTGCTGCAATCGCTTTGCCGAGTTCAGGCAGCAATAAAGGAGGCATGATACTAGTTAAAAAACTGCCAGGGCCAAGAATAATCGCGTCCGCTTCCGCCAAAGCTGTGATGGCTTCTTTGGTGGCAGGCACTTCTGGTGAAAGGTCCAAACGTCGCAGGTCTGCTTTCATTTCGTCGACATTTGTTTCTCCCGTAACCCACTTCCCATCTACGGATAACGCGGAAAGATCCGAAGGGTGTTCGGACATAGGAAGGATGTTAACGTCGACTTTTAACATATTGCGAATCAGATTAATGGCATCTAAAGGCCTGACCGATAAGTTATCGAGTGCAGTAAGCATCAAATTACCAAGATTATGACCATCAAGTTCGCCAGTGCCTTTGAAGCGATATTCAAACATCATCGAACTGATTGAAGGCTCTGTAATGAGCTGATTAATACAGTTACGTGTGTCTCCCCAAGCGATTCCTCCTTGGCAGTGACGAATTCTTCCTGTTGAACCACCATTGTCAGTCGTGGCAACAATCCCAGTTGCATTGCTGCCAAAATCTCGTAATGCGGCCAGCATTCGACCTAAGCCATGACCACCGCCAACAGCGACCACTTTTTTATCTGTGTAGATATTCATTATGTTCTTCTAATAATCTAATAAAAAACGGCTACAATTTATCTTAAGGAGTGTCTTAAAGGTACTCACTTAGCGGTAAATTGTGTCTCTAGAGAGTTTTTTATCACTCAAGTCTGGATTCCATTACAAATATTAAGTATTTTACACCGCAAAGCTATCAGAGATTTCATATCTCTGGTTGCCATAACTCCGAGCTCACTATTGCTAAGTCCTTGGATAGGCGTTTTGAGCCAGTGGCATACTGTCACAAGGGCATGATTGGAAATGGCCATGCCTCCCGTGTTTGGAAAGGTGTTCCGTGGCGCAACAATTCGAAGACAAATTTCATCGTAAGTTTTATTACTTGCGTCTGTCTGTGACCGACGTATGTAATTTCAAATGTACCTATTGCCTTCCTGATGGCTATAAGCCTTCGGGCAATAAAAACTCGTCTTTTTTATCTCTCCCTGAAATCAAACGGGTCGTAAAAGCATTCGCTGATTGTGGCACGTCAAAAGTGCGCATCACTGGTGGTGAGCCTAGCTTACGCAAAGATTTTACCGACATTATCCATTCAGTAGCGGCGACGCCTGGCATTCAAAAAGTTGCAACGACAACCAATGGCTACCGCATGGCAAAACAAGTCGCAGAATGGCGTGAAGCGGGTTTAACCCACATTAATGTCAGTGTGGATAGCCTTGACCCGCGTATGTTTCATCAAATCACAGGTGAAAATAAGTTTACTGAAGTCATGAATGGTATCGAACGTGCGTTCGAGGTCGGTTATGAGCAAGTAAAAGTTAATGTGGTGTTGATGAAAGATCTGAACCATCACGAGCTGCCAGCGTTTCTTAACTGGATAAAAGATCGTCCAATCCAACTGCGTTTCATTGAGTTGATGCAAACGGGTGAGATGGATGAGCTATTTAATAAGCACCATGTATCCGGAGTGGCAATCCGTAACCAGCTAATTGCAAATGGTTGGTTGCTGAAAGTGCGCTCGCATAATGATGGTCCTGCGCAAGTATTTGTTCATCCTGATTACAAGGGTGAAATAGGTCTTATCATGCCTTATGAAAAAGACTTTTGTGAAAGCTGCAACCGACTGCGCGTTTCTGCGATGGGTAAGCTGCACCTATGTCTGTTTGGAGACCACGGTGTAGAATTGCGTGATCTTTTGGAACGTGATGAGCAAGAGAGTGAGCTTATTGAACGTATCCAGGCGCAGTTACAAACCAAGTCGGTAAGCCATTTCTTGCATGATGGCAATACTGGTATGACGCCACACCTCGCGTCTATCGGCGGCTAACTTCATTCAATTTTTAGAGCGAGTTCACTGATAAGCTGGCTCTAACTTTTTCCGAATCGATACCAAGCGTATCAAAGCTAATTAAGAGAATAGGTGAACAAATGGGTCACGCTGAAAGCAAATTCCAACCTGCAAATATTGCCGTTCTAACGGTATCTGACACTCGTACTGAAGAAAACGATACCTCTGGTCGTTACCTAGCTGAGCATGCTCAAGAAGCGGGTCACAACGTAGTAGACAAGCAAATTGTTATTGATGACATGTACAAGATCCGCGCGATTGTTTCTCAATGGATTGCTGATGAAAGCGTACAAGCGATCATGATTACTGGCGGTACAGGTTTCACCTCACGTGATAGCACGCCAGAAGCACTTAAGCCTCTATTTGATAAAGAAGTTGAAGGTTTTGGTGAGTTGTTCCGTATGGTGTCGTACGAAGAGATCGGTACGTCTACGATTCAGTCTCGTGCGATTGCTGGTTTTGCTAACCACACCGTGATCTTCGCAATGCCTGGTTCAACTGGTGCGTGCCGCACAGGCTGGACAAAAATTATTAAACAGCAGTTGGATGCAAGTCATCGCCCTTGTAACTTCATGCCACACCTATCTGTATAACCTTTCCTAAAAGCGAAGGAAAAACAATGACCCAATTTACACATATCAATGCTTCTGGCGAAGCAAACATGGTTGACGTGTCAGCAAAAACGGAGACGGTTCGTGAAGCTCATGCTGAAGCATTTGTTCACATGGCCCCAGAAACACTTCAACTGATTGTCTCTGGCCAGCACCACAAAGGTGATGTATTTGCGACGGCTCGTATTGCTGGTATTCAAGCTGCGAAGAAAACCTGGGATTTGATTCCACTTTGTCATCCGCTACTACTCTCTAAAGTTGAAGTTCAACTGGAAGCTATCGAAGCAGAAAACAAAGTTCGCATCGAATCAGTATGTAAACTTGCGGGTAAAACTGGTGTGGAAATGGAAGCGCTCACGGCAGCTTCCGTTGCTGCTCTAACGATTTACGATATGTGTAAAGCAGTACAAAAAGACATGGTCATTGGTCAAGTTCGTCTATTAGAGAAAACGGGTGGTAAATCTGGTCACTTTAAGGTGGAATCATGATTAAAGTACTTTTCTTTGCTCAAACTCGCGAGCTGATTGGCATCGACAGTGTTGAGTTAGACGGGCCGTTTGAAACGGTTGAATCAATTCGTGCACATCTAGTGGAAGAAGGCACTGAGAAAGATGGCAAGTGGGATTTAGCACTCGAGTCAGGAAAGCTACTTGCTGCAGTGAACCAATCTATCGTCCCTCTGGATACACAAGTAAAAGCAGGTGATGAAGTTGCGTTTTTCCCGCCGGTAACTGGGGGTTAAGATGGATTCTCGTGTTTCTGTACAAATTGAAGACTTTTCGGTTGAGCAAGAATATCAACGTCTATCTGAAGGGACGGCTGCCGGCGCTGTCGTTACATTCGTTGGTAAAGTTCGAGATATGAACCTTGGGGATAATGTGATTGGTTTACATCTAGAGCACTATCCGGGGATGACAGAGAAGAGCTTGAGCGACATTTGCGATCAAGCTGAGTCTCGCTGGCCACTATTAGGTGTACGCGTGATTCATCGTGTCGGAGACATGGATAGCGGTGATCAAATTGTATTTGTGGGCGTTTCTAGTGCGCACCGCGGCGCGGCATTTGATGCGTGCGAGTTCATCATGGATTATCTGAAGACCCAAGCACCATTTTGGAAAAAAGAGCGTACGACGAATGAAGATCGTTGGATTGAGTCGCGCGACACCGATCATCAAGCTGCACAGCGTTGGGAAAAATAGAACTAACCCGCATTCTAGTGAAAAAAGCTAAGTGCTAATGGCACTTAGCTTTTTTTGTATTTATCTTCATTGTATTGCTCACTTTGTTTCAATATTTCCTATCTTTTGTCTGGTGATATTCTTCACAATAAAAGCTTTTTGCCCAATATATAAACAATTATTTGTTAGACTTGATTTGTCATAAATGTTAAATGATGTGTAAATATCTAGCATAAGATGCTAGTAAATGGTTTAAACTCAGATTAATCGAAAGTTTCGCCTGTTAAATGTCGCTTCTGGTCTTTATTTGGCTGGTGAATGCTTTGGAGTTAGAGTTTACTGCTAGATATGTGTGGTTTGGTCAGCATTATTGGTTTTTTTGCTACATTTTTATGGCAAATTACTTCAATGATTGCTAATGTGTGCCGCAGTCTTTGTAAGGTTTTAGACTTTTGTGCTCAGAAAGTGCACTAAAAAAATCTAAAACTCTGACCGTTCCAGGCCCTTACAAAGAAGTCATGGATGCTAACGAAAAAATTTGGAGTTTTACGCATGTATAAGAATAAAATCACGCGCGCTTTATTTATTGGTGCTGGTCTTTCTCTCGCTCTAGCTGGTTGTGGTGAAAAGCCTGCGGAGAAACAAGCTGCTGAGCCTGCTCCGGCTCCAGCCCCTGAAGCTAAATCTGATTCTAAAGAGCCAAAACTTGCTGCTGTTCAAGAATTGGTGCGTGGTAACGGTACAGAAGTTGCGACAATAGACCCTCATAAATCTCAAGGTGTTCCAGAATCCCACGTGATTCGCGATCTTCTTGAAGGCCTTGTAAACCAAGATGCGGACGGTAACACTATCCCTGGTGTTGCAGAATCTTGGGAAACTGAAGACAACAAAACATACACTTTCCACTTACGTGAAGACGCAAAATGGTCAAACGGTGATCCTGTCACTGCAGGTGATTTCGTTTACAGCTTCCAACGCGCAGTCGATCCAGCAACCGCCTCTCCATATGCTTGGTACATGGAATACACCAAGATGAAGAACGCAAAAGACATTGTTGCGGGTAAAAAAGATAAGAGCGAGTTAGGTGTTAAAGCGGTTGACGATCACACGTTAGTGGTTGAGTTAGATACTGCAGTACCATATTTTGTAATGATGATGGGCCACACGACAGTGAAACCTGTTCATCAAGCAACTGTTGAAAAGTTCGGCGATCAATGGACGAAGCCAGAGAACTTTGTAGGTAACGGTGCTTATGTTGTTGACAACTGGGTTGTAAACGAGCGTTTGGTTCTAAAACGTAACGAACAGTACTGGGACAACGAAAACACGACGCTTGACCAAGTTACTTTCCTACCAATCGAGAACCAAGTAGCGGAAATGAACCGCTTCCTAGCGGGTGAAATCGACTTCACGAACGAGCTGCCTACAGAGCACTTCAAGCGTCTGAAGAAAGAGCACCCACAAGAAGTGTCTGTAACCGGTAACTTATGTACTTACTACTACATCTTCAATACGAAGAAAAAGCCGTTTGATGATGTTCGTGTGCGTAAAGCGATTTCTTATGCGATTGACCGTAACATTGTGACTGATGCGATTTTAGGTCAAGGTCAAAAGCCAGCTTACTTCCTAACACCTGAAATTACGGCAGGTTTCAACCCAGAAATTCCTGCATACGGCAAAATGACGCAAGAAGAGCGTAACGCAGAAGCTGCGCGTCTATTGGAAGAAGCGGGTTACGGCGCAGACAACCCTCTTGAATTTAACCTTCTATACAATACATCAGAGAACCACAAGAAACTTGCGGTTGCACTGGGTTCAATGTGGAAGAAGACGCTTGGTCTAGACGTTACGCTAGAAAACCAAGAGTGGAAAACTTACCTATCTACCAAAGATTCTGGCAACTTTGAGGTTGCTCGTGCAGGTTGGTGTGGCGACTACAACGAAGCTTCATCTTTCCTAACGCTGATGATGAGTAATAACACTACTGGTGGTATTCACTACGACAGCAAAGAGTACGATGCGATCATGAACAAAGCATTTGCTTCAACTTCTGACGAAGAGCGCCAAGCACTTTACCTAGAAGCAGAGAAGTTGATGGCCAAAGATATGCCAATCGCACCTATCTACCAGTACGTGAAATCACGTCTACTATCACCGAAAGTTGGTGGCTTCCCAGTAAATAACGCGGAAGACAAGATTTACTCTAAAGATCTCTACATCACAGAGTAATTCGTAACTCGATAGAACTATAAAAATGAGGCCCTACATGTGAGAAATTGCATGTAGCGCCTATCTTTAGTCCAAAAGAATTGGACGACTTCTTTAATTTAACTGTCACAGACTGAAAGAGTGAGTTTATGCTTAAATTCATCGCAAAAAGGATATTTGAGGCGATCCCAACAATGTTGGTTTTGATCACCGTATCTTTCTTTCTTATGCGCTTTGCACCGGGAAACCCTTTCTCGACAGAGCGTCCATTGCCACCCGAAGTAATGGCAAATATCGAAGCTAAATATGGCTTGGATAAACCTGTATTTGAACAATACACCACGTATTTGACCAATGTTATCCAAGGTGATTTCGGACCGTCATTTAAATACCTTGATTACTCAGTAAACGAGCTGATCGCGGTTGCCTTACCTGTTTCGGCTAAAGTGGGCTTCATCGCCTTTATCTTTACTTTGATAATGGGGGTTACCGTCGGTACCATTGCTGCGCTCAAGCAAAATACTTGGATTGATTACACCATTATGTCGACTGCGATGCTTGGTGTCGTAATGCCATCCTTTGTATTAGCGCCTGCGCTTATCTACATATTCTCGCTTCATTGGAATATCTTCCCTGCGGGCGGTTGGCAAGATGGTAGCTGGCAGTATTTAGTGCTTCCTGTTATTGGTATGTCGCTACTGTATGTTGCTACCTTTGCTCGTATCACGCGTGGTTCGATGATCGAAACCCTAAACAGTAACTTTATTCGTACGGCACGTGCTAAAGGTCTAAGTTACCGTTATATCATTATCAAACACGCTCTTAAGCCGGCACTTCTCCCTGTTGTTTCTTACATGGGCCCAGCTTTCGTAGGTATCATCACCGGTTCCGTTGTTATCGAAACCATTTTTGGTCTGCCTGGTATTGGTAAACTATTCGTTAACGCTGCGTTTAACCGTGACTACTCGCTAGTAATGGGGGTAACCATTCTGATTGGTTTCCTATTCATTCTATTCAACGCGATTGTAGATATTTTACTTGCAATGATTGACCCGAAAATTCGCTACTAACAGGGACGTTTGGTTATGTTAACGAAAAAAGAAAACCTAGAAGCGATTGAGAAATTCTCCGAAAACTTGGAGATTGAAGGTCGCAGTCTTTGGCAAGATGCTCGTATCCGTTTCATGCGCAACAAAGCGGCGATGGTGAGCTTATTCCTTCTTGTTCTAATGACGTTGGCGGTTATTATCCTGCCAATGATCGCACCGTACACATTTGATGATACTGACTGGTACGCGATGCACGTTGCACCGAATGCTGACCATTGGTTTGGTACTGACAGCTTAGGCCGTGATTTATACGTGCGTACGCTAATTGGAGGTCGTATTTCGTTGATGGTAGGTGTTATGGGTGCATTTGTAGCGGTACTGATTGGTACGCTCTACGGCGCAGCATCTGGTTTCATCGGCGGTAAAGTTGACCGCGTAATGATGCGTATTCTAGAAATTTTATACGCGGTACCGTTTATGTTCCTGGTGATTGTACTGGTAACATTCTTCGGTCGTAACATCATGCTGATCTTCGTTGCGATTGGTGCTATCGCATGGCTAGATATGGCGCGTATCGTACGTGGTCAGACTCTTAGTCTACGTAGCAAGGAGTTTATCGAAGCGGCACATGTGTGTGGTGTAAGCAACTGGAAAATCATTACTCGTCATATCGTACCGAACGTACTGGGTATTGTAGCGGTATACTCTACGCTGCTTATCCCAAATATGATTCTAACGGAATCATTCCTATCATTCCTTGGTCTTGGTGTTCAGGAACCAATGACAAGTTGGGGCGCTCTTCTACAAGAAGGTGCACAGACAATGGAAGTAGCAATCTGGCAGCTGGCATTCCCAGCAGTGTTCATGGTTGTGACGCTATTCTGCTTCAACTACGTTGGTGACGGCCTGCGCGATGCGCTGGATCCAAAAGACAGATAATTAAAAGATAAGATTAAGGAAGCAATGATGAGCTTATTAGATGTCAAAGATCTGCGCGTCGAATTCACCACGCAAGATGGTATCGTAACCGCAGTAAACGATTTGAACTTCTCTCTCAACCAAGGCGAAACCTTAGGTATCGTTGGAGAGTCGGGATCAGGTAAATCTCAAACCGTATTCGCAATCATGGGCCTTTTGGCTAAGAACGGTATTATTTCTGGTAGCGCAAAGTTTGAAGGCAAAGAAATCCTAAACTTACCGGAAAAAGAACTGAACAAAGTGCGTGCGGAACAGATCGCAATGATCTTCCAAGACCCAATGACATCACTGAACCCTTACATGAAAGTGAGTGATCAGTTGATGGAAGTGCTTATGCTGCACAAAGGCATGGGCAAAGCGGAAGCATTTGAAGAATCAGTACGCATGCTGGAAGCGGTAAAAATCCCTGAAGCGCGTAAGCGTATCACGATGTACCCGCATGAGTTTTCAGGCGGTATGCGTCAGCGTGTAATGATCGCGATGGCGTTGTTATGTCGTCCTAAACTGCTTATTGCCGATGAGCCAACAACAGCACTTGATGTGACGGTACAAGCACAGATCATGGACTTGTTGAATGAGCTGAAATCTGAGTTCAACACAGCGATCATCATGATCACGCACGACCTTGGTGTGGTTGCAGGTTCGTGTGACAAGGTGCTGGTGATGTATGCAGGCCGTACTATGGAGTACGGCAACGTAAACGAAATTTTCTACAATCCAAGCCATCCTTATGCGGAGGGGCTGCTGAAGGCGATTCCTCGCCTCGATACTGAGGGTGAAATTCTGCCGACCATTCCTGGTAATCCACCAAACTTGCTTCGTCTACCGCCGGGCTGCCCTTATCAAGAGCGCTGTCACCGTGTGATGGATCGTTGTAAGCGCGAGGCGCCAATTCTGACACCATTTGGTGATGGTCGTCAGCGTGCATGTTTTTCTGAATGGGAGGCTTGGAACAAATGAACGCAGTAGACAAAAAACTAATTCTGGACATTTCTGAGCTGAAAGTTCACTTCAGCATTGCCTCAAAGTCGGCATGGCCGTGGTCAAAGCCTTCGAGCCTGAAAGCGGTAGATGGCGTGAACGTTCGACTATACGAAGGGGAAACGCTTGGTGTAGTAGGTGAGTCAGGTTGTGGTAAATCGACGTTTGCTCGTGCCATCATTGGTCTGGTTGAAGCTACTGACGGCCAAGTAGTTTGGTTGGGTCAAGACCTTACTAAAATGAAAAGCGTTCAGCGCCGTGAGACGCGTAAAGAAATTCAGATGATTTTCCAAGACCCATTGGCATCGCTGAATCCGCGTATGACTGTTGGTGATATCATTGCTGAACCTCTTGAGACATTCTATCCAGAACTGTCTAAGCAGGAAGTGAAAGATCGCGTTAAAGAGATGATGGCGAAAGTTGGCCTATTACCTAACGTGATTAACCGTTACCCACACGAGTTCTCGGGTGGTCAGTGTCAGCGTATCGGGATAGCGCGTGCGCTTATCCTTAAGCCTAAGATGATCATTTGTGACGAGCCAGTATCGGCGCTTGATGTATCTATTCAAGCTCAGGTGGTTAACCTACTTAAAGAGATTCAAAAAGAGTTAGGGCTTTCTCTGGTATTCATTGCGCATGACTTGTCTGTCGTTAAACACATTTCAGATCGCGTTTTAGTTATGTATTTAGGTAATGCCGTGGAACTTGGCGAGGCCGAGGCTCTGTTTGCTGATCCTAAGCACCCATATACGCGTGCGCTGATGTCTGCGGTTCCGATCCCGGACCCGGATATTGAGCGCAATAAGAAAATCCAAATGCTAGAGGGTGATCTTCCTTCACCTATCAACCCACCGTCGGGTTGTGTATTCCGCACTCGTTGCCCACAAGCAACCGAAGAGTGTGCGAAGACGAAGCCAACCATTTTAGGTAATGACGTTCACGCGGTATCTTGTTTACACGTTAGTGTATAAATTCAGCCTGTGACGGGCTTAAGCGCGACACCTTCATCGGGTCGCGCTTTTTTTATGTGTCTGATTTATACATTCGAATTTCTTGAACATGATGTCCTAAGTTCGATGATTCTCTGTTTGATAGGAAACGCTAATATAGACACAAACAGAACGAGAGGAGAGCAATCATGGGTAAGTTGGTTGAAGGTGTTTGGCAAGATGTCTGGTATGACACAAAATCAAATGGTGGCAAATTTGTGCGCGAAGATGCCGGATTCCGTAACTGGGTTAAAAACGACCCTGATGCGGAGTTTACGCCAGAGTCCGGTCGATACCATTTGTATGTCTCTCTTGCTTGTCCTTGGGCACATCGAACCCTCATTTTCCGCAAGCTGAAAGGTTTAGAACCACATATTGATGTCACGGTCGTTTGCCCTGATATGCTCAGCCAAGGTTGGCAAATGGGGCTTCCTGAGCCATTGTTTGGTCACACGCGCATGTATCAAATTTACACGCAGGCCAAACCCGATTACACGGGCCGCGTAACCGTGCCTGTACTTTGGGATAAAAAGACCAATACTATTGTGTCGAACGAGTCGTCAGAGATCATTCGTATGTTTAACTCGGAGTTCAATGCGTTAACAGGGAATCACGACGACTACTATCCAGAACATCTAAAACACGTTATTGATGAGTGGAACGATTTTGTTTATCCGAATGTCAACAACGGAGTGTATCGTTGTGGCTTCGCGACTACGCAAGAGGCGTATGAAGAAGCGTTTGATTCTTTGTTTAATGCGTTAGATAAAATCGATGCTCACCTAGCGACGCATCGTTACTTAGCAGGGAACACAATTACTGAGGCGGATTGGCGTTTGTTTACGACTCTTATTCGTTTTGATGCGGTGTATGTGGGGCATTTCAAGTGTAACAAGCAGCGCATCGCAGACTACGAAAATATACAAGGCTACTTAAAAGAGTTGTATCAAGTTGAAGGCGTCGAAGACACGACGGATTTCTATCACATTAAACGCCACTACTACTTCAGCCACACAGGGATTAATCCGACGCAAGTTGTACCAAAAGGGCCTGATTTAGACCTAAATACTCCTCATGGAAGAGAAAGGATTGGCTAGTTTGCTGCTTCCATCGCAAATGAAAAAGTACTTAACGGTTAGCAATGCCGTTAAGTACTTTTGTGTCATCTAAATACCGGGAGTAGGAAGTTTACTTTTTCATTCATCGTCACCTTACTTAGCGCGTACGATGTCCATCACTAGCTTTCCGTCCACTTTTACAGGACCGTCCTCTTTAGCGCCGAGCGTATACTCAAACACACCAGTCTTCATGCCACCTTTCTCTCCGTGGACCATTAACATCAGCATATCGCCTGATTCTACTGGTTCCATCAAAATTGCATTTACGTTTTCATTCTTTCCCATTTTTAACGGAGCGTAGCCGATAACAGGGCCAGGCTTCATTGATTCGTCTGTTCGGTGGACAACCATCCACCCATTGTCATCAGCATGAGCCATTTCAGCGGTCACCGTTCCTCCGGACATATCTTGATCGACGCCTTTAATACTCGAGGCGGAAAAGCTGAATGAAGAAAAACTAATCAGAAACGCAGCTAAACCAAACTTTATCAGTGATGTATTGATGAAATCCTTCATATATATTCCTTAGCAGTCAATGAGTTTGTGCATTGCAGTAGCTTTTACGTATTTCCTAGCAAAAAAGTTTAGCTAAAACGTAAATAATGCCGATAAATTGAACAGGGGCCGTGCTGCCTTGGAGCCAATGTATTTTGGGGAATGGGTCAATCGGTGTAAGAACAAGCGCGAGCATTGTCGATTAGGTGTGGTGGGGCGATAGGGAGAAAAGCTTTGCGCACCAGTAATTATAGGTTGTGCAGTGATTGGTATAAAAAACAAATAAGTGTTCTGGCCAGCAATAGAAAAAGCCCTCGATGAATCGAGGGCTTTGTATCTATATCCAACTAGATGTCAGAAGCGATTATTTAGCTTCTTGGTCTGCTTGGATAGCTGTTAGAGCGATGGTGTACACGATGTCGTCTACTAGCGCGCCACGAGACAAGTCGTTTACAGGCTTACGCATACCTTGCAGCATTGGACCGATAGATACTAGGTCAGCTGAACGTTGTACCGCTTTATAAGTTGTGTTACCCGTGTTTAGGTCTGGGAATACAAATACTGTCGCTTTACCTGC
Source organism: Vibrio sp. 1249-1 (assembly GCF_033340495.1). Lineage (NCBI taxonomy): Bacteria > Pseudomonadati > Pseudomonadota > Gammaproteobacteria > Vibrionales > Vibrionaceae > Vibrio > Vibrio sp. 1249-1. The sequence goes on from NZ_JAWOWJ010000006.1 coordinate 164,409, forward strand.
AACTGGAGAGTTTGGTGCTTTAGAAGCAGCAACGTTTTCCATAATAGCAGCGTCGTACTGTAGAGGACCGTCAATGATAAGATCAGGACGTTTCTCTTGAGCCAGTTTTGTTGCTTCACGTACTTTATCAACGTCTGCACCCTTACCAGATTCACCAGTAGAGTAAGAGATCATTGCAACGCGTGGTTCGATACCGAATGCTGCTGCAGAGTCAGCAGATTGGATAGCGATTTCAGCAAGCTGTTCAGCAGTTGGATCTGGGTTGATTGCACAGTCACCGTAAACCAGTACTTGATCAGGCAGAAGCATGAAGAATACTGAAGATACGATAGACGCATTTGGTGCCGTCTTGATGATTTGGAACGGAGGAACGATAGTGTTCGCCGTAGTGTGAACAGCACCAGAAACTAGGCCGTCAACTTCGTCGTTCTCAAGCATCATTGTGCCAAGGAATACTGAATCTTGTAGCTTCTCACGAGCCACAACTTCAGTCATGCCTTTCGCACCGCGCAACTCAACTAGGCGAGCAACGTAGTTTTCACGAACAGCATCTGCATCGATGATGGTTACACCAGTACCTAGCTCAACGCCTTGTTGAGCCGCTACGCGACGGATTTCATCTGGGTTACCTAGAAGTACACAGTCTGCAATGCCGCGTTCAGCACAGATTGCTGCTGCTTTAACTGTGCGTGGTTCGTCACCTTCTGGAAGAACGATACGCTTACCTGCTTTACGAGCAAGTTCAGTTAGCTGGTAACGGAACGCTGGTGGGCTTAGACGACGAGACTTCTGAGTGCCTTCAGTCATAGACTCGATCCAGTTACCGTCGATGTGGCCAGCAACGTGTTCGTTGATGAACTCGATACGTTCTTTATCGTCTGCAGGTACTTCGATGCTGAAGCTCTGTAGGTTTAGAGACGTTTGCCAAGTGTTACCTTGTGCTTTGAAGATAGGTAGACCAGTGTCGAATGCTGGTTTACATAGGCCTTCGATTTCGCTAGGGATATCGTAACCGCCAGTTAGCAGTACTGCACCAATATCCACACCGTTCATTGCAGCAAGAGAAGCAGCAACGATAACATCAGGACGGTCTGCAGAAGTAACAAGTAGAGAACCCGGTTTGAAGTGCTCAATCATGTTTGGCAGAGAACGTGCACAGAACGTGATGCTCTTGATGCGACGAGTGTTGATGTCACCTTCGTTGATGATATCTGCTTTCAGGTGCTTAGCCATGTCGATTGCACGAGTCGCAATCAGATCAATGCTCCATGGCACACAACCTAGTACACGAATTGGAGAAGTGTTGAAAATTTCCATCACTTTCAATTCGTTTTGTTTCGCGCTGTCTGCATCGTCAAAGATTTCAGATAGGTCAGGGCGAGTACGGCCAGCTTCGTCAACAGGAGCGTTTAGCTTGTTGATGATAACACCAGAGATGTTTTTGTTTTTAGTGCCGCCGAAGTTAGAACATGCTACTTCGATACGCTCTTTCAGTTGCGCAGGGTTATCAGTACCTGGAGTCGCAACTAGCACGATTTCTGCACCAAGTGTTGCCGCGATTTCCGCGTTTACTTGGTTTGCAAATGGGTGCTTACGAGTTGGTACAAGACCTTCGATTAGCGTAACGTCTGCGTCTTTGTTGATTTGGTTGTAACGTTCAACAACGGTTTCTAGCAGCTCGTCCATGTTGTCGTTACCGATTAGGCTTTCAGCAACAGACATCGCCATTGGTTCACCGATCTTCATATCGCTGTTACGACCAACGATAGTTGAAGTCAGATCTGGCTGATCACCACCTGAACGTGGCTGACAGATTGGCTTGTAGAAAGAAACTTTAACGCCTTTACGCTCCATAGCGCGAAGAACACCCATGCTAACGCTTGTTAGGCCAACGCCTGCGCTAGTAGGGATAAGCATAATAGTACGAGACATTCGTAGAGTACCTTTAGCTATTTGGGGGATAAAAGCTCAACTCTTATTCCATGAAGCTCGAAGAATAGGAGTTGAGCCCCTAAGAAATTCGTTTGAATGAAAATCTGGCTAGCCGAGTGGCTAGCCAGGAATTCAATTAAAGACCTGTCAGGCGAGCAGTGTCTTCAGCGATGACTAGCTCTTCGTTAGTAGAGATAACCATTGCAGGGATACGGCTGTTTTCAGTCGTGATAACGCCTTCGCCGCCGAAGCGAGCTTTAAGGTTAGCTTCGCTATCTACTTCGATACCGAAGATGCCAAGACGGTTTAGAACCATTTCACGGATAGGGCCAGAGTTCTCGCCGATACCGCCAGTGAAAGTGATTGCGTCTAGACGGCCTTCCATTGAAGCAGTGTAGCCAGCAACGTATTTAGCTAGACGGTGGCAGAACACGTCCATTGCGCGTGTTGCTTCTTCTTTTTGACCGTAGTTGTCTTCAACGAAACGACAGTCAGAAGTCACTTCGGTTAGACCTTGAAGACCAGACTCTTTAGTTAGCATCGTGTTGATTTGATCAACAGAGTAACCTAGAGCGTCGTGTAGGTGGAAGACGATAGCAGGGTCGATGTCGCCACAGCGAGTACCCATTACCAGACCTTCAAGTGGAGTAAGACCCATAGACGTGTCTACAGATTGACCGTTCTTGATCGCACATACAGATGCGCCGTTACCTAGGTGACAGTTGATGATGTTTACTTCTTCAACTGGTTTGTTTAGTAGGCCTGCAACTTCACGAGTGATGAACAAGTGAGAAGTACCGTGCATGCCGTAACGACGGATACCGTGTTCTTTGTATAGGTTGTATGGAAGAGCGTATAGGTAAGACTCTTCAGGCATAGTTTGGTGGAACGCAGTGTCAAATACAGCAACGTTTTTCAGCTCTGGGAAGTTTTTCTTAGCCGCTTCGATACCGATGATGTGAGCAGGGTTATGAAGAGGTGCAAATGTTGCAGCGTCTTGAATACCTTTTAGAACTTCATCAGTAATTAGTGCAGATTGAGTGAACTGCTCGCCGCCGTGAACGATACGGTGACCGATTGCGCCTAGGTTAGCTTTAAGCTCTGGCTTAGAAGCAAGAATAGTTTCTACCATAAACGCTAGTGCTTCTTCGTGAGCTGCACCATTGCCTAGTTGAGCTTCGTGCTTGCCATCAAGTTTCCACTTGATGCGAGCTTCAGGAAGGTGAAGACACTCAGCAAGACCTGACAAGTGCTCGTCGCCGTTCTCGGCATCAACAACGGCAAATTTAAGAGAAGAACTACCGCAGTTTAAAACTAAAACTAGCTTAGACATGTATGACTACCTGTTATTCGTCTGATAAAAAATCAGTTAAAGAATGAAAAATTAATCACAAGAATAGCCGATACCCAGAAGGCTGCGTACTAATCCTGGTCAAAAATTGTTCTAATTCCATATAAAGAAATAGTGATGAACCCTTCCATCACTATGATGCGATCCGTGCAGATAGATATCTCGGAGTTGCTTAAATTGTAAATAACAGCAACAATGAGATTGAGGGTCTGCAAAGGATAGCGATAATAAGCAATGATAACAAAAAAAATTTGAAAGAATATTAACTTTCATCAATTTTTTGTACCTTCAGTTGAAATGTTCAACTATTTTTTAGTGAGAGAGCGGTATGAGTAATAAAGTCGGATTGATCCATAGCCTGAAAGATGGCCAGAATTACATGGAGATCTGGCCGGTTCGTAAAGAGCTAAGCGCCATATTTCCGGAACAGCGTATCATTAAGGCGACTCGCTTTGGCATTAAAGTCATGCCGGCCGTTGCTGCGATCAGCGTACTCACTCAAATGGCATTCAACAATTACCACGCGTTACCTCAATCCATTGTTGTCGCCTTGTTTGCGATTAGCTTGCCACTTCAAGGCATTTGGTGGCTTGGTGCTCGATCCAACACGAAATTGCCGCCTTCTTTGGCCTCTTGGTATCGGGAGTTGCATCAAAAAATTGTGGAAACAGGTTTTGCATTAGAGCCTGTCAAAGCTCGCCCTCGTTACAAAGAGCTTGCGATAATACTGAACCGAGCGTTTCGCCAGCTCGATAAATCGTCATTAGAGCGTTGGTTCTAATTTAAATTGTTTGAAATGGAGTGTGCACTGGCCGCTCCATTTTTGATCCTGCCTCTATTACCTACTTTGACGGTCGTTGATGAAGCGAGCGAAGCTTTGTTTACCAAAGATTCTTTCCGGATGAAGAAGTCCCCCCGATCACAAATGTTGCTTTAGTGTTAAATCTTTCTTTTCTTTACTAAGACTTAGTAGTAATAATAAAAACAAGATGCGCAAGAAGTGCACAGTTATACGAACACAACAATACCGCCTTCAAACATTTGAATTCACGAGTCGATACACATATTGAAAGCTCGTGAAACAAGGACGAAGTCACATCAAGGAGTTATGATGAAAACGAAACGTTTATTAGCCACCGCCGTTCTATCTGCTACTGCTATTTTCTCTTCTACCAATGTACTGGCCGCCACTGCAACTGTCGCAGTTTCACAGATTGTCGAACACCCGGCGTTAGACGCGACGCGCCAAGGATTACTTGATGGTTTGAAAGCGAAAGGCTACGAAGAAGGCAAAAATCTAGAATTTGATTATAAGACCGCACAGGGTAATCCAGCGATTGCGGTGCAAATTGCCCGTCAGTACGTCGGCGAAAACCCTGATGTGTTAGTTGGCATCGCGACACCTTCGGCACAAGCCTTGGTGTCGGCTACTCGCTCTATTCCTGTTGTCTTTACTGCGGTAACAGATCCGGTTGGTGCGAAATTGGTTAAGTCGATGGAACAACCAGGCAAAAACGTAACTGGCCTGTCTGATCTTTCACCCGTTGCTCAGCATGTCGATCTCATCCAAGAAATTCTTCCTCAGGTGAAAAGCATCGGGGTTGTATTTAATCCCGGTGAAGCTAATGCCGTGACTTTAGTTGAATTACTAAAAGAAAGCGCAAAAGCAAAAGGCATACAAGTGGTTGAAGCGACCGCACTAAAAAGTGCTGATGTTCAGTCTGCGACTCAAGCGATTGCAGCGAAATCAGACATTCTTTACGCCCCAACAGACAATACAGTTGCAAGTGCGATTGAAGGGATGATTGTTGCAGCGAATCAAGCGAAGAAACCTGTATTTGGTGGCGCGACGTCGTATGTGGAAAAGGGTGCAATTGCAGGCTTAGGTTTTGACTACTACCAGGTTGGTGTACAAACCGCGGATTACGTGGCGGCGATTCTTGATGGTCAAGAACCAGGCAAGCTGGATGTAAAAGTCGCGACGGGCTCTGACCTTGTAATTAATGAAAGCGCAGCATCTCAGCTCGGTATCAAGCTGCCAAGTTCTGTGATTGAACGTGCGACAAGCATGCAATAAGTAACGCTTTTTGGGGTTAAGCCTGTCACGTTGGTTGATAGAGGCTTGCCCCAAAATTGATACTCGCCAGATTTCTCGTGTAAAGCATTCTGCTAGAGAAGAAGGGGAGTATACGTTAGAAGTCTTAAGTTCAGGTTGGTATTAGCCAGCCTGAGCATGCAGAAAGGAGCAGTTATGTCTGCATTTGCTTTTTTTGGTGCACTCGAAATTGGCTTGATTTATGGCCTAGTCGCTCTGGGTGTGTATCTTACGTTCCGTGTTCTCGATTTCCCCGATTTGAGTGTGGATGGCAGCTTTCCAATGGGAGCGGCGGTGGCTGCAACGGCGATTGTCGCAGGTATTAATCCTTGGCTTGCGACAATAATGGCGATGATAGCTGGTAGTATGACGGGGTGGGTAACCGCTTTTCTGGCTGTTCGGTGTGGTATTTTACACCTGTTAGCTTCCATTCTTACCATGATCGCTGCATTCTCAATTAATATTCGTATTATGGGCAAACCTAATATGGCGTTGCTTGGAGAGGATACGATTCTCACTCCGTTTGAAGCATTGGGCGATGCGATGTTTATTCGCCCTCTGGTTGTTGGGGCCTTAGTTCTTCTGTCCGCTTTCTTTGTCATTCGCCTGCTGAACAGCGACTTTGGTCTTGGTTTACGAGCCACGGGTGTGAATGCGCGTATGGTTTCTGCGCAAGGGGCGAGCACTGGCTTTTATACCTACTTTGGCTTGGCTTTATCCAACGGGTTTGTGGGATTCGCAGGCGCGTTGTTTGCACAAACGAACAGCTTTGCGGATGTGACCTCTGGCGTGGGCACCATTGTCGTTGGTTTGGCAGCTGTGATTTTGGGGCAGACCCTTGTTCCCGGGCGCAAGATTTGGGTTGCGGTATTTGCGGTCATCATCGGTTCGGTACTTTATCGTCTTGCAGTGGCTTTCGCTTTGAGCTCTGGCATGTTTGGTTTACAAGCTTCAGACCTCAACCTGGTTACCGCAGTATTGGTGGCTGTGGCGCTTATTGCTCCAAAGCTAAAACAGAGCATGAGAGCGAAACAACGCGTTACTGATGCTAAACAAGCGGCATCAAAAAATGGTTCTGGGGAGGCATTATGATCGAACTAAATAACATTCAGGTCACGTTCAACCCAGGGACGATTTTGGAAAATCGTGCATTGAAAGGCGTCTCTTTAGAGGTTCCAGAGCATCAATTTCTTACCGTGATTGGTTCTAATGGCGCAGGAAAATCGACGTTGCTTGGTGCGGTGACAGGTGAGACGCCGATGATAGGTGGTCAGGTGATCATTGATGGTAAAGACGTCACCAAGCAGACGGTAGCCCAACGTGCGACGCAATGTGCCCGAGTGTTTCAAGATCCATTGGCCGGGACTTGTGGTGAACTGACGATAGAAGAGAACATGGCTCTAGCGCACATGCGTGGTAAAAAACGCAGCTGGGGGTTGGCGCTCTCTACTAAACGTCGCAAGCTGTTCCAAGAGCGAATTAGCATCCTCGGTCTTGGTTTAGAAGACCGCTTGGGCGATAGCATTGGGTTGCTGTCTGGTGGACAACGACAAGCCGTTAGCCTTGTGATGGCGACGTTATCGGAGAGTAAGTTGTTATTGCTTGATGAACACACGGCTGCGCTTGATCCTCGTATGGCGGCGTTTGTTATCGACTTAACTAAACGTATTGTCGATGAGTTCGATTTAACCGTGATGATGGTGACGCATTCGATGAAAGACGCATTAGCATGTGGCGATAGGACCGTAATGCTTCACCAAGGTGAAATTGTGCTTGATGTGGCTGGAGAGCAGCGCGCTAACATGCAAGTACCAGACTTGTTGGATATGTTCTCCAAAGTGCGTGGTGAAGAGCTGGCAGATGACAGTCTTTTGTTGAACTAAGCGGTATCCGACAAGTCACTACGCCTACTAAGTGTGATCCTCCTTGCGAAAATTGGCTGATATGTCAACTCGCAGGGAGGATTTCTTGTCTCTAATTCTTCAATAACATAGTGGCATATCCGATGACGAGGAGTGCCCATAATGAACCTGCCATTTATTTTTCATAGTCAAACTATTGATGGTTTAGCTTTTAATGACGAGCAAGTTACAGTCAGGCTGAAAACCGAGACATTGGATTTTGATTCCGTCTATGTGCGTATTGAGCCGGACAATGAAGAATATCTGGTCGACATGGCTCAAATTGGAACAGCTGGGGAATTGTTACTATGGGAGGCATCGTTTCGACCAAATCGAGATCGAGATGTCACACATTATGTGTTTAAGATCCTCAAAGACGGACAACAATACTGGCTCGATGCACGGGGTGCGCAAAAGCGTATTCCACCCAAAGAGTTCCACTTTAAGTTGAATGTAAACCATCAACCACCAAGCTGGGTCCAAGAGCAAGTTTTCTATCAAATCTTTCCTGACCGTTTTTCTGCTAGTAAAAGTGAGTCTGATATTCGCCACGCTTATGCGCAGTATGATTCTGCATCGATCGTCAAGGCGTGGGGAGACGCGGTAGGCTCTCACCAAAATACCGGGGCGCGTGAATTCTTTGGCGGCGACCTCAAAGGTGTAGAACAAAAGTTGGACTATCTTGAACAGCTCGGCGTTACTGCGCTTTATTTCAACCCGATCTTTTCTTCACCAAGTAATCATAAATATGACACCACCGATTACTTCACTGTTGACCCTATGCTCGGGACCAACGATCAGTTTGCTGAACTGTGTGAGAAAATCCGTGGTAAGAATATGAAGATTGTCTTAGACGCGGTGTTTAACCACACGTCAGTGCATCATCCTTGGTTTGATATCCAACAAAAAGGAGAAGGAGCGTATGGCAATCCGCAGTCAAAGTTCCGTGATTACTACTTTTTCGAAGGTGAAACCAATCACTACATTGGTTGGAAAGGCATTGGTAACTTACCGGTTCTGAACTTTGAAAATGAACAGGTGCGCGACTACATCTACCAAAGTGAAGATTCTGTCATCAAGTATTGGCTGAAGCCACCGTACTTGGTTGATGGCTGGCGGTTTGATGTAATCCATATGCTTGGCGAAGGGGACGGCGCGAAAAACAATGCTCATTATGTGGCAGCGTTTCGTAATGCGACTAAGTCAGTAAACCCGAATGCTTATGTGTTAGGTGAGCACTTTTTTGAAGCAACGCAGTGGTTGCAAGGTGATCAAGAGGATGGGGCGATGAACTACTACGGTTTTGCTCATCCAGTCCGAGCTTTTATCGCACGACAAGATATTATGTACGATCCAATCAACATTGATGGTTTGGAGTTTAAAGCATGGTTGGACGAAGCCAGAGCAAAAATCCCATTTTCTAATCAGCTATCGCAGCTAAATCAACTCCATAGTCACGATACTGCTCGGTTTATCACATTGGTTGATGGTGATAAGCGTAAAATGAACATCGCGCTAGCAATGCTTATGACTTACGTTGGCACGCCTTGTATTTACTATGGGAGTGAAGTCGGTCTAGAAGGAGGGCTAGACCCGGATAATCGTCGTTGTTTTCCTTGGAATGAAATTGAAAGTTCACAATGGCTATCGCTTTACCAACAATGGATCAAGATACGTAAACAATGTAAGCCTTTACAGTCGGGCTGTATTCAATGGCTTCATTGTACTAACAACCAGTTGGCGTACGCACGTGTACTGGGTCGTGAAGCAGTCGTTGTAATGATTAATCTCAGTGGTAATGAATGTTCAATCGATTTACCTATGTGGCAACTGGGCTTGGAGGTTAGCCAAGTTATATCGTTGTTAGATGACACAGAACAGGTTGATTATAAAGGTCATATCTCTGTCAATATGTCGGCACAGAGCTGCAAATTATGGCGACTAAAGTGACACCACACTCTATATTGATTAAACTCCTTTAATATATAAACGGTCTCAAACAGCGCGCACACATTTGTTTGGTCTCTTGTTATCTGGTGCTGCATTGCATGCGTCACCAGATAACGAGTATCAATTTAATAGCAGTCATAAGAGACTATTGACCTTTCATATGCATGGTACTCAATGGTAAACCAAAGGCGATTTAGCCTCTCATTTGTCATCTTTTTTCCTCTGGCACTATTTGTAGTGGTTTTACTCGTTACAACGAAAAATTACTATGATGCGGTTAACCGCTATATCGATTCAGAGTACTCGCGTATCGAGCGTGCAATGTCTCGCGGTATCAAAGTGCTCACGGCTTTAGATTACAGCTTCACCAACTATACCAATTACGCTAACCCACTGTTTGAAGAACATAATTCTTTAGTCAAAGAAGGGCTTTGTTATCTTTGGCCTATAGATGTGTTATTACTCGAAAGTGTTTACAGTGAAGGGTTACCTGCGGTTGACCTTGATTATATGATCGTAGGGGACGAAAGCTTATGCCAGCAAGGTTCAACGATTAACCAGTTAGCTGAACAAAAGGCGGGTTTTGCGCCGTCCTTGTCATTTCTGCACGATATTGAATCGCACATTGTTGGAATCCATTACATTGACAAGCGCGGTTACGTTATCTCCTCACCCGATACCTACGCAAAAAATTTCACGAGAGAGCTTTTGTCAACGCTAAAAGCCCGACCTTTTTGGCAAAAAACCGCGCAAGATAAAGTGAACATTACCTTGGCTGGACCAGGGCCTGTGTTGGACTCGATGGAAGGTCAAGTCATTAGTATGACGGTACCCGTCTATGAGAAAGGAGAACATCAAGGTGTTTTGTCTATTGATTTCGACATCAATACGCTCATGGCTTCGTCGCTAGGTCTTGTTGGTCAGTTTCATTTGGTTTCCAATTTACAATCCATTCCTTCAAACAGTACACGAATCAAACCAGTCGAATTAGAGCGATTGAGTGCGAATCACAGCATGTACTACGAGTACAACCTTTGGGATGAAGCTAAGAACCTAGCGGTTTTTGAAAAATACAGCCTTATTGTCGCACTATTTATTTACGTGTTGAGTACCGTCGTCTTGTTCTATGTGAATATGCATAGCGAGCGACGCTACTTTAAAGAACTGGCAGCAAGAGACCCAATGACCAGCTTATTGAATCGTCGAGGTATGCAAACCGTGTGGCGTAATAAGATGACAAAAAAACAGGTTGCTTTAGCAGTGTTCGATATTGATAACTTCAAGAAGATCAACGACACCTATGGTCATGATGTCGGTGATTCTGCAATTCAGCTTGTTGCAAAATGTATACGTGAAAATATTCGCCATACCGATGTTGCCTCAAGGTTTGGTGGCGAAGAGTTCGTTTTAGCGATTTATGACGAAGATTCAGAGGGCATTAAACTCATTTTAGACAGAGTAAAAAAGGCCATAGATGAGCGCTCGACACGCGTAACGAAAGAAGGCTTTACGATCTCTGGCGGTGTGGTGTTTAGTAAAGAGAGCCGAGTAGAAAACTTTGATGAATTGTTTAAAGCGGCGGATGAAAAGTTATATCAAGCCAAAAGTACCGGCAAAAATAAGATCTGTTACTAGGATTTAGGTACAAAAAAGGACGAGATATTCGTCCTTTTTTGTGTTCGGGAGTTATGCAACCTGAGAGTTTAAGTCATCGCGGTAGCGTTGAATATGCTCAACAATTGGTGCGGCTTTGTTGAACGTTCTGATTTCTCTAAATAGGTCTTTTGCTTCAGGATAAGCCTGACGTAAGTAAGAGAACCATTGTTTTACGCGGTTTGGGTAATACAAGCCTTTATCGCCTTTCATCTCAAACTTGGAGTAATAGATGAGCAACTCAACCACCTCGGGCCATGACATTGGCTGGTGGTTATGTTTTACCATATTGCCTAAGTTAGGGATATTGAAAGCGCCTCGGCACACCATCAAAGAGTTAACGCCAGTCGTTTCAATGCAACGTTGACCGTCTTCATAATTCCAAATTTCGCCATTCGCAATCAGTGGGATATCAAAACGTTCGCGAATTTGGTTGATGTAATCCCATTTTATCTCAGAAGCTTTATAACCACCTTGTTTAGTACGTGCGTGTACGGTCAGTTCATTTGCGCCAGCAGACTGAATGGCATCGACAATTTCAAAGCAATCTTCAGGGTTCTCCCAGCCAAGACGAATTTTTGCAGTTACGGGAATGGCTTCTGGAACGGCTTCTCGACAAGCTTTAACCACACGGTGAATGAGCTCTGGATGTTGGAGTAGCGCTGCTCCACCTTTACTTTTGTTGACCATTTTGGCTGGGCAACCAAAGTTTATATCAATACCTCTGGCGCCAAGATTTGCCGCTTTAATTGCGTTCTCAGCCATCCAGTTTGGTTCTTGTCCCAACAATTGCACATGTACTGGCACACCAGATGCAGTCTGAGAACCTTGCAACAGCTCCGGGCATAAACGGTGAAATACATGATCGGGTAATAGCTGGTCGATTACGCGAACAAACTCCGTAACACACAGGTCATAGTCGTTTATCTCGGTCAGGATTTGGCGCATCAAATGATCTAAAACGCCTTCCATTGGGCCTAGTACAACTCGCATAGCTTGCCTAATACAGTTTGGTGGTAAAAAGGAGGGCGATTGTAGCGATGTAAGTTAAGTTTGTCATTAAAAGAGTCGAAGCGCCCAATGTAGTCAAACACACAACGTTAGGTTACGTGCTTTTGAGCTCTGAGGTATAATGCCGCCAAATTTATGGGAAACCAGATGTCATGCAATACACATTGATTGAAAAAGGTGAAGTTCACGTCGATGAATCTTGCCTATTTATCGAAGGCGCAGTGTTAGCTGCGAATCTGACGACAAAACCACTCGCTCCTGAAAAGTGGTTAGAGCCGCTATTAGGTGAGGGATTCAAAGCGATTCAACCAGCTGTGGAAGAGCAAATTCACAAGCAGCATAACCGAATTCAACGAAACGAATATTCCGTGCTAGAGCTAACAGGCAAAGAACCTGAACAACTTGCTGATTTTGCCGAAGGCTTTATGTCTGTTTGGCCAATGATTGAAGAACAGTGGCAAGACGTTGAGCTCAATGATGGATTACAGCGTATGCTGCAAGCATTACTGACCACTTTGATGCTGGCGATCGATGAGCCAGCAACGCAGCAACAGATGCGCGACGCAGGTATTGAAACGCCACCGGCCCTGACAGATTTAGTCGACCAGCTTGATTTAATGGTCGGTGAAGTCGCGCTGGGCGCGGATGAGTTGATGGTAGGCAATAAAGCTCAAAGCCTAAACCCATTCAAAGGTATCGGGCGCAATGATCTCTGTCCTTGTGAGAGCGGAAAAAAATTCAAGCAGTGCTGTGGTCAATAACGCGGCTAAAGCGAATCGCCGCGCTATCCACTTAACAAAAAGCCGACCAGATGGTCGGCTTTTTGTTAATTTTTACGCGTCAGTAGGATTAACGAATTGGATTAACGCGTTTTGCAGGGAAGAATTGTGCAATTACAATTAATGCCAAAGCGATTAAATTGCCTGCAAAAATTACGACTAACCATTGTGGCATTGATAAATCAAGGAACTGCCATACAACCTTAGAGCAATCACCATATGCTTCAAACATCCAAGGAACCCACTGATTGAGCGGAGCCCAGCTAGGGAATGTGACGAATAAATCGCAAGTCGCGAATGGTGATGGATTAAACTGGTAGTCAACGTGCTGCATCGCAAGTAACAAACCCTTGTAAGCACTTAATCCCCAGCCTATCAAACCTAGCCAGCGGAAAATTGGGTTCTTGGGTGCCAATATACCAACCATTGCAGCGACGCCCACTCCCATCATCGCGACTCTTTCATAAATACACATGACACATGGTGCAAGCATCATGACGTGCTGAAAATAGAGGGCACATGCTTCAAAGAAAACGACGAATAGCAGAAGCAGTAGCCACGATAAACGTCCCTTTGAAAACTGGTTAAGTGAATTTAAAATAGTCACGTTTTTGTTCCTGTCTGAAATAGAAAAAGCTCTGAATACTCAGAGCTTTTTATCGTGGATAAGTTTCCTAATCAACTCAAATTTTAGTGACCACCGGATACTACGGGAGTCAGATCACCACTATGAGGTAAAATCCAACCAGCTTCGTAGAAAGAAGCTGTTGCAGGCTCTAGGAAGAACATGATTCCCATCAGACCGACAATCGCAAGAACGACGGTGTAAGGCAGCGCCATGATAACCATTCGACCGTAAGACAGACGAATTAATGGAGCGAGAGCCGATGTGAGTAAGAATAGGAATGCCGCTTGACCGTTTGGCGTTGCAACAGAAGGCAGGTTAGTACCAGTATTGATTGCCACCGCCAGTAAGTCGAACTGATCACGAGTAATGAGGCCCTCAATGAGTGCAGTTTTTACTTCATTGATGTAAACCGTACCAACGAACACGTTATCCGACACCATAGATAATAAGCCATTCGCCACATAGAACAGAGCTAGCTGAGTACCTTTATCTTCAACGGCAAGCACCGCATCGATGACTGGTTTAAACAGCTCTTGGTCAATGATTACAGCAACGATCGAGAAAAATACTGCAAGCAGTGCAGTGAAGGGCAGGGCCTCTTCAAACGCTTTCCCCATGGAGTGCTCTTCAATGACACCAGTAAATGCGGTCGCTAAAATGATCACAGAAAGGCCAATTAAGCCGACAGCAGCTAAGTGCAAAGCGAGTGCAACGATCAACCAAACCGCAATAAGACCTTGAACCCAGAGTTTTGCGACATCTTGATTTGTTCGCGTTTTACGCTCTTCACGGTCAAAATCGACGAGGATCTGACGAACGTTATTAGGAAGCTTCGCGCCGTAGCCAAACACTTTAAGCTTTTCAACTAAAGCACAAGTGATGAGACCACAGAAAAATACAGGGAGTGTCACTGGAGACATACGGATTAGGAATTCACCAAATAACCAACCCGCTTGGTCTGCAATAATTAAGTTTTGAGGTTCACCAACCATCGTGGTTACGCCACCTAAGGCAGTACCTACACCAGCATGCATCAACAAAGAGCGCAAAAAGGCACGATAGTTTTCTAGGTCATCACGCGTTAGTTCAGTGATCGTGTCATCTTGTGTATGGTCATGGTCACCGATAGGGTTACCAGACGCCACTTTGTGATAGATAGAGTAAAAGCCGATCGCCACGCTGATAACAACGGCGATAACCGTCAAGGCATCCAAAAACGCAGACAAAAATGCCGCAGCAAAGCAGAACGCGAGTGATAGTAGGGTTTTAGAGCGAATGCCAAGTAAAATTTTGGTAAAAATGAACAGCAATAGCTGCTTCATGAAGTAGATGCCCGCAACCATAAATACCAGAAGTAGCAGTACTTCGATATTTGCTACTAATTCGTGCTTAACTTGCGCAGGGCTAGTCATGCCGATAGCAATGGCTTCAATAGCAAGTAAACCGCCAGGTTGTAATGGGTAGCATTTTAATGCCATTGCTAGCGTGAAAATAAATTCAGCGACCAACAACCATCCAGCTACAAATGGGTTTATTAGGAAGAATACAATCGGGTTAATTATTAAGAAGGCTATAATGGCAACTTTGTACCAATCAGGCGCTTTACCAAGGAAGTTCTTGATAAAAGCGTTTCCGAGCGATATCGGCATGATAATTCTCTTTATAACAAAATTATGAATAGACACTACAATAGTGCTTAAGTATCTGTTTGTTAGACTTATTAACTAGTCTTTAAAAACAATAACTTAGTAAAACAACAATCCTTTGTTTATTGTAGTCTTGCCAAGTTACTTCCCCTGAACTCAAGCACCGCTCACTTTCGACCGCAAACTCTACACTCAGGCATTTATTAGTCAATAACAAAACGTGATGCTACCGACTAAAATGACTTTTTAAATGTAATAACGCGATCAAAACAGCGTTACTATACCATGAAAGTCTTAAAAAAATCCTCTTGGATTTTAAATGACGGTCAGTGACGAGAAAAGGCAAATTAAGAAAGAATATTAACTGTGATATACAAAGTAATTTTTCATATTTTGAATATAAAAATGTGACACGGTTGTCTTTATTTCTCCGAGATTTGTGAGCTGTTTAATTAAATGAAAATTCATATTTTACTGCTTTCGCTCGCATGTTAGAGCCTCTTAAATTGACACAACATATAGAGTATTAACTCTATGTTATGTAGTCGTTTCCACTATTGATCGTAAATTTTCTCAAACCGCTAAGTAGTGGTATGATGAGTAGTATCGACCCTCAGAAATCAATATTGGATAAAAAGTAGAATGGTCATAAAGGCGAAAAGCCCTGCGGGATTCGCAGAAAAATATATTATCGAGAGCATTTGGAACGGCCGTTTTCCTCCAGGCTCAATTTTACCTGCTGAGCGCGAGCTGTCCGAACTGATTGGTGTTACTCGAACGACTTTAAGAGAGGTTCTTCAACGACTAGCCCGTGATGGATGGCTGACTATCCAGCACGGCAAACCTACGAAAGTTAACCAATTTATGGAGACCTCTGGTCTGCATATTTTGGATACTTTAATGACGCTAGACGTTGATAATGCGACAAACATTGTAGAAGATCTGCTTGCGGCACGTACCAACATCAGTCCTATCTTTATGCGCTATGCATTTAAAGCGAACAAAG
Organism: Vibrio sp. 1249-1; assembly: GCF_033340495.1. NCBI lineage: Bacteria > Pseudomonadati > Pseudomonadota > Gammaproteobacteria > Vibrionales > Vibrionaceae > Vibrio > Vibrio sp. 1249-1. The sequence continues at coordinate 180,361 of NZ_JAWOWJ010000006.1, forward strand.
AGAGCTCTGAGCGTACAATTAAGAACGTAATCGAATCTTGTGAAGCTTTAATGAATGCGGCTTCCTGGGACGAATTCATCGCTTCTTCGCCGTATGCTGAAAAAGTTCTGCAGAATGTGAAAGAAGATAACGAGAAAGATGAAGCGAAGCGTCAAGAAATCTTGATTGCTAAAACGTTCAACTTTTACGATTATATGCTTTTCCAGCGCCTAGCATTCCATTCAGGAAATCAAATTTACGGTTTGATCTTTAATGGTTTGAAGAAGCTCTACGATCGTGTCGGTAGCTACTACTTCTCAAATCCAGCTTCTCGTGAGCTAGCTCTGAAGTTTTACCATCAATTGCTCGAAACTTGTGAAAGTGGCCAGCGTGAGCAACTACCAGTAGTGATTCGTCATTATGGTATGGAAAGTGCGTTGATCTGGAACGAAATGAAAAAGCAATTACCAACGAACTTCACGGAAGACGACAGCTAAGCGCTGACAAGTTGAATAAACGAAAACCGCAGTGCCTTAGGCCTGCGGTTTTTTTGTTTTTATTTATAAGTCGGCGACGGACCTAGCACCAATAATAAGGCATGGAACGTTTATCCTGCTAGCGAGAGTCTGGGTAACGGTAGATATAATGACTCTACGACATCTGAAAGGACATGGTCGTAAGTATTGAAGATGGTCAATGACAAGTCCGATGTGACGCTATAAAGCTCTGCTTCTGTTAAGTCGACATGACTCCCTGTCACGTATTCATTTAGCGTCTGTATTGAGCGCGTGGAAGCAGGAGAGGTAATGCTAAGTGGAGCGATAACCGCTAGTTGGTTTAGCTTACGCATCATGACCGATGCATAGTTTTTGAAACGCTCATTTCCGCCTTGTTCTCCTAAATCTTGAATGCTGATTCGTAACTGAGTCAGGGTCTCCAAGCTATCCATAATGTTTTGCCAGTTCATGTGATACTCATTATGCAAGTCATCTCTTTGCTCAACCGCTAGCCATGCGATGGTTACTTCATCCATCAAAAACAAGCAATGACGAATCAACTTACCATGCTCCATCTGGTTTCTTGCAACACTATGGTCATCCCATTGTTCAAGTAGTTTCCCTACTTTAATCTGTAATACGCGATACATGGGTTTGTTTTCAAACCGTGAGGTTTCGACTAAAAGATGAAGCTTGTTAGTCAGAGCATCATTAAGAGCGTCCAATTTTTGTTGATCGTTTTGTTGGAATTGAAGCGAGTAGTGAGTAGCAGCTCGGTGGTATCTCAGAAGGTGAACAACATCTCGCAACAATGTTAACAGCTGATATTTGCGCGCATGTTGCTGCTCTCGTTTAGAAGATAAGTGATATATTCCAGCTAAAATAGCGATGGACAATAGTGTGGAAATCAAAACAAACATAACCAACTCCTTGTTAGTGTTTGGACCTAACAAGGAAGATTGCAGTTTTGATGCCACTAATTAAATTCTATTAAAACAGTAATTTAGGATTGTGATGGGAGAGGTGCTGTACAAGTTTGGTGCACAAATTCCCCAAAAGTGTGAATTCAGTCAAAAAAAGTCCCCGCTGAACTGGCGAGGACTTTTTAAATTTGATTGTAAAGCTACAACTTACATTACGCGCATGCCAGGTTGAGCGCCTTCGTGTGGCTCAAGGATCCACAGGTCGCTACCACCAGGGCCTGCCGCAAGGATCATACCTTCAGACATACCAAACTTCATCTTACGAGGTTTTAGGTTTGCTACCATTACCGTTAGCTTGCCTTCTAGCTCTTCAGGTTTGTAAGCTGACTTGATGCCAGAGAATACCTGACGAGTTTCACCACCGATGTCCAATTGGAACTTAAGCAGTTTGTTGGCTTTTGGTACTTCTTCACAAGAGATGATACGAGCGATACGCATATCTACTGCAGCAAAAGCGTCGAACTCAATCTCTTCAGCGATTGGTTCTTTGTCTAGCTCGGTTTGGCTAGCCTTGTTCTTTTCCGCTTCAGCTTTCTCTTTCGCCGCCATTTCTGCCGCCGCATCTTCTTTAGACGCTTCGATCATCGCTTCAACATTCTTCGGATCGATACGGTTGAACAGTGCTTTGAACTTAGTGATCTCGTGGCCTGTTAGTGGAGCAGCGATGTTTTCCCAAGTTAGCTCTTGGTTTAGGAACGCTTCAGTACGCGCAGCTAGCGATGGCATTACTGGTTTCAGGTAAGTCATCAGTACGCGGAACAGGTTGATACCGACAGAACAGATGTCTTGTAGTTCCTGATCTTTGCCTTCTTCTTTTGCTACAACCCACGGTGCTTTTTCATCAACGTATTGGTTAGCTTTGTCTGCCAATGCCGTGATTTCACGGATTGCACGACCAAACTCACGCGTTTCGTAAAGCTCAGCGATACGGTCAGCAGCAGCAACAAATTCGTTGTAAAGTTCAGGCTCTGCAAAGTTGTCAGACAGTTTGCCTTCAAAACGTTTCGCGATGAAACCTGCGTTACGAGATGCCAGGTTAACGATCTTGTTAACAACGTCAGCGTTTACGCGCTGAGTGAAGTCTTCAAGGTTAAGATCTAGATCGTCGATACGGCTGTTTAGCTTCGCAGCGTAGTAGTAACGTAGACACTCAGGGTCTAGGTGCTCTAGGTAAGTGCTTGCTTTTACGAACGTACCTTTAGACTTCGACATTTTCGCGCCGTTTACGGTTACGTAACCGTGTACGAATACGTTGTTAGGCTTGCGGAAGCCAGAACCTTCTAGCATTGCTGGCCAAAATAGGCTGTGGAAGTAAACGATGTCTTTACCGATGAAGTGGTACAGCTCTGCTGAGCTGTCTTTTTTCCAATACTCGTCGAAATCTAGGTCGTCGCGCTTGTCACATAGATTTTTGAAAGAGCCCATGTAGCCGATAGGCGCGTCTAGCCATACGTAGAAGAATTTGTTCTTCTCACCAGGGATCTCGAAGCCAAAGTATGGTGCATCACGTGAGATATCCCATTGCTGCAAACCAGACTCGAACCATTCTTGCATTTTGTTCGCTGTTTCAGCTTGTAGCGAGCCAGAGCGAGTCCACTCTTTTAGCATGCTTTCAAACTGAGGCAGGTCGAAGAAGAAGTGCTCTGAATCTTTCATTACTGGCGTCGCACCAGAAACCGCAGATTTAGGATTGATCAGTTCTGTTGGGCTGTAAGTCTCACCACAGTTGTCACAGTTGTCACCGTACTGGTCTTCAGACTTACATTTTGGACAGGTACCTTTTACGAAACGGTCCGGTAAGAACATCTCTTTTTCTGGATCGAACAGCTGAGAGATAGTGCGGCTAGAGATAAAGCCATTTTTCTTCAACTCAAGATAAATGTGTGACGCTAGCTCACGGTTCTCATCTGAGTGTGTGCTGTGGTAGTTATCAAAGCTGATATCAAATCCAGCGAAGTCTTTTTGGTGCTCTTCGCTAACTGCGGCAATCATTTCTTCAGGAGTAATACCCATCTGTTGCGCTTTAAGCATGATTGGCGTGCCGTGAGCATCGTCAGCACAGATGAAGTTTACAGTGTTGCCGCGTAGGCGTTGGTAACGAACCCAAATGTCCGCTTGGATATGCTCAAGCATATGACCAAGGTGGATCGAACCGTTAGCGTACGGAAGGGCACAAGTTACCAGCATTTTCCTTGACGGAAAGTTTTTTGGATCGTTTGCCATACTTAATATTCGCTTTTCTTGATAGGTATAAATAAATTTTGATGGATAATACTACCCCATGAACTGACTAACTCCAAGGTGTCAAACTGCGGAATGCCTTAGTTTTTTTGGGGTTCTGGTTGAGCCTGGACGGTGGTAGCATGACATCTAAAAGGAGGGCTTATGCATCAGTTCACTTCAAAACAAGATTTTTGTCACTGGTTTAACCAATTCCAACATCCACAGTTGGTGGAAAACTGGGCAGATATTCATGGCGCAATTTCGATTACGACACAGGGTTCTATTGATATAACGTTGCCATTCGCAAGTAATGAGCTTCAAACCGTACTGCATGACTGGATTAAACAGCAGCAAGCCTCGGGTAAAGTGGCTGAATTCCCATTTAATATTCGCCTTGGAGTTAAAGCTTTAGAAACTCAAGTGGCTAACTCGGTTAAGGGTGTTAAGAACATCGTTGCCGTCAGTTCTGCGAAAGGTGGCGTTGGTAAATCTACTACCGCAGTTAACTTAGCGTTGGCGATTGCTCAATCTGGGGCGAAAGTGGGATTGTTGGATGCAGATATCTATGGTCCGTCTGTACCTATGATGTTGGGGCAAGAAGATGCTAAACCAGAAGTTCGTGATGGCAAGTGGATGGAACCCATTTTTGCTCACGGCATCTATACTCATTCTATCGGTTATTTGGTGGATAAATCAGAAGCGGCGATATGGCGCGGTCCAATGGCTTCAAAAGCGTTGTCGCAGTTATTAACTGAAACAGATTGGCCAGATTTGGATTATTTGGTGATTGATATGCCGCCAGGTACGGGGGATATTCAATTGACTCTGTCACAACAAATTCCGGTAACAGGTAGCGTGCTAGTCACAACACCGCAAGATTTAGCCCTTGCCGATGCAAGGAAGGGAGCGGCAATGTTTAACAAAGTCCATGTCCCGGTTATTGGTGTTGTGGAAAACATGAGTTATCACATTTGTAGTCAATGTGGCGCGAAAGAGCATATTTTTGGTATGGGCGGAGCTGAAAAAATGTCGCAAGAATTTGGCTTAGCATTGTTAGGACAAGTTCCGCTTCATATCTCTATGCGAGAAGATATTGACGCTGGCGTGCCAACGGTAGCAAGACGCCCAGAAAGTGAGCATGCAGGGTATTATAAGCAACTTGCCGATCGCGTATGTAGCACGATGTTTTGGCAAGGCAAAGCAAAACCAGATGCGATTAGCTTTACAATGGTGAACTAAGTTTACTATGCCTGTTGGTTGATAATTGCACATTTTAACGTTTGCTCGGAGGTTAATCCTCTGAGCAGGCAGAAACTTATGACTAAACCCTAATTCCAACTAGTAACTATGGGGTGAACTCCCTATAATCAGGCAGTTTATCTTTTTATGTGACTAGAAATCATCATCGGGTGCAAACTAATGTCTGATAATAATCAATGCGTCATCGTAGGTATTGCTGGCGCTTCTGCTTCTGGAAAAAGTCTGATCGCGAGCACTATTTATAATGAGCTTCGCGCGAAAGTAGGCGATCATCAAATCGGTGTCATCACGGAAGATTGTTACTACAACGACCAAAGCCACCTAAGCATGGAAGAGCGAGTAAAGACGAACTACGATCACCCGAGTGCGTTGGACCACGACCTACTGTGTGAGCACCTAGAAAAATTGGTACGTGGTGAAGCAGTAGAAGTGCCTGAGTACAGCTACACTGAGCACACAAGAACAATTAACACCACCACAATGACACCTAAAAAGGTGATCATTCTAGAAGGTATCCTTCTTCTTACAGACCCTCGTCTTCGTGATTTGATGCATGCGACAGTATTTATGGACACACCGTTAGATATTTGCTTGCTTCGCCGTGTTAAGCGTGATGTGGAAGAACGAGGCCGAACTATGGAGTCTGTTCTTAAGCAATACCAACAAACAGTACGTCCGATGTTCATGCAGTTTATCGAACCTTCTAAGCAATATGCGGACATTATTGTTCCTCGCGGTGGTAAAAACCGTATCGCAATTGATGTATTAAAAGCTCACATTGCAAGACTTTTGAAAGCTTAAGCCTATAGACGGCTATATCGCTTTATTTTTAAGAGAAGAAGTGGCACCTTAAGTGCCACTTCTTTTTTTGTTTTTAAATTAGTCAGTTGCAGGTTAAAACCAGACATTTTTCACGCTTTTGTGGAACTGTCAGCGGTAAATGGAGTCTGCGCTTATAATTGTAAAAACACTCGAGCAAGGAAAAACAAATGAAGAAACTGCTCTTAATTCTAGCAATACCGATTGTGGTCATTTTGGTCGCAATTTTAGCGTTAACCATCTTCGTCAATCCGAATCAGTTTAAACCCCTTATTGTTGAGCAAGCGCAAAAGCAAACGGGATTAGAGTTGGTGATTGAAGGGGATATCAGTTGGCAATTTTTCCCATCGATTGGCTTTGAGTTGGGACATACAGAGTTGCGAAACCCACAAGGCTTTAGTAAACCCAATTTATTCAAAGTTGATACCGTTGGTGTAGACATCTCTGTTATGCCACTTTTTAGTCAACAGCTTGAAATTGGAAACGTCACGCTTGATGGTGCTGAGTTCTACATTGAAACCAAGAAAGATGGCAGCAAGAATATTGATGCATTGACGAAAGCCCAAACACAACAAGCAGAACAAGAGAACAATGCTGCGCCTACGCAAAATGGTGAAACGCAAACTTCTGGTTCTGATTGGAGTATTAATCTTGCTGGCGTTACGGTTTCTAACGGTTCATTAGAAATGCAGGATAAGCAAGCCGGTAGTTACACCAAACTTTATGATATTTCATTAAACCTTTCCGAATTCGCTTTTGACAACTGGACAACGGCTGATTTTGGCGTGAAGGGCGAAATGAACGACCAAAAGTTCACCGCGAAAGGTCAGGCAGACTTTAAGCTAGAAAAAGGTTTGGCAAACTACGCGCTAAAGAACATCAACTTTGATGCGACATACTCTGACCCTGCCAATAAAATTGAATCGGCAACGATCGGTTTAGACACGTTTGAATTCGATAAAGTAAATAACCTGACTTATGCCATTAAGGGTGACGCTGGTGGTATGAAGTTAGATATGCAGGGTGCTGGTCAACTTAGCGTGGACAAGGCTATCAGCAAAGTACAGTTGGATAAGTTAACTCTTAAATCGACTTTTGAGGGTGATGCTTTACCTCAGTCCCCGATGAAAGTCGACATGGTGTCTGATCTGTCTTTCGACCTAACGAAAAACCATCTGAGTTTTGTTCTAGAGAAGTTAACAGCGAATGCTATCGCCTTAGATGGTAAGGCTGATGTGGCACTCGGTGATATTCCTAAAGTACGCTTTGCTCTCCATAGCCCCAATATCGATCTTGATGAGTTCTTAGGGTTAGATAAGCAAGCTGCCGAAGGTAATAAGCCTGCTTCTGGTGGCGAGAGTGCTCCTGCCGGACCTGAGGTTGAGCCTGATTTGTCTGCGTTGAAAACGTTAGATGTAAAGGGTGACATTACCATCGACAAATTCAAAGCGGCAAATGCGAAGATGGAAGCGGTAAAAACGAGCTTCACTGTGAATCGTGGCGTGTTTGAGCTTACATCATTTAGTTCGAAGTTGTACCAAGGCTCAATCTCAGCGACAGCGAAGTTAGATGCACGCCAATCACCAGCGACTTACAGTGTTAAAAAGTCAATCAAAGGCGTGAAAGTTCAACCGCTACTTATAGACGTTGCTGAAAACGACAAACTTGAAGGGACAGGTAACATTGATGTGAATGTTACAGGTAAGAGTCTCACGCCTACCGGTATCAAGAAGAATCTATCTGGTACGGTTGTTATCAATTTTGCTGACGGTGCGGTGAATGGCATCAACGTTGCTCAGTTGATTCGTGAAAACTATGCGAAATTTAAAGGGCAAAAAGTTGAAGGCACCAATGAAGCTAAGAAAACAGACTTCAGTGCGATGACGGCGACATTGAAACTCAACAAAGGTGTAGTATCAACGGATAATATGCAAGCTCAGTCTCCATTGTTACGTGTTCGTGGTAAAGGTACCGCAAACTACATCAATGAAACAGTCGACTTTACTATCAGCACGTCAGTTGTAGGCAGCCTAGAAGGCCAGGGCGGTAAAGATATAGATGAGCTGAAAGACATCACGATTCCAATCAATGTGTCTGGTAAGTGGGCAGAACCTAAGTTTAAGCTCGTATTCGATGATGTTCTGAAGCAGAAAGCTCAGAAAGAAATCGATCGTGGCGTAGAGAAGCTAACTGACAAAATCAAAGACGAGAAAACCAAAGATGCGGTCGATGGTTTATTGAAGAATCTTTTCAACTAACCGTGCGTGAAAATCAAAAGGGTTGGCATTTTGCCAACCCTTTTTAAATTACTCTGCGAGTGTTACCAATCGACGCCTTTGAGGGCTTTTACGCCAGATTCAAATGCGTGCTTTACATTTTTCACTTCAGAAACGGTATCGGCCATTTCAATCAGGGTTCGATGTGCGCCACGCCCAGTAATAATAACCGACTGCATTTTAGGTCTGTTGCTCAGTGCTTCGACCACTTCGTCTAAGTCGATGTAGCCGTAGCTCACCATATAAGTTAGCTCGTCAAACAAGATGACATCGATAAAGTCGTCTTGCAGCATGCGCTTACATTCTTGCCATACGCCTTGCGCTGCTTCGGTATCAGCGGCTTTGTTTTGAGTTTCCCATGTAAAGCCGGTTGCCATTACTTGGAATTCAACGCCGAGTTTCTCAAGTAGGTTGCGCTCACCGTTGTCCCAAGTACCTTTAATAAACTGCGCGACAGCACAACTCAAACCATGACCCACTGCGCGTGCGATCGTACCGAATCCTGATGTCGATTTACCTTTACCATTTCCGGTAATGATCAGTAGCAGACCTTTTTCCTCTTGAGCAGCAGCGATTTTTGCGTCTACCTGTTCTTTGACTTTTTGTTGGCGAGCTTTATGGCGTGCTTCTTTATTTTCTTCGATAGACATAATACTTCCTCAATTCCTTTTCGTGCTGTGCCCAAGCTAATTTGGGTTCATTGATTTATCTCGCTATGATAGACCAACATATCGTGAAGAAAAACCACCGATAATTCAGGGAATAAAATGAAGAAAATACTTGTTGTTTGTATGGGAAACATTTGTCGGTCACCAACTGGAGAGGCAGTGTTAAGAGTGAAAGCTCAAAAGCTAGGCGTTGAAGTAGAGGTTGAGTCGGCAGGTACAATTGGCTACCACGCAGGAAACCGACCGGATTCAAGAGCGATGGCAGCAGGAAAGCAGCGAGGTTATTCTTTTAAAGGAATGCAAGCGCGCCAAGTCACCATTGATGACTTTGAAAAGTTTGACCTTATATTAGCCGCAGATAAAGCAAATTTGGCCGATTTATTGGATATTTGTCCGTTGAAGTATCGACACAAAGTATCGTTATTTTTAAGTCATTCTGAGTCAGGTTACGACGAAGTCCCGGACCCATATTATGGTGGGGAAGATGGCTTTGAACTGGTGCTTGATTTAATCGAAGAGGCATCAGACGCAATTTTGAAGAAGCTATAATCGCCGTGCTTGAAGACAATAGAAAAAGGGATGAGCTCAGCTCATCCCTTTTTATTCGTGTTAACCCGCTAGTATGTCGGTTGCGACTTTGTAGCTTGGGTCTTCCTTCACGTTAATTTCAACCAAGCTGCCAGCTTTGTCCAAAAGTTTACGACAATCTGGGCTTAGGTGACGAAGGTGCAGCGTTTTACCTTGAGCATTGTAACGCTCAGCCAGTGTTTCAATGGCTTCAATTGCAGAGTGATCTGTCACGCGAGAGTCTGCAAAATCGACAATCACATCTTTTGGATCTTCAGGCGCGTTAAACAACTCCAGGAAGTTAGCCGCAGAGCCAAAGAAAATAGGGCCGTGAATCTTGTACTCTTTTGAACCTTCCTCGTTTAAGCACGTGTCGGCATAGATGTGCTTAGCGTGTTGCCATGCAAACATTAATGCAGAAACGATAACACCAACCGCTACGGCAACAGCAAGGTCAGTAAGAACAGTAACAACGGTCACAAGAACAATAACGAAGAAGTCTTGCTTCGGTACGCGGCGTGCTAGCTTAAATGTTGCCCATTCGAATGTACCAATGACAACCATGAACATCACACCAACCAGAGCAGCGAGTGGGATCATTTCAATTAGCGAAGAAGCGAATAAGATAAACATCAATAGAGCGATAGCCGCAACGATACCAGATAGACGGCCGCGACCACCTGAGTTTACGTTGATCATCGACTGACCAATCATCGCACAACCACCCATTGCGCCAAACACAGAACACGTCATGTTTGCCATACCTTGACCGATACATTCGCGGTTAGATTGACCACGAGTATTCGTCATCTCATCTAAAACTGTCAGTGTTAGTAGAGATTCAATTAGACCAATGGCCGCTAGAATGATCGCGTATGGAAGAATGATTTGTAGAGTTTCTAGCGTAAATGGCACCGCCGGAATAGAGAAGGTCGGCAGTGAACCTGCGAGTGTTGCCGCTTCATCACCAGACATTGTACGCAGGAAGTCAACAACAGTACGAGTTTCCAGATCCAAACCAACCACTAAAGCAGTCACCGTTACGATTGCAACAAGTGAAGAGGGTACAGCCGTTGTGATTTTTGGTAGAAAGTGAATGATTGCCATAGTTAGCGCAACCAAACCAAGCATTAGTAGCATTTGGTCTTGTGGTAGCCAAGTAAGCATGCCGTTGATATCTGGCGCTTTAAACTGACCCAACTGAGCTAGGAAGATAACAATAGCCAGACCGTTCACAAAACCAATCATCACAGGGTGAGGCACGATACGGATGAACTTACCCAATTTAAACATACCAGCGGCAATTTGAAGTATACCAGCGAGCATGATGGCTGCGAATAAGTACTGGACACCGTGAGTCGCGACAAGCGAAACCATTACGACTGCCATGGCACCTGTTGCACCAGAGATCATGCCGGGACGACCACCGAAAATGGAAGTAATAAGACCAACGATGAATGCAGCGTAAAGACCGACCATCGGATCTACGCCTGCGACGAACGCAAATGCGACAGCTTCAGGAACCAATGCTAGCGCAACGGTTAAGCCTGATAGCACATCATTTTTTACGGAGTGCTTAGAAAATTGGGGAAATTCGAACATGTTTGTTTTTAAGTTCTCTTTGCAATGAGTTAAACCCGACACATATTCGTATTTGCACAAGCCACTGAGTGGTTGATTTCTAATCAAACATTGCAGTGTAAACCGTAGTATTAAAAGAGCAGCATCAGAATGGTGTCGAAAACTTGAGTCGGCGCATGCTACCGAAAAGTGTGATTAAGTTCAAGAATGATACGAATAATGGCGTACAAATGTGATCACGAATTGGTATTTATATGAACAATTTATTGGGCAAATATGAAGATAAAAAAGGCTACCAGATGGTAGCCTTTAATTTATTTATGCCGTTAAGCAGTTGAACGTAATGATTTAGCCTAGTTAAAGTTAGGCTTTGTCATCTCTGCTGATGCGCGGTTTTTAGCCACTTGGCTACCCGCACCTTTAGCTTGGTAACGTTCGGTTTTGAACGGTGCTGCTGCAACCGTGATTTCGCGTAGCTCTTGAGGGCCAGGTGCTTTCGTCATCGGTGCGCTAGCGTTTAGCTTAGCAGCAACTTTAATGGCTTCGACTTTAGGCTCTGGTTTATCTACTGGCGCTTCGGCTACAATCTCTTTTGCTGCTTCAACGATAGGCTCTTCAGTAGGTGCCGTTTCTACAATGGCATCAACCGGTTCAGCATGTTCAGTTACAGGAGTTTCAACGATAGGCTCTACCGATGCTGTTTCTACTACTGCCGATTCAGCTTTTTCTGCGATTACTGTTTCAACAACAGGTGCTTCTACTACTGGAGCTTCCACTTTCGCTTCAACGGTTTCTTGAACCTTGTGTTCAACAACTGGCGCATCTGTTACGACAGGTTGCTCGCGACGAATAATCACTTTACCCATTGCCATTTCTGGACACGCAAAGCCACCTTGGATTGTAGGTACTGCTGCTACAGCTTCTTCCTTAACTCGCTCTTCCTTCTTAGGTGCTGGTTTCGGAATGTAACGTGGCATTACTTTACCCATAGCCATTTCAGGAGAAGCGACACCTCCCTTACGTAGGCGGAACGGGTTAGGGCGGCGATCACGGCCACGGCGACGACGCTGGCCGCTTGCACGCAGGTGACGTGGCGAACGACGATTACGACGTTGCTTAGACTCTGCTTGCTTGTTGTCTTGCTGTGCCTCTACCGCTGCTTCTGTTGGCTTTTCAACTTTAGCTTCAACCGTTTCTTGAGTCTTAACCGTTGTTTCTTCGGCTTTCTTCTCAATAGCTTCTTGGTCCTTAACGCGTACAGACTTGTTCAATTTGCGACGTTGGCGGCGCTCTTTCACTTTTTCTGCTTTCGCATTTTGCTGCTTCGGTTTGCTCTCTTCTGGTTTTGTTTCAGTACGAGCTTCCGCTGCTAGCTGCAGACCTTTTTCCGCTACTTTTGCGTTTGCTTTCTGCTCTTGGGCTTTATCTGCCTGTTGAGCTTTAGGTTTACGCTTTTGGTTACGGTTTTGCGGTTTATTTGTTTGTTGTTGAGCTTCGTTTTGCTCATTAGCCTGCTCATCACGAGGCTTACGACGACGTCGGTTATCGCGATTGTCGCGGTTATCACGATTATCGCGCTGGTTGTTATTGCGACGACGATCGTTGCGATCACGTTTGTTACGTCGATTATCGCGATTTGGTTTTTTCTCTTCCTGAGGTTTCTGTTCTTCTTTTGTTTCTTCAGAACCACCGAATAGGAAGCTACCAAGTGCTTTAAACAGACGGCTGAACAATCCAGGTTTCTCTTCTTGTTCAACGTTTTGTTCTTTCTTCTTCGCCTCAGGAGCTGGTTTAGCTGCTGGTGCAGGTGCGGTTTGAGACGGAGCCGCAAAGCCTTTAAGAACTGGCTCTTCAATTCGTTTTGGTTTTACGTCAACTTCCGCTGGCTCTTTACCTTCTGCTTCTTTCATTGCTTCCAGTTTCTTAGGAAGTAAGTAAGAAATCAGATCGAACTCTTCGCCTTCACGAACACGGATAACTTCAAAGTGCGGTGTTTCCATATCAGAGTTAGGAACAACCGTAATTTTCACTTCTTGAATGCGTTCGATATGGTTTACTGAACGACGTTTTTCGTTCAATAAGTAAGAGGCGATTGGCACAGGTACGACTGCAAGTACTTGTGCTGTGTTGTCTTTTAGCGCTTCCTCTTCAATTAAACGAAGTACAGAAAGTGCTAGAGATTCGTTGTCGCGAACGACACCAGTTCCGCTACAGCGAGGACAGATGTGATGGCTTGCTTCTGCAAGAGAAGGGCTCAAGCGCTGGCGTGACATCTCCAACAAACCAAAGCGAGAAATACGACCGATTTGTACACGAGCGCGATCAAGACGAACGGCTTCACGTAGACGGTTTTCTACTTCTCGTTGGTGACGAACTGGGGTCATATCGATAAAGTCGATAACCACTAAGCCACCCAAGTCACGTAGACGTAATTGGCGAGCAATTTCGTCGGCTGCTTCTAGGTTCGTGTTTAGAGCTGTTTCTTCAATATCGCCGCCCTTGGTTGCACGAGCAGAGTTGATATCGATAGACGTTAGTGCTTCAGTCGGGTCAATAACAATAGAACCACCAGATGGCAGACGCACTTCACGTTGGAAAGCCGATTCAATTTGGCTTTCGATTTGGTAGTGGCTGAATAGTGGAACTTCGCCTTCATATTTCTTAACGCGGTTAAGGAAATCAGGGCGCACCAATTGAATGTGCTCTTTTGCACGTTCGTAGATGGTGTTGCTATCAATTAAGATTTCGCCAATATCACGACGCAAATAGTCACGGATTGCACGAACGATAACGTTACTTTCTTGGTGGATTAAGAATGGAGCAGGGTTAGAGTCCGCTGCACCTTTGATTGCACCCCAGTGGTTAAGTAGTACATTCAAATCCCACTCAAGCTCTTCAGCACTCTTGCCAACGCCAGCAGTACGTACGATTAGGCCCATGCCCTGAGGCAGTTCCAAAGTACTTAATGCGGCTTTTAGTTGAGTACGCTCGTCACCTTCGATTCGACGAGAAATACCGCCAGCACGAGGGTTGTTAGGCATCAGAACAAGGTAACTACCAGCAAGAGAAATGAAAGTAGTAAGAGCTGCGCCCTTGCTTCCACGTTCTTCTTTTTCCACTTGAACGATAACTTCTTGGCCTTCCGTTAGCACTTCTTTGATGCTTGGACGACCTTGGTAGGTGTAACCTTCAGGGAAATATTCGCGGGCAATTTCTTTGAGAGGGAGGAAACCGTGACGCTCGGCGCCGTAATCAACAAATGCGGCTTCTAAGCTTGGTTCGATACGTGTGATACGTCCTTTGTAGATATTCGCTTTTTTAGATTCATGACCTGGACTCTCGATATCAAGATCGAAAAGTCGCTGGCCATCAACCAGAGCGACACGCAACTCTTCTTTTTGAGTTGCGTTAATTAACATTCTTTTCATTGAAAATTCTCGTTGTCTTTTCTTTTATATCTTTCTTGTCGACTTGCCACTGTTTTTTCGCTCTTTCACGGTGCCTGATCCCATGGCTTGTATTTTGCAGCCTCCCGGCTGGAAGGGGATGCTCTCGGGCACTTCAGTCATCACAAGCCTCTTGTGGTTTCTGTTGGAAACGTAGACTTGTGACCCGCTATTTGGGCGGTAGGTACTCAACGTGAATATGCGAGGAGTAGGGTGGCAAGAGTGTTGAATTCGATGTGTCTCACGCCAATGCTGCACTCGACCTTCAACGATCTACTCACATTGCTTGAGGATAAATGATTGGTAATGAATAAAATGTAACCAAACCTTCCTTAGCAGCTGTGAACTATAGCAGTGCGCGTGGCTATCAGCAATCTGCTTTCACGCAAACGATAGAAAATTTGCCGCTAAACTCAAAATTTCTATTTTATAACTGGCTGTTTCATAAGCAATTGAGATGTGCAAACTGTTCAAGACAGAAAACAAATTGAGAACTTGATTGAGAGTTTTAATAATTTAAACAAAAGCTTGGCGAAATTTAGACCAGTATGTGCCACCGAGTGTTTCTTTTACGACAAGAATAATGTGAAGTCGCACGAAATTGAGTTTACAATACCGCCCATGAACGAAATAAGAACAAAAGTCCAGTTCGTCGACATCGACGAAGATATGGCGGGTCAGCGCATTGATAATTTTTTGCGCAACCAATTAAAAGACATTCCTAAAAGCATGATTTACCGAATTGTGCGTAAGGGCGAAGTGCGCGTAAATAAAAAGCGTATAAAAGCAGAGTACAAGTTAAAAGCAGGCGATCTCGTTCGTATTCCACCGGTGACCGTCGAGAAAAAAGATGACGATGTCGCACCAAGTACGAAACTTAACAAAGTCGCTGAGTTGGAAAATATGATTATCTTCGAAGATGACCATATGTTGATTCTAAACAAACCATCTGGCACCGCTGTGCATGGTGGCAGTGGTTTAAAGTTTGGTGCGATTGAAGCGCTTAGGGCTCTGCGTCCTCAAGCTCGCTTTCTTGAACTTGTGCATCGTATTGACCGTGATACTTCAGGGATTTTGCTGGTTGCTAAAAAGCGTTCTGCACTTCGTCACTTGCAAGCCCAGTTTCGTGAAAAGACAGTAAAGAAGTTTTACTTAGCTCTTGTCATGGGGCAATGGAAAAGCAGTTGTAAGGTTGTGAACGCGCCACTGCTCAAAAACGAAGTGAACAGTATTGTTCGTGTTAACCCTAATGGTAAGCCGTCAGAAACGCGTTTTAAGATTTTGGAAAAGTTCGAACAAGCTACATTGATTCAGGCGAGTCCGATTACTGGTCGAACTCACCAAATACGAGTTCATACGCAATACACTGGTCACCCAATCGCTTGGGATGATCGCTACGGTGATCGTCGCTTTGATGCTTACACAGGTCAAGTTGGTTTAGATCGTTTGTTCCTACACGCGGCAAACATCAAGTTCCAACACCCATCAAATGATGAGTGGATGGAAATCAACGCACCGATGGAACCGAAACTAGAAAAAGTGTTGGCGGGTTTAAGAAACGCGTAACCATGTTTTCCTCGCGGATGCAAAAGGGAGCCCGTGGCTCCCTTTTATCGTATTTGGGTTAAAGGACATCGAGTCCTTGAACATTCAACATATCAATCAAATCAATCAATGGTAGTCCGACAAGTGTGTTCGGGTCTTTACCGACTAATTTCGTAAACAAGCAAATTCCCATGCCTTCGCTTTTAAAGCTGCCTGCGCAGTAAAAAGGTTCTTCCCTGTCGACGTAGCGTTCGATTTGTTCAAGCGTTAAATCTCTAAAGTGCACCTCGAAAGAATCAAAGCCGACTTCTGTATGGTTTGTCACGGTGTTATGTACCGCAAGACCAGTATAGAAAGTGATGACTTTTCCACTTTGAGCCAAAAGTTGATTTATCGCGTTATCTCTATTTAAAGGCTTGCCAACGATTTCACCATTAATGACACAAACTTGGTCACTGCCGATAACTAAACTTGCTTTATCCGTCTGGCAAGATATTGCTTTCTCTTGGGCCAGTCTCTGCACAAGTTCAGTTGGCGTTTCTTGGTCAAAAGGTGTTTCATCGCAATCAGGTGGTAAACAAACGAATGGTAGTGAGAGCTTTTCAAGCAGTTGTTTACGAAAAGGGGAAGTTGAGGCTAAAACCAGTTGGTAATTTTTCATTTTGAATTACAATTTGTGGGAGCATTTCCAATAGGATAATCGATCAAAAATGATTCTGGCTAATGCTCTGTATGTTAAGCGTAAAAAAGTACAACTTTTTTGCCTTTTTCTTTGACTAATTTTGATTTGGAAGATAATATTCGCGCCCTATGCAAAAGGTAAAAATACCGCGAACGGTTGACCCAGCTAAAGCTGCACAGAAACGATTGGATTACGATGGCATCATCCAAGCTAGTCTTTTCAAGCGCTTAGTGGAAACAACTGAAGGCGTAAAACGCGACGCAGAAGTCTCATTGTCATTTGGGATGGATGAACAGCGACTCGTTGTTATCTCTGGTAAAGCTAACATCGAAGTCGATTTAGAGTGTCAGCGTTGTAATGAGGTATTCGCACATGAGTGCGAAGTTGAATTCCTTTCTACTCCTTACTACGGTGAGAAAACAGAACAGGAAGCACCAGAAATTTATGATTTGGTAGATCTAAATGAATATGGTGAATTAGACCTCATACAACTTGTTGAAGACGAGTTCATCTTAGCATTACCTCAAATTGCGATGCACGATGAAGCGGATTGTAGCGTTGATTCAAATAACATGGTTTTTGGTGAGATTCCTGAAGAAATTGAGGAAGAAAAACCGAATCCATTCGACGTTTTGAAAAGTCTGAAAAAGTAATAGGTGTGGTAGCCGATTCTTCTTCAGGTTTTTAACCCAATAGTATAGGAGTAGGGTCAATGGCCGTACAGAAAAACCGTAAAACTCGTTCTAAGCGCGGTATGCGTCGTTCACACGATGCGCTAACTACAGCTGCTCTATCTGTAGACGCGACTTCTGGTGAAACTCACCTACGCCACAATGTAACTGCTGAAGGTTACTACCGTGGTCAAAAGGTTATCAACAAGTAAGGTTGAACCTTTGCAAAGTATTACCGTTGCACTTGATGCAATGGGCGGGGATTTCGGTCCACGCGTAACAGTGCCTGCCGCCGTGCAGGCACTGTCTCATTTCCCAGAGCTAAAAGTGATTCTTATTGGTGATCAATCTCTGATCACGTCTCAATTATCTCAACTCGGTACCTCGACCAGTTCCCGCTTGACTATTCTTCACAGCGAGAAAGTTATCTCGAACTCAGAAAAACCTTCATTGGCGTTACGTAATAGCCAAAATAGTTCTATGCGTATGGCTATCGATTTGGTTTCTGAGCAGAAAGCGGATGCTTGTGTTAGTGGTGGCAACACCGGTGCATTAATGGCACTATCGCGTTTCATTCTTAAGTTACTTCCTGGCATTGAACGTCCTGCTTTAGTTTCCGCTTTACCGACGATTACCGGAAAGCGCACTTGGATGCTAGATCTGGGGGCGAATGTATCGTGCGATGCTGATAGCTTGTTCCAATTTGCTGTAATGGGCAGTGCATTAGCTGAAGAACACTTGGGTCGTCCTCCTCGCGTTGCTGTACTCAATATTGGCGCAGAAGAGATTAAAGGTAACGATTTAGTCAAACGTTGCGCAGAAATGCTTTCTCAGACCGATGCGATTAACTTTGTCGGTTATATTGAAGGTAATCAAATTTTGCATGATGTTGCGGACGTCATTGTTTGTGATGGATTTGTCGGCAACGTATGCTTAAAAGCCAGTGAGGGAACAGCTCAACTTTTTATCGAAAAAATTAAAACCAGCATAATGGCATCAACGATAAAGGGTTGGATAGCTAGAAAGTTGTTTTCTAGGCTGTTTAATGAACTAAAAACACTGAACCCCGACCAGTATAACGGCGCAAGTTTGCTAGGATTGCGCGGCATTGTCATAAAAAGCCATGGAAGTGCGGATGTATCTGCGATTGTCAATGCACTTGGCGAGGCAGTACACGAGGTCAAACGACAAGTACCAAGCCGTATTAGCGATCGTTTGGAAGCGGTTTTACTCGAGAGGCATTATTAGTCTTCATGTATAGCAAAATTTTAGGTACTGGCAGCTACCTGCCATCTCAGGTGCGTACAAACGCAGATCTAGAGAAAATGGTAGATACAAGTGATGAGTGGATCGTTGCTCGCACGGGTATTAAAGAGCGTCGAATTGCTGCAGAAAACGAAACTGTAGCAGACATGGCATTCTACGCAGCTGAAAACGCTATCGATATGGCGGGTATTGATAAAAACGATATCGACCTGATTATCGTAGCCACAACGAGCAGTAGCCATACTTTCCCTTCATCTGCGTGTCAGGTGCAGGCAAAGCTTGGCATTAAAGGTTGTCCAGCTTTTGACTTAGCCGCTGCTTGTTCTGGTTTTGTGTACGCATTATCTGTTGCAGACCAACATATCAAATCTGGTATGTGCAAAAACGTACTTGTGATTGGTTCAGATGCTTTGTCTAAAACGTGTGATCCGACAGACCGTTCAACCATCATCCTATTTGGTGATGGTGCCGGAGCCGTTGTCGTAGGCGCTAGCCAAGAGCCTGGCATTATCTCTACCCACATATACTCGGATGGTCAATTCGGAGAGCTTCTAAGCCTACCTGTACCTGTGCGGGGGCAAGATGCGGATAAATGGCTTCATATGGCTGGGAACGAAGTATTCAAAGTCGCTGTAACTCAGCTATCGAAACTAGTAAAAGATACGCTTGAAGCCAACAACATGCATAAGTCTGAACTAGACTGGCTAGTGCCGCACCAAGCGAACTACCGCATTATTTCAGCGACAGCGAAGAAACTTTCGATGTCACTAGACCAAGTCGTGATTACACTTGATAAACACGGCAACACATCAGCTGCAACTGTGCCAACAGCACTAGATGAAGCGGTACGTGATGGTCGTATTAAACGCGGTCAAACTCTGCTTCTTGAAGCGTTTGGCGGCGGATTCACTTGGGGCTCGGCCCTTGTGAAGTTCTAAGTTTCACAAGAATTCAAAATTTAAGGTGCACTTGGTGCATCTTATTTCTTTTTACTTTGCTTAAAGGAAAACAACATGAGCAAGTTTGCTATCGTATTTCCAGGTCAAGGTTCTCAAGCTGTAGGTATGCTTGCAGAACTAGGCGAACAATATGACGTGGTAAAACAAACATTTGCAGAAGCATCTGACGCACTAGGTTACGATCTATGGGCGCTTGTTCAAAATGGACCTGCAGAAGATTTAAACGAGACTTTCCGTACTCAACCAGCTTTGCTAGCTTCATCTGTTGCAATCTGGCGTGTATGGCAGGAACTTGGCTTAGAGCAACCAGCAAACCTAGCCGGTCACAGCCTAGGTGAGTACTCAGCACTTGTATGTGCGGGTGTTATCGACTTTAAAGAAGCCATCAAGCTGGTTGAATTACGTGGTCAACTTATGCAAGAAGCAGTACCAGCTGGTACTGGCGCAATGTACGCGATTATCGGTTTGGCTGATGATGCGATTGCAAAAGCGTGTGAAGACGCAGCGCAAGGCGAAGTGGTCTCTCCAGTAAACTTTAACTCGCCTGGTCAAGTCGTTATCGCTGGTAGCAAAGACGCAGTAGAGCGAGCTGGTGCGCTATGTAAAGAAGCTGGTGCGAAGCGTGCGCTTCCTCTTCCTGTTTCAGTACCTTCACACTGTGCACTTATGAAGCCAGCAGCGGAAAAACTTGCTGTAGCTCTTGAGTCTATCGAATTTAACTCACCACAGCTGCCAGTTATCAACAACGTTGATGTGGTTGCTGAGACAGATCCTGCAAAAATCAAAGATGCGCTTGTTCGTCAGCTACATAGCCCAGTTCGTTGGACTGAAACAGTTGAACTGATGCACGAACAAGGCGTAGAAAATCTTCTTGAGCTTGGTCCTGGTAAAGTTTTAACAGGTCTAACAAAACGTATCGTGAAAACGCTAACTGCAGCAGCAGTGAATGATATCGCATCGCTAGACGCTGCGAAGTAATCCATAAAGCGATAAATTTGCGATAAGAAAAGGAAACACAACATGATGAATCTAGAAGGTAAGATCGCGCTAGTTACCGGCGCAAGCCGTGGTATTGGCCGCGCGATCGCGGAACTTCTTGTCGAGCGAGGTGCTACGGTTATCGGTACTGCTACTTCTGAAAGTGGTGCGGCTGCTATCAGCGAGTATCTTGGTGATAACGGTAAAGGCTTAGCGCTTAACGTGACTGATGTCGAGTCTATCGAAGCGACATTAAAAACGATCAACGAAGAATTTGGTGTGATCGATATTCTGGTGAATAACGCTGGTATTACTCGTGACAACCTATTGATGCGCATGAAAGATGATGAGTGGAACGACATCATCGATACCAACCTAACGCCAATCTACCGCATGTCTAAAGCGGTTTTACGCGGTATGATGAAAAAACGTGCGGGTCGTATCATCAACGTAGGCTCTGTTGTTGGTACCATGGGTAATGCTGGTCAAACTAACTACGCAGCAGCGAAAGCGGGCGTGATTGGTTTTACTAAATCAATGGCTCGTGAAGTTGCGTCTCGTGGTGTAACAGTGAACACTGTTGCTCCTGGTTTCATCGAAACTGACATGACTAAGGCACTAAATGATGACCAACGTGCGGCAACATTGTCGAACGTGCCAGCAGGTCGTTTAGGTGACCCACGTGAAATTGCATCAGCAGTAGTTTTCCTTGCTTCTCCTGAAGCAGCGTACATTACTGGTGAAACTTTGCATGTAAATGGTGGCATGTACATGGTTTAATGCGACAGTTTATGCAAAATAAGCTATTTTACATTGTGAAAAATAGCCTATAGTTGCAGTTAACTGTCATGAACTTGTCATGCTTATGCGCAAGATTTGTGCATGATTTAAGTCAAAAATGTATTGAAATTCGGTTAAATTCGCTAATTTTGTGGTTTGACCAGCAAGGACCCCCTTGCAACTTTCAATAGTTCGAATAAACTACGGAATCATCGCATTAGGCGAAATCTGTAAAGGAAAAGAAAAATGAGCAACATCGAAGAACGCGTAAAGAAAATCATTGTTGAACAGCTAGGTGTAGACGAAGCAGAAGTTAAAAACGAAGCTTCTTTCGTTGACGATCTAGGTGCTGATTCTCTAGACACTGTAGAACTAGTTATGGCTCTAGAAGAGGAATTCGACACTGAGATTCCTGACGAAGAAGCTGAGAAGATCACTACTGTTCAAGCTGCAATCGACTACGTAAACAGCGCTCAGTAATTAGCTCTCCCAGGCGGTCTCCTAGACCGCCTGTGTTCTTTCTAACTTCTTCTATCCTCTCATAGAAATATTCAATTCCCGGAGAATTATATCGTGTCCAAGCGTCGTGTAGTTGTCACTGGCATGGGTATGTTGTCACCGGTAGGCAACACAGTAGAATCATCTTGGAAAGCCCTGCTAGAAGGTCAAAGTGGTATCGTAAATATCGAGCACTTTGATACTACGAACTTCTCAACTCGTTTTGCAGGTCTTGTTAAAGATTTCGATTGCACAGAGTACATGTCTAAAAAAGATGCTCGTAAGATGGACCTTTTCATCCAGTACGGCATTGCAGCGGGTATTCAAGCTCTTGATAACTCTGGCTTACAAATTACCGAAGAAAATGCGGCTCGAGTTGGTGTTGCTATCGGCTCAGGCATTGGCGGTCTTGACCTTATCGAAACTGGCCATACTGCATTAGTAGACAAAGGCCCTCGCAAAGTTAGCCCATTTTTTGTTCCTTCGACCATTGTAAACATGGTTGCAGGTAACCTATCTATCATGCGTGGTCTTCGTGGTCCAAATATCGCGATTTCTACCGCATGTACTACTGGCCTGCATAATATCGGCCATGCAGCACGTATGATTGCCTACGGCGATGCAGATGCGATGGTTGCTGGTGGTGCAGAAAAAGCTTCTACGCCTCTTGGCATGGCTGGCTTCGGTGCAGCTAAAGCGCTATCTACTCGTAATGAAGAGCCTCAAAAAGCGTCTCGCCCATGGGATAAAGGCCGTGATGGTTTTGTTCTAGGTGATGGTGCTGGCATGATGGTGCTTGAAGAGTACGAACACGCAAAAGCACGTGGCGCGAAGATTTACGCAGAACTGGTTGGTTTTGGTATGTCTGGTGATGCTTACCACATGACATCTCCAAGCGAAGACGGCTCTGGTGGTGCACTTGCGATGGAAGCGGCGATGCGTGACGCTAACATCACAGGTACTCAAGTAGGTTATGTGAATGCTCACGGTACTTCTACTCCTGCTGGTGATGTTGCAGAAATCAAGGGCGTGAAACGTGCTCTTGGTGAAGAAGGTGCGAAGCAAGTTCTTGTGTCTTCAACTAAGTCGATGACGGGTCACCTATTAGGTGCTGCTGGCTCTGTTGAAGCAATTATCACGGTTATGTCTTTGGTTGACCAAATTGTTCCGCCAACCATTAACCTTGATGATCCAGAAGAAGGTCTAGACATCGACCTTGTGCCGCATACAGCGCGCAAAGTTGAAGGTATGGAGTACGCTATCTGTAACTCGTTTGGCTTTGGTGGTACAAACGGTTCTTTGATCTTCAAGAAGTTCGCTGAGTAACACTATCTAACCTAATTTAGATAAGCGAAACTTGTATTCTAACGGCTCGATGCTTAGCATTGAGCCGTTTTGTTTTATTTGTTGTCTGCTAATTTGAAGGTATGTGAATGTTTTGGGTAAATGGAGTTCCGCAAACGCATGTAGAGCTAGGTGATCGCTCATTCCAATACGGTGATGGAGGCTTTACCACCATCCTGACCCAAAATGGAGAGTTGGTTTACTGGCAGGAACATACTGAGCGCATGAGTGCTTGCCTTGACGCTTTGAAGATCTCTTCACCTGACTGGAAAGTTGTGCATGATTGGGCAAGCAAAGCGGTTTTATCTGACGCACGAGCGGGGGTGAAGATTCACGTTAGCCGCGGTATTGGCGGGCGAGGGTATAGCCCTAATGGGATTGAAGGCCCTATCGTGACGATTTCCAATTTTGCGTTTCCTTCTCATTATTCATCTTGGCAAGAACAAGGTGTGGACTTGGGCGTTTGCAATACTCGTCTAGGGATTCAACCTTTACTTGCGGGACATAAGCACAACAACCGTTTAGAGCAGATTCTAGCCAAGGCTGAAATCGACAATACAGAGTTTGCAGATGCAATAACGTTAAATGTGCAAAACCATGTCATTGAAACTACAATGGCCAACCTTTTTTGGGTTAAAGGTAATAAAGTATTTACGCCGGAGCTGACCTTATCAGGCGTTACGGGCGTAATGCGTCGTAAGGTGCTTGAGTTACTTAAAGTAAGTCATATTGAAGTCATCGAGGGGCGTTTTATACTTCCAGATTTGCTTAGTGCTGACGAGGCTTTCATGTGTAACTCAATATTAGGTGTCGCACCTATTCGCAGCATAGTGACATCGAACTCTAAGACTATATTTCCTATAGGAAAATTGACTCAACGACTGCAAGGGAATTTAACTACGTGATTAAAAAACTGTTGGCTTTTGTTGTGCTGATCGCAGTGATAGGCGCAGCAGCTGTTTTTTATATAATTTCACAGGCTAAACAATACGTTGAAAAGCCTATTCTATTGGAACAACCTCAGCTGTTTACTGTAGAAAGTGGTACAAGCTTTCATCATGTCATGCGCGCCTTAGTTGAAGATGAGGTGATTGAAACATCGGAGTACATCCGTTTAATTCCTCACTTATATCCAGAATTGTTGCAAGTGCGAGCGGGTACTTACCAACTTGAGCCTGGTATGTCACTTTCGCAAACATTGGAGCATCTGAATACTGGAAAAGAATACCAGTTTGCGATCACTTTTGTTGAAGGCAGCCGCTTTTCTGAATGGGTAGATCAACTAAAAAGTGCTCCTTATTTAAAGCATGATTTAACCGATCTTTCAGAAAAAGAAATGGCTGCGAAGCTCGGAATTGAGAGAGAAAAGCTAGAAGGGTTGTTTTTAGCAGAAACCTACCATTACACAGCGGGTGCGAGTGAAAGCCAGTTATTAAAACGAGCGCATCGAAAACTCAATAAAATACTGGACGCTAGCTGGGAAGCTCGTCAAGAAAAGCTGCCATTACAGGATAAATATGAAGCCTTGATTCTCGCGTCTATCATCGAGAAAGAGACGGCTATTGATTCTGAGCGTGAGCGCGTCGCTTCTGTGTTTATCAACCGATTGAACAAACGTATGCGGTTACAAACTGATCCGACAGTTATTTATGGTATGGGTGACGCCTACGATGGCAACATTCGTAAGAAAGATTTGCGTACGCCGACACCATATAACACCTATACCATCAATGGTTTGCCACCAACACCGATTGCGATGGCTGGTGAAGCTTCTATTGAAGCGGCTTTGAATCCAGAAAGCAGCAACTATTTATATTTTGTAGCAAGTGGAAAGGGCGGACATGTATTCTCGAAATCCCTTGCTGAGCACAACCGTGCTGTTCGTGCCTATTTAAGAGAACTAAGAAAGAACAAATGATGAAAGCAAACTTTATTGTCGTTGAAGGCCTAGAAGGCGCGGGTAAAAGCACTGCGATTAAAACCGTTTTAGATACGCTAAAAGCGGCCGGTATTGAGGATATCGTAAATACCCGTGAGCCAGGAGGCACACCGCTAGCAGAAAAAATGCGCGCTCTGGTGAAAGAAGAGCACGAAGGCGAAGAACTTAAGGACATGACGGAGTTGCTTCTTCTGTACGCTGCACGTGTTCAGTTGGTTGAGAACGTGATCAAACCAGCTTTGGAAAACGGTCAGTGGGTGGTTGGTGACCGACACGATATGTCGTCGCAAGCTTATCAAGGTGGTGGCCGTCAGATTGACGCATCGTTAATGAAAAATCTCCGGGATACAACGCTTGGTGATTTTAAACCTGCTCTCACTCTCTATATGGATATTGACCCTCGTGTTGGGCTTGAGCGTGCACGTGGGCGTGGTGAGTTAGATCGTATAGAGAAGATGGATATTAGTTTCTTCGAGCGTACACGTGAGCGTTATTTGGAGATTGCTCATGCCGATCCTTCCATCGTTATCATTAACGCAGAACAGACGATTGAAGGCGTGTCGCGTGATATTCGGGACGCTCTAAACGAGTGGCTAGATCGTCAATAAGTGAAACGTAAATTTAGGTGACTCATGTTAAATGATTATCCATGGCTACAGCCAATATGGGATAACCTCAAAGTAGGGTTAGAGTCGGACAGAATACCAGGTGCGCTTTTATTACAAAGCGAGCAGGGCTTGGGCATCGAAAAACTTATCGAGTTTTTTAGCCAAGCACTTCTTTGCCAAAATTACGCGAGTGAAGCATGCGGTTTTTGTCATAGCTGCCAGCTAAATCAATCTCAAAACCACCCTGATTTACACTGGATCAAGCCAGAGAAAGAAGGAAAGGCGATAACGGTGGACCAAATTCGCGCTTGTAACCGTCTTGCTCAGGAATCATCTCAGCTTAATGGTTACCGCCTATTTGTAATAGAACCGGCGGACTCTATGAACGAGTCGGCATCGAATGCGCTGTTAAAGACGCTAGAAGAGCCTGGGGCAAAGTGCTTGTTTTTGCTCGTTACCCACAATCAGGAGCGTCTGCTCCCAACGATTCGTAGCCGTTGCCAACACTGGGTTGTTGCGCCTCCGTCAGCGGAACAAGCGATGCAATGGATGCACGAACAAGGGGCGAAGCAAGTTCCTACTTATGCCTTAAAACTGAATATGGGCTCTCCAATAAAAACATTGGATGCGTTAAATAATGGCGATCTCGAAGCTTACTTGGCTTTTGAACGCAGTTTTATTAAGGCAATGTCTTCGCCTGTTTCAGACGTTTCTGAGTGTGCTTCTTTAATCGCTAAACACTCAGAGCAATCACTAGACTGGGCATGGTATTTACTGACAGATGCTCAGAAAGCGCAGTTTGGTGTATCAGAAGCTCAAATGCTTCCGGGCGCGACAAAGTTTCAACCGGACAACTATAACGGTTTGTACTCATCAGCGAAGGCGCTGATGAACCTGAAAGCTCAGGTGCAAGCCTTTCCTGGCCTGAACCTTGAGCTACTATCAATGAATTGGTTAATTGAATCACGAGAGGCATTATGTTCGTAGATTCTCATTGTCATTTAGACAAATTGAATTACGACGATCTCCACATCAATGTGGAAGACGTTATTAACAAAGCTAAACAAGCAAACGTAACTGAACTACTTTCTGTTGGAGTAACGCTGGATTCTTTCCCGAAAATGATGGAAATGATCGAGCCTTATGACAATGTTTATGCTTCGTGCGGTGTGCACCCACTTGATGTTGAAAGCGACTTTTCGATGGACGTATTGCGCCACCATGCGTCGAATGCAAAAGTCGTCGCTATTGGCGAAACGGGTTTAGATTATCATTACAAGCCCGAAACGGCCGCGTTACAGAAAGAGCGCTTTGAGCAACACGTTGATCTTGCAGTGGAGCTCAACAAACCTTTAATTATCCATACCAGAAACGCACGTGCGGATACTCTAGATATTTTGCGTAAGGGTGGGGCAGAGAAATGTGGTGGTGTTATCCACTGTTTTACAGAAGATCTTCCATTTGCTGAAGCTGCACTGGAGCTGGGGTTTTATATTTCTATCTCGGGGATTGTTACTTTCCGTCAAGCTACAGAGTTAAAAGAAGTGGTGAAGACTCTACCTTTAGAGAAGCTTCTTATTGAGACAGATTCTCCTTACTTGGCTCCTGTCCCTCATCGTGGCAAAGAGAATCAACCCGCTTACGTTGTCGAAGTCGCTTCTTATATTGCGCAACTCAAATCGTGCTCTCTTTCTGAAGTGGCACAAAAAACCACCGAAAACTTCCGAAATCTTTTTTTGCGATAAAAAAATAATAAGAGCATAAAAAAGGAGCTTAGGCTCCTTTTTTGTTGATAAAAACAACAGATACGCTCACGAGTTTAATGTTTACTAAAAATGTTGATTTAATAACATTCAAAAATCACAAATGTAATTTTGTTACTAAAAATAACATTGAGGCGTATTTTATTTACGCCTTAAAATTAATTATATAAATAATTAATTCTTTATGAAACAGCAACATAAGTGCAATGCAAACCTTTTCATCGGCTGTTTTTGGGTGTGATCCAAGACTTGTTTTGAAACTAAATTTCGTAACTGTGTGGAAAGTTTGAGGGTCATCAATATATATTTAGAGCCGGAAAATATAATGCAGTTGTGGTTACATTTTCATTGGGTGCTAACCTTTAGGCTACGGGGGTGTGCCGTTAGTGCCCAAATAATACTTATAAATTTATCAGGAGCATAAACATGTTTAAGAACCTTTTTGCTAACCTGCAAAAAGTTGGTAAGGCTCTGATGCTTCCAGTATCAGTTTTACCAGTTGCAGGTATTTTATTAGGTGTGGGTGCTGCCCATCTAAGCTTTATTCCAGAGATCGTTTCTAATCTTATGGAACAAGCTGGTGGTTCAGTATTCGGCCAAATGGCACTTCTATTTGCAGTAGGTGTAGCTCTAGGCTTCACTAACAACGACGGTGTTGCAGGTCTTGCAGCTATCGTTGGTTACGGCATCATGACGGCAACGCTAGGTGTAATGGCGGGCGTTATGGGTGTTGAGAAAATCGATACAGGTGTACTAGGTGGTATCCTTGTCGGTGGTGTGGCTGCTTGGGCATTCAACCGTTTCTTCAAAATCCAACTTCCAGAGTACCTTGGCTTCTTCGCTGGTAAGCGCGCAGTGCCAATCATCACTGGTTTTGCTGCGATCATCCTAGGTGTTATCCTTTCTGTTATCTGGCCACCAATTGGCGGTGCAATTTCTGCATTCTCTGATTGGGCTGCACACCAAAACCCACAGCTAGCATTCGGTATCTACGGTGTTGTTGAGCGTTCTCTAATCCCATTCGGTCTACACCACGTATGGAACGTACCGTTCTTCTTCGAAGCAGGTTCTTGTGTTAACGCTGCCGGTGAAGCTCAAAATGGTGTACTAACTTGTTACCTAGTTGCTGATGAAGCATCTCGTGCTGCTGGTAATGGCTTCGGTCAGCTAGCGGGTGGTTACATGTTCAAGATGTTCGGTCTACCAGCTGCAGCAATCGCAATTGCTCATTGTGCTAAACCAGAAAACCGTGCAAAAGTAATGGGTATCATGGCGTCAGCTGCACTGACTTCATTCCTAACTGGTATTACTGAGCCAATCGAATTCTCATTCCTATTCGTTGCTCCACTACTATACGGTATCCACGCTCTACTAGCTGGTTCTGCATACATCGTTTCGAACACTCTAGGCTTTGTACACGGTACTTCTTTCTCTCACGGTCTGATCGACTTCCTAGTTCTATCTGGTAACGCTCAGAAGATGGTGCTAATGATTGCCGTTGGTCTAGTTTACGCAGTAATTTACTACGTAGTGTTCCGTGGTGTAATCACAGCGCTTGACCTAAAAACACCTGGCCGTGAAGATGAAACGGAAAGTGCAGCTGTAACTTCTGGCTCTGATATGGGCGGTGAACTGGTTGCAGCGTTTGGCGGTAAAGCTAACATTACTGGTCTAGATGCATGTATCACACGTCTACGTGTAGCAGTTGCAGATACAGCTGCTGTTGACCAAGACAAGCTAAAACAACTAGGCGCTGCTGGTGTTGTAGTTGTAGCTGGTGGTGTACAGGCTATCTTCGGTACTAAGTCTGATAACCTAAAAACTGAAATGGATGAGTGGATTCGTAACCACGGTTAATCGCAGTCATTCATAGTAATGCATAAAAGGAGGCTTCGGCCTCCTTTTTTAGTTCCTATTTTATTAACTGACAGTTCCTTTTTTAGTGTGATCCTAAACTCATCTTTACTTTTGTCAGCTTTTTCATACATCGAGCTTACCCATCGTTGACATATTGATATGCCATTATGTTTGAATAGCGAATAATGTTTTTTTGAATAATTGATAACGTGTATGAAGAACAAATTCATTTTATTTTTGGGACTAGTTTCTAGTACGGCAATGGCGGCAAGCGAACCAACGGATCTATCAGTTGGTATGGCTGTCGATCAACAATTAAGTGTTGTTGTAGAGTTAGATAACAAATATCGTGGCATTATCGGAAACGATGGTATGGCGTTTGATTACATCGCTAAGCGTGGAACATTCGATCAAAACATGCCTGTGACTTGGTATGTCGGCGTTGGTGGCTGGTATGAATGGGATGACGAGTTTGGTGTGAGAGTACCACTTGGCGTGAACTGGGATTTATCACGCGGCTGGGACCTTTATGGTCAAATACACCCAGAGCTAGATCTTTACAAAGGTGCTGACTTGCAACTTGGCGGCGCCGTTGGCATCAAGTACAGTTTCTAGAATTGAACTAATGTATGTATAAAAAAACGCCGGTAACTACCGGCGTTTTTTATGTGGAACTTAACGTTCTATTGTTTATCCATGGCTCGCTTGATGCAAACGGCAGCGCCGCCCCAAGTGATACCTAAACCAATAACCATCATAATAATTGCGCTGATTGTCATTTTGCTGTCTCCTTGCGGTTCACTGCGTTGATCACTAGACCAAAGATAAAGAGTGCGGCGATAAGTGCCCAGCCTAAAGTTAGATCATAGCCACCGTAGCCTTCAGTGGTTAGGGCGTATAGCTTGGTCGCTAAGATAATGGCGAGCATGATTGGTGTAACGAAGCGTAAGCAGATCTCGAACCATTGACCAACAGAGAAATCAGAGCGCTCGTTAACGTAATTACGTACTTCTGGCACGCGCTTCAATAGCCACGCCATCAAGACAATCTCAACCAGACCACCAACCATGATGCCAACGTTGTTTGCAAAGTGGTCTACTAGATCGAGTAGCAGCAGACCGCCATTGGTAGCAAACGCCATAGAGACAACGAAGCCAATACCAATCACAACATTTGCAGCTTTTTTACGGCTCCACTTCAGCTTGTCGATAATGGCTGAAGTTACGGCTTCCATAATTGAAATATGCGAACTTAGACCAGCAACCACCAGTGCAAAGAAGAACAGTGGACCAAGAATATATGGGGCAGGTAGTAGGTTAATTGCCGCAGGTAAAGTAACAAAAGCCAAGCCAACGCCTGCAGATACCACCTCTGTTAACGGCTTACCTTGCTCTTGAGCCATGTAACCCAATACTGAGAAGATCATGATGCCGGCTAGGATCGAGAAGCCACAGTTGATCAACACGGTCATAAACGCGTTATTCGTTATGTCTGACTTTTCTGGTAGGTAGCTAGAGTAAGCTAGCATGATGGCGAAGCCGATACTTAGCGTAAAGAAGATCTGACCATATGCCGCTGCCCATACTTTCACATCCCAAATTTTGCTGAAATCGGGTTCGAACATGTAGTTCACGCCATCTAGAGCTCCTGGCAAGAAAATCATACGTCCGATTAAGAAAATCACCATCAAGAATAGGATTGGCATCATAATTTTAGATGCTCTTTCAATTCCTGATTTCACGCCTTTGGCAATAGCGGTGTAAGTAATTGCCCAAGCAATCACCATGGATAAAGCAATCTTCCATTGAATACTGCCTAAGTCTGTTGGTGAGTTGTCACCTAGCTTTAGGTATTCACTAAAGAAAAATGCGTTGGTATCGGTTCCCCAACCTTGAGTAAACGACAACCCAAAGTAAGAAATCGACCAACCGATAACAGCCACATAGTAAACGGCAATAACTGCAGCCACACCAACTTGGAACCAGCCAAGCCATTCAAATTTAGAATGAATTTTCGCAAGTGTTTTTGGGGCCGAGCCTCGGTATTTTTGTCCCATACTGAACTCAAGGATCATAAATGGAATACCGGCAGTGATCATGGCAAAAATGTAAGGAATAAAAAATGCGCCGCCACCGTTTTCATAGGCCATGTATGGGAAACGCCAAATGTTTCCCAAACCGATAGCAGACCCAACTGCTGCTAAGATGAATCCCGCCCGGGATCCCCATTGTTCTCGCTTCATATTTGACTCCTATAAGACTCCCTGAGGAATGAAGCTCTCTACGTAACACAGTAATAATTGCGCAAACAGTTGGAAGAAAGGACCGCTGTTATCCATCAGCTTTTCTATCCTTAATTCTAACTTCTTATAATTTTATAGAGCTATATTCTGTCTACTGTAAGAGAAAGTAGATTATTAATCTTAAAATTTTAATGTGTGTTTGATAAAACTGAAATATTTATCTGTTTTCACTGATCAGACTAACTTCTAATAATACTTAGCGCAATAGAATCTAAATGTTAATTCAGATGCGTTGTATGGTTTTAATCTTGTTAAATTTGAGTTTGATTGTGGTTTTGTGTGGTTGGGTGGTTGTTTGTCTGGAATAAATGACTGGGATCTAATAATTGCTTTGGTGTTTAAGACTATTTTGATTAATTAGGGCGTACGGCTATCTTTTGTGCACCTATCTAGATGATGCTTCGTTACTTTGCCAAACAATGGTGTTTAGACGATATCCTTTATCGGCTCTGTGCAGGACTCGTTCAGCGTTCTTTGTGACGAGTCCTACAAAGGAACATGCATAAAAATTAGAAGCGGAAACTAAAACCGACATTTGATTGGAATTGGTTCATCCAATCAGTATCGAACTTAATGATACAGCTTGAGCCGTCATTAGGTAGAGTACAGGCGCCAGATGTATCGTTATCAACGACCGTACCTAACCATCTCAGTTGGGCTGTTAATGCAAAGTTCTTTGAAAATTCATATTCCAGCCCTGCAAAAGCGCTAGCCGAAAATCCGTATTTTTTGTCTACCCAATCCACATCGGCATAAGAAGCGCCCAAACCTACACCGATATAGGTTTGCCAATTTTCTGCGACAGGATAGTACATGCTGCTTTGGAAGTGCAGATAATGTATATCTGCTGAGTTGGACAGCTTTTCAAGTTCCGTCGATTGATTGGAGTAAAACAATCCGATCCTTCCTTTTTCTAAGGGAGTCTCGACTGAAAGAGCGTAGTTCACTGCGGGGTCGAGATCGTATGTATTACCACTTTCATCCTCTACTTGGCCGCCTCCTGTATAGCCTATGTATGGTGTAACGATGATATTCGCTTGTGCATTGATAGCAGTACTCATCATCATGATTCCTACTAGCCAGCTGAGTTTTTGGTTCATGCCCTATCTCCTTATTATGACTAAGCTAATTGTGATGGGTTAGTCAAAATTGCGCGACTAAATTAAGCAAATCTTGAACATATTTCACACCGGTGTTATTAATTTGTTACATATTAAGGAGGTGTCTATGGAACACGATCTAAAATCCGCATTAATCATTGTGGTGACTGTTTTTGCAGTGCTTTTGTCATTTGGCATCATTGCTATTACAACAGCTTAAGATAACCACTTTTACCAAACGTTTTAACAAAATGGCGTGAGCCTATGATACGTAACAGCGGTATAATCACAGAAAGCCATGCAGAGCTTGATGTAAAAGTTTATGAGCACTTTAGGCATGGTAAAACTGCTTTAGTCACGCAAGGTGGAGGGCAGAGAGGGATTTTTACCGCTGGCGTTTTAGACGCCTTTTTACTTTCCAACTTCGATCCTTTCGATGAATTCTATGGCACCTCTGCCGGAGCACTTAACTTATGTTCTTACTTGTGTCGTCAACATGGCATGGGCAAAGCTTTTATTACCGAGCTGACAACGTCTCCTGAATTTTTTAATCTGTTTCGCTATATCCGAAAGCAGCAGTACTTAGGTTTAGAGTGGGCATTAGAACGGATTCAAGATTTCCCATACAAGCTTGACCTTGATTTAGGTCGTAGTGCATTGGGAAAACGAGGAGCGTTTGCTGCGGTAACGAATATAGAGACGCTATCAGATCAATATCTACCAATCTTGGATGACTCGTGGTTT
This sequence comes from Vibrio sp. 1249-1, assembly GCF_033340495.1. NCBI lineage: Bacteria > Pseudomonadati > Pseudomonadota > Gammaproteobacteria > Vibrionales > Vibrionaceae > Vibrio > Vibrio sp. 1249-1. The sequence continues at coordinate 213,696 of NZ_JAWOWJ010000006.1, forward strand.
AACACTATGCTAGCGACATGTGCGATTCCCAAGTTGTACCACGGACCTGTCGACGTAAATGGCAATAAGTTTGTTGATGGCGGCGTGTCTGCCTCTATCCCTGTTCAAGAAGCGTGGCGTCAGAATGCTCGCAACATTATTGTCATTCGCACAGAGCCGTTTTCAGAGATTGAAGCGAGAGCCCAAAGTGAAGTGGGGGATGTGCCTGTCGAATGGTATCGAGAGTCTATCAACTCAGTACAGCAATCATGGCAGCAAAAAGTGAATCAGTGGAAGCTGGATTGGGCGTCGTTCTTCCAACAAAAAATTAATGCAGCACATCAATCGAAGCTTGCAGGGAAAATGCTGTTAAATGGAGGTCGTTGGTTGTTCGGTGCCGATAACTTGTATCGTTTAAGTCATCTGATTGGTGAGAATTTTGATTCAGGTTTAGCCGACATGCTGATGATTCATTATCAAACATTTGAGCTCACTCAGGCCTTTATATCTGCTCCACCTGACGACACTTTTATTTTACAAGTTGCGCCTAAAGAGGGACTTCGTTCTTCTTCTTTGTTAAGTGACCAAGAGTCACTAGAGCATGACTATCAACTTGGGCTTCAAGCTGGGTTTAACCTAGTTCAACTCTATGACCAGCTGGATGTTGAAATTGATGGTAGAGAGAGTGCATAAACCTTCTTACGTTCACGATGTGCGCAATATACAAAGCATATAAATAAGGCTCCATTTTCGGAGCCTTATTTGCGGGTTCTTGTGGTTAACTCCGGTTAAGTATAACTACTACGCTTGTAGAATGCGCATGCAGTTGGTTGAGCCAACAACATCCATTACATCGCCTTGAGTAATAATGACTAAATCACCTTTGTGCAAGAACCCTTGCTCTTTAAGGCTAGTAATAGCTGCTTGAGCCGTTGGTAAACCCGCATCACTTTTTGACTCGAAATATACAGGTGTCACGCCTCGGTATAATGCTGCTCGATTTAGTGTCGATTCATTCCGTGATAAGGCAAATATTGGCAAGCCAGAGCTTAAGCGAGACATCATCAACGCAGTCCTGCCGGACTCAGTTAACGAGATCATCGCTTTAATTCCTTCCATGTGATTCGCAGAGTACATGGTTGCCATTGCGATGGTTTCTTCAGCGGTTTCGAAGGTTCTATCTAAGCGATAGGTTGATAGACTTGCCTCCGACATTTTTTCTGCCCCCACACATACTTCGGCCATGGATTTGACCGTTTCTACAGGATATTTACCTGCAGCGGTCTCTCCAGAAAGCATCACCGCGTCAGTGCCGTCTAGAACCGCATTGGCCACATCCATCACTTCAGCACGCGTTGGCATTGGGCTAGTAATCATGGACTCCATCATTTGTGTCGCAGTAATCACGATACGGTTTAAACTGCGTGCGCGGCGAATCAGTTTTTTCTGGACACCTATGAGCTCAGGGTCACCGATTTCTACACCAAGGTCACCACGTGCAACCATCACTACATCGGATGCGAGAATAATGTCGTCAATAGACTCATTGGTCGCGACGGTTTCTGCTCGTTCGACTTTAGCCACTAACATGGCTTCAAGGCCTGCATCTCTGGCTAAGCGTCGAGCGTAATGCATGTCTTCGCCGTTACGCGGGAATGAAATAGCAAGGTAGTCTACTTGAATTGCTGCGGCGGTAAGAATGTCGGCTTTATCTTTCTCTGTGAGCGCATCGGCTGACAATCCGCCGCCTTTTTTGTTGATCCCTTTATTGTTGGACAGTGGACCACCGACAATCACACGGGTATGAACTTTATTACCCTCTACTTTGGTAACTTGCAGCTGAACGCGTCCATCATCGAGTAATAAAATGTCATTTGGTGAAACATCTTGCGGTAGTTCTTTATAATCTAACCCTACAGATTCTTGATTGCCTTCACCTTTTGGTAAATCACTATCTAATGTGAATTTATCGCCCACATTCAAAATGACTTGGCCGTCTTTAAACGTTGATACACGGATTTTAGGGCCTTGTAAATCACCAAGAATTGCAACCTGACGCCCAAGTCTTGCTGCAATGGTACGGACTTTGTTCGCACGTTGAATGTGGTCTTCACTGGTTCCATGTGAAAAATTCATACGGACAACGTTTGCACCGGCTTTGATGATCTCCTCAAGTATATTGTCCTTATCCGTTGAAGGACCCAGCGTAGTGACAATTTTTGTTCGTCTTAATTTGGAAGTCATAGATTCTCCGATGAATGTGTGTGTAAAGGTAACTTGAACTCTATCCTTACTTTACGCAATCGCTCTCAAGGTTAGCCTCGCTTAGCCCACACCTTAAAGCTACTTGAATATAAGTATATGCACAGAATGTTTACATTAAGAGTAACCCCGGTAAAACAGACAGATATTCGACAGGCAATGGCCTTATTGATAAAAATACGCTGCTTTAAAGGCATTACTTCATAATTTAGTGAATAAAAATAAGTTATTTTTCAAACAATTTAACAGGAGTAGATTCTTCGTTATTTGATTGAATACACAAACAAACAGGTTTATACGTGATGCTTGTCACGGGGATTTATTAATTCACTTCACAATTAGTTCGCAAAGTAAAAAAATTGTCCCGTTATAGAATTTCGGAGTGCAAGATGTACATGGCTCAACCGGGCCATATTGATCATATCAAACAGGTCAATGCTGGTCGTGTATATAAACTAATTGACCTAAAAGGTCCTATTTCTCGAATTGATTTGTCCAAGCAGAGTGAGCTTGCTCCTGCTAGTATCACCAAAATCACTCGAGAATTAATTGAAGCGCACTTGATTCATGAAACGACAGTACAAGAAGCGACGAGTCGTGGTCGACCTGCTGTCGGTTTGCAGGTCAATAATGAAGGTTGGCAATTTTTGTCAATGCGTTTGGGGCGAGGTTATTTAACCATTGCTTTGCATGAGTTAGGCGGTGATGTACTGATCGATACTAAAATCGAGATACACGAGCTTGATCAAGACGATGTGCTTGAGCGCCTGCTTTACGAAATTGATGAATTCTTTCAGACTTACGCGGATCAACTTGATCGTGTTACCAGTATTGCCCTTACGCTGCCTGGTCTCGTGAACTCAGAGCAAGGTGTCGTTTTGCAGATGCCTCATTACAATGTCGAAAATCTTGCTCTTGGACCAGAGATATACAAAGCAACAGGCTTGCCAGTTTTCATTGCCAATGACACGCGAGCTTGGGCATTAGCAGAAAAGCTTTTCGGCCATTCTCAAGATAATGACAACTCCGTTCTTATCTCTATCCACCACGGTTTAGGTGCGGGCATCATTCTGGATGGGCGCGTTTTGCAAGGCCGTCACGGTAACATTGGTGAACTCGGGCATATTCAAATTGACCCAAATGGAAAACGTTGTCATTGCGGCAATATTGGCTGTTTGGAAACCGTTGCCAGTTCTCAGGCAATTCGTGAAGAAGTCGTAAGACGAATCGCTGATGGCGAAGACTCTATTCTTGCTAAACAAGAAGAAATGAGTATTGAGAGCATTTGTGAAGCCGCTGCAAACGGTGATCCTTTGGCCGTCGATGTGATTGAAAAACTTGGAGGCTACTTAGGCTCTGCAATTGCTATTGTGATCAACTTATTTAACCCTGAGAAAATCTTGATCGGTGGTGTGATTAACCAAGCAAAAGATGTGCTTTATCCTGCGGTTCGTCGCTGTATCGAAGAGCAGAGTTTACCTGTTTATCACCAAGATCTTGAGCTGGTGGAATCTCGTTTCTATAAGCAAGCCACAATGCCTGGTGCCGCGTTGATTAAGCAAGCGTTGTACGATGGTCAACTATTGATGAAGGTTGTGGAAGGTTAAGTACTTTTTAACATGATGATGTGCCTGGCTGTTGAGACTGCATTTGTAGGTGATTTAGGGTGAGACTTAACGGCTCACCCTTTTTGATCGCCTATTACTAGAAAGGGAATTTGAGTTATGTTGCATTGCTATATCTGCGCCATTCATGTAATTTCCTAAAAAGCTCAAGTAAATAAACAAAATGGCTTTCAATGTGCTGCGTGACTTTGCGTCTGATGCAAAGAGAAGTAATACGCTAAAACTGTTGTACTTTAAAGCTGTGCTCGAAAAGCCAAATATTTTAAGGTTATTTGGTTATATAACCTTGCTGTGTCTGTAATGATTTCGAGTAAAATAAGAATTATCCATAATTTAGGTAGTAGTATGTCCGGAGTGTTAAATACGGTTGACCAGCGTACAAACTTGGTTGGTGAAAATCGACTAGAGCTTCTGCTGTTCACTTTAAATAGTCGCCAATTATTTGCGATTAATGTGTTCAAAGTGAAAGAGGTCATCAAGCTTCCACCGTTAACCAAGCTCCCTGGATCGCACTACAATATTCGTGGGGTTGCTTCTCTACGAGGTGAAGCGGTACCAGTGATTGATTTACGAGGCGCAATTGGTTTTCCTGCTTTACGTGGTGAAGCGGAAGAAGAAAATTTGATCGTGACAGAGTACAACCGCACGGTGCAGGGCTTCTTAGTCGGTCCGGTTAAAAACATTATTAATACGGCATGGACTGAAATTCAGCCGCCTCCTTCCACGTCTGGTCGCTCGAATTACCTCACGGCTATCACGCAAATCAAAGAGGGGGATGCCTCTCAAATTGTCGAAATTATTGACGTTGAAAAAGTTTTAGCAGAGATCGTACATTACGACGTGACTATCTCGGAGGACATTCTCGATCAAGAATTGGCCCAAGCAATGGTCGGGCGTAATGTTCTGATTGTGGATGATTCCTCTACAGCTCGTAATCAAGTTCGCGATACGCTTTCTCAATTGGGTATGAATATCATCGAGTGCCGTGACGGGCTAGAAGCGTTAACGGTTTTAAAACGTTGGTGTGATGAAGGTAAAGATGTAGAAAAAGAGCTGTTGATGATGATTACGGATGCTGAAATGCCTGAAATGGACGGTTATAAACTGACCCATGAAGTGCGCCAAGATCCACGTATGTCTAAGTTGTTTATCACATTGAACACTTCTCTGAGCGGTAGTTTTAATGAAGCCATGGTACAAAAAGTAGGCTGTGATCGCTTTATATCTAAATTCCAACCGGATCTGCTGGTTGAAGTTGCTCAAGACCGATTACGCCAGATGCTTTCTAAAAGTGCATGATTAGATCTAGTGAAATCAGAGGGAGCGCACCTCTCTCTGATTTTTAACATTTCTCTCCTTAATTCCTCTGTACTAATGGAAATCCCGAGATTTACTTTGTAGATTGTTCAAGTAGTGCGTGCAATCCATCAACTTGCCAGCAATAACGTGTGTGACTTCTCCCTCTTTTTCAAGAATGCCTTTCACCATTAATACTTTAGCGCCTAAATACGCTTGCTTTTGGGCTCGTGCTGTCGCTTGCCAAACGACCACATTAATGTTGCCCGTGTCATCTTCTAACGTAAAAAATGTCACGCCAGCGGCGGTGCCTGGAGATTGTCTTCCTGTTACCACACCTACCACTGTGACCAGTGACTTATGCGGTTTCTCTGTCAGTTGCCTCATGCGGGTAAAGTGAGGGAGTTTGCCCGTTTCTTCTAATAATTTAATTGGATGGCGGCTAAGAGATAGTCCCGTGCTTGCGTAATCCTCAATTAAATTTTCATATTCAGAGGGTTGAGTCTGGTAGCTAACATTGGGTTCTTCGACCTTGTGAAACAATGGTAGGTCAGATAAGGAATCCATTGCTGCCCAGCGAGCGTTATAACGATTTCCCGATAAGGCCTGAAATGCATTGGCTGAAGCCAATAATTCAATGTCACTTCGGCTTCTTAATATCTGCTTTACTTCTTGAATCGATCGGTAACCATTAAGTGGTTTGCGCTCAATAAGCCTTTGTGCGCTTTCTGCGTTAAAGCCTTTCACCAAGCGAAAACCAAGTTGCACGCCGAGCCTGCCATTCGGACGTGAGACGAGATGATGTTGATATTTTGAATGATTGACGCACACCGGCAATACTTCGACGCCATGTCTGCGAGCATCTTGTACTAATTGCGATGGGCTATAAAATCCCATTGGTTGGCTGTTCAATAATGCAGTGTAAAATTCGGCTGGGTAATAATATTTTAACCATGCAGAACAATATGCCAGCACTGCGAAAGACGCTGAATGACTTTCAGGGAAGCCGTACTCACCAAAGCCGCAAATCTGATCGAAAATGCGCTCAGCAAACGCTAAGTCATAACCTCTCTCTTGCATACCATTGATCAGTTTTGGTCTGAATTTAGCGAGATCGCCATTCTTTTTCCATGATGCCATCGCTCGACGGAGTTGATCGGCCTCGCCGCCGCTAAACCCTGCGGCTACCATGGCTAGCTTGATGACTTGCTCTTGGAAAATAGGGACGCCCATAGTCCGCTCAAGAACGCTTTTTACTTCTTCCGATGGATAACTGACAGGCTCTTTGTGATCTCGTCGTTTTAAAAAAGGATGCACCATATCACCCTGAATAGGGCCTGGACGAACAATTGCAATTTGAATCACTAAGTCGTAATAACAAGCAGGCTTTAGGTGAGGAAGCATGCTCATTTGTGCACGAGATTCTATTTGGAATACGCCTATCGTGTCGGCTTTTTGGATCATGCGATACACGTGTGGATCATCTTGTCGGCGAGTGATCTCGGAAATCGAGAGGGATCGCTGGTGATGTTTCTCGACCAGTTGAAAGCACTTTTTGATGGCGTTTAACATGCCGAGTGCGAGTACATCGACTTTTAGTAGCTTCAAGCTTTCTAAATCGTCTTTATCCCATTGAATGATAGTGCGATCTTCCATCGAGGCATTTTCAACAGGTACCAACTCATATAAAGGGCCAGATGAAATTACAAAGCCACCTACGTGCTGAGATAAATGGCGTGGGAAGCCAATGATCTCGTTGACCAATTGGATAAACTGCTGCCCTTTGAGAGATTCTGGTTGTAAGCCAAGTTCAATAATTTGAGCTTGCCAGCCTTGGCTGCGATCTCGGCGATTAACGTTCTTAATGAAAAAATCTAATTGGGTCTCTTCAATCCCTAGTGCTTTACCGACTTCACGCACGGCACTTTTAAAGCGATAGCTGATCACTGTTGCAGCAAGTGCTGCACGCTCACGACCATATTTTTTGTAAATATACTGGATAACTTCTTCACGGCGCTCGTGTTCAAAGTCCACATCAATATCCGGCGGTTCCTTACGTTCTTTACTGATAAATCGTTCGAATAAGACAGCGATTTGTCGAGGATCGACGGCGGTAATTTCCAGGCAATAACACACTACAGAGTTTGCAGCGGAACCTCGCCCTTGGTAAAGAATACCTTGCTGTTTCGCAAACATTACGATGTCGTGAATAGTAAGGAAGTAGTAGTGGTATTTAAGCTCTTGAATAAGCGCCAGTTCATTCTCGATGGTTTGATTGACTTCTGCGGGCACGCCTTCAGGAAAACGCAGCTTTTTACCACGTTCGACCAACATACGTAAGTAAGAGTCGGGTGTATAACCATCTGGGATCAGCTCGGTAGGATATTCGTATTTTAAATCGGAGAGCTTAAACTCGCATAAATCGGCGATGTAAGTACTTTCTTCCAGCCATTCTGGTTTGTAAATCCGAATCAACTTTTTAAAAGGACGAAGCGCTCGCTCAGTATTCGAAATACGGTCAAAACCGAGTTTATCGACGCTACACCCATGTTTTATAGCAGTAAGTACATGCTGTAATGGCAAGCGTTCAACGTCATGCATGAGAACGCCTCCGCAGGCAGTTATAGGTAATTGAAATTCATGTGCTAACTGCTCGCAGTGCGCAATGTACTCAGTATCGTTGTTACTCAAATGGCGCTGAATCGCTACCCACAAACGATTAGCGTGGTGTTGATTGAGCCAGCGCCCCCAATAGTGATCACTCTCTTGATGTGTGGGCAGCCACAATACCAAACAATGTCGAACCGACATCAAATCCCATTCGAACAGTTGATAGTTGCCTTTTTCACTGCGTCTTCTTGCGTTTGTGATGATACGACACAACTCGGCATAAGCCTTGCGACAAGGGCAAAGCAGTACGATTTGGCATTCATCATTTAACCAAAACATACTTCCAACGATTTGTTTGATATCGAGTTTATGTTGTTCGATGGTCGCATGGGCTTTGACAACGCCCGCGACTGAACATTCATCCGTTATAGCTAGAGCTTGATAGCGATAGAAAGCAGCTTGGAGTACCAGCTCTTCTGCATGAGAAGCTCCAGTCAAAAAAGAGAAGTTAGACTGACAAAATAGTTCCGCGTAACTCATAATGACCCAACAAAAATAACTGTCGATTTAACAAAAATAGCCATGAAGAAACCAGTGCTTGTGCTGATCACGAAATATCCATAACCAGCGGCCTTGCTTGGTGTGTGCAATGTAGTAATCACGCATGATCTCATCACCATCCCACCACCCAGAAACTATTCGCTCAGGTCCGTGGACCAAAGAAACTTGCTCTTGCAATACAATGGGAGTCGGTAATTGCATTGCTGGGCGTAGTATGGATGGTATGGCGTGCCCCTTTTCATCCGTAGCATCAGCAGGGCGATACTGACTGGCCTTTTCTGGTCTAGGATCGCAAGCAATATTGGGTTTTAAAACGGCACTTTTCCCCAATTTAGCTTGCAGTAAAGAAAGCAACTCTAAAGCATTCATGTTTCCTTTCTGCCCAGCAAAGAGATCGCGTGATGCACTAAGAGGCTCACCTTGACGGATGACTTTTAACGTTAGCCCTGTGACTGGGCCATTAAGCGAGAGTGACTCTAAGCTCAAACTCGCTAACTGTTGCCAACGCTGACATAGGTAATCACCTTGCGCAGAAGTGAGTTGAAGGTGTTGCTCTTGTTTCTCACGCTGGTGGAGTGTTAAACACAGTTCAAAAGCGACCTTATCTCTTAATTTAAGAAAGATTTCGAGTTGACGAAGTAATTTGGCCAACGGCTTTTCAATCCACTGAACGTTTTCGATCTCAAACAACAGCTCTAAATAAACTTGGAAGGATTCGGTAGGGTGATAAAAGTCGACAGGGTGTTTAAACTGCCCAGTCAGTCGACCAACGTAGTTCACCAAATCGATATCAAAGCGTCGTGCGATGTCTTGCAATGGCAGTTCAAGCAGGTTTTGCAATGTGGTGACACCTACACGTTGTAACTTCTCTACGGTAGCGTTTGATAAATCTGTCAGTTTTAACGGTAGTGGTGATAAAGCTTTTTGTATGGCAGATTTGTCTTCACTGATGACGTTCGCTCCTGATATTGCCATCAATTTGGCAGCAAAAGGAGAAAAACCACATCCGAATTGAAAACTCAGTTTCAGCTCCGATAAGTGAGCTCTGACTTTATTCCAATAGTTTTCAAGCCCTTCATACAGAGCGAGCATTGGAGTAGCACGCAGTAAAATACCTTGGTTTGGCATCAACACAACGTCAGATGTGATCAAATACAACCACTGAGCTACCTCTTGTAATTTATTTAATTCGGTTTGTGGATGATAAGGATGCACTTGTAAATCTCGACACAAGGACGCAGCACTGCCTAGGCCCATACCTGGCTTAATGCCTTGTTGTTCGGCAATCTCGTTGTATTGAATAATCTGGCAACGTTGGCTTTCGACAATCACCACGGGTTGTTCTTGGTTATCACCAAAGAGTGCGTCTAGCTGTAGGCGAGGGAAGTGCAAGTAAATCCACAGAGCCATATCACTAACCTTGGTTCGCCAGTGGGAAATTGACCACAGTCGAGTGCACAGTTTCAGATGATGGTTTCACCAGTTGCGGGTAATGGTGTTGGAAGCCGATACTAACGCTACCTCTATTCCAGCCTCCTTTCCTTTTCAGCACTTCAACATTAATCCCTTGCTCGTCGCCTTTCAGTTTTAAACTGAGTGACACAGGCAAAGACAAGCGGTTGATAGTATCTGTTTTAAGCATAAAGAGCGGGCAACTCCCTTGTTCACTTGCTACCTGTAAGCGTTTCACTTGATGTATTTCAAGCTCTTCTTGCCATAACAAAACATTACTGCATACCCCACTTTTCAGACATTGCTCTGCAGCCCAAAGAGCATCTTTGGGATGAGCTGGATTAACAACCCACACTTGGTTTATATCCAACCCGATGTAGTGTAAAAACAGAGAATTCACTAGCGCAGGTGGTTGAATAAATGCGGTTATACCATTGGTCTGAGTGGCTTTTAAATAGGGAGCGAGCAAACGCAATTCACCAATACTACCAATAGATTCCATCTCCACTACGCCATGAGGTGGAAAGCCTCCGCCGAGCAAATCATCTAATTCAGAAAAACCGGAACTAGTCTGCAACTGCTGAGGATCTGCTTTCGTTAAATTTGCTTGCCAAACAAGGTGTTGGCTTTTTAAGTTCTGAATAATATCTTGCATAATAAACACCTGTATATATGTACAGTATATTTCTGTGGGAGAAAGTCGCAAGATTTTTATGAAGAGAGAAATGAAAAAAGGCAGCGTTTGCTGCCTTTTCAATCGATTATGTGAGGTAACCTGAATGAGTTATTTACGCTTCGGTTGAGCGTCGATGCACTGACCGTTCACATCGGTAACCGCAGGATCCATTAAGTGCAAATATAGCGGCATGATATCCAGTGGCGTTTTGAGAGTATTCGCATCTTCACCCGGATATGCTTTTTCACGCATGCGAGTACGAGTGGCACCAGGGTTAATTGCGTTAACGCGGATCGGTGTATCACTCAGCTCGTCAGCCAAAACTTGCATCATGCCTTCTACGGCAAATTTAGAGATAGCGTATGGCCCCCAGAATGCGCGGCCAGAGTGGCCGACGGTTGAAGAGGTAAAGATAATACGCCCAGCTTCTGATTTACGCATCACAGGCAGTAGTGCTTGAGTCATTAGCACTTCGGCTTTCACGTTGATCTGCATGATATCGTCGAAGTCTTCCTCTTTGATTTGATCAAATGGACACAGCGAACTCAAGACACCTGCGTTGTGTAATAGACCATCCAAGCGACCAAACTGTCCTTCGATTGTCTCTGCCATATCAATGTAATTCTGCTGAGTTGCGCCCTTGAGATCCAATGGAATGATAGCTGCTTGTGGATAGCCAGCAGCTTCAATCTCATCATAGATAGATTCAAGGTTTTGCACATTTCTACCCAAGAGAATAACAGTTGCACCGTGCTCGGCATAAGAAAGCGCGGCTTGACGGCCGATGCCATTACCAGCGCCAGTAACAAGAATGACTTTACCTTTTAGAGCATCAGCTGAAACGGAGTAGTTCACGGCGATAAATCCTTATTATTGTAAGAGGGTCCATGATAGTTAATTGACGCTAAAAAACGCCTGTTTCTCAATGGAAAATCTTGGTAATCGTGACAAGATGGTTACAATACACCAATTCATGTGTTATACCAATTCCAGAACTTTCGTTAGGTATGCTATCAATCAGAACAAGTGGTTACAAACCGCGCTGCCTTCTCGCTGATGTTTCTGCGTAACATACTAACGTCATCTGAAATGAGATAAAGGAGCTCTCGTTGGAATTTTTATTAGATTATGGTCTGTTTCTGGCCAAAATTATCACGGTGGTTGCTGCGATAATTGTTCTGCTCATTATTGCAAAATCGGCTGGTGGCAAATCGGGTGCGGCGAAAGGGGAGTTAGAGATTACCAACCTTTCAGAGCAACACAAACAATCTGTTGAGCAGTTAGAGCATCATTTGCATGACGATGCTTTCATCAAGGCTCGAGATAAAGCCGTCAAGAAAGAAGAAAAAGAGAAGAACAAATCTCGCGAGAAAGAAATCAAACAAGCGAGCAAAGACGGTTCATTAGATAGCAAGCGTGAACCACACCTATTTGTTCTTGATTTCAACGGTAGCATAGACGCAAAAGAAGTCGCGTCTCTACGTGAAGAAATCACCGCTATTTTGGCTGTCGCACGTGAAGGTGATGAAGTGTTACTTCGCTTAGAGTCTGGCGGTGGTATGGTTCATGGTTACGGCCTTGCCTCTTCTCAACTGGACCGAATCAAAGCTGCGGGTCTTCCTCTGACCATCTCTGTTGACAAAGTTGCGGCAAGTGGTGGTTACATGATGGCATGTGTAGCAGATAAGATTGTTTCTGCACCATTTGCAATTGTGGGGTCTATTGGCGTTATCGCACAAATTCCTAACTTCAACAAACTGTTGAAGAAACATGACATTGAGTACGAACAACTAACAGCGGGTGAATATAAACGCACGCTAACGATGTTCGGTGAGAATACCGATAAAGCGCGCGATAAGTTTAAGCAAGAACTTGAAGAAACACATGTCTTGTTTAAAGACTTCATCCGTGAGCGTCGTCCTAGTTTGGACCTAGACAAAGTAGCCACTGGTGAGCACTGGTTCGGTACACAAGCGAAAGAGCTTGGTTTGGTGGATGACATTAGTACATCTGATGATATCGTTGTTGCAGCATGCAAAGATAAAACTGTACTTTCTGTGCATTATGTACAAAAGAAAAAACTGGCCGACAAGCTAGCAGGTGTGGCGGGTAAAGTCGCTGATAGTGTGATTTTAAAGTTAGCTGAGCGTGGTCAAAAGCCGATTGTTTAATCGAGCTTAAGTTCATGGCATTTAAAACGGCGAGGGCAGAAGCTCTCGCCGTTTTTGTTGAACTTTATGTTTATTGATGAATCCAATTACGCATTAGGTGTAATGCTTTACACGACATTTTTCCTCGCTCCAAAGACTGATTACCCGTATAATGTGCGCCTCGAAAACCGAGCAAATTGCTGAAAAGAAACTATTGGTGGAGAAGAACATGTCCTCTCAAACTCCGGTTGTAACCGTAGATGGACCTAGTGGTGCAGGTAAAGGCACTTTATGTATGTTGCTGGCGAAAAAGTTGGGTTTCCAACTCTTAGATTCTGGCGCAATTTATCGTGTACTTGCACTCGCTGCGATTCACCACGGTGTCGACACCGAGTCAGAAGATGCTCTTGTCCCACTAGCAACACACCTAGACGTTCAATTTATCGCGGAAGGTGACTTAGTTAAGGTCATTCTAGAAGGCGAAGATGTGTCAGGGGAGCTTCGTAAAGAAGAAACGGGTATGGCAGCATCTAAAGTTGCGGCTTTGCCACGTGTTCGTGAAGCATTACTACGTCGTCAGCGTGCATTTGAGACCGCTCCGGGTCTGGTTGCTGATGGTCGTGATATGGGCACAATTGTATTCCCGAGTGCGCAAGCAAAAATCTTCCTTGATGCGAGTGCTGAAGAGCGTGCAAATCGACGCCTTAAACAGTTGCAAGAGAAAGGGTTAGATGTTAGATTTGCTGACCTTTTAAGCGAGATCCAAGAGCGTGACGACCGAGATCGTAACCGCCCAGTGGCGCCATTACGCCCTGCTGAGGATGCGCTTGTGCTAGATTCTACGTCGATGACTATCGACGAAGTAGTAGAAAAGGCACTACAATATATCGAATCGAAGCTAGCTGAGTAATAATACTCGACTAGGCTAAGAGCGTTGGTCGCAAGGATGATGACTGGCGAATTTAATAACCCCATGCGGTAGGATACCCGTGGAAGTTTAATTTATTGAAGATTAATTAAATGACTGAATCTTTTGCTCAACTCTTTGAAGAGTTTCTAAACGAAACAGAATTCCAACAAGGCAGCATCGTTAAAGGTACTGTAGTAGCTATCGAGAACGGTTTCGTTCTTGTTGACGCTGGTCTTAAGTCTGAATCTGCTATCCCTGCTGAACAGTTCAAGAACGCTGCTGGCGAACTTGAAGTTGAAGTTGGCGCTGAAGTAGACGTAGCTCTAGACGCTGTTGAAGATGGTTTCGGTGAAACTCAACTTTCTCGTGAGAAAGCTAAGCGTCACGAAGCTTGGATCGTACTTGAGAAAGCTTACGAAGAAGCTGAAACTGTTGTTGGTATCATCAACGGTAAAGTTAAAGGCGGTTTCACTGTTGAACTAAACGGTATCCGTGCTTTCCTTCCTGGCTCTCTAGTAGACGTACGTCCAATCCGCGACACTGCTCACCTAGAAAACAAAGAGCTAGAGTTCAAAGTTATCAAACTTGACCAAAAACGTAACAACGTAGTTGTTTCACGTCGTGCAGTTATCGAATCAGAGAACAGCGTTGAGCGTGACGAGCTTCTAGAAACTCTACAAGAAGGTTCTGAAGTTAAAGGTATCGTTAAGAACCTTACTGACTACGGTGCGTTCGTTGACCTAGGTGGCGTTGACGGTCTTCTACATATCACTGATATGGCTTGGAAGCGCGTTAAGCACCCATCTGAAATCGTTAACGTTGGTGACGAGATCCAAGTTAAAGTTCTTAAGTTCGACCGTGAGCGTACTCGCGTATCACTAGGTCTTAAGCAACTAGGCGAAGATCCATGGGTAGCAATCGCTAAGCGTTACCCAGAAGGTCACAAACTAACTGGTCGCGTAACTAACCTAACTGACTACGGCTGCTTCGTTGAAATCGAAGAAGGCGTTGAAGGTCTAGTTCACGTTTCAGAAATGGATTGGACTAACAAGAACATCCACCCTTCTAAAGTTGTTAATGTTGGCGACGAAGTTGAGGTTATGGTTCTTGAAATCGACGAAGAACGTCGTCGTATCTCTCTAGGTCTGAAACAGTGTAAAGCTAACCCATGGCAGTCATTCGCTGAAGCACAAGCTAAAGGCGACAAAGTTACTGGTAAGATCAAGTCTATCACTGACTTCGGTATCTTCATCGGTCTAGAAGGCGGCATCGACGGTCTAGTTCACCTATCTGACATTTCTTGGAATGTTGCTGGCGAAGAAGCTGTACGTGAGTACAAGAAAGGCGACGAGATCTCTGCAGTTGTTCTAGCAGTAGACGCTGAGCGTGAGCGCATCTCTCTAGGCATCAAGCAAATGGAAAATGACCCATTCAATGCTTACGTTGCTGACAACAAGAAAGGTGTTCTAGTTAACGCTACTGTAACTGCTGTTGACGCTAAAGGCGCTACTGTTGAAATCGCAGAAGGCGTTGAAGGTTACATCCGTGCTTCTGAAGTATCACGCGATCGCGTAGAAGATGCTTCTCTAATCCTAAGCGCTGGTGATGTTGTTGAAGCGAAGTTCACAGGTGTAGACCGTAAGAACCGCGTAATCAACCTATCTATCAAAGCTAAAGACGAAGCTGACGAGCAAGAAGCAATGGCATCTATCAACAAGCAAGATGACAATGCATTCGGTAACGCAATGGCTGACGCTTTCAAAGCTGCTAAAGGCGAATAATATACTCGCTTAAGCAAAAAAGGAGCCGCAAGGCTCCTTTTTTATATTTGGTCATATTTAAGTAGTAATACTAATGACAGTAAACTATCTTAATAAAAGGCATTTCTTCATTGCGCATTTTGCATAAAATTTGCCTAGAATTGTCAGCAAGTGTTTGTTGGAATTAGTATTACTTACTATAATAAGTGATAAAGATACTCAAAGAGGGCAACTATGACTAAGTCTGAACTGATTGAAAGACTCTGCGCTGAGCAAACACACTTATCAGCGAAAGAGGTAGAGGATGCTGTAAAAGATATTTTAGAGCACATGGCCTCTACACTAGAGAGCGGTGACCGTATCGAGATCCGTGGCTTTGGTAGTTTTTCTCTTCATTACCGCGAGCCTCGCGTAGGTCGTAACCCTAAAACGGGCGATAAAGTGGAATTGGAAGGTAAATACGTTCCACATTTCAAACCTGGTAAAGAACTTCGTGAGCGTGTAAATATTGGTTAATGCACTCTTATTAGTTTGAAAAAAGCGGCATACGTTTGTGTATGCCGCTTTTTTGTAATGTATCCAAGTTAGTCATACATCCAAGATCGTTTACTAATCTAATTGTGGATTCAGCTGTTTTCTATACCCAAATAACTTTAACTTCTAAGCATGTCTACAAACTAAGCATCTTGAGGTTACTTGGGTATAGATTATTGCTAATATACGTAGTCTGAAGAAGCATTTTCCTGCATAATCTTACCGACTTACTCCTAGAAGGGTGATGTAACATGAAAATTATAAAAATCGTTGCTGTTTTAGCTCTCTTTTTAATTGCATTGGCGTTAGGTTCCCAAAACCAAGAGCTCGTGACTTTTAACTATCTTCTAGCAAAAGGAGAGTTCCACTTATCTACGCTATTAGGTGTAGTATTTGTGGTTGGCTTTGCTTTAGCGTGGGTTACCTTTGGTAGCATCCAACTGAAAACTCAGCTACAGGTCCGTCGTTTAAAGAAAAAACTGAAAAAGTACGAACCAACTGAATCAAACAACGCTGCTGATAAGCCAGCCATTGAAAAACAGGCATAAGGATAAGGCTTAACTTTAATGCTTGAACTACTCTTCTTGTTGTTGCCTATAGCTGCTGCGTATGGCTGGTATATGGGGCATCGCAGCGCTCAGCAAGACAAGCAGAAGCAATCTCATCAAATCTCTCGTCAGTATATGACGGGTCTTAATCTGTTGCTCTCTGACCAATCAGATAAGGCTGTCGATCACTTTATTGAATTGCTCCAAGTTGATAACGAGACCATCGATACTCACCTTGCGTTGGGTAACCTGTTCCGGTCTCGTGGTGAAGTCGACCGCGCAATCAGAATTCACCAAAATCTTATTTCTCGTTCAGGCTTAACACTGGACCAAAAGAACCTCGCCCTTCAACAGTTAGCGAAAGACTACATGGTCTCAGGTTTTCTTGATCGTGCAGAGAAAATCTTCGAACAGTTAGTCGAAGAGCCAGATTACAAAGAGGCGGCTCTTCAACAATTAGTGACCATTTATCAGCAAACACGAGAATGGGAAAAGGCGATTTATTACGCGAACCAATTGGCTAAGTTAGGTAATAAACGCTCAAGGATGCGTGCAAATATTGCCCATTTTTGGTGTGAAATAGCCATGCTCGACCAAGCTGATGGGAATACTAATAAGGCAATACAGCATTTTAAAAAAGCGTTAGCGGAAGACCCGAAGTGTGTTCGAGCAAGTATTGCTTTGGGACGAATTTATCTAGAGTCTGAAGACTATAAGCACACCATCAAATATCTGACAGGGGTACTTGAGCAAGATAAAGACTTTATCAGTGATGTCTTGCCAACTATTGCAGAATGCTATCATCATCTGGGTCAGGAAGATGAACTTGTCGAGTTTCTGCGAGCTTGTATTGATAAGAAAGCTGGCGTATCAGCCGAGTTGATGTTGGCTCAATTAGTTGCTCATCACGAGAACGTTGGGGCTGCTCAAGAGTTACTGACGAAACAATTGCTGAAAAACCCAACCATGAAGGGCTTCTACCGTTTAATTGACTACCACATTGCAGAAGCAGAAGATGGTCGAGCGAAAGACAGCCTATCAACACTACAAGCGATGGTGGGTGAACAGTTAAAAGTGAAACCACATTACCGATGCCGGAAGTGTGGATTTTCTACCCATTCCCTTTATTGGCATTGTCCGTCCTGTAAAGGATGGGGGACGATCAAGCCAATCCGCGGATTGGATGGTGAATAATTCTTAATGCAGCTGGCAGAGTTTCTGTCCGCTGCATTTTTTTAACTTTTTATTTAATAAGAACCAAAACAGTTAGGAGATGAAATGATCGACCAAAAAGTTATTGTCGCACTGGATTATGATAACCAAGCAGATGCACTTGCGTTTGTAGATAGAATTGATCCTGCGTCATGCCGACTAAAAGTTGGCAAGGAGATGTTTACGCTATTTGGTCCTGATTTTGTACGTGAACTCCATAAACGTGGTTTCTCGGTATTCCTAGATTTAAAATTTCACGATATTCCAAACACCTGTTCGAAAGCAGTTCGCGCTGCGGCTGAAATGGGTGTATGGATGGTGAACGTACACGCGAGCGGTGGTGAGCGTATGATGACGGCATCACGTGAAATTCTTGAGCCATATGGTAAAGATCGTCCACTTCTTATCGGTGTAACGGTACTAACCAGTATGGAACAAAGTGATTTAGCTGGTATTGGTTTGAATGTTGCGCCTCAGGAGCAAGTGATTCGTCTAGCAACCTTGACCAAAAACGCGGGCTTAGATGGTGTCGTATGTTCAGCGCAAGAGTCCTCACTACTGAAGAGCGAACTAGGCCAAGAATTTAAATTAGTGACCCCTGGTATTCGACCTGCTGGTTCAGAACAAGGTGACCAACGCCGTATCATGACGCCAGTAGACGCTATCCAATCAGGTTCAGATTATCTTGTGATTGGTCGCCCTATCACTCAAGCGTCAAATCCTGCAGAAGTGCTGAAGTCGATCAATGAGAGCTTATCTAAAATGTAAGCACTGTCTCGATTGTATGGAGAAAAGTGAGGCTAAGATGCCTCACTTTTTATATCGAATGAAAATACTGATCGCGGTAAACAACCATTCCTTTTAACCAGCTATGTCTGATCATTTACTCGCTGTAACTGGTATATCGGGGCCAATTGAGATAAAGGTTCTGCGGTTTATTCTGAGTAAAGTAGGGCTTGGTACTATGCTGATCACACTTTTGTAACATAACTCACTGTGATGCCTCGAAAATGCAATCATGTGTTATTGATGGCTTGCGTTACAAATATCTAAAGAATACTATGGCGAAGATGCATTCACTGCGTTGTAAGGTCTAGGATGACCTAGTGAAACTCTTTGAAATTAATATAGAAGCTGGCAGGACGTCACTTCATATTACGTTCCTATTATTTCCTATCTGCGTATTTTAAATCGCAGCTTTCTGTGAGCTTTCACACGCTGTCTTCCTTGTTACGACCTTAGTGCGCAAACACAACAAGGAAGAAACATGACTAAAAAACTGCCATTTTCAGTACTAGCAACACTGACCGCTGCCAGTTTTCAACTGAGTGCGGCAGAATTGCCAGCTGATATCGAATGGATTTCAAACAACAACGAACCTCTATTTGCCTCTGAAGAAGCGGTACGAGGTGGCACCTATCGCACTTACATTCAGAGCTTTCCGCAAACATTACGAAGTGTTGGTCCAGATGCGAACTCAGGTTTGCGCCAATACTTAATGGATGGTTCACCAAAACTGGCTCAGCGTCATCCAAATACTGGCAAATGGATCCCTCAACTTGCTAAGTCATGGGCATTTGGAGAGGACAACAAAACCGTATTCTTTAAACTCGACGAAACGGCCGAGTGGTCAGATGGTGAAAAAATTACAGCAGATGATTACGTCTTTATGATGAAGTACTACACGTCAAAAGACATTATCGACCCGTGGTATAACGACTTCTTCACAAACAGTATTGTGAGTGTTGAAAAAATTGATGACTACACGATCAAAGTCAATCTTGCTGTAGCTCAAAGTCATGACTCACTTATGGTTATGATTAACATGCCAAGTAATGGTTTTCAGCCTCGTCCTGAACACTTCTTTGAAGGAGAAAAGGACGCAAATAACGATGGCATGCCTGATAACTTCGTCAGAAAGTTTAACTTTAAATCTGAGCCAACCGCAGCGCCTTACTACATTGATCAAGTGAAGAAAGGTAAGAGCGTGACATTCAAACATGTCGGTGAAGATTGGTGGGGATACAACAACCGCTACTATAAAAACCGTTATAACGTTGAAAAGGTTCGCATTAAGGTGATTCGCGATCCTGATATTGCCATGAAGCACTTTGAGAAAGGCAACTTAGACTACTTTGAGATGGTGCTACCAAGCTTTTGGCATGACAAAACCAATAGTGATGTGTACAAAAAAGGCTATATCCAAAAGTACTGGGGCTTTAACGAAGCACCGCAAGGAGCAGGTGGTCTTTGGATGAACACAGCGATGCCGATGTTGGATAACCTAGAAGTGCGTAAAGGTGTTATGGCAGCCACTGACTATGACGGCATGATTGAAAACATCATGCGTGGAGATTATTCACGTAAACCGCATGGACTCGGCTTTGGTCATGGCGAATACGATGATCCTAACAATACACCGCCAAAGTTTGATGCTGATGCGGCGGTTAAACACTTCGAAAAAGCGGGCTTTGACAAAGTGGGCGCAGATGGTATTCGTATTAACGACAAGGGCCAACGCTTGAGCTTTGCTATCACCTATGGATACAACTCTTGGACACCGCGTATTGCATACCTGAAAGAGCAAGCGAAACTTGCTGGTCTTGAGTTCACGTTAAACTTGGTGGATGGCTCATCTGCGTTTAAATACATTCTTGAGAAAAAGCATCAGCTAGCGTTTTTGAATATGGGCTCTGGTGAGATCCCTGCGTATTGGGAATACCTACACTCGGATAATGCAAATCGACCACAAACGAATGCTCACACCAACTACAGCAGCCCTGAGCTAGACAAGTTAATTGAAGCGTATGATTCTGAGTTTGATCAGGAGAAGCGTTACGACTTGTCGCATCAAATCCAAAACTATGTCAGCAAAGCGAACATCATCGTTCCTGGCTACATGGTGCCTTATTCTCGAGTTGCTCATTGGCGCTGGGTTAAAATTCCTAAAAACGGCATGACAAAAGCGACAGAATGGGTGCTTCATCCAATGGATATCGGTAATTTCTGGATTGATAACCAAGTAAAAGAAGAGACAGAGGAAGCGATGGACGAGGGTAAAACCTTCCCAGAATTAACGGTAATTGATGATCGTTACAAATTGTAAATCAGTAGTTTAGATAGAAAATGATAGCCCCGGTAATGAATTTTATCGGGGCTTTCTTTTTTTACTTAATAAGGTAAGACACTTCTAAAAGGTAGGTTTTTGCATCACCAAGCAAAGAGAAAGCTTTATCGATGGTTTTAAATCGATCATCAAGCGAGTCGCTTGATATCAGCTGGCTGAATGTTTGTAACGAGAAAGCTTCGTTTGCTTTGAAGAACTGATGTACGTTTTCAAGCTGCACTTTATGAATATGCTCCACCTTATTTAGGGCGGTGGTTAAATCGGAAATGTTAATCGACATTGCTACTCGGGAACCTTATCAACAAGACCTATATGAGGTCATAGAGTGGGGTTTTATATTTTGCGACAGAGAGTAACACCGAAGAGCAATTTATAGTCTGATGAAGATCAATTTGCCTTATTTAAGCATCTGTAACGTGGCACTAGACGTGTACCTAGAGTTGGTACAAGTTACAACGCTTGAATATAGGCTAGGGTTCAACCTAATCAAAAGTAAAAGCCAAGTCCGACTAAAAGCCCTTGAGAAGCCGTATCATATTCAAATACCTCTTCATTTTTGTAATCGACCCAGGTCGACTTGTAAGCTAAGTTGAGATCAGACCACTCGTTAAAGCTATAACGAACACCAGTTTGAATGGCATAAGTGAAGTGAGTATCGTTGCCAAGTCCGGCGTCGATGCTGGCATGAAATCGCCAGTTTTCGCTCAATTCATCAATGAGTCGCAAGCCAACTAAAAAATCGACCCAATCTTCTTGTAATGACAGTCTATCTTCTAGTACCCGGTTGTCATTACGATACAGCTTGCCGGTGATGTCATTGTCCCACCAACGTAATCCAAACATATAATCCAGTTTACCAAATGAATATTGTTCGCGTTGGAATGCCTTTGCTTCTAGAACACCTTGCCGTATTTCGATGTCCGCACGATAACGAGCGTTAGGCAGAGCGCCCTTGATATTATTAACATCACCACTTAAGTTCATGAAACTATAATCTATGTAGTAGCCCCACTTACTTTGGTAAATACTCTCGAATCGCAACATCGCCCCAATATCGAGGTGGTCTACGATGAACTTAGGATCGACATCCACCTCTGATGAAAAGCGACCAATACTGGTATCCCCGTGGATATTCAGTCCTAGCATGTACACTTCTATGCTATTTCGCCAACGAGATTCTTGTGTCTCGGCTGAGAGCGCTACTGATGTAGGTAATACAAGAATGAGTGAGGAGAGTGATAGCAGGTTACATGGTTTCATCCAATTTCCTTTTCGGCTTTTCGGCTTTTCGTCAGCTTTCAGCTTAGTAGAAGTCGCTACACTCTGCATAAAAAAGGGAAGCAACTTGCTTCCCTGTAATTAACATTGACTTAGAGTTGTTTGGCAATGTCTGAGGTTAGGCTTTCTAAGCCTATGGATAAAGCGTTGACGAGCGCTTCATAGCCTTCATCTTGAAGCGGCTGTGAGATTTGTATTGGCGCACTGTTTTCGACCTTACCTTCGGCATTAATGAGTAACCATTCTCCCTCAATTTCGATATTACCTTTGTAGCTGCCATTAAATTTATTTAACGTAAGCTGTAGTTTGGCTTCACCGCTTTGATCCAACAGATTATTCATTTCAGTCGGCCAGTAATGACTTTGCTTTTGACGTAGTTCCGCGACAACTCTCTGAGTGATTTGCTCAGAAATACTGTGCGCCCATTGATTGTGTTTTGCCTGAATAACTTGGGTCTCAGAGGTTCGATAAACAATGCCATTATCATTCAAATAACTCGCCAATGTCACTGGACGAACAACTAAAGTTGGGCGCTGAGCGATATCAGAAGAGCTCAGCGTCACTGGTTCCGCCTTAGGTAGAAGGTACATAGCTCCTTTAGTTTGCGGAGCGCTACTGCAACCCGTTAGACCGACAAATAGCGCGATAGACAGAAAGAATACTCGTTTCATTAGTTTTGGCCTTTAACTGGTATTGGGTCACTGATTTCATCTTCTCCAAACACGAGAGAGTTTGGCTTTTCGTTTAGCTGTTTAAGTACGGGTTTAAACTCTGTCATCACGCTTTCTAATTCTTTTAGCGTGGCTTCCATTTCGCTGTACATGGTTGAGTTGGGCCCATAACCATCGAGTGTTTTTTGTAATTGCTGTAAGCTTTGGCGAATATCTGTTGGGATCTCTTGCGTCTCTTTTTGATTCAAAAGTTTATCAATACTGTCCGCCACGCGTTCTGCTGAAGCTAACGTTTTTTCAGACGTTTTTAACGTTGAATTGAGAGAATCTAGCGTTTCTTCCATCGGTAAGTTATTAATCTTATTTAGGAAGTCGTTCACTTGGCGCTGAACCTGCGCAAAACCACCACGCATGGTTGGGAAAACATCTAAATCAGCAAACTTACTCGGTACGTAAGGCTCGTCATTTGGATAGAAGTCGGCGTCAACATACAGTGCGCCTGTTAATAAGTTACCTGTTTTTAAAGTACCACGTAGGCCTTTAGCAAACTCACTCTTCAATTTATCTTTTAACATTGGTAAAGATTGGGATTGGAAATCGCCATAAACACGGCCGAGCTCGATACGTACCAATACAGGGATTTTTTTCGCAGAAAAGTTCTCTTCTGGGGTTGGAAGTCGCATTGGTACACGCATCACAGTACCAATTCTCAAGCCTCGATATTCGACAGGTGCCTTACGTTTAAGTCCTCGTACCGATTCATCAAAAAGCATAACGAATTCAATATAATCATCGTACATGCCTTCTCGAAGTTGTTTAATATCATCGTACAAGCGGAAGTTGACCATATTTTCAGTGAGCTGTTCACCGGATTCAAGACCTGGAACGGTATCGAAGGTAACACCACCCGTTAGCATGCTCTCTAATGAGCCAAACTTGACTTCGAACCCTTCAGCGTTGAGCTGTAAATCTACGCCAGAATTCAGCCAGAACTTGGTACGAGTGCGCACTAAGCTGTCATAAGGCTTGAAAATAAAGAGTTGGTATAACGCTTTGCGAGTGTCAACATCAAAGCTGGTTTTCTCTACACGACCAACCGTAAAGCCTTTATAAATGACGGGGTCACCAACGCCTAGCTTACCAGCCTCGCGGTGTGTTAACACAAGGCGTAACCCCTCTGCATCAGGAGAGGCGACTGGGGGAACATCTAAGACCGTAAAGCGCTCTTTCTCTATCTTAGATTTACCCGGCTGAAGTTGGATATAAGCGCCAGAGAGCAAGGTCTCTAAACCTGAAACGCCATCACGGCCAATACGAGGCTTCACAACCCAAAACATGGTGTCATCTCGCAGCATGCGTTCTGCATCCTTGTTCATTTGTGCCTTAGCGATGATGTGATCGTAATTTTCACTGAGAGTGACTTCAGTAATCAGTCCGACTTTTACATTCAATGCTCGGATTTCGGTTTTGCCAACCTCAATCCCATCTGCGGTTGGCAGTTGGAGAGTAATTTGTGGGCCTGTACTGTTGATATATTGGAACAGCATCCACGCTCCCATGGCTAGCGCAAGGATCGGGACAATCCATATCGCAGAAATCTGCTTTTGCGGTTTTATTTGAGCGGTTACGTTGTTCTCATCACTCATATTTGGCTTTCTCGTTTAAGTTGTCAGAAATCGGCTCCTGCACTTCGTTTTGTGGCAATTGCCACAACAAACGTGAGTCAAATATCATTGCAGAAAGCATAGTAAAAATGACCACTGCCGCGAAAGAGAGCGCAGCAGGACCTGGATAAATCGCCATTAAGTTTTGCAGCTGAACCAGTGCAACTAAGATCGCGACGACGAAGATATCGATCATGGACCAACGGCCAATAAACTCAGTTATGCGGTAGATCTTTAAGCGTGAAATACTCTCTTCGTGCGGAAGATATCGCGCTTTTTTCGCATTGTAATACAGCCACGCGAGTGCCAGCATTTTCGCCATTGGAATAAATACGCTAGCAAAGAAAATTACCATCGCAATAGGGTAAGAACCTAAATGCCAAAGCAATATTACCCCCTCCATGATAGTCGAACCTTCTGCATGTCCAAGGCTTACGGTGTACATCATAGGGTAGAGGTTCGCAGGGATATAGAAAATGATTGAAGCAAACAAAAGCGCCCAAGCTTTTTGTAAATTGTCTGCGGGGTTGTATTTGTGAATAGGGCTTTTACAACGAATGCAGTGTTGGTGTTTTTTAGCTTCAATAGGGTTGAGCTGGTGGCACGTATGACAACCAATATGGTTGTGGTTATGGTGCGTATCACCCTCTTTTACATCAGGTAGCTCGATAGCTGGAATAAAGTGCCCCCAGAGCCAGCTTTTGTCGACCATTGATATGCATTTGACTACCAGAACGGTATATACACAAAACGCCCAGAATGAAGTGCCCATTCCTATGTCTGCGAGGGAAGCGATTTTAATTAAGCTGACCAACACGCCAATCAAAAATACATCCACCATTAACCAAGGTTCGACTCGAAACAGAAGACGGCATAAAACTTTTGCCATTCGTTGCTGCTTTTTAGAGGGGGTATGTTTACGTGCTTTTAATGCTTCAAGGTGAAGAAAGAGAATGAGACCAACATAGATTGCAGGCAAAACGATAACTGTTGCGAGTAGCAGCACACCCAAAAGCACATTTTGAAACTCAGCCAGCATTTTGGCAGCGTGCAACAAGGTGATTTCTTGCGACAACCCTTGCACGCTGAACGACATAAAAGGGAAAGAAATGCTTAGCACTAACATGATCAAACATGCCGATGATATGGCGATCACGCTTTGGTAAGGCTTGGCATTCACTTTAGTCAGCGAATGCGAACATCGAGGACATTGTGCTTTTTGCCCCTGTTCGATATCGGGAATGCGAACAACAAGGCCGCACTCTTCGCATGAAATTAACTGACGGGAATTAGGTTGAATACTCATCGGGTAGGTTTTAGATTCATTTGCTTTAAGAATACTCTTTTTTCACTAGGCACGCTTGTTTTGATTCAGGAGTTTACGAGTTTCTTACTTTTGGCATTAGAGGATATGGGAGATCTAAGACATAAACGAAGTCGCGTTTGGTACAAGATTTTACGGCGAAGATGAGTATGTTGGAAGTCGAAAATAATGTGATATTGCTTGTCTGTGGAGGGGGGTAATTACTTGTTTTTAAGGGTAAGTAACCCTGCCCAGATAATCAGAGCAGGGAAAAAGAGCATTTTATTTAAGGTACTTAGTTGTACTTTACTTGACCGTTCCGCTCTTAAAGGCATTGGAGCCGACTTGCGTACCGTTGAGCGTTTTGCCGTAATAGCCTTGGTGCTGGTGATATTTCTCCGCGTTTGCGGTGACATTGCCTTTGAATCGAGGATCTTGTGGACGCTCATGGCTGTTGACGTATGCTGCGACATCCCAAGCTTCTTGCTCTGTCAGCTGCACACTTTTCCCAAGCGGCATGTTTTCGTAAATAAAATAGGCCGCTGTGTTAATCCGGTGCATACCTGCGCCCCAGTTATACGCATATTCGCCCCAAAGTGGTGGAATGTATGAATGGTCGTTGGTGTCTTTGATGCCTGAACCGTCGGCGCGATGGCAAGTTTCACAGTTCTTTTCGTAGACCAATGCGCCTCGCTCTATTGATGGTTCTTGCTCAGGGGCGGCGATTTTTGGGTAGCCACGCCCAGAGAGATTACCCCGCTTTTCAATTGGTAATGCTTGTGCGATGGCTTCGGGCAACGGGAAGTCTTTTGCTTTTCCACCAATTTGCAACGTTTTTGCGTCTAGTTCTGGAATGGGTTCATCCGCCATACCATGTTTGTCAAGCAAGCCGCCCATCGCTAACCAGTAGGCGTAAGCACTAAGGGCAACAATTTCTGTCGAATCGTAAGCGGGCGCTTTACCGTTCATGGAATACTCGAAACAACCTTGGATACGGTCAGCATAGCTGTTTACGCGATCGTTTTTCTTACGATATGCCGGGTATGCCATGTAAGCTGCCCACAGTGGCGCAGCGTTTGCTTTTCGTCCTGCCTCCATATGGCAGTTCACACAGTTTTGTTCGTTGCCAACGTATTTTCCGCGCATTTGTTGTGAGTTAACAAAGAGCGAGTAACCGCGTTTTACTTGCTCACCAAATGCGGTGTTTGGGATTGTGCTGAGATCACGCGGTTTTAAGTATTCACCGTGCTTTTCTTTTTCTATCGCAGGTAGCTCTTTCTGGCGGTCCGGTAATGGAGCGTTAGCTAGTACGAGCGTAGAAATGAAAGGCAGTGCGAACAAAGAATAGAAACGTTTCATGACTGCTCCTAGTAACGTAATGAGGCAAAGTAGTAAGCAAGATTTTCGATCTCTTTGTCAGTGAGATTTTTTGCGATGGTCCCCATCATATTGAGCGGGTCGCCACTGCGAGTGCCGTTTTTCCATGCCATCAATTGCGTTTTTAAGTAATCAGCATGTTGGCTTGCGAGGCGAGGGAACTTGTCGACGCCCATACCGCTGGCTCCATGACAAGTTGCGCAAGCTGGAATATTTCTATCCCAATCGCCTTGGAAAATTAACTTACGATACGGGTTACGAATATCAGCTTGGTCGCCGCGTTGTTCTGGATTCGTGAACTCATAGCTCGGGAGGTTAGCAAAGTACTCCATAACTTCCTTACGGCCTGCGGGATCGCTGAGTTCCTTCGCCATGCCTTGCATGACCACATTTTGGCGTTCGCCACTAAGGAATAGTTCGATTTGAGTGTTGAGATAATTCGCGTTTAAACCAGCGATCATCGGCGCGATATTTGGCTGTCCCATGCCATCTTGGCCGTGACAACCGCTACATACGCTGGCTTTTTCCGGAATAGACGAGGCGCTTGCGCCCATAGTGGTTGCTAACAAACAGGCCACCACCACTGGAAGAATTTTTGACATGCTGACTCACTTTAATTTTTATTAATATGTCTAAGTGCTACTTGGTAGTCACTCGGACGATATTGTCGGCCTTGTCAATAATGAAAGGTATTGTGGATTTCCACATATTTAATAAGTGTAAATGGCCGTATTTGTTTTTATTGGTTGTTCTATAAGCTATAAAAACAAAGTGGTGAAGAGCTGCACAAATCGGCAGCTCTAAGTGGTAGAGACGTCTTAACGTGCGGCGTTACGCTTTGCGGATTTTGGCCGGCAAGGACTGACGTGCCGCCGCGCCCACTACCCAATCCAACAATACACCTTTACCTTCTCGGGTAGGATCAATTAAGCCAATGTCGTTAATGTTGACGCCATCTTGGCTGCGCGTTTTTACGGGTTGTTGTTTATCGCCGATCCAGTGCGAGCGTTGTCCTAGCTCGGTATGACCAAACCCATGTTCAAATCCGAGTGTGCCAGGGCGAATCCCGTTGACTATCATCGCAAGTGCTTTGGTGCTTGCAGATGGTGTCTCGATAACAAACTCATCACCCGTTTTAATGCCTGCGCGCTCGGCATCGATTGGATGGATGTACACTGGGTTTACGCCTTTAATCGAGTTCAACCTTGGCGATAGGTTGGATACCGCACTGTGAATGTTGGATTTAAAGTTCGTTAGGCTGAAAGGCCATTCTGAGCTTGGGAACTGGTCTTCCATTGGTGTGCCATCGGCCAGTTTTTGTGGATGCCATGTTGGGCAACCCGTGTAGAAATCACCGGTCATGGTGTTTCTTGCGCTGCCGACACGTTCATTCCATATCGCGACAGGTCGTGTCCATTTGTGCTTCATTTGCTCACCTTGATACGCTTCGGTTGCATTTTCAAAACGTCCACCGCGAGCAAAAATAAACGCCACACGTTTCATCTCATCCGCTGTCAGCGTCTTCTGCATGGCTGGCATTAAACGCTCTAGGCCGGACCACGCAATGTCTTCTGCCGAAACTTCAGGCACCCCGCCTTTCACATAAGCCAAGTTTGCCGCGGAACGTAAGTAGAAATCTTCAGCGCTGTGGAGAGCGTGCCAATTCCCTTGCGCATCTTGAATCGCGTTGTCACCAAAGCCGCCTAGTTGCATTTTCTTGGCGACATCAATCAAAAAGTTTTCTAAGCAAATTGAACGACCATCGGCGGTTTTCTCTGTTCGCGCTCCCACAATCGGCCAGCGAGCGGTGACGGTTTTCACCGGAACGTCGTGCCAAGGCGTTGCCATACCCCAGCTTTCGTAGGTGACCGTGTCCGGCACAATATAGTCCGACAATGCGGTGGTTTCGTTAATGAACGCATCAACAGACACAATCAAACCGAGTTGTTTTGGATCTTTAAGCTTGTCTTCCAGCAGCGCTTTCAAACCGGGTACACCATACATTGGGTTCGCCATGTGATTGATCCACGCTTTAACGCGGTATGGATAACCATCAATAGCCGCAGATAGGTGCTCTGTCAGCAGTGGCGCTGCAAACGGATACCAAGGTGCGCGAGTTGGGTAAGGGGATTTTCCTGCCTCAACGCGACGCTTGTATTCGCTGGTTTTGTGGTAGGGGAATTTACTGCGCGATAGAAAGACGCCTTTCGGGCCGACCTTACCCGCAAATTTGGTGAAGTCGTAACGAGGACCCGCAGCGGAAGTTGGGTAGCCACCCGCTTTGGCCATCGCGCCGCCTTTCATGTTGATATTACCAATCAATGCATTGAGCATCATGATGGTAAACGAGTTATAGAACCCATTGGTGTGCATGTTGCCACCGTGGGTATCGACCACCGCTTTTGTGCCGTAGCTGGTGAAGCGTTTCGCTAGTTCTGCGATTTGCTCAACAGGGATCTCACATTGTTTGCTGTAGAACGCAAGGCTGTATTTGAACGCCTCTTCTTTGAGCCTTTGTAGAGACGATTTTACTCGTACTTCGCCTGATGCAAGCGAAACCGTTTTATCGACAAACAGTGCCGCTTCTTCTGTCTGGGTATGCACACCAAATTCGCCGCTTTGATCATCCACGATGACGTACGGGTCGGAGTCAGACAACGCTTCGCCCTCGAATGGCAGATTCAAGTCCGACGCGCGTAAAAACGTGCCGTTTCTCGGGTGCTGATTATCGCTTATCACAAGATGCGTAGCATTACACCAGTGCGCGGTGCCGGCTCGTTTCATCGCGTTTGCCCCCGGCTGCGCCAAGAAGGTTTTGTTGTAGCGTTGGTTTTCGATGATCCACTGGATCATGCCAAGCACGAGGGCAGAGTCGGTGCCCGGTTTGATTGGTATCCAGCGGTTGTTGTCACCGGCGGCCAAGCTCGATGAACCCGCCGGCAAACTTGGCGTGATGATGGTGTATTCCAAGCTGCCTTCTGTTCGCGCATTGGCGAGTTGGCGCGCCTGACGCTTAAAAGGGTTACCCGCTTGAGCTGGCGACATACCGATGAAGATGATGTATTCCGCATTATCAAAATCTGGCTTTAAGTGTGCGTTCTTATCTAAGTCGTTCATAAATGCGCCGCTGCCAGCACGAAATGCATAGCCGCAGTAAGAGCCATGATGCCCAAAGTTACGTGTACCATAGCTGTTGAACGCGAAGCGTTTGAATATGTCGTCTCGGCCTTCGTTACCGGCGTTGGTCATTAACAATTGGTTGGCTTTCGGTCCATATTCTGGGTTTTCAGGATCTACGGGCGTTGTTAAATCGCGGATGTCGCGTAAGCCATCAACATGGCCTTCACCAAATAAATCACCACCTTCTACGATTTCTTCTATCAATTGCTCGTAGCTGATCGGAATCCATTTTCCTTCGCCGCGTTTGCCAACTCGTTTCAGCGGTTGAGTGATGCGGTACGGACTGTTGCGAATTTCTAGCATCCCGTTTCCACGTGCGCATGCTGTTGAACGACCGTCAAGGCCCGCTTCTCCTGCCAAACTTAAATAAGCATCTTTGACTGGCGTTTCGAACGGAATGTGTTGCTGATGAGAGAGTGGGTGATATGGGTTGCCAGTAATACGCAAAATATCGTCGCTGCGGTTATCAATGCGTACACGCAATCCGCACAGTGACCAACAACCAAAGCACATCGATGGCGCAACGCGCTGATTTGGATTAGGGATTAGGTTGCCTTTGCTGTTGACCGTGTACTCTGGTTCAAGCGAGTTACCGTGGTGAATATCACGCGTTTTTTCTCCCGCAGTGCCTTCGAGCGCACCTTCGACCATATGTTTGGTGGTGGTGGCGTAACCCGCAGCGAATGCGCCAAGCCCACCCACTGCAATGCCTGATTTCAAAAACTGACGGCGTTTGTTATCCATGATGAAATCCTCTTTGATTAGCGTTCAGTTAAGGTGAGTGATGAAGCTTTTACTTCGATATTTTGTTTTGGCTGAACCAGCTCCGAACCGAGCAGTGCCAGTGCAAGCCATAATCCGAGCATGCCGATAATGCCTATCCAGCCATTTCCATCCATAGTGAGTTGGTATGGATACAGCCCTGCATCGAACTTGGCGATGGTTTGCACTTCCATGATGGTAAACCAGCGAATCAGCCATGCACTTGCCAGTGCGGCAGCAGACACAAAACTGAGCCCTATGACGTGACGAAATCTGGCTGATGCGGACTTTTTGGTATCGCGCAAGAAGATGAAAGCGAGCAAAACACAACCTAAAACGACAAAAGTGAGCAGGGCAATGTTGTGCATCCATTGTTCGCTAGAATAGAGCGAAAATGCGGAATTGTTGGATGCCCAAATCGGTAGCAGTATCAGCGTTAATACACCGCTGGTAACCACTGATTTTTTAAGTAAATTAGTATCGCCAGATGTCAGTGTCTTTGACTGACTAGGCAGCAAGAGCCAAATCAACAGAGAAAATCCGACCGCGCTCATAAATGCAGTGACAAACCAAAGAACCGGCGACGCGGGTTGGTGCCATAAAGAGCGCGATTTAACGACTGCAATTTCAGCGCCTGTGTAGACTGCAATGGTGATGCCTGATAGCACCGTGATAACAGATACCATAAGCATGACTCTACGAGAGAGCGCCCAGTCACCCAGTGACAGCTTTGAGATTAGAGGCAGTACTTTCCCTGGCTGATTACGTAAGTTGATCAGATCCTCGCGGAGATACAGCCATGCAGTCACTACCGCTAAACCTGAGAAAACAGGCAAGAAAAGCGACCCTAAAGACATCCATGACCACGGAGTGATGTGTGCGTAAAAATGCCATGCTCGTCCCGGTTGGTGTAAATCACCAGTTAACGCTAATGGTCCCACGATGGCGCCTATGGCCAGCGTCAGAACAAGCGCAGCGCGCAGTCTGTGACTGGTGTGTTTTTCAAATAATAGGGCGATTAGGAACAAAACAGCAGCCGCATAAGCCGAACCGATGTAGAAGAAATACTGCACCGCCCACGGGAGCCAAGCCATCGCTTGAGGCTGGACTAACACTTCGGTGATGTTCATGCGCGATCTCCTTGTGGGTCGTAAATAGCAGGTTGTCCGTCGATGTGGCTGGTGAAGCGTTCATCCATGCCGATGTAAAACACGTGAGGCTTGGTGCCTTCATTGGGTTTTAGCACTTTGATATCGTCTTGGTGCTTCGCAATTAAGCGGCGAACTTCACTTGATGGATCATTCAAATCACCAATTACACGTGCTCCGCCAACACAGGTTTCCACGCAGGCAGGCAATAGACCTTTTTCTAGACGGTGAGCACAGAAGGTACATTTATCTGCGGTGAGGGTGTCTTCATTGATAAAGCGAGCATCGTAAGGGCAAGCTTGTACACAATACGCACACGCTACGCAGCGACTGTTATCCACCATGACGATGCCATCTTCGCGCTGAAAGGTTGCTTGAACCGGACACACTGCCACGCAAGGTGGGTTGTCGCAGTGGTTACAAAGGCGCGGTAGCATAAAGGCTTTTGCTTCTCGCGTGGCTGTAGAGCCATCATCTAACGTAACTTCGTATTGCTTTACGGTGGTTCGGAATTGACCGATAGGCACTTGGTTCTCGATGCTGCAACCCACAGTGCAAGCCTGGCATCCGACACATTTACGCAAATCTATCACCATGGCATAACGCTTCCCGACTTGTCCTTTTCGGTCAGCGGACTGGTTATTTCGAATAATGTTTCCCGCAGTTGCCGTGCCAATGCCAGCGACTGGAATTAACGCGGCTCCGGCTGTGACCGCGCTGAGAAAGCGACGTTTGGTGGAATCCATAACTCACCTGCTTTTTTTGTTGTATTTGAATTGACTGATTCCATTGTGAGAAATGCACTGCGAGGCTTATATTGTGGATTTCCACATACCCAGATCAAACTTGATCTAAAACAAATGTGGTTTACCAAGGGTAGCTGTTATTCTTGCTCCATTACTTTCGAAGGAACGATTCTACTCATCATGAACAAAACGCCACGGTTGCTTCAGTTTTGGGTTCTTTGCTTAGTTGCCTTTGCATCTTTGGCTCAGGGCGCAGTTTCTGAACAAGCAGATCTGCAAGGAATGCAAGAGCAAAAAGCAGAGCAGCCACAGGTCAAGAAAAAAGTCGAAGTGGGCGTGTTAGCGATACGTGGTCATCTTTATGCCGAGCAGAGATGGCAACCGACCATTGATTGGCTCAATCAGCAAATTTCCGATGTGCATTTTGTCCTTCATCCCCTTAACTTGGATGAAATGGGCGAAGCGGTGAAGTTTCAGACCATGGATTTCATCTTAACCAACCCAGGTCAGGCAGTGCGGTTGGGCAGGCAATACGCGCTGTCGTGGATGGCAACGCTAACCAGCAGAGCACCACAAAACTCGAATTACGGCATTGGTTCGGCGCTTGTGGTTCGAGCCAATTCAAGTTATCAAACGGTGCAAGATGTCTCTGGACGTCCCGTTGCGGCGGTATCAGAAAAAGCGTTTGGTGGTTATCTAACGATGCGCTATCAAATAGTCAAAATGGGGCTTAATCCAAACGATTTCTTTTCTGATGTCCGCTATCTTGGTTTTCCTATTGATGCCAACCTGTATCAATTACGTGATGGCAATGTGGAAGCGGCCGTTGTCCCTGCTTGTTTATTGGAACAGATGCTAAGTGAAGGGCTTTTACAACCGAGTAATTATCGAGTTTTAAATCAACAGCCGAACGAGCGCTCGTTATGCGCTGTTTCCACACCGCTTTATCCTAACTGGTCATTTGCCAAAACAGAGCGCGGCTCAGCTCAGATCGCCAAACAGATTGCGCAAGTATTGTTAGCGATGCCACCTGAACACCCTGCGGTTATTGCGGCAGGCGCGTCAGGTTGGACGTCCCCCGTCAGCTTGCTGAGCATCGACAAACTTTATCAGGCGTTGGATCTCCATCCGTTGCAACAACCTTGGTGGAGTGAGGCTCTACGCTGGCTGCGTAGTCATCAAGAATGGGCATGGGCGCTGTTCATGTTTGTGATTGTGTTGAACGCGTACCACTTTTGGCTTGAGTATCGATTTAGCAAGAGTAAGCAAGCGTTGGAGCAGACATCGTTACGATTAAAAGAGAAAAGTGAACAGTTAGAACATTCACAAAGGGTCGCGATTGTCGGAGAAATCGGCACTAGTCTTGCTCATGAACTCAATCAGCCACTGGCAGCCATTCGCAACTATAGTGAAGGCGGTTTACTTCGCTTGGCCAAAAAGCGCCCTCATGAAGATATTGTCCCTGTACTTGAGAAAATACAGGGCCAAGTTGAAAGAGCCGATGCAATTATTCAGCGATTAAGAACGTTGATTCGTAAGCGCAGTGTCGACAAAACGTCGTGCGATCTTCAAGTACTCATTGATGACACGATTGAGTTACTCCATTTTCGAATGCAGAAGCAAAACATTTCTATTGTGGCCAGTACAGAAGGGAACATTCGTCCATTACTTGTCGATGCAGTTGGCGTACAACAGGTTTTAGTTAATGTGATCAGCAACGCGATTGATGCGTGTACTTTGTTCCAAGAGAAATATCACTCATCAGGTTATCAAGGTAAAATTGCCCTGCATTGCGATTACCAAATCAGTCAACTCTCTATTCGAGTGTTAGACAATGGTACAGGGTTGCAGCAAGAGAATCCGACTCAAGCGTTTGTGAGTAGCAAAGAAGAAGGGCTTGGGCTGGGGTTAGCCATTTGTCGCGATGTGATGGAAATGCATGGTGGCGAGTTTGTCATCAGCTCGATAGCACCACATGGTTGTTTGGTTGAGCTTGTGTTTCCATATCAAAACTAATCTGAACTAGGCATAGGAGCACTCAATGAGCAGCGGTGAAAAGCAGCTACCTGTTTTTGTAGTCGATGATGATGAATCGGTGCGTGACTCGCTCGCTTTTATGTTGGAAGAGCATGACTTCAACGTGACGACTTTTGCTGATGGGCAATCTTTTCTCGATAAAGTGAACATTCATCAGGCCGGATGCGTGATCCTTGATAGTCGAATGCCCAACCTTCGTGGTCAGCAAGTGCACCAAATTTTAAATCAAGCCAACAGCCCGTTGGCCGCTATTTATCTGACAGGGCATGGTGATGTCCCGATGGCGGTCGATGCATTACAAGCTGGGGCGGTCAATTTCTTCCAAAAACCAGTCAAAGGCGATGAACTGGCACGAGCCATTTTGCAGGGACAGGCGCAGTCTGCCACAAACCTCGATATGGCAGCAGCAAAATCGGCTTATGAATCGCTCACACCTAGAGAAAAAGACATTTTACGTTTGATCATTGAAGGAAAGCGCAACATTCGTATTGCTGACGAACTTTGCATAGCAATGCGAACGGTTGAAGTACACCGAGCTAATCTATTGAAGAAGTTCTCGGCAAAAACCGTTGCAGAGTTGGCATATATTTATGGCAAGCTAGATTAAAGCTTACCGAGTGAAGCCTCTTAAGGCTATTTAGAGGATACAACTTGAGCTTTATGACGACTCGCGTATTATCTTCTTCGTTCTTACTTTATCTGAATTCTTATGAGTTTGTTGACTAAACGACATCACACGCCACATAAGCGGGCAAAATGGCTACTAGCGATTATTGGCTGGGTGGTGGTTGTGTGTCTGATGCAAAATTCAGGTTTTGCATCGTCATGCTCTATGAAATATGAGACGGAATCGCCCGCGGTTTCATTTGCTGATGAGCGTTCGAGCGTCAAGTCGATTGATACTAAAGAAACCAGCAAGTGCGAATTGTCTGAAAAGTTAATTCAGTTTTCTCAACATCAACTCGATGTATTTATTGTTGTTCTGTTTGTCGGTCTTTTTGCTTCGGCAATTTGGTTGTGCAGTGCCTATATTGGTGCGCAACATTGGACGGAACCGATAGGCCGTAAGTATCGAGTCCATCTGACTTTCTGTGTGTTCCGAGAATAAAAGCGTGCTTTCTGACCACTAGCGTCAGTTATTTAGCACCTTTGTCTTTTAACTAGGAATCACTATGAATCAAATTACTAAACTGACTCAGTTTGCGTTCATGTTTTTTATGACGCTTGCTTTGAGTTTGCTCTCTCTGAGTATTTCAGCTCAAACTACTGATACAGGTTGGCTAACCAACCCACAACATCCTCCAGTGCAAACGCGCTTTGTGCTCACTGGTCAACAAGATCCGCAAGCCAAAACACTTACAGGTTATTTGGATGTCAAGTTAACCGGAGACTGGAAAACTTACTGGCGTTCACCTGGTGAGGGCGGCGTAGCACCATCTATTGATTGGCAAAATTCACAAAATTTATCCAAAGTGGATTGGCAATGGCCGCACCCACAAAAATTCGAACTATTAGGTATCGAGACTCTTGGGTATAAAGGCGATACTTTGTTCCCCATGACGCTGCACGTCGAAGACATGTCCAGACCTGTCACGATTGATGCGGTACTGACACTTTCTTCTTGTACGACGATTTGTGTGCTGACCGACTATCAAATTCAATTGACGTTCTTGCCTTCTGATCTAACAGTCGATGAAGGCGTGATGTTCAGTTACGCTCAAGCAGTGAGTAACGTGCCGCAGCCATCGCCGTTTATTGATGTTACTCAGGCGAGTTGGGATGCGAACCAATCGAAACTACAAATCAAGCTACAGAACAGTCAGGGTTGGCAACAACCACAAGTGCTGGTGGATGGTGTCGATGAAGCAACGCGAGACTATAGCTTCAAGCTTGAAGGAATGCATCAAGAAGGAAACATCGTCACCGCGAGCTATATCGTTGATACTTGGCTGGGCGATGTGGAGTTAGATGGTCAGTCGCTGTTTGTGACCATCAAAGACACCAATTTACTAGCAGAAGAAACCACTCAAGCAACTGCTGAGGCAATAGTTGAACCGTTGCCGAGCACGTCTCTAACGAGTGTTTTTCTATTCGCGTTGCTCGGCGGTTTAATTCTTAACATTATGCCTTGCGTTCTTCCGGTTTTGGGGATGAAGCTAAGTAGTATTGTTGCCGCTCAAGGTATCGAGCGTCGTCAAATTCGCGCTCAGTTTGTTGCCTCGTCACTTGGTATATTAACGTCGTTCTGGATTCTCGCTAATTTTATTTTGGTGCTTAAGCTAACAGGTAATGCCATTGGCTGGGGCGTGCAATTTCAAAGCCCTTGGTTCTTAGGTTTGATGGTGTTGGTCACCACTTTGTTTGGGGCCAATATGCTGGGGCTGTTTGAAGTCCGTCTATCATCGGGTACCAATACATGGCTGGCCTCGAAAGGTGATAACTCCCTAGTTGGTCACTATGTTCAAGGTATGTTTGCCACATTGCTTGCGACGCCTTGCTCCGCGCCTTTTCTAGGAACGGCCGTGGCGTTTGCCTTGGGTGCCGATGTGGTTACGCTGTTTGCTATTTTCACCGCCTTAGCGTTGGGGATGGCGTTGCCTTGGATTATGGTGGCAATTTTCCCAAGTATTGCGCTTAAATTGCCGAAGCCGGGTCAGTGGATGAACGTGGTCAAAAACGTATTTGGTGTGATGATGTTGGCCACCAGCGTTTGGCTACTGTCTTTGATGGCCAATCACCTCCCAGTGTTTTGGGTCATTTTCGCCGGTTTAGTCGCGTTTATTGTTCTGATGATTCGCGTTAAACGTGTTCATGGCGATAAAGCACTCGTGCTATCCGGCTCTGCATCGCTTATCTTAATTGCTGGTGGCCTGTTACTTGGTAGTGTCACTGCCGACCAATGGGCGACACCGCTTCCTGAGGACTTAGCGTGGCAGAAGCTTTCTAACTCGGCGATTGAAGATCACGTCAATAATGGGCGAGTGGTGTTTGTGGATGTCACTGCGGATTGGTGTGTCACGTGTAAAGCGAACAAGATCGGTGTGCTCTGGCAAGATCCTGTCTACTCATTGCTGCAAAGCCCTAATGTAGCGACGTTAAAAGGGGATTGGACACATCCGGACGGCTCGGTAACTGACTTTTTACGAGCTCATGGGCGTTACGGTGTGCCGTTTAACATCGTCTATGGCCCGGCAGCGCGACAAGGTATCCCGTTACCTGTGATTCTGACTGATGATGTTGTTTTAAGCGCGGTGAAACAAGCGAGTGGAGGATCCATTCAATGAGTTCGACAAAGCAGCGTAGAACATTCCGATATTGGCTCGTTCAAATCGTACAGATGGTGCTCATTGTCACCGTCATTTCCATCGCGATGGATTGGTATCGCACCAAAGATATTCCTAAACAGGAGGCACCACCATTGAGCTCCGTATTGAGCGATGGTGAATATTTCGATGCAATCGCGCAAAGTTATGAACAACCTGTCGTTGTTTATTTTTGGGCGACTTGGTGTCCCGCTTGTAAATTTGTAAGCCCAAGCGTGAGCTGGCTGAGTGATGACTACACCGTAGTTGGCGTTTCTGGCTCGTCGGGACCGAATGAGCGTGTGGCGCAGTTTATGAGGGCAAAAGAATATCGTTTCGAAAACATAAACGATCCTTCAAGCGATATTATGCGCGAATGGAAAATTAGCGTGACCCCAACCATTTATGTTTTAAGAAATGGTGAAATTTCCTCCGTCACAACTGGCGTTACTACTCCGATAGGAATATTAACGAGAATTTGGTTAGCTCGATAACGCAATAAAAATCCGATATTCAAAATATAGAGTATCGGATTTTTTTGTTGTCCTAAACAACCAGTCGGTCACATTCCATAAAGGACTAGTTAACCAATAAGTGTCTAGATGCTTATTGCGTGTTACATTCGAGCATCGTTCTGGTTATCAGGAGGAAACGATGAACGTAGCAAAAATGTATGATGATGTGTCGGATCGCTATCAAAAGTTGGTGGATGGCAGTCACTACGTCGGTCCACGTTGGATTTCTGAGAAGTTAAAAACCTTTCCCATCGAGCAAGGCTCGGTTCTCGACCTAGCCTGTGCGACTGGCAGTATCGGCCATGTCGTAAAAAGTCACTATCCAGAACTCGCCATCCATGGCTTAGACATCTCGTCCAAAATGGTTAATAAAGCGCGCCAAACTAACCTCTATCACAGCGTCGCGGTTCATAACCTCGATGAGCCATTTTCCCCTTTGTTTGAGCAAACCTTCGACCTTATCACCGCACTTGGTTTTACTGAGTTTCTAGCAGAGCCTCAACAACTTTTGGAGTGTATTTCGCATAAGCTAACTGCGAATGGACGATGTTTTATCAGCTTTCAATACCACGATCCGGATGGACAAGATTTGCCTCGAAATACTTATAGTGGATCGGTCGTGCATAAGGCATATACCGAAAGTGAAGTTGAGCAACTCTGTCAGCAAGCGGGGTTGGAAGTGGTTTCACTAGAAAACGTGATTGGTTACGTATCTGGTGTTGGTTATGTGTGTCGATACTTGATGCTAGAGCTGAAAAAGTCACACCGCTGAAATAAGTAACAAACAAGGATTGTTTTTGAAAACACAAGATTTAACCGAGTTCGGGTCTGGAATTGAATACGATGCTCAATACGACCAGCATTACCATCACGACATTGCTTTCATCACAAGGTTAATCGAAGAAACCAATGCTCGAAGTGTATTGGATGTTTGTTGTGGTTCCGGTATTGTCACGATTCCAGTCTCTGAGCAACTCAACGAAGCCATTGGCATTGATATTTCTGAAGGGATGCTCAAACACGCAAAGGACAAAGCCAAAAGCAGGAGTAACTTGCGTTTTCTTCATCTCGACGCAACCCAGTTTTCGTTAGGTAAGAAGTTTGACCTAGCCATAATGACAGGGAATGCATTCCAAGCCTTTTTAAGTGACGAGATGCTAGCAGGTGCACTGAGCTCAATATCAAGACACCTCGAAAAAGGTGGGCGATTTGTTTTCGATACGCGGTTACCAACGCCAGAAAATCTAGAATTGGATCATGAGATGGCGCTGTGGCAAACCTATGTTTCTCCAACCTATGGTGAAGTGAATTATTTCGGTATGAAGGCCGAGTATGACTTGCAAACGTCCATCATGTATTTGAACAAAGAGCGCCATTTTGAAAGTGGAACGATTGAGCATTCCAGCATTGATTTAAAATATCGTCCGCTAGAAGACATAGAGGGTTTCCTTGAACAAGCGGGATTCAGAATCATAGAGAAGTACCAATCTTGGTCAGCGCAAGTATTTGAGGCGAATGCCAACTCGCTTGTCTGTGTGGCTGAGAAAATATAAATCAATGTTGAGGGATACAATGCAAGGATTTCGAATTACTATGTCGTTAGATGACATGGATTTAGACGTTATCTACCAGTTCATTTCAAACAGTTATTGGGGAAAGGGTATTCCAAGAGAACGCTTTGAGAAGTCATTGCGCCATTCGTTCTGTTTCGCGGTTTTGGATGATGAAAATCAACTCGTTGCTTTTGCTCGGTTAATTACCGATCGTACCACGTTTGCGTACCTTGCCGATGTGTTTGTTGTGGAGGTACACCGTGGTAAAGGCATCAGTAAGTTGTTGATATCAGAAATTGTTGCTCATCCAGAACTACAAGGCTTACGCCGTATGATGCTTGCAACCCGCGATGCTCATGGGTTGTACGAACAGTTTGGGTTCACTCCTATTGCTCCAGTAGAAAACTTCATGCAAATCTGGAAACCGAATGTTTATCAGAGCTAAATCATGATGAGAGTTGAATCTCAACAAGTGGCAATCAGATACCTCAAAACAACAGACGCTGCTCCCCTGTTTGAAAACTATTTAGGCGATGAGAAAGCATGCCGCTTCCTCAATCGCCAAGTCCACCAAAATGTTAATCAAACCCTTGAAGCTATCGAAAGATGGCGTGCTCAATATGATCAAAAGTCTCCCAATCTATTAGTCTTCGCTATTGAAGAACTCACTTCTCAAACTCCTGTTGGTTGTCTGGTGCTGATACCTGAGCAAGACAGCAGTGAAATCCATTTTGGTATTTCTGCTCGCTATCGGGGAAAAGGCTATGCAACCCAAGCCTGCAAACTTGGCGTTGTCTACCTGCAAAGCTTGGGTATAACGCGCATTCGCACCGCCCCGCATATTGGCAACCACGCGAGTATCCGTGTGTTGGAGAAATGCGGCTTTATCAGCCAAGGCATTTTAAAAGCGCATGCAGTTTTTCCTGCTCTAGGACGTGAGGCGCAAGACTGTATGGATATGCGATTGGAGGATATCGAACAGCGCCATTTTGCACATTGTTCAGAATTAAATTGATAGCGGTTGAAACGAGCGGTTACAGAGCTTGTCAGTAGCCATCGTAGACAGCGCCTTTGCTGAATGATTCCTCGAGATTTTTTTAGTCTTTGATTGTCAGAGGCGACTGACAAAACCATACCAACTGTGACAACCATACCGCTATTAAAGCAGGATATTATTCCTTCAACTTTGTGTTTTAGGAGTAGTCATTAGACTACCCAATAATTGTTGGAATAAATAATGACGAAACGTTGGCTTGTCTCCGCTGTGAGCATTGCGCTGCTCGGCGGTGGTACGTATTTCTATCTCCAATCTGCCGCTCAACCAGAATTGCTGCCTACATTGATTGTGGAAAAAGGCACGATTGAAAAACAAGCGGTGGCTGTTGGTAAAATTGTCCCTGCACACTCCGTGTCTATCAAGTCACAAATCGACGGTATCGTTGGTGAAATTTATGCGAAAGTTGGTGAAAAGGTGAAGCAAGGCCAGCCGCTGATCAAAGTGCGTCCAAACCCAACCCCCCAAGCATTAACGGATGCATCGGCAGAACTCATGCGTAGTGAAGCCGATCTGGAATCCGCCAAACAAAAACTGTCCAACTTAGAAAGCTTGGTCAAGCAGGACATTATTCCAAGTAACTACGACGAATACGTAAGTGCGCGCTCGGCAGTCAAATCTGCGCAAGCGGACGTATTGCAAAAGCGCCAGAATCTCGAACTCATCCGCAGTGGTGAGGCGTCTATCGGTGATGCGCGTTTAACGTCGACGATCTACGCGCCAATTGATGGCACGGTACTCAACCAGAAAGTTGAGGTCGGAGAGCCGATCATCTCGACTCAATCAAGCCAAGCCGCGACTGAAATGATGTCATTGGCCGACATGAACAGTCTGATTTTTAAAGGTAGCGTCAGTGAGCATGATGCTGCGCAGTTGTCTCCGGGAATGCCCGTTATGTTGACGGTTGCGCCTTATCCTGATGTGGCGATTTCTGGTGTGCTAACCAAAGTGGCGATTCAATCTGAGAACCTTAACTCACCAGAAGGCAACGCTTCGGCTAAAAGTTTTGATAACGGTTTTGAGGTTGAAGTGGGAGAACTCAAGATCCCACAAGATGTGTTGCTTCGTTCTGGTTTTTCATCGACGGCTCAAATCATTCTGAAGACTTCTGAAAACGTGCTCACGCTACCGGAGCGCGCTCTGCAATTTGATGGTGACGCACCGAATGTTCTGATCCCCGACAGCTCAGAACAAGGGTTTCATAAACAACCTGTGAAACTCGGTCTGTCAGATGGCATCAATGTCGAAGTGCTTGACGGCGTGGAGCTTGATGAAGAGGTTATCGACAACAGTATGATGGGAGCGGCGCATGGTTAAGCTGCAACGATCAACAATCGCCTTTGCATTGTTGGCTGCCACGCTCAGTTTGCCGACCTACGCAATTTCTATTGAACAAGCTTGGCAACAAGCAAAGCAGAACGATCCAAATTACGAAAAAGCGAAAATCGGCGTCCAGCTTGGCGAGGTTGGCGTACAGAGTAGCCGCAGTGCGTTATTGCCGGGTTTAAGTGCCAGTGCGTCAGCGGATTGGAATGAGTCCTCAAGCCATTCCAACAGTTACGGCGCTACCTTATCTCAAACTATTTGGGATAGCAGCTTGTGGTCGGAACTGGATCAAGCGAATGCCAATTATCTTAAAGCACAGTTAGAGCTATCTCAATCACATAACGAGCTTGCGCAGAAGTTGCTCACCGCTTACCTAGATGTGGCAAGCGCACAGGGCGACCTCAAATTGGCACAGTCCAAGCTGGAGGAGGGGAAAGAACTTCTCAACATCATTGAGAAACGCTATCGAGCAGGCAAAGTGAAGTCGGTTGATGTTGAAGAGATGCGAGCGAATCAAGTCTCTGAGCAAGCAAGTATCCTCAATGCAAAAGCCGATCTCGAAGTGAAAAAAGCAGAGCTTGCGGCGTTAATCAATCAAATGCCGGAGAGTGTCGACCAAATTCGAACGGATTCTCTAATTCAGCCGCCGATGCTGGTGGACTCTCTGGATCAATGGCTAAAGCTGGCGAAAGACAGCAGTCCAGAGCTGTTGGTAGCGGCGCAGATGGTGAAAGCGAGCGAGTTCGCGAAAGATTCAGCTAAAGGTGGATACTACCCGACCGTCAAAGGCAGTGTGGGCTACAGCGATGGTGACAATCGTTCAAACGGCGAGTTTAACGCTGGGATT
The DNA here is from genome assembly GCF_033340495.1 of Vibrio sp. 1249-1. Lineage (NCBI taxonomy): Bacteria > Pseudomonadati > Pseudomonadota > Gammaproteobacteria > Vibrionales > Vibrionaceae > Vibrio > Vibrio sp. 1249-1. The sequence goes on from NZ_JAWOWJ010000006.1 coordinate 257,161, forward strand.
AGTTTGAGTTTGCCGATTGACCTCAATGGTGCAGTGCGAGCGAGAGTGGACGAAGCATCGTTGAACATTTTAAACGCCAAGCAAGATATGCGTAGAGTGGAAATTGATATTCAGAAACGAGTTATTCAGCAGTTTACGCAGGTCGATATCAACTGGAATCAAGTTTTGATAGCGAACGAGCTGGTTGAGTCGCGCGCCAGAGTGTTGCAAAGCAAAGAGAAACTTTACGACGCTGGTCTGCTTGAAGTGTCGGAAGTTATCAGTGCACACAACAGCTTGTTTGAGGCGAAAAACAGTCTGCAAACCAACTTGTACAGCTATTGGCGTAAGAGAATCGGCTTACTGCAAACCGCAGGGAAACTCGATGACGATACCATGGCGTTGATCTCTCGGGCTTTTCATTCATGAGCAGCCTGTTGCAGCAAACTTGGCAAACGTTGATGGCGCACCGCATGAAAAGCGTGCTAGCCATTATCGCGATTGCTTGGGGCGTGATCTCTGTGGTGGTGTTAATCGCACTTGGCGAAGGCTTTTATCGCCATCAGACCCAGTCGTTTTCATTTATGATTAACAATGTGCAAGTGGTGTTTCCGTCGAGTACCAGTAAACCGTGGCAAGGGTTACCTTCAAGACGCCAAATTGATATACCACAAGAAAAAGTCGACATGATCAAACAGTCGGGCTTCGTGCAACAGGCGTCGAGCGTTTACGCCAAATGGGATGCGAATATCACCAGTCTCAAAGGACAGAACTTATCGAGTACGGTCAGCGGTATTGATATGTCTTACTTTCCTTTAATGCAACGCAAGCTGCAATCCGGTTCGAGAAACCTGTCACCAAGTGATATGGACAACCACACTCGCGTGGCGGTGTTAGGCGACCAAATTGCGCAAATGGGCGGAATCCAAATCGGGGATAGGCTCAAAGTTAACGGCATTCCGTTTTTGGTGATTGGGATAACCGTCGGTGAGGACACTGGCATTTCATTCGGCGATAGCCGCACGGTTTTCATTCCTCAAACAACGTACCGCGATTTGTGGGATGCGAAACCTTGGATGGTATTGATGAAGCCGAGAGACGGGATGGATGCACCGTCGTTTCGACAAAATATCGTGAACTTTTTCGCCAAGCAGCTTCATTTTGACCCAAGTGATAAAGATGCGGTCGAATTACCCGATTTTAGTGAAGGTGCGGCGGTCATCAGTGGAATTTTGCGTGGCATTCAGATTTTTCTCGGAGCGAGTGGCGCGATGACCATGGCGGTCGGTGCGCTTGGCGTTGCCAACATCATGTTTTTATCTGTCACGGAGCGCACGCGTGAAATCGGTGTGCGTTTGGCGATCGGGGCGACTCAAAAATCCATACTCAGTCAGTTTATTCTTGAAGGGCTTATTTTGGTAGCTGTGGGCACGGCATTAGGTCTGATGTTTTCGTATGCCGTGGTGTCTGTCCTAAGCAGCATGGCATTACCGGAATGGATTGGTTTACCTGTGATCACGCCAGATTCCATTGCTTGGTCTTTACTTGTGACGCTTATCTTGGCATTGATGGCATCGTATTTCCCAGCAAGGCGAGCATCGCGTCTCACGCCAGTCATTGCTTTGAGTGCGAGGGCCTAGTCATGTTGTTACCGATGAGACAAATTTTCCAAGAAATGGCCGCAGAAAAGCTGAGATTGGGTTTGACCATTCTGGCTGTAGCGTGGGCGACCCTCTGTATCGCTGCTATGTTGGCGGTAGGTGAGGGCATTCGTCAGGGGGTATTGAAAACCGCACAAAATGGTAACGGCAACTTGATTTATTTGACCGGAGGGATGGCCACCGTCGACCACGGTGCTTTTCACCAAGGTAAGTTTCTGACGTTAAAAATGGACGATTCAGAGATCGTTCGAGCATTACCCGATGTAAAAAGCGTTGCGCCAACTGCGAAGTGGAAAGAGCGCATCACCGTTGGTGACAGAAGCTCATGGCAAGAGCCGTTAGCAGTCACGAGCGAGTTTCAATCCATGACCAATTTGGTGCCGATGGCGGGGGGACGATGGTTAAATCCACTCGATCAAAAAGAGACGCGCAAAGTCGTTGTACTGGGTTATGAACTGGCAGCCGACTTATTCAACCCGAATGAGGACTTTAGTTGGTTTGCGACAGTCACATTGCAAGTCAACCCTGTGGGGCAAAAGGTAAAAATCGGCAATGAGCAGTTCACCGTTGTGGGCGTATTGGAGAAAAACAGCGCCCAAATAGAACTGGGGGATCTTATCAACTATTCCAGCTTTGTGCCGTTAGCGACGTGGAAGCGATTTCATGTCAACGGTGAAATTGGTGGCATCAATGTGCAACCACAAGCCGATGTAGACCGAGAAGCCTTAGCAAAGACGATCAGGCAAGTGATTGCCCGTAAGCACGGGGCAAGTGTCAGTGATGAACAGGTCGTCCAAGTCGATGATATGTTCCTTAAACAAAAGAGTATGCAGCAGTTTCTGATAGGTTTGCAGAGTTTTCTTGGCATTATCGGCTTCGTGACGTTAGCTGTTGCTGGCGTTGGCATCGCCAATGTGATGTATGCCACCGTAAAGCGATCTACGCGTGATATCGGCGTGCGCATGGCGGTCGGTGCAACCCCAACGGCCATTCGCATGCACTATTTAGTGCAGTCTTTATTGACAATGATGATGGGGGGCGCGCTTGGCTTAGGCGTGACGTACGCGCTGGTGTCTGCCATCAGTTCCATTCCTTTAGAGGGCAATGCCTTTTATGAACAACTGGGTAAACCTGTCCCTGAGTTGTCGTGGGTCGTTGTCGCGATTGTCATCCTCACCTTAGTGATAATTGGTGTGGCATCTGCATGGTTACCTGCAAACCGAGCCGCAAAAGTCAGCCCATTGGAGGCGCTACAAAGTGAATAACAACAATAACTCTGGAGAGAACATGTCGAACCAGCCGCTTGTTGAGCTAACCAACATCTGCAAATACTACTCAAGCGGAGAGGCGGAAGTACGTGCGCTCGACGGCGTAGACTTAACCATCAATCAAGGTGAGTTTCTTTCTATTCTTGGCCCGTCTGGCTCGGGTAAATCAACGCTAATGAACATGCTCGGCTGTTTAGATAAGCCCACCGATGGCGAGTACCAACTTGGCGGCCAAAACGTAGCAAGTTTAAGTGCGAATGAGTTGGCTGGCATTCGTAACCAAAAGATCGGGTTTGTCTTCCAAAGCTTTAACTTATTGGAATACGCGACGGCGCTTGATAACGTGGCACTGCCGTTGGTTTACTCTGGCATCAAAGCCAAAGAACGTCGCCAGCGCGCAGCTAAATTGCTAGAGCAAGTCGGGCTAGGGGATCGTTTAGACCATAAACCAAACCAGCTTTCTGGTGGTCAAAAGCAGAGAGTTGCTATCGCCAGAGCCTTGGTCAACGATCCGCAAATCATCTTAGCAGATGAACCAACGGGTGCATTGGATTCAAAATCCGGCGCAGAGATTGAAGCCTTGTTCAACCAACTCCACGCCGAAGGTAGAACGCTGATCATCGTGACGCACGATAACGCTCTGGCAGAGCGCACTAAACGCATCATCACCATCAAAGACGGCAAGGTGATTTCGGATAGGGTGCCGGTAAGTAGGGAGAAATGAGCTTTTCTTAATTGAGAACTGAGTTTTAAGGGAAATAGCGATACAGAGGCTATCTCCCTTTACTTTTATTCGCGATGTTCGTTTTGTCTCTCTTTTATCAAGTCATGCTTTTGTTCTTTAAGTAGAGTGATTGCGAGCTTAGTGTCCTCAATCAATTTACTGTTATCGTTGAGATCTTTGCTCTTCAAAGGCAAAACTAGATAATGAATGCTGCCATCTGCATTCTGTACTCCGGTAGCGATGATGACATCACCTTCAGACGCCGTACCAAAATACTCTGATACGACTTTGGTTTCGCTGACACCGTAGCTATCCAAATAGGATGACTCCGTATTGTCAAACAAGATAGGAACCCCTTGCTTAGCTAATGTTCGCAATTGTTTTTGCTTTTGCTCGTCGAATGGATAGTCGGTCGTACTGATGTAACTTACCTGTTCAGCTTCAATAAAATCGTACAGTTCATTGCTCAGTTCATTTAATGGGGCAGATATCCAAGGTGTAGCTGGAATGACGTCGGAAGTATCATCATTGCCACTTTGTGGTGTTGGAGTGGTAACCACCTTTTGAGCAGCATCGCTCTCAGGAGGCGTTACACTTATTGTAGCAGCGTCTTCTGTCTTGATTTGCTCGTCAAGGCTTGCAACAGGTTCGGTCTGGGCATTCTTGTTATTTGAATTAATCAGAAATATGGCGAGTACTGCACCAAGTGCTAGCACCGATCCAGTCAAGAGTTTTTTGTTACTTGTCATGTGTCATGTCTTACCGTTTATTTCATTAGTAAATACGGCGGCCACTTATTTATTCCGTGGCCGCAGGCTAATAAGTTAGTGGTAGAGATCGTCATTCCAAGAGATAGTTACGGCTCGGCTAGTCTCTGTCCATTGACTGCTATCACGATTTTTCTTCCAGGTATTTTCTGGAGTGGTATACCAGCTACACCAGTCGCGACCAAAGTAGTAATTGGTTTTTCGCCAACCAGCAACCAGCTTGACCTCTGATGTATCTAGGCCATCTTGAATGTCATTTTTTCTATATACGACGCCGACTTGTGGTTTAAAATCTGAACGCATAACGACAGGTAACTCATTGTAATCAATCAAATTACCCATGTCACAACTGGTCCAACGATACAATAACCAGTCTTTAGCTGGCGTATTATGGCGGATAGTCTTGTTTTCAATTAACCAATTAATGCTTTCGTTAGCTTGGTTAAAATCGGCAACCGTTTGAAACTCTGGCTGGTCGTACGTTACACGGTTGCTCCAGGAGATTCCCCCACTAATATTTGGAGAAGTAGAAGCACTGAATCCAAGGTTAAAATCTAGCGACTCACTGACAGATGCCGTTGCAATGGTGTTTTCTGGAGCATGGCTCATGTGGCGTAAAGGGGCGCCATTTAAATAGCTCAGTGCCAGCTTAAAAGCCGTTGGAACGGTGTAACGGTAATCTCCCCCAGTGGCAAAACCATAGATTTGTTCTTTGTTTGGAACATTAGTCATGTCGAAGCCAGAACCGCCATTTAGGATCAACTTGGCTTCTTTAGCGCCATTTGGTAGCAAAGATTGGTTCCAGACATTTTCTAAAGAATAAATTAAGCGGATTTTTTTCGAGCGTGCATCACCATCATCAAGCTGAAGCAATGTCGAAGTGTAAGATTTCAATGTATCTTCAGCATGTGCTGGTGCTAAAGAACCAAGTAAAGCGAGTGCGATAATACTCGCGGAAAGATGCTGTTTTTCCATTATTTTTTCCTATTAGTCAGCCCATAAAGACTTTTGTTTTAAACCATCTTGATGGGCACTTTATAATTATGGACAGGTTATAAATTCAAGCTCAATAAATGAGCGGTGAAATAGTGCATCTTGTTTTTTATTAAAAAAAGAAAAAGGATAGATTCGTGGGATTAATGTCTCATAGTTTTTAAATTCACCACTCAACTATAATAAATAAGAATTTGGTTATTAAGTCTTGTCTTTTTAAGTTATTGCTTAATTTTAATTTTCTAATGTTTTGTTGAGATTTTCTATTGATAAAAGTGAATTTTATAAATGTTAGCCATGTTATTTTTAGGTTTTTTGTTATACCAAATTAAGTAAAGTATCGTTATGTGGTTATCTCGGGTTTATGGGTTTAATTCAAATTAAAACAGTGGTTTATGTTTTTTGTTATTATTTTTTTAGAGCTTAATGTAATAGTTTAGTGATAAAGTCCGTCAATGAAGTTGCCATGTTCGTGTATGAAGTTATATGTGCTTTTACAGCAGGAAATTAAACTTTACGTTTAAGATGGTAAAGATAGAAAAAGAAATAAATAAGATTATTAAATAATCATGTTTCGAGAATATAAAATGTAACGTACTTCTAATTAAACGAATGCTTGAATAAACGATGGAGTGTGAAAAGTGCTATTTAAGTTACGCTGTCCTATATTCCAGTTGGTGCCTTGTTCATACAATGCGTTTTCTCGGCTTAAACTGGTTTACGTACTGCTAATCTCTTATCCGTTTCTTAATTACACATATTGGCAATATGCTCGCCAAGTTACGTGTATTGGTGTCAATGAAAAACAGTATCTACGATAGCTCTCTCAGGGTTGGAACTGCCACTATGAATTTCCTTCATGTTCAATGTGAAACAATACCAATATTACTCAACTCGTGAAGCAAGTATAAAAAAAGGACTGCTCTGGTGTTAGGCACTGCGACGGTCGTTTTTTGTACGAACCGTTCGTCGTAAGTGCTGTGCAACCTAACGATTGGGAAAACCAAAAAACAAAAAATGTCCCCATGCACAGAGTTAGGAAAAGTCTGCTTTATCTAAGGAAATAGGATACCAACTCACGATGAATAACGATTTCACATTTGCTATCAAAAGCATTCGCTTTGATGAGAATTACCAACCATCAGACAACACGCGAATCACTACCAACTTTGCTAATCTGGCTCGCGGAAACTACCGCCGAGAGAATCTGCGCAATGCGCTCCGAATGATCGATAATCGTTTTAATGCGTTGGCATATTGGGATAACGCGCAAGGTGACCGCTACTCAGTTGAACTTGAAATCATCTCTGTTGATATGGATATCCAAGGTAGTGGAGAAGCATTCCCATCGATTGAAGTGCTCAAAACTAACATTGTTGATCACAACACTAACGAGCGCATCGAAGGCATTGTGGGCAATAACTTCTCTTCATACGTTCGTGATTACGACTTTAGCGTTTTGCTGTTGGACCACAACAAAAACCAGCCACAGTTCAGCATCCCAGCGAACTTCGGTGACTTGCATGGCAAACTGTTCAAAGCTTTCGTTAATTCTGAGTCTTACAAACAGCATTTCAAAAAGCTGCCAGTGATTTGTCTGAGCGTATCGGACAACAAGGTATATCGACGCACCGAAAACCAACATCCTGTTTTGGGCTTTGAATATCAGCCGAACGAATCTTCGTTGACGGAGCAGTACTTCAAAAAGATGGGCTTACAGGTGCGCTACTTTATGCCGCCAAACAGTGTTGCACCATTGGCATTCTACTTCTTCGGTGACTTGTTGAACGATTATTCAAACCTAGAGCTTATCAGTACGATTAGCACGATGGAGACATTCCAGAAGATTTACCGACCTGAGATTTACAATGCCAACGCGGTTGCCGGTAATTGCTACCAGCCAAACTTAAAAAACCTAGACCACTCGCTAACTCAAATCGTTTACGACCGAGAAGAGCGCAGCCAACTGGCGATTGAACAAGGGAAATTTGCCGAGGAGCATTTCATCAAACCTTATCAATCTGTGCTTGAACAATGGTCTGCAAGCTGCGCGTAATCGATAACGAGAATCTAGAAAGGAATGACGATGAAAACACTATTACCGACTTCAACGGCTGGCAGCTTACCGAAACCTTCTTGGTTGGCCGAACCAGAAAAACTTTGGTCACCGTGGAAACTGCAAGGTGAAGAACTGATTGATGGCAAACGCGATGCGCTACGTGTCGCTTTGCAAGAACAAGAACTGGCAGGCGTTGATATCGTCAGTGATGGCGAGCAAACTCGGCAACATTTTGTGACGACCTTTATTGAGCATTTAAGCGGCGTAGATTTTGAAAACCGCAAAACGGTGACCATTCGCAACCGTTATGAAGCAAGTGTTCCGACTGTGGTTGGCCCAGTAAGCCGCACAAAGCCCGTGTTTGTTGAAGATGCCAAGTTCTTGCGTCAGCAAACTAAGCAACCTATCAAGTGGGCGCTGCCAGGCCCTATGACGATGATCGACACACTTTATGATGATCATTACGGTAGCCGTGAAAAGCTGGCTTGGGAATTTGCAAAGATCCTCAACCAAGAAGCGAAAGAGCTTGAAGCGGCAGGTGTCGATATCATTCAATTCGATGAACCTGCGTTCAATGTGTTCTTCGATGATGTGAACGAGTGGGGCATTGCATGTTTAGAGCGTGCGATTGAAGGGCTGAAATGTGAAACGGCGGTGCATATCTGCTATGGCTACGGCATCAAAGCGAACACAGATTGGAAGCAAACGCTAGGCACTGAATGGCGACAATATGAAGAAGTATTCCCTAAATTGCAGCAGTCAAATATCGATATTATCTCGCTTGAGTGTCATAACTCACGAGTGCCTATTGAGTTACTTGAGTTGATTCGCGGTAAGAAGGTGATGGTTGGTGCGATTGACGTCGCTACCAACGAAATTGAAACGCCACAAGAAGTAGCGAACACATTGCGAGAGGCGTTGAAGTACGTTGATGCCGACAAGCTTTACCCATGTACCAACTGCGGTATGGCGCCTTTGTCTCGTGAAGTATCGACCGCTAAGCTCAATGCGTTAAGTGCGGGTGCGGAGATCATTCGTAAAGAGTTGGTGGGTTGATATTAATACTTAGGCTCCGCACCATGAACTAAAGTTAGAGTCATTCTAGCGAGTTTAAATGAGACTAGGAATCGGTTTACTGCTCGCTAGGAAATAGCGATAACTTCCGCACTTCAAAGCTCTCGGTGGGGAGCTCCTGAATCACGCTCGTCCCTCGCTGTTCAGGATGACGGATGTTGGAAGATATATTGCTCGCCACAACCCTAGGTATTGGAGCAGCTTCAAGATAGGGTCTTTCCGGCGAGTTAAAACGAGACTAGGAATCGGGTTACAGCTCGCTAGGAAATGACGATAACTTTCGCACTTCAAAGCACTCGGTGGGTAGAT